>JAZKHY010000001.1:0-4558 GCA_040385105.1 Pseudomonadota bacterium
ATCGACGAACTGGCCGACCTGATGATGGTCGTCGGCAAGAAGATCGAGGAACTGATTGCGCGGCTGGCGCAGAAGGCCCGCGCTGCCGGCATCCACCTGATCCTTGCAACGCAGCGCCCGAGCGTGGATGTGATCACCGGCCTGATCAAGGCCAACATACCGACCCGCATCTCCTTCCAGGTTTCCAGCAAGATCGACAGCCGCACCATCCTCGACCAGATGGGCGCCGAGGCGCTGCTGGGCATGGGCGACATGCTCTACATGCCTTCCGGCACAGGCCTGCCGATCCGCGTGCACGGCGCCTTCGTGAGCGACGACGAGGTGCACCGCGTCGTGGCGTACCTCAAGGAGCAGGGCGGCGAGCCCAACTACATCGAGGGCGTTCTGGAAGGCGGCACGGTCGATGGCGAAGGCGACATCATGGGCGAGGGCGCCGGTGCCGGCGGCGGCGAGAAGGACCCGATGTACGACCAGGCGGTTGAAGTCGTGCTCAAGAACCGCAAGGCCAGCATATCGCTGGTGCAAAGACATTTGAAGATTGGTTACAACCGTGCCGCGCGCCTGGTGGAAGACATGGAGAAGGCCGGCCTCGTGAGCGCCATGTCCGGTGCCGGACAGCGTGAAATCCTGGTGCCGGCGCGGGCAGAGTGAACTGGCTAACTGAACGTTCGGGCAATTTGGGTGTCTGATAGGGCATGAACAAGAAACTCCTTTCCTCTTTTGGCGCGCTGCTGCTTGCTGCGGCCCTTCCGTGTGCCTGGGCTGGCGGCCTGGACAGCCTTGAAGCCTTCATGAAGAGCACGAAATCCGGCCGCGCGGACTTCACGCAAGTGGTGACTGCGCCATCGAAAGACGGCCAGGCTCCCCGCACCAAGACATCCAGCGGCACCTTCGAGTTCCAGCGGCCGGACCGTTTCAGGTTTGTCTACAAAAAGCCTTTCGAGCAGAGCATCGTGGCCGACGGCCAGACGCTGTGGATGCATGACGTTGACCTGAACCAGGTGACCTCGCGCAAGCAGTCGCAGGTGCTCGGCTCGACGCCCGCCGCGCTGATCGCCTCGGCCCCCGACCTGCGGGCGCTGCAAGGCGAGTTCAACCTGCAGGCAGCGCCGGACAAGGACGGCCTGCAATGGGTGGTGGCGACACCGAAGGGCAAAGATGCGCAACTGCAAAGCGTGCGCATCGGCCTCAAGGGCAACGAACTGGCCGCGCTTGAAATCCTCGACAGCTTTGGCCAGCGCTCGGTCATGAGCTTCAGCAAGGTGGAGGTCAACCCCGCGTTGCCCGCCGCCACCTTCAGCTTCAAGCCGCCAGCCGGTGCGGACGTGATCCGCCAGTAGCCGGGCGGCGTTTCCCATCGATGGCCACACCGTCCCACCAACCCCTGGCGGAGCGCCTGCGGCCGCGCACACTCGGCGAAGTCATCGGGCAGCAACACC
Source organism: Pseudomonadota bacterium (assembly GCA_040385105.1). Classification (GTDB taxonomy): domain Bacteria; phylum Pseudomonadota; class Gammaproteobacteria; order Burkholderiales; family Burkholderiaceae_C; genus JACMQX01. The sequence continues at coordinate 1,440 of JAZKHY010000001.1, forward strand.
TGCTGGGCGAAGGCATGCCGCTGCGCATTGCCTTCGAGTCGGGCCAGCCCCACAGCTGCATCCTCTGGGGGCCGCCGGGCGTTGGCAAGACCACCATCGCCCGCCTGATGGCTGATGCCTTCGATGCGCGTTTCATTACCATCAGCGCGGTGCTGGGCGGCGTCAAGGACATCCGCGAGGCAGTGGAGCAGGCGCAGGTGGCGCAGGGCAGCCTGCTGGGCAGCAATCCGGACGAGGCCGGCGCGGGCCGCCGCACGATCGTGTTCGTCGATGAAGTCCACCGCTTCAACAAGAGCCAGCAGGATGCCTTCCTGCCGCATGTGGAAAGTGGCCTGTTCACCTTCATTGGCGCGACCACGGAGAACCCGTCGTTCGAGGTCAACTCGGCCCTGCTCTCGCGCGCTGCGGTGTATGTACTGCAGCCGCTTTCCGAGGCCGACCTGGAGCAGATCGTTGCGAAGGCACAGGCCATCGGTGCCGTGCCGTCCGTGGACAAGGCCGCGATGGACCGCCTGGTGGCCTATGCCGACGGAGATGCGCGGCGCCTGCTCAACACGCTGGAGACGCTCGCCGTCGCGGCTATGAAGGAGAAGCTCGCGGCCATCACCGACGAATGGCTTCTGAGGGTGCTGGGCGAGCGCATGCGGCGTTACGACAAGGGTGGTGAGCAGTTCTACGACACCATCAGCGCGCTGCACAAGTCCGTGCGCGGCTCCGACCCGGACGCTTCGCTGTACTGGTTCGTGCGCATGCTCGACGGTGGTGCCGACCCGCGCTACATGGCCCGCCGCCTGGTGCGCATGGCCAGCGAGGACATCGGCCTGGCCGACCCGCGGGCGCTGCGCATGGCGCTGGACGCCGCCGAGGTGTACGAGCGCCTGGGTACACCCGAGGGCGAGCTTGCCCTGGCGCAGTGCGTTGTGTACCTGGCCATCGCGCCCAAGTCCAATGCGGTCTACAAGGCCTTCAATGAGGCCAAGGCGTTCGTGAAGAAGGACGGCACGCGGCCGGTGCCGATGCACCTGCGCAATGCGCCGACGAAGCTCATGAAGGAGCTGGACTACGGCAAGGACTACCGCTACGCGCATGATGAGGACGGCGGCTTTGCGGCAGGCGAGACCTACTTTCCGTCCGGCATGCAGGCGCCCGAGTTCTACCGGCCGGTTGAGCGCGGCCTGGAAATCCGCATCGCCGATAAGCTGCGCGAACTGAAAAACCTCAACAATCAGAAACGTTAATGCGCCGGCAAAGCCGTTGATCGGCTCGCGCGCAAGGGTAAACACGGGGCAAACCACGGGTTTTGCCTCTAAAACGCTTGGCTACAATTCGCCCACAAACCCGCCATCGAAGCACACTGGCGGGTTTTTTGCTAGATGGACGGTGGAGCTCACGAGGCCGGCCGCCGGCCAGACAACAAAAAGCCTGCTGGTTCGTGCGCCGATCACAAAACGGAGAACTTTTATGGAAATTCTGCTGCAACAGATCATCAACGGTCTGGTACTGGGCAGCATGTACGCCCTGGTAGCCCTTGGCTACACCATGGTGTACGGCATCATCAACCTCATCAATTTCGCGCACGGGGAAGTGCTCATGGTTGGCGCGCTGACCAGCTGGACCATCATCGGCCTCATGAAGGAAGCCATGCCCGGCGCACCCGGCTGGATCATCCTGTTCCTCGCGCTTGTCATTGCCTGCGTGGTCGCGGCGGCCCTCAACTTCGTGATCGAGAAGATCGCCTACCGGCCCCTGCGCAACAGCCCCAAGCTCGCGCCCCTGATCACGGCCATCGGCATGTCGATCCTGCTCCAGACGCTGGCCATGATCATCTGGAAGCCGAACTACAAGCCCTATCCCACGCTGCTGCCCAGCGCACCGCTGAACATCGGCGGCGCGGTGATCACGCCGACGCAGATCATGATCCTCGGCCTCACGGCGGTGTCGCTCGCCGTGCTGATGTACCTCGTCAACTACACCAAGCTCGGGCGCGCCATGCGCGCTACCGCCGAAAACCCGCGCGTGGCGGGCCTGATGGGCGTGAAGCCCGACATGGTGATTTCTGCCACCTTCATCATCGGCGCCATCCTGGCCACCATCGCCGGCGTGATGTACGCCTCCAACTATGGCACGGCGCAGCACACCATGGGCTTCCTGCCGGGGCTGAAGGCCTTCACGGCGGCTGTGTTCGGCGGCATCGGCAACCTGGCCGGCGCCGTGGTGGGCGGCATCCTGCTGGGGCTGATCGAGTCCATCGGCTCGGGCTACATCGGCGCGCTCACTGGCGGTGTGCTGGGCAGCCACTACTCGGACATCTTCGCCTTCATCGTGCTGATCTTCGTGCTGACGCTCAGGCCCTCGGGCCTGCTGGGTGAGCGTGTGGCGGACCGAGCCTGACCACCGGGAGAAACACATGAACCAGAAAAAGCCTGTTGTTTACCTCGTGTGGGCCATCGCACTGCTGGTGCTGCCCCTCATCCTCCAGTCATTCGGCAATGCCTGGGTGCGCATCGCCGATACGGCGCTGCTCTATGTGCTGCTGGCGCTGGGGCTGAACATCGTGGTGGGCTATGCGGGTCTGCTCGACCTGGGCTTCGTCGCCTTCTTCGCCGTGGGCGCCTACATGTTCGGCCTGCTCGCGTCGCCGCACCTGACGGATTCGTTCCCGGCGATAGCCGCGATGTTCCCCGACGGCCTGCACACACCGTGGTGGGCCGTGATACCGCTCGGGGCGGCGCTGGCGGGATTCTTTGGCGTACTGCTGGGCGCCCCGACGCTGAGGCTCAGGGGCGACTACCTGGCCATCGTGACGCTGGGCTTCGGTGAAATCATCCGCGTGTTCCTGAACAACCTGGACCACCCGGTCAACATCACCAACGGCCCCAAAGGCCTGAACCAGATCGACTCGATCAATTTCTTCGGCCTCAACCTGGGCAAGCGCCTGGACATCGGCAGCTACGAGATCGCATCCGTCACGCTCTATTACTACCTCTTCCTCGCGCTGGTCCTCATCAGTGTCGTCATCTGCCACAGGCTGGAGGTGTCGCGCATCGGCCGCGCCTGGATGGCCATCCGCGAGGACGAGATCGCCGCCAAGGCCATGGGCATCAACACCCGCAACATGA
>JAZKHY010000002.1:0-61792 GCA_040385105.1 Pseudomonadota bacterium
ACCGCCTGTCCATCGTCCACTTCTGGGCGCTGATCTTCACCTACATGTGGGCCGGCCCGCACCACCTGCACTACACCGCGCTGCCCGACTGGGCGCAGTCGGTCGGCATGGTGTTCTCGCTGGTGCTGCTCGCGCCGAGCTGGGGCGGCATGATCAACGGCGTGATGACGCTGTCGGGCGCCTGGCACAAGCTGCGTGACGACCCCGTCCTGCGCTTCATGATCGTCTCGCTCTCGTTCTACGGCATGAGCACCTTCGAGGGGCCGATGATGTCCATCAAGACCGTCAATGCCCTGAGCCACTACACCGACTGGACGGTGGGCCATGTGCACTCCGGCGCGCTCGGCTGGGTCGGCCTCGTGTCCATGGGCGCGCTGTACTACCTCATGCCGCGCATGTTCGGCCAGAAGAAGATGTACAGCCACGGCGCCATCGAGCTGCATTTCTGGGTCGCCACCGTCGGCATCGTGCTGTACATCGCCGCCATGTGGATTGCCGGCGTCATGCAGGGCCTGATGTGGCGCGGCATCAACAGCGACGGCACGCTGACCTACACCTTCGTGGAAAGCGTCAAGGCCACCTACCCGTTCTATGTGGTGCGCGTGCTCGGGGGCCTGCTGTACCTGGCCGGCATGGTCATCATGGCCTGGAACTGCTGGATGACGGCCATCTCGGGCCGCTCGGTCAAGGTGTCCATCCCTGCACCTGTCGCCCACGCCTGAGGAAGAAAGCATCATGTCCAACAACACTGAAAACACCACCGGCTTCACCCACGAAAAGGTGGAGACCAACAACTTCCTGATGATCGTGCTGATCCTGCTGGTCATCGCCATCGGCGGGCTGGTCGAGATCGTGCCGCTGTTCTTCCAGAAGTCCACCACCGAGGCGGTGACCGGCGTCAAGCCGCTCACGCCGCTTCAACTGGCCGGGCGCGACATCTACCTGCGCGAGGGCTGCTACAACTGTCATTCGCAGATGATCCGCCCGTTCCGCGCCGAGACGCTGCGCTACGGCCACTATTCGGTCGCTGGCGAGTTTGTCTATGACCACCCGTTCCAGTGGGGCAGCAAGCGCACCGGGCCCGACCTGCACCGCGTCGGCGGCAAGTACAGCGACGAATGGCACCGCATCCACCTGAACAACCCGCGCGATGTCGTTCCCGAGTCGAACATGCCGGCCTATGCCTGGCTGGAGAAGGCGCTGCTGGACCCGAAGGAGTCGCCAGCCCACATGACGGCGCTGCGCCGGGTCGGTGTGCCCTACACCGATGCGCAGATCGCCGCTGCTGCCGCCGAAGTCACCGGCAAGACCGAGATGGACGCCATGGTGGCCTACCTGCAATCCATGGGCCTGGCGCTCAAGTAACCGGAGAGAACAACATGGATGTGACCACACTGCGTATCGGCGCCACCATCGCCTGCTTCATCACCTTCATCGGCATCATGGGCTGGACGTTCATGCGCCGCAACAGCCGGCGCTTTGCGGAAGCCGCACAACTGCCCTTCGAGCAGGACTGAACAGGAACGAACATCATGAGTGACTTCACAAGCAATTTCTGGTCGGTCTATGTGGCCGCGCTCACCGTGGTGAGCATCCTGGCCTGCGCCATCCTCCTGTGGGTGACCGGGCGCAAGAAGGTCGCGGCCAATGCCGACAACACCACGGGCCATGTCTGGGACGAGGACCTGCGCGAGTCCAATAACCCGCTGCCGCGCTGGTGGGTGGGCCTGTTCATCATCACCATCGTCTATGGCGTCGGCTACCTGGTGGTCTACCCGGGCCTGGGCAGCTATGCGGGCGAGTTCGGCTGGAGCACCAGCGGCGAGTATGCCGCCGAAGTGAAGACGGCCAACAAGGAACTGGAGCCGCTGTATTCCCGCTTTGCCGGCATGCCGCCCGAGCAGCTGGCCGGGGACGTGCCCGCCATGGGCATCGGCGAGCGCCTGTTCATGAACAACTGCGCCCAGTGCCATGGCTCGGATGCGCGGGGCAGCAAGGGCTTCCCCAACCTGGCCGATGCCGACTGGCTGCATGGCGGCACGCCCGACAAGATCATGGAGACGGTGGTCAAGGGCCGCACCGGCGTGATGCCGCCCATGGCAGCTGCCGTGGGCTCGCCTGATGACGTGAGGAACGTCGCCCACTACGTGCTGAGCCTGTCCGGCAGCCCGCACGACTCGGTGCGGGCCCAGCTGGGCAAGTCGAAGTTCACCGCCTGCGCCGCCTGCCACGGCACGGACGGCAGGGGCAACCAAGCCGTCGGCGCGCCCAACCTGGCCGACGACACCTGGCTGCATGGCTGGGGCGAGCAGGCCATCGTGAACATCATCAACGCCGGCAAGACCAACCAGATGCCGGCGCAGGAAGGCAAGCTCACGGAAGGCCAGATCAAGGTGCTGGCGTCGTACGTCTGGGGGTTGTCAAACAAGCCCACCGGTACTGTTGCGTCGAAGTAATGACCCGGCGCGTCATTCCGATCACGCCCGTGCAGTCCGGCATTGGGGAGGGCGATGGCGGGATGGTCTCGCTGTACGCTGCCAGCAAGACCATCTACCCGCGCACGATTGACGGCCTGTTCACCCGCTGGCGCTGGGGCTTCGTCTTCCTGACGCAACTGGTGTTCTATGGCCTGCCCTGGCTGGAGTGGGGCCAGCGCCAGGCTGTGCTGTTCGACCTGGGCGCGCGGCGCTTCTACATCTTCGGCCTGGTGCTGTACCCGCAGGACTTCATCTACCTGACGGGCCTGCTCGTCATCTCGGCCCTGTCGCTGTTCCTGTTCACCGCGGTGGCGGGGCGGCTGTGGTGCGGCTATGCCTGCCCGCAGACGGTCTATACCGAAATGTTCATGTGGATCGAGCGCAAGGTGGAGGGCGAGCGCGGTGCCCGCATGAAGCTGGACAAGGCGCCGCTGTCCATGGAGAAGCTGGTCAAGAAGTGGTTCAAGCACCTGCTGTGGATCGGCGTTGCGATGTGGACGGGCTTCAGCTTCGTCGGCTACTTCACGCCCATCCGCGAGCTCGGCATGGAGTTCCTGCAGACGCGGATGAGCTCCTGGGAAGTGTTCTGGGTGTTCTTCTACGGCTTTGCCACCTACGGCAATGCCGGCTTCATGCGCGAGCAGGTCTGCAAGTACATGTGCCCGTATGCGCGCTTCCAGAGCGCCATGTTCGACCATGACACGCTGATCGTCGGCTATGACGCCCAGCGCGGCGAGCCGCGCGGCACCCGCGGCCGCAGCGACGACTTCAAGGCCAGGGGCCTGGGCGCCTGCGTGGACTGCGGGCTGTGCGTGCAGGTCTGCCCCACGGGCATCGACATCCGCGATGGCCTGCAGTACGAATGCATAGGCTGCGGCGCCTGCATCGACGCCTGCGACACGATGATGGACAAGATGGACTACCCGCGCGGCCTGATCCGCTACTCGACGCAGAATGCGCTGTCGGGCAAGTTCACCGGCGGCGAGATGCTGCGCCATGTGCTGCGCCCGCGCGTGCTGGTGTACACCGCGCTGCTGCTGGCCGTCTGCGCCGGTCTGCTGGCCAGCCTGGTGCTGCGCACGCCGCTGAAGGTGGATGTGGTGCGCGACCGCGCCGCGCTCTCACGCATCGTGGCGGGCGGGCGGCTGGAGAACGTTTACCGGCTGCAGCTGATGAACGCCACCGAGCAGGTCCAGTCATACACCATTGGCGTGTCGGGCCTGCCCGGCGCCACCATCTCGCCGGGCGAAGCGGTCGAGATCGGGCCGGCCCAGTCGCGCTGGGTGGCGGCCCGTGTGCAGATACCCTACGGCTCGGTGCCGCCGGGTTCGCATGAAATCCATTTCGGGATCCAGGCGGCGGGCGGCGGTGCGCATGTCACTGAGAAGTCCGTATTCCTGGTCCCGCGCTGAGCGCACCCACACCCCAAGGAGACACACATGGCCGACAACACAAACCCGAAACCCTGGTGGCGCTACGGCTACGTCTGGCTGGTCATCTCCGGCCCGCTGCTGGTCGTGCTCGCGGCCATTGCCACCGCATGGATCGCCCTGGCCAACCCCGACCCGGTGGTGGCGGACGACTACTACCGCCGCGGCATCGAGATCAACAAGACGCTGGCCGCTGACAAGGGCCTGATGCCCGCGATGCAGGGGCGTAACCACGCGGCCACGCCGCCGCGGCCATGAGCACGCCGGCCGAAGACGCGACGCCGCCCGGCCCCTGGGCGCGCCGCATCATGACGGTGGCCTGGCCGGCCTTCCTGTCGGCCTGCCTGCTGGAACTGCTGGTGTTCTCGGTGGTGGACCCGCTGGACCTGCACCTGGTAGGCTGGTCGCGCCAGGCTGTGTACACCGCCTCGTTCTTTGCCTTCTGGCTGGTCAGCATGGTGTCCAACGCAGTGACCGCGCTGCTCTGCGGGCACGACGGGCGCCCGGCGCCCTGAGACGGCGGCGTGGGTCGGCACCGGCCCGCCGGCCGCTGCGGCCTGGCGCGCGGCTTGTGCTGTAATTGCGGCGTGCCTACCCGCCCCATGCCGCCTACGTGACCCCGTTCTCACTGTCGCCCGCCGGAACCCTTGCCGCTGGCAGCGGCGCGCTGCAGCCCTTTGACGGCGCGGCGGCACGCCTTGCGGGCCTGCTGGACTCGGCCATGGACGGCATCATCACCATGGATGAGGCGCAGATCATCCTGCTGTACAACCGCGCGGCCGAGAAGATCTTCGGCTGGCCCGCCGACCAGGTCATCGGCCGGCCGCTGACCATGCTGATGCCGCCGCGCTTTTCTGCCGCACATGCCGGCCATGTGCGGCGCTTTGGCACCACCGGCGTGACCTCCCGCCGCATGGCCGACGGCACCGTCATCCACGGCGTGCGGGCCAATGGCGCGGAGTTCCCGCTGGAGGCCTCCATCTCCCAGCTGGAAACGCCCGAGGGCAAGCTGTTCACCGTGATCCTGCGCGACGTCACCGACCGGGTGCGCGCCCAAAACGAGCTGTCAGCCTATGCGGCAGCCGCCAGCGCCATCCGCGAGCAGGAAAAGACCCGGGTTGCCCGCGAGCTGCACGACGAGCTGGCCCAGAGCCTGACCGCCATCAAGATGGACACCATCTGGCTGCGCGACCGCCTGGCCGGCGCGGGCGGCGAGGTGGCCGCCAAGATTGCCGACATGCTGGCCATGATCGACGGCAGCGTCGCCTCCACGCGCCGCATCGCGGCCGACCTGCGGCCACTGCTGCTGGACGACCTGGGGCTGGCGCCGGCAATCGAATGGCTGGTGCAGAACTTCACCCAGCGCCATGGCATCCCGTGCTCGTTGCAGCTGGATGAAACCCTGGACCTGCCCGAGCCTTGGGCGACCGGTGTGTTCCGCATTGTCCAGGAGTCGCTGGTCAATGTGGCCAAGCATTCCGGGGCCACGCATGCCAATGTGCGCGTCGAACTCTCCGGCGGCGAGCTGCTGCTGGCCGTGGAGGATGACGGCCGGGGCTTTGACGTCGCCGCCCCCCGGCGCGCGGGCTCGCTGGGCCTGGCGGGCCTGCGCGAGCGGGCCCAGCTGTTCAAGGGCACGGTGGTTGTCAGCAGCGTGCCGGGGCAGGGGACCCAGGTGCATGCCCGCATTCCGCTGGACGAAAGCCTGGCCGCGCCATGACCCGCATCGTGATCGCCGACGACCATGCCATCGTGCGCGAGGGCCTCAAGCGCATCGTGGGCGAGGCGGAGGACCTGGAAGTGGTTGACGAGGCGGGCGACGGCAACGAGGTGATGCGCATCGTGCGCGAACGCGAGTTTGACGTGCTGGTGCTGGACCTCTCCATGCCCGGGCGCAGCGGCATGGAGCTGATCAAGCTGGCCCATGCCGAGCGGCCGAAGATGCGCATCCTGGTGCTGAGCATGCACCAGGAGCTGCAGTATGCGGTGCGCTCCATCAAGTCGGGCGCCAGCGGCTACCTGACCAAGGAAAGCGCCCCGGCGCAGCTGGTGCAGGCCATCCGCAAACTCGCCGGCGGCGGCGCGTACATCAGCGCCGAGGTCGCCGAGCAGCTGGCGCTGGGCGCCATGCCGGGCAGCCAGGCTGTGCCGCATGAGTCTTTGTCAGACCGCGAGTTCCAGGTGTTCCGGGCGCTGGTGGACGGCACCTCGGTGACCGACATTGCCAGCGCGCTCAAGCTGTCGGTCAAGACCGTCAGCACCCACAAGTCCAACCTCATGCAGAAGATGGGCCTGGCCAACCAGAGCGACCTGGTGCGCTATGCCATCAAGCACGGGCTGTCGGGGCAGGACGGTCCCTGAGGGCTGGGGTCAGCCCCTGGCGGCGTCCGGCGCCGCGCGGACCAGCAGCACCGGCACCGGCGCCAGCCGCATGATCTGCTCGGCACCGCTGCCCAGCACAATGCGCCCCACACCACGCCGGCCATGCGAGCCGGTCACGATCAGGTCGGCATTCCACAGCCGCGCTTCGTCGGCCACGGTCTCGCCAAGGCGCGAGTCCATGTTCTCCGACAGCGACCAGGTGGCCTCCACGCCGCCGGCCTTCGCCGCCTCCGCCGCATCGGTCAGTACCTTCATGCCGGCCTCGCGCATGACGCCCAGCAGGTCGGCGGTGAAGGTGCCGTAGGGGTCGAATCCGCCGAAGTAGCTGCCGGCATCCATCACATGCAGCAGGCGCACGCTGCCGGCTGAGTCGCGGGCCATCTGCAGCGCGGCGGCCAGTGCCTTGTTCGACGCGTCGCTGCCGTCAACGGGGACGAGGATTCTCTTGTACATGGTCTGCTCCTTTGCAAGCTTGATGCACCCGAGTGTTGGGGCGGCAGGGCGCCGGGCACTTGATGCGCATCAAGCGCGTGCACATCTGGCTGGGCCGGGGCGCATCGCCTAGGACGATTCCTAGGCCGGGCCGGTGCAGCGGAAGCCGCAGTCAGGACTCGTCCTAGCCCCTGATTCAGCCGCCGCCGATGTTGCGCAAGCCCCGTCTTTGCGACAGTAGAGCCATGACACACACCATCGCATCCACAAGGGTTTTCCTGGCCGACGACTCGGCCATGATCCGCCGCCGTGTGGCCGAGATGCTGGAGGCGTGTGACAGCGCCATCGTGGGCCAGGCCGGCACGCCGGTGGAGTCCATCAGCGGCATCCTGGCGAGCCGGCCCGACGTGGTGGTGCTGGACATCCAGCTTGAGGGCGGCTCCGGCCTGCAGGTGCTGCAGGCCGTGCGCAAGGCGGCGCCCGGGGTTGCGTTTGTCGTCTTCAGCAACAACGCCGGCCCGGCCTGGCGCAAGCGCTACATGGCCGAGGGCGCCACGAGCTTCCTGGACAAAAGCACCGAATTCGACCAGCTTGCCGCGGCTGTTGCATCAGCCGCCCACCCCAATACCAGCAGCAACACCAGCACCGTGACTGGCAGCTGAACCCTATACACAGAGGAGAGAACCATGACACTGGCCACCGCTTTTACCGCCCAGCCCATCCGCGTGCTGCCTGTGGGTGACGTTTCGCGCGTCCCTTCGGTCACGCCGCTGAAGACCACCTGCTCGACCTGCCACCTGCGTGAGCTGTGTCTGCCCTGCGGCCTGAATGTCAACGACGTGGATGCGCTGGACCGGCTGGGCTTTGGCCGCCGCCGTGTTGCGGCCGGTGAAACGCTGTTCAACGAGGGCGACCGCTTCAACTTCGTCTATGCGGTGCGCACCGGCACCTTCAAGTCCAGCCTGATGCTGGCCGACGGGCGCGAGCAGGTCAGCGGCTTCCACATGGCCGGCGAGCTGATGGGCCTGGACGGTGTGGCAGGCGGCAAGCATGCCAGCACCGCCACCGCGCTGGAAGACACGGAAGTCTGCGCCATTCCCTACGCCAGCCTGTCGGAGCTGGCGGCCACCGGCGGCAGCGACATGCAGCAGATGGTCATGCGCCTGATGAGCCGCGAGATCGTGCGCGAGCACAGCCTGATGCTGCTGCTGGGCAGCATGACGGCCGATGAACGGCTGGCTGCCTTCCTGCTGAACTTGTCACAGCGCATGAAGGCGCGCGGGTTTTCGTCGCGCGAGTTCCACCTGCGCATGTCCCGCGCCGAGATCGGCAGCTACCTCGGGCTGAAGCTGGAGACGGTGAGCCGCTCTTTCTCGGCCTTCCAGCGCCAGGGCCTGCTGGAAGTGGACAAGCGCCACATCCGCATCACCGACATTGACGGGCTGACCCGGGCATTCGAGGCCAACGTGCATTGAGGTGGAGGGCGCTGGCCGGCAACGCGCCCGGCCCGTTCACGCCGCCTGGCTGCCCAGGCGCCTGAGTTTGCCGAACCATCTGGCGGCGTCATTCTCTTTCAGACCGGCGACCGAGCCGACGAGCGTCTCGCCGATGGGCGCGATGCCTACAAAGCCGAGGATGTTGCGCTCCAGCGCCTTCAGGCTGTGCGCCCGGAAATACCAGCGGTACACCAGGGCCGGCATGCCCATGGTGACGACCACGCGCGCGGATCGGCCGGTGAGGCCTTTTTTGGTGAAGACGGCGCTGCCTTCCTCGCGCAGGAAGGCAAAGCCGGGCCGCGCGACCTGCTCCAAGAAGCCCTTGAGCATGGCCGGCATGCCGCCGAGCCACAGCGGAAACACGATCACGATGTGCTGGGCCCAGCGGATGTCTTCCTGCGCGGCTGCCAGCCCCGGCGGCACCGGGCCGTTTTCCCAGTCTTTCTGGCTGCGCAGGAATGCAAAGTCCAGTGTGGATACATCAATGCGCCGCACCAGGTGGCCGCCCTCGAGGGCGCCCTCGGCATAGGCCGAAGCCAGGCCGTGGCACAGGTGCGGGGTGGCCCCGTCAGGGTGGCCCTGGATGATCAGGATGCGCCGCTGGTTCATGGACGGGTGACCTGCGTTACCGGGTGCACAGGAGGCAGGCGGCGTTGTGCTCAGGGCCGGGCTCGTCCGCCAGGCCGGCTGCCACCAGGGCCGCAGTGGCTGCAAGCGTGGCCAGGGTGAATGCAAAGGCCTGGAAGAGGGGGCTGCGGGTGATTTTCATGATGGCTCCAATAGGCTTGCCCATGCGTGGGTGCAGGGCTTGCAGCGACTGTAGGAGGGCGCTGCGCCGCCAGGCTTGAGGTGGATCAAGCGGCCGGGCAATTCGGGTGCCGCGCACGCTTCACCGGATTTCACATTAGCATCGGCGAGGTCGCCTCACCAGTTCGCGAAAGCCCATGTACGAAGAAGTCATTTCATTCTGGTTCACGGAAACCTCGCCCGCCCAGTGGTGGTCTGCCAAACCGGAGTTTGACGCGCTGATCGCCCGGCGCTTTGGCGAACTGCACCGCGCAGCCTGCAAGGCCGAGCTTTTTGCCTGGCGCAAGGAACCGAAGGGCAGGCTGGCCGAAGTCATTGTGCTGGACCAGTTCCCGCGCAACATGCACCGCAACAGCCCGCTTGCGTTTGCCAGCGACCCGCTCGCCCTGGCCCTGGCGCAGGAAGCGGTGGTCGCAGGCGCAGACACAGCCCTGGACCAGGCCGGGCGCATGTTCCTGTACCTGCCTTTTGTCCACAGCGAGTCCCGCGTCATCCAGGCCGAGGCCGAACGTCTGGTCCGCGCCAACGGCCACAAGGAAAGCCTCGACTCGGCGCTGCGCCACAGGGAGATCATTGACCGGTTCGGGCGCTATCCCCACCGCAACGAAGTGCTGGGCCGGGAGTCCACGGCAGAAGAAATTGCATTTCTCCGGCAGCCGGGGTCGAGGTTCTGACCGGCGGCGCGATAGTATCCAGTTCAAATCATGAGGTGACCCATGCTGCAACTCAGACCCAACTGCGAATGCTGCGACGCCGACCTGCCGGCCAGCTCGCCAGACGCGCGCATCTGCTCCTTTGAATGCACCTTCTGCCGCAACTGCGCTGAAGCGGTGCTGCACGGCAAATGCCCCAACTGCGGCGGCGAACTCGTTGCAAGGCCTCGCAGGCCAGAGGCCAAGCTGGCCAAAAACCCGGCCTCGACGGAACGTGTGCTGAAGGCGGCAGGGTGCGTGGCGGCGTGAAGCGCCTGGCCCGGTAGGAGGCCGTTCGCATCATGCCGCGCAAGATGCTGACGGCTGCCGCCATCCTGCTCGCCGCTTACGCCGGCTTGTGCGCGCTGTTGTTCTTCAACCAGCGGTCATTGCTTTACTTTCCGCAGCCGCGGGCTCCCATCGCCGGTGCCACGACGATGGCTTTGCCTACGGAAGCCGGGCCTGTGCTGGTGACCGTGCGCGCGCGCAGCGGCCCGAACGCGCTGGTGTACTTCGGCGGCAATGCAGAAGATGTCACCTACAACCTGCCCGGCTTCGCAGCTGCTTTCCCCGACCATGCCATCTACCTGCTGCACTACCGCGGCTACGGCGGGAGCGCAGGGACCCCGACGCAAGCTGCGCTGTTCGCGGATGCGGTCGCGCTGTTCGACAAAGTGCGCACGGACCACGGCAACATCGTGGCCATCGGCCGCAGCCTGGGCAGTGGAGTCGCCGTGCACCTGGCGAGCGTCCGGCCCGTGTCGCGGCTGGTACTGGTGACGCCGTACAACAGCATCCGGGACCTGGCTGCGCAGCAGTTTCCCTATGTGCCCGTGCGCTGGCTGATGCGTGACAGGTATGAATCGTGGAAGTACGCGCAGCAGGTGACGGTGCCTACGCTGCTGGTGATGGCGGAACATGATGAAGTCATTCCGCGGGCAAGTACTGAGGGGCTCCACAGGTACTTTCGCGCAGGGACTGCGACGCTTGGGGTCATCTCCGGTGCGGGGCACAACACGCTGTCCGGGAGTCCGGAGTACATGCAATTGCTCCGGATGGGCGCAGGGTACTGAGGGGCTGCCCTACCGCCGCGCCTCAATAGCCTCCACACGTTCCACCGCCGCCTGGCAGCCGGCGCAATGAGCAGTCGCCGGCATGGCGGCCAGGCGCCGCATGTCGATGGCGTCGCCGCATTCCGTGCATTGGCCATAGGTGCCGCCTTCCATCCGTTTGCGGGCGGCTGCCAGCTCGATGAGTTCGTGCAGGGCATGGGCTGCCTGGGCTTCGTCCACCGCCACCTGCGACTCCTCGCCGGCGATGTCCTTGAAGTCGTTGACCTCGCGGCCGGCCCTGTCTTCCATGCTGGAGGGCAGGTGGCCGCTGGTGCGCAGCAGTTCGCGCATTTCCTGCTCGCGCGTTTTCAGCAGGTTCAGGAAGCGGGGGGCCAGGGAGGGTGTGTAGCGCTGGCTGAAGTTTTCCATGGGGCTTGCCTCGTGCGTGAATGGTTCCGGCTGATTGTGTGGCCGCTGGTGGCCGGGGGACTTGACCTGCCTCAAGCTTGTGCGCGGTGGCGGGGGCTAACCTGCCTTCATGACCATACGCAACCTCCAATCCCTGTTCCAGCCGGCATCCATCGCCGTCATTGGCGCATCCGACCGGGCCGGGAGCCTGGGCCGCGTCGTGCTGCGCAACCTGAAATCCTCTGGATTCGCCGGCCCCGTGTGGCCCGTCAATTCAAAACGCGACCTGGTGGACGGGGGACCGGCCTGGGCCGATGTTCCGGCGCTGCCCGGCGTGCCGGAGCTGGCAGTCATCTGCACGCCTGCGGACACGGTGCCCGGCCTGATCGCCCAGCTGGGCGCCCTGGGCACGCGCGCGGCCATCGTCATGACCGCCGGCCTCAAGGCACCGGCGCAGGAAGGCGGGCCGACGCTGGAGCAGGCCATGCTGGACGCGGCCAGGCCGCACCTGCTGCGCATCCTCGGACCCAACTGCCTGGGCGCGCTGGTGCCGGGTGTGGGCCTGAATGCCAGCTTCGCACCGGGCAAGGCGCTGCCCGGCAATCTTGCGTTTGTCACCCAGTCGGGCGCGCTGGCCACGGCCATGCTGGACTGGGCCAATGGGCGCGGCATCGGTTTTTCGCATTTCGTGTCGCTGGGCGACGGCGCCGATGTGGACTTTGGCGACATGCTCGACTACCTGGGCAGCGACCCGGGCACGCGTGCCGTCCTGATGTACATGGAGTCCGTCACGTCGGCGCGCAAGTTCATGTCGGCGGCGCGCGGCGCCGCCCGCAACAAGCCGGTGATCGTCGTCAAGTCAGGCCGCGCGCCCGAGGGCGCAAAGGCCGCCGCCTCGCACACCGGCGCGCTCGCCGGCTCCGACGCGGTGTTCGATGCCGCTGTGCGCCGCGCCGGCATGCTGCGTGTGGACACGCTTGAAGACCTGTTTGTGGCGGCCGAGACGCTCGCGCACGGCCATGCCTGGCGCGGCGAGCGGCTGGCCGTGCTGACCAATGGCGGCGGCGCCGGGGTGCTGGCCGCCGACGCGCTGTCGCTGGGCGGCGGCAAGCTTGCGGTACTCGACAAGGCAACGCTCGACGCGCTGGATGCCTGCCTGCCGGCAACCTGGTCGCACGGCAACCCGGTGGACATCATTGGCGATGCGCCCGTGGCCCGCTACGGCGACGCGCTGCGCATCCTGCTGGAGGCGCCTGAGGTGGACGGCGTGCTGTTCATGCATGCGCCGACGGCCATCGTGCCGGCGGTGGACATCGCGCTGGCCTGCCTGCCGTTTGTGTCGAAGCCCGCCAAGCCGGTGCTGGCCTGTTGGCTCGGCGGCCCGTCGGTGCAGCAGGCCAGGGAGGTGTTCTCCGCCGCAGGCGTGGCCTGCCACCGCACACCCGAGAGCGCGGCCGGCGCCTGGCTTCAGCTGGCCCGGTATGCGGCCCACCAGGCCGTGCTGCGCGAGTTGCCCCGCACCGCGCAGACAGATTTTGTGCCCAACCGGCAGGACGCCATGGAGGTGATGGAAGCTGCGGCTGCCAATGGCCAGGAGTGGCTGGACGCCGTGCAGGCCCAGCGGGTGCTGCAGGCTTATGGCCTGCCGGTACAGCCGGTGCAGATGGCCTGGAACGCCGACCAGGCGGTGACGCTGGCCCAGCGTATCGGCTACCCGGTGGCGCTGAAAATTGTCTCGCCGCAGATCATCCACAAGTCGGACGTTGGCGGCGTCGCCATCAGCCTGCGTTCGGGTGATGAAGTGCATGCAGCGGCTGTCCGCATGCGTGTCGATGCTGCGCGGCTGGCGCCGCGCGCGCCGGTGCTGGGCTTCACGGTACAGGGCATGGCCAGCCGCAAGGGCGCCACCGAGCTGATCCTCGGCCTCGCGACTGACGCCGTGTTCGGCCCGGTCATGCTGTTTGGCGAGGGCGGTGTTGGCGTGGAGCTGAGCCGCCGCCATGCCGTGGGGTTGCCGCCGCTCAATGCGGAACTGGCGCGCGACCTGGTGTCGCAGACCGGCCTGGCCCGCAGGCTGGCCGGCTACCGTGGCAGCAAGCCGGTGAACATGGCCGCCGTTGAAGACGCGATGCTCAAGGTGTCCCAGATGGCCTGCGACCTGCCTTTGCTGGCCGAACTGGACATCAACCCGCTGCTGGCCGATGCCGATGGCGTGCTGGCGCTGGATGCGCGCATCAGGCTGCGGCCCGCAGGCAGCCCGGCTGTGCGTACCGCGATCCGCCCGTATCCGGAAGGGCTGGAGGAGGCATTGCAGCTCCAGGGCACGAGCCTGCTCGTGCGGCCCATCCGAACCGACGACGGCGCTCGCCTCATGGACTTCTATGGGCGGGCCACGCCGGGCGACCTGCACATGCGGTTCTTCATGGCGCGGCGCGAGGTGCCGCAGTCTGAAGTGGCGCGCTACTGCCAGATCGACTACGACCGCGAGATGGCATTCATCGCCCTGGCGCCGGCTGCCGGCGGTGCGCAGGAAATGGTGGGCGAGATCCGTGCCGTGGCGGACCCGGACAACCTGCGAGCGGAATTCGCCATCCAGGTCGCCACGGCCTGGCAGGGCAAGGGCCTGGGCACCGCGCTGATGCGCAGGATGGCGGCCTACCTGCGCACGCGCGGCACCATTGAAATGGTGGGCGAGTGCATGACGGAAAACGAAGGCATGACGCGCCTGGCCCGTGCCGCCGGCTTCACGGTATCGGCCGGGGCGGCGCTCAACGACGGGGCGCTCGGCCTGGGCCTGCTGCTCAATGCTGCTGGTTCACCAGCCGCCTGAGGCCGTCCATGTCCAGGATGCGCAGGTGCCGCATCTGAACGTCAACAATCCCTTCCTCGGCGAATTTCGAGAAGGTGCGGCTCACGGTTTCAAGCTTCAGGCCCAGGTAGCTGCCGATCTCGGCGCGGGTCATGCGCAGCACGAACTCCGAGCGCGAGAAGCCGCGCGCATGCAGCCGCTGCGCCAGGTTCAGCAGGAAGGCCGCCACGCGCTCCTCGGCCCGCATGCTGCCCAGCAGCAGCATGACGCCGTGCTCGCGCACGATCTCGCGGCTCATGATGCGGTGTACCTGGTTCTGCAGCGCGCTGACCTCGCGCGAGAGTTCCTGCACCTGGTCGTAGGGCATCACGCAGACCTCGGCATCCTCCAGCGCGACGGCATTGCAGGTGTGCCGGGCGCTGACGATGCCGTCCAGGCCGATGACTTCGCCGGCCATCTGGAAGCCGGTGACCTGGTCGCGGCCGTCCGGCGTGGCCACGCTGGTCTTGAAGAATCCGGTGCGGATGGCATACAGCGAGGTGAAGGCCTCTCCGCTGCGGAACAGTGGCTGGCCGCGTGCCACCTTGCGGCGCGGGCCGACGATCTGCTCGATGCGGGCCATGTCCTGCGGCGCCAGGCCCGCCGGCATGCACAGCTCGCGCAGGTTGCAGTTGGAACATGCAACCTCGATGGTCGCGCACGGCATCGGCGCATTGGCGGTGGTTTCTGTCGCAGGCATACAAGCCCTCCTGATCTGCATCAAATTGTCCCGGGCCACGGCCTGCCGGGCTTGATCCATGTCAAGCAATGCAGGCCCGCCCTGGGGCAAAGTGCAAGCTCGCGCCCAAGGAAACAGAACGATGATTGACGTCCCCACCGAGATGCTGGCCCGCTTTGATGTGGCGGGGCCGCGCTACACCTCCTACCCCACGGCGGACAGGTTCGTGGAGGCGTTCGGCGGGCCGCAGTACCAGCAGGCGCTGGCCCAGCGCGGGGGCAGCGCCGCTTCGCTGCGCCAGCCGCTGTCGCTGTATGTGCACATACCGTTCTGCGAGTCGCTGTGCTACTACTGCGCCTGCAACAAGATCATCACGAAGCACCACGAGCGCGCGGGCCCCTACCTCTACTACCTGGAAAAAGAGGTGGCGCTGCACACCGCCGCCATGGGCAAGGGCATGCCGGTGACGCAGCTGCACCTGGGCGGGGGCACGCCGACCTTCCTGGACGATGGCGAGCTGCGGCGGCTCATGGACATGCTGCGTGCGAGCTTCGAGCTGGTGCCGGGCGGCGAATACTCGGTGGAGGTGGACCCGCGCACGGTGGATGCCAAGCGCCTCAAGGCGCTGGCCGACCTCGGCTTCAACCGCCTGAGCTTCGGCGTGCAGGACTTCGACCCGGCTGTCCAGAAGGCGGTGCACCGCATCCAGCCCGCCGGGCAGGTGTTTGACCTGGTGGCCGCTGCCCGCGAGCTGCACTTTGACTCCGTCAACGTGGACCTGATCTACGGCTTGCCGCGCCAGACGCCGGAGTCGTTCGACCGCACGCTGGAGCAGGTGAGCCGGCTGCGGCCCGACCGGATTGCGCTGTATGCCTATGCCCACCTGCCCGAGCGCTTCAAGCCGCAGCGGCGCATCGTCGCGGCGGAGCTTCCCGGCGCCGGCAACAAGGTGGCCATGCTGGCCCGCTCACTGGCGGCATTCGGGGCGGCGGGGTACGACTACGTGGGCATGGACCACTTCGCGCTGCCTGGCGACGCGCTGTCGGTGGCCAGGCGCCAGGGGCGGCTGCATCGCAACTTCCAGGGCTACAGCACGCAGCCCGACTGCGACCTGATCGCCCTGGGCGTATCGGCCATCGGCCGCATCGGCGCGACCTACAGCCAGAACGCCAAGACAATGGAAGAGTACTGCGACCTGCTGGACCAGGACCGCCTGCCGGTGGTGCGGGGCCTGGCGCTCTCGCGCGACGACCTGGTGCGCCGTGCCGTCATCATGGCGCTGATGTGCCAGGGGCATGTGAGCTTCGAGTCCATCGACCAGGCCTGGCTGATCGACTTTCCGCGCTACTTTGCGGGTGAGCTTCAGGCGCTGGAGCAGTTGGCAGATGACGGGCTGGTGACGGTGGACGATGAAGGCATCCAGGTCACTGCCAACGGCTGGTACTTTGTGCGCGCGGTGGCCATGGTGTTCGACCGGCACCTGCAGGCCGACCGCAACCGCGCGCGGTTCTCGCGCATCATCTGATGACCGGAACACTTGCGCTCACCGCCTTGCTGATGGGCCTTGCCGGCGGGCCGCACTGCGTAGCCATGTGCGGTGCGGCCTGTGGCGGCGTGGCGCGGATGGATGTGCGCAGTTCCACCCGCGGCCTGCTGGCATTCCAGCTGGGCCGGGTGGCGGGCTATTCCGCGTTGGGCGCGCTTGCGGCTGCGTCCGTGCAGGGCCTGGGCTGGCTTGCTACCGAGGTGGCCGCCCTGCGGCCGGTATGGACGATGTTCCATGTGGCCGCGCTGGTGCTGGGGCTGACGCTGGCGCT
Organism: Pseudomonadota bacterium; assembly: GCA_040385105.1. Classification (GTDB taxonomy): domain Bacteria; phylum Pseudomonadota; class Gammaproteobacteria; order Burkholderiales; family Burkholderiaceae_C; genus JACMQX01. The sequence continues at coordinate 16,521 of JAZKHY010000002.1, forward strand.
GCGGGCGCAGCAGCCGGTGTGGCTGCAGGCCACCGGCAGGCGGGTGTGGGGCGCGGCGCGTTCCATCGCGCCGAAGGGCCCGGGCGGGCCGGCCATGCTGGGCGCATTGTGGGCGCTGATGCCCTGCGGCCTGCTGTATTCGGCGCTGGTGGTGGCGGCGCTGGCTGGCAGTGTGGCGGGCGGCGCGGCCGTGATGGCCATGTTTGCCACCGGCAGCGGCCTGATGCTCGCGGCCGGGCCCTGGCTGTGGTCGCGCCTGCGTGGCCACGGCAACGGAGCGGGCGAGGGCGCCTCGGGTGTACGGCTGGCCGGGGTGGCGCTGGTGGCCGTGTCGGGCTGGGCGCTGTGGATGGGGCTGGTGCATGACACTGCACCCTGGTGCGTGACGCCGGCTTGACGCGCGAATGCCTGTTCACGTCCGGGCAGGCAATTGCTCGGCGGGTCGTGTCACACCGCCAGATAGCCCCCATCCACATTCAGGATCGTCCCCGTCACATAGCTTGCCAGCGGCGACGCGAGAAACGCCACCGGCCCCACCAGCTCGGCAGGATTGCCAAACCGCTTGAGCGGAATGCGCCTGAACAGGTATTCGCGCCGCGCCGGGTCGTTGCGCGAGGTCTCGGTCATCGGTGTCTCCATGATGCCCGGGGCCACGGCGTTCACGCGGATGCCGTCGGCCGCCATTTCCAGCGCCATCACCCGGGTCAGCATTTCGGCTGCGGCCTTGCTGGTGGAGTAGGAGATGCCGCCCGCCGAGGCGCGCGATGCCGAGATGGAGCCGATGTTGACCACATTGCCGCCGGACGCCGCCAGCAACGCATGGAAGGCCAGCATCATGTTGCGCACGCCGTCCACATTGACGGCCATCGCGTCGCGCCAGGCCTTGTCACGCTCGCTGCCGCCGAAAGGGTGGCGCGGGCGGATGCCGGCATTGTTGACCAGCACCAGCTTGTGGCCCGGCTGCAGCCGGAATGCCGCAGCGGCGGCGTCACAGGCTGCGGCGTCGGATACATCCAGCGCCTGCCATTGCGCCGTGCCGCCGGCGGCGAGGATTCGCTGCGCCGTCTGCTCTGCGGCATCGCCGTGAACATCCGTGGCAACCACATGCGCGCCCTGCAGCGCCAGCCCTTCTGCCAGCGCGGCGCCATTGCCCTGGCCCGCGCCGGTGATGATGACGGTGTGGCCATGCAGCAACCCGCCTGCGCCGCCCGCAGCAGCGCCTGGAATCGCCTGCGCCACGCTCAATCGACCTTGGCGCCGCTGGCCTTGACCACGCCTTCATAGCGCGTGTACTCGCGCTTGATCAGATCGGCGAACTGCTCAGGCGTTGTGGGCACGGGCTCGGCCATCATGCCGGCGAATTTCGTCTTGATCTCCTGCGACTCCAGCGCGCCCACAAAGGCGCGGTTCAGCCGCGCGACTACGTCCTTGGGTGTGGCGGCCGGTGCGATCAAGCCCCACCAGGTGTCGATCTCGAAGCCGGGGTAGGTGTCGGCCATGGCCGGCACGTCGGGCAGCAGCGGGCTACGCTTGAGCGTGGTCACGGCCAGCGGCAGCACCTTGCCGGCGCGGATGTTCGCGCCCGAGGTGGCCAGGTTGTCCAGGGTGAAGTCCACCGTGCCCGACAGCATGGCCAGCTGCGAGGGCGCGCCGCCGTTGTAGGGGATGTGCACCGCGAAGATGCCGGCCTTGGTCTTGAACATCTCGCCGGCCAGGTGGCCGCCGCTGCCGTTGCCGCCGCTCGCATAGGACAGCTTGGCCGGATTGGCCCTGGCGTAGGCGATGAACTCCTTGAGGTTGGTGATGTTGAGCCTTTTGGCGGTGTCGGCGTTCATCACCAGCACGTTGGGAATGCGCACCATCTGGGTGATCGGCGCGAAATCCTTGATGGCGTCGTAGGGCATCTTCTTGAAGAGCCAGGGGTTGATGGCATGCATGGCCACTGCCGCCATGCCGATGGTCAGGCCGTCCGGTGCCGCCTTGGCCACCACATCCACGCCGATGTTGCCACCGCCGCCGGGGCGGTTCTCGATGATGATGGTCTGGCCCAGCGTGGCCGAGGCTTTCTCGGCGATGAGGCGGCTGGTCACGTCGGTCGCGCCGCCGGCCACGAATGGCACGACGAGCCGGATCGGCTTGGGCTGCGCGTGGACGAGTGACGGTGCGGCAAGGGTTGCGCCTGCGGCGCCAAGGAATAGACGGCGGTCCATGGAATGAGATCTCCTGATTGACGGGGTAGCTAACCCTCTAGTGTGCCGCACCCGCGCGCGGCGGGCATTCAGGTTGACCCGGATGGCCGGTTCCGCACCACGTAACGCACAAATTCATCCGCTCCCACGAACTGGTCGTACAGCTGCCGCGCCGTGGCGTTGTCGCGATGTGTCACCCAGTACAGCCGGGCCCAGCCCCGGGTGGCCATGCCGTCCCTGAGCCACTGGACCATCGCCTTGCCGGCGCCCGTGCCGCGCGCTTGCGGCGCAACGAACAGGTCCTCCAGGTAGCACAGCGGCTGCATCTCCCAGGTGGCGTCGTGCACCACGTAGTTCGCAAAGCCGGCGGCGAGGCCATCGCGCTCGGCCAGGATGCAATGGACGGCAGAGGCGGGGTCGAGGATGCGGGCCCAGGTATGGGCCGTCACGGTTTCGCTGACCTCTGCCTTGTAGAAGTCGCAGTAGCCGCGCCACAGCGTGCGCCAGGCGGCTTCGTCGCCGGCGAGGGCGGGGCGGATGCGGAGGGAATTGGCGGTGGGCATGCCGCCATTGTGATGCCGTGCGCCTAGAGCTGCCGTGCCAGCTGCGCCGCGAGCAATGCTGCCACATGCACCGCTTCGCGCCCAGCGCCGTCATGGATCTGGTGGCGGCAACTGGTGCCGTCCGCCACCACGATGGCATCGGGTTGCTGGCGCACGGCCGGCAGCAGGCTCAGCTCGGCCATCTGCATCGACACGGCGTAGTGCCCGGCCTCATAGCCGAAGCTGCCGGCCATGCCGCAGCAGCTGGACTCGATGAGCTCGGGCTTCGCGCCCGGGATGAGCTTCAGGACGTCAAGAATGGGGCTGACGGCGCCGAAGGCTTTCTGGTGGCAGTGGCCGTGCAGCAGGATGGGCCTGCCGGCTGGTTTGAGCCTGGCCTTGAGTTCTTCCAGCTTGCCCGCGGCGGCTTCACGCGCGAGGAATTCCTCAAGCAGCAATGCATGGCGGCTGATGGTCTGCGCACCGTCGCCCAGCCCCATCACCAGCATCTCGTCGCGCATGGTGAGCAGGCAGGACGGCTCCAGGCCGACGATGGCGATGCCTTTTTCCGCAAAGGGGAGCAGGGCCGTGACGAGTTCGCCGGCCTTGGCTTTGGCCTTGTCCACCATGCCGCCGGCCAGGTAGGTGCGGCCGCAGCACAGGTGCCTGCCGTCACGCTCCTGTTTGGCCGCCACATGCACCGTGTAGCCGGCGGCCTGCAGCACCTGCAGCGCGGCCATGGCGTTGTCTGACTCGAAGTAGCCGTTGAAGGTGTCAACAAAGAGCACGACGGGCTTTTGCGCGGCAAGCACCTGCTCGCGGGTGGCGGTTGAAATGCGCCGCTGCTGCATCTCGGCCAGCTCTGCCCGCACGGGTATCGCTTCGCCCGCATACAGCCGGTTCCAGAAAGTCTCGCCCGTCCATTGGGGCAGCGTGCGCTTTGCCGAGAAGCCGAGCAGCTTCTCGCTGGCCCAGGCCAGGCCGGGCACCTTGTCGCGCAGGTTCAGAAGCGGCGCGAGGCGGCTGGCCCAGTGCGCATAGTCGGGCAGGCCGGCGACCAGCCTGTCCTTGAGGGTGTAGCCGTGTCTTGCCTTGTAGTGGTGAAGGAACTCCACCTTCATCTTCGCCATGTCCACACCGGTCGGGCAGTCGCGCTTGCAGCCCTTGCAGCCGACACACAGATCCATTGCTTCGCTGACTGCGCCGCTGGTGAAGGCCTCAGCGCCGAGCTGACCAGACAGCGCCAGCCGCAGCGTGTTGGCCCGGCCGCGCGTCAGGTGCTTCTCGTCGCGCGTCACCCGGTAGCTCGGGCACATGGTCCCGGCGTCGAACTTGCGGCAGTGGCCGTTGTTGTTGCACATCTCCACGGCCTTGGCAAAGCCCTGGGCCGGGTCGCCGCCGGTGCCGGGCGCCGAAGTCTTCTCGGTGGCCGGATCGTTCTGCACGTTCCAGGCGCTCCAGTCCAGCGCGGTCTGGATGGGAATCACGGTATACCCCGGCGGGAAGCGCATCAGCCGCGTGTCGTCCATCTTCGGCGGGTCGATGATGCGGGCCGGGCACAGCAGCCTGGCCGGGTCCATGTAGTCCTTGATCCGGCGGAAGGCGTCGTTGATGCGCGGGCCGAACTGCCACTCGATCCATTCGCCGCGGCACAGGCCGTCGCCATGCTCGCCGCTGTAAGCGCCCTTGTACCTGCGCACCAGCGCCGAGGCTTCCTCGGCAATCGCGCGCATCTTGCGCGCGCCGCCGTCCGGGCCGCCCTGCCGCATGTCCAGGATGGGCCGCACATGCAGCGTGCCCACCGATGCATGGGCATACCAGGTGCCCTTGCTGCCGTACTTGCGGAACACCTGCGTGAGCGCATCGGTGTATTCGGCCAGGTGCTCAAGCGGCACCGCGCAGTCCTCGATGAAGCTCACGGGCTTGCCGTCGCCCTTGAGGCTCATCATGATGTTGAGACCTGCCTTGCGCACTTCCCACAGGTTCTTCTGCGGCGCGTCGTCGATCATCTCCACCACCGAGCCGGGCAGGCCGAGGTCGCCCATGAGTTCGACCAGCTGCTTGATCTTCGGAACCAGTTCGGCCTTCGAGCTGCCGGAGAACTCCACCAGCAGGATGGCATCGGGCCTGCCGATGAGCGCAGTCCGCACCGTGGGCGCGAAGGCCGGGTTCTGCAGCGACAGCTCGATCATCGTGCGGTCCACCAGCTCGACGGCGCTCAGTGTCCCGTCCGTGCCCAGCTTGACGATGTGCTGGGCCGTGTCCATGGCCTTGTAGAAGGTCGGGAAGTTCACCACGCCCAGCACCTTGGCGCGCGGCAGTTCACCCAGTTGCAGGGTGAGCGACTTCGTCAGCGCCAGCGTGCCTTCGCTGCCGATGAGCAGGTGCGCGAGGTTGACCGAGCCGTCGCGGGTGTACGGCTTCTCGTTCTGGTTGTGGAAGATGTCCAGGTTGTAGCCGGCCACGCGGCGCAGCACCTTGGGCCAGCGCGCCTCGATTTCCGGGCGCAGCTCATCGGCCAGCGCCTTGACGAAGTTGCCCAGCTCGTGCGCCTTGCCGCTGCTCGCATCATGGCGGCCCAGTTCCAGCAGCGTGCCGTCCGCCAGCCAGGCCTCGGCACCGAGCACGTTGTGCACCATGTTGCCCCAGGCAATGCTGCGGCTGCCGCAGGAGTTGTTGCCGGCCATGCCTCCCAGCGTGGCCTGCGCGCTGGTGGACACGTCCACCGGGTACCACAGGCCGTGCCGCTTCAGTCCGGCGTTGAGGTGGTCGAGCACGATGCCGGGCTCGACTTTTGCCGTGCGGTTCTGCACGTCCACTTCCAGCACATTGCGCACGAATCTGGAATGGTCGATGACCAGCCCTGCGCCCGTGGTCTGGCCGCACTGGCTGGTGCCGCCGCCACGCGCAATGATGGGTACCTTGAGGTCCCGGCAGATGGCCAGCGCCGTGGCCACTTCATCGACCGAGCGCGGCACGAACACGCCGACCGGCATGGCCTGGTAGATGGATGCGTCGGTGGCGTAGCGGCCGCGGTCGGCCGGGCTGAACAGCACTTCACCCTGCGTTTCGGCCGCCAGGCGCTGCGCCAGCCGGCCTGCCACTTCGTTGCTGATCCGGGCGACGGTGTCGTACGCCTTGCCCGGTGCCTGCCGGGTGACGTTGAGCGGGAGAGGGGCGTTCATTCAAAAATTCCGTATTGCGCGCTGCGTTGCGAGCGCTTCTCGAGCGGCCGGGCGGCGCTCATGCCTGGCTCTTCGCCGGCGCCGCGAGCGCGCGCAGCTGCTCCACCACCACATCGCGCTTGTTGTTCAGGTGGCCCACAAGAATCCTGCGCATGGCGGCGCCGTCATGCGCAGCCAGGGCCTCGACCATCTGCTCATGCTCCTTGACGGCGCGCTTCCATTTGTCCTCGTCCTGGTTGGAGCGGAAGCGCAGCGCCTGCAGCCTGGCGTTGACCTGGTTGTAGGTGGTGGTCAGCACCGGGTTCTTGGCGGCGGCATTGATGGCGCGGTGAATGGTGGCATTGATGCGGTAGTAGGCCGACAGGTCGCGCCGCGTCCAGGCGGCCATCATCTCGTAGTGCATCGCGCGGATCTCCGCGAGTTCGGCGTCGGTGATGCGTTGCGCCGCCAGCTCGCCCGACATGGCTTCGAGCCCGGCCATGACCTCGAAGGTGTTGAGCACGTCAGCCTCGGTCAGCTCCACCGCAATCGCGCCGCGGTTGGGCAGCAGCTCGACCAGCCCCTCGGCGGCCAGCATCTTGATGGCCTCGCGCAGCGGCGTGCGCGAGACCTCGAGCACCTCGCACAGCTCGCGCTCGTTGAGCTTGGCGCCGGGCGCGATGCGGCTTTCCACCAGCATCTGGCGCAGCCGGTGGGCCACCTGCTCATGCAGGGAGGCACGGGGGATGGAGATGATTTCAGCAGTCATGCAGGGATTTTGTATTCAAAAATCAGTGATGTAAAGCAAGTCATTTCACTTTTGCTAGCAATGGATTCTATTGACAAATGAATTTTGTATGCAAAAAATGCCTCATTCATCAGAACACCAAGGATTCCGTCTTTCATGCTCGCACTCGACTTCCACCCTACCGGCAGGCACTTCCTGCAGATCCCCGGCCCGTCCCCGGTGCCGGACCGCGTCCTGCGGGCCATGAGCCTGCCCACCATCGACCACCGCGGCCCCGAGTTCGGCGCGCTGGGGCTGAAGGTGCTGGCCGACATCAGGAAGATCTTCCAGACGAAGCAGCCCGTCATCATCTACCCCGCGTCCGGCACCGGCGCCTGGGAAGCCGCGCTCGCCAACACCCTGAGCCCCGGCGACCAGGTGCTGATGTACGAGACGGGCCACTTCGCCACGCTGTGGCAGAAGCTCGCCGCGCGGCTGGGCCTGAAGACGGAATTCCTCGGCCTGCCCGGCGCCGAAGGCTGGCGCCGTGGCGTCAATGCGGCCGCCATCGAGGAGCGGCTCAAGGCCGATACGCAGCACGCCATCAGGGCTGTGTGTGTGGTGCACAACGAAACCTCCACCGGCGTCACGAGCAACATCCTGGCCGTGCGCAAGGCCATCGACGCCGCGAAGCATCCGGCGCTGCTGATGGTGGACACCATCTCGGGCCTGGCTTCAGCCGACTACAGGCATGACGAATGGGGCGTGGACGTGAGCGTGAGCGGATCGCAGAAGGGCCTGATGCTGCCGCCGGGCATCAGCTTCAATGCCGTGTCTGCGAAAGCCATCGAGGCGAGCAAGACCGCCAGATGCCCCAAGGCCTTCTGGGCGTGGGACGAGATCATCGAGATGAACAAGTCCGGCTACTGGCCGTCCACACCCAACACCAACCTGCTCTACGGCCTGAGCGAAGCCTGCGACATGCTGCTGGCCCAGGGCCTGGACACGGTGTTCGCCCGCCACCAGCGCTGGGGCGAGGGCGTTCGCGCGGCGGTGCGGGCCTGGGGCCTTGAGATCCAGTGCGCCGACCCTTCTGTGTACTCACCCGTGCTGACCGGCGTGATGATGCCCGAGGGCGTGGACGCCGACGCCGTGCGCAAGATCATCTACGACCGCTTTGACTGTTCGCTGGGTACGGGCCTGGGCAAGGTCAAGGGGCGGATGTTCCGCATCGGCCACCTGGGCGACTGCAACGACCTCACGCTCATGGCCGCGCTCTCGGGATGCGAGATGGGCCTGAAGCTCGGCGGCGTGAAGCTGGCGGGCTCGGGCGTGCTGGCGGCGATGGACTATTTTGCAGGCCATCCGATGCCGGTGCCACTGCAAAAAGCCGCCTGACAGACATACAAAAAAGGAGACAACATGAAACGCAGAACCCTCATCACCGCAGCAGCCGCCACCATGGCCGCGCCCATGATTGGCGCGCAGACGCTGCCGGGCGGCCCGATCCGTATCGTCGTGGGATTTCCGCCGGGCGGCGGCACCGACGCGCTCGCACGCGTCGTTGGCCAGAAACTGTCGGCCATGTGGAACACTTCGGTGGTCATCGAGAACCGCGCCGGGGCGGCGGGGGTCATCGCAGCCGACATCGTCAGCAAGGCGCCGGCGGACGGCAACACGCTGCTCATGGCCCACATCAACAGCCATGCGCTCGCGCCCGCCATGGGCATGAAGCTCAGCTATGACGCCGAGAAGGACTTCGCGCCGATCAGCATGGTGGCCGTGACGCCCAACATCCTGATCTGCAACAACGACCAGCCGGCCAAGACCGTGAAAGACCTGGTGGCGCTGTGCAAGGCAAAGCCGGGCCAGATGAGCTTTGCCTCGGCGGGCGGCGGTTCGGCCCAGCACTTCGCGCTGGAAATGTTCAAGATGCAGGCGAAGATCTTCGCGCTGCATGTGCCGTACCGCGGCTCCGGCCCGGCGCTGATCGACCTGATCAGCGGCCAGGTGAACTACTGCTTCGAGACCATGACCTCCGCAGCCCCGCACATCAAGGGCGGCAAGGCCATTGCGCTGGCGCAGACGCGCCTGAAGCGTGCCAAGAGCTTCCCCAATGTGCCGACGATGGCCGAGCAGGGGTTTCCCGGTTACGAGGCCACCGTCTGGTACGGCCTCATGGGCCCTGGGCGGATGCCGCAGGCGATGGCGCAGCGCATGAATGACGATGTCAACAAGGTGCTGGCCATGCCTGACGTGCAGGAAAAGATGGACCAGTTCGGCGCCGAGGACGGCGGCGGCAGCATCGAGAAGTTCGCCAGCTTCATCAAGGCAGAGCAGCAGAAATGGGCCCTGGTGGCCAAGTCGGCCGGCGTGAAGCCGGACGCCTGAGCGGCGGCGGCCCCGCCGTAGCCCGCTGCCGCATTCCCTCCGCAGGCAGAGGCTAGGCTTTTGCCTTAAGCCCTGCCGGCGCCCGTCGCTTAGACTCGGGGCAACCTGCTGTGCCATGCATCCGTTGTGCGTCCATGTGCATCATGCACGGCCGGCAGGACGTTGGGACCATGAAATCCGGGACATTCAAACTCGGCCTGCGGGGCCGCATACTGCTGGTGTTGCTGCTTGCGGCAGGGCTGCGGGCTGCCGTCATGGTGGATTACCTGGTCGAGCAGAAGGAGGCTGACATCGCGGCTGCGCGGCGCAACCTCGCCGTGCAGGCGCGCAATGCCGGCAAGGAACTCACCACGCGGATCGACGCCGCGCAGCACCTGCTGTTCGGCCTCACGCACGCGCGGGAGCTGGACACGCAGGACCGTGAGGCATGCTCGGCCTTCCTGGCAGGCGTGCTGCAGAACTACCCCCAATACACCGGCATCCTCACCATCACGCCTGACGGCGCGCTGTTCTGCGATTCGCTGCGTACCGGCCGGCAGCTCAATCTCTCCGACCGGGCCTACTTCCGCAAGGCGATGGAGTCGCCCGGGCTGGCGCTGGAGCCGGCCTTCGGGCGGCTGACCGGCCTTGGCGTGATGCAGGCTGCGATGGCATCGCGCGATGCGGCCGGGCAGGTCCGCTTTGTGATGCTGGTCTCCATCAACCTCGACCGTATTGCCAGGAGTGTCGTGGCCACCCAGCCTTATGCGGACACGGTCCTCACCCTGTTCGACAGGGAGGCCACCGTCCTGGCCGCGAATGCCAATGCCCCGGTCCGTGTCGATGGGCCCCGGCTGCTCGGCAAGTCGCTCGCTTCCACCGAGCTTGGCCGGTTTGCGATGTCGGCGCAAGACGGCGCCACGGCGGAATTTGTTGGCCCGTCAGGCGTTTCGCGGGTCTGGGCTGCCGCCGGGCTGCCGCCGGCCTGGAACACCGGCCTGAAGCTCACACTCGGTGTGCCGACCCAGCAACTGGTGGAGGCCGCCGAATCCCGCGCGCGGTCGGTGTTTGCAGGGGTGCTGGCCGCCACCATCCTGGTTGTGCTGGTCGGCCTGGCGCTGGCCGAATGGGGCATCCGCCGGCCGATTGCGCGCATCCTCAAGGCCAGTGCGCGCTTCAGCGGCGGTGACCTGAATGCGCGGATCGGCGAGCCCTACCCGGGCGGCGAAATCGGCGACCTGATGCGTGAACTGGACCTGGGTGCCGAGCGCGGCCAGGAGCAGCAGGAGGAGATCCGGCGGTTCAATGTGCTGCTGGAAGAGCGTGTCCGCCAGCGCACCGCCGAGCTGGAAGCGGCCAATGAGGAACTCAAGGCTTTCTCCTATTCCATCGCACATGACCTGCGCCAGCCGCTTATCTCGATGAACGGCTATGCGGGGCTGCTGGAGAAGTCACTCAAGAACGGCCCTCCGCCACCCGAGACGGTGCACTACCTCGGCCGCATGCGGGCCGGCGTCGGCCAGATCAGCGACTTGGCCGATGCGATGGTGTCGCTGGCGCACCTGTCGCGCACCAGCCTGGTCCTGGAGGAAGTCGATCTCAGCGAACTGGCCGGGGAGGCGGCGCACGCCTGCCGCGAGCGGGAGCCCGGTCGGGCGGTGAATGTCCAGATCCAGCCGGGCCTCAGGTGCACGGCCGACCGGCCCTTGATGAAGCTGGCGCTGCGCAACCTGATGGACAACGCCTGGAAGTTCAGCGCCGGCCGCCAGCCTGCCGAAATCTCGTTCGGCATGACACTGGGGGAGGGTGGGGCGCCCGCGTATTTCATCCGTGACAACGGGGCGGGCTTTGACATGGCCTATGCGGCCAAGCTGTTCACGGCATTCCACCGGATGCATTCACCGGCGGAGTTTTCCGGCACGGGTATCGGCCTGGCGAATGTGGGGAAGATCATCGGCCGCCACGGCGGGCGCATATGGGCCGAGGCGGCGCCTGGCGCAGGCGCGGTGTTTTACTTCACGCTGGGCCGGCCCGCCGGGGGGCCGGAACGCGCCTGATCAGGGGCGGCGCTGCGCCGGCACGTAAGGCGTGCGGCCTTCGATGTGGCGGAAGGTGATGCGGCCCTTGGTCAGGTCATAGGGGGACAGTTCCAGCGAGACCTTGTCGCCCGCCAGGATGCGGATGTGGTTCTTGCGCATCTTGCCGCCGGTGTAGGCCACCAGCTGGTGCCCGTTGTCCAGCGTCACGCGGAAGCGGGAGTCGGGCAGCACTTCGTCAACCTTCCCGTTCATCTCGATCAGTTCTTCTTTGGCCATGGCAATACTCCGATAGTTGTCAGATGTGGGGGCGGGAACAAACTATTCAACGCACACGCAGTTCAATGCATCGCGCTGATCACACCGTGGAGTCCGGACTTCGGGAAAGAAGGCGCGGGAACCGGCCTTGAAAGAAGGGCTTCGTGTGAGACCCTTCAAATACGACTGAAGAGTGGTCCTGCCGAGTCGCCCATTGTAGCGCCAAGGCATGAAATCCGCCTCAGCCCGCCAAACCCTTGTACAGCATGTAGGCCGCCAGCATGTAAAGAAGGCCGGCAAACACCCGCTTGAGCTGCTTGACGGGCAGCGCATGCGCCGCCTTCACGCCCAGCGGCGCCATGATGACGCTGGCGATCGCAATGATGACGAGTGCCGGCAGGAACAGGTAGCCGAACGAGCCGGCCGGCAGGTTCTGCACGTTCTGCCCTGCAATGATGTAGCCGGCGACATTGACGACCGCAATCGGGAAGCCCAGCGCCGCGCTGGTGGCCACCGCGTTGTGGATGGCCACGTTGCACCAGGTCATGAAGGGCACGCTGATGAAGCCACCCCCCGCGCCGACCAGGCCCGACAGGAAGCCGATTACGCCGCCGGCAGCCAGCGTGCCGCCGGTGCCAGGCATGGTGCGCGAGGGCGCGGGTTTCTTGTCGAGCAGCATCTGGGTGGCAGAAAACCCCACGAATACCGCGAAGAACAGCGCCAGCCAGGTGCCCTTGAGCAGTGCAAAAACCCCCAGGCTGGAGACAATCCCGCCCAGCAGGATGCCCGGCGCAAGTTTCTTGACGATGTCCCAGCGCACTGCGCCGCGCTTGTGGTGCGAGCGCACGCTGGAGATGGAGGTGAAGATGATGGTCGCCATGGAAGTGGCAATCGCCATCTTGACGGAGAGGTCCGGCGCCACGCCACGCTGCGACAGGATGATGGTGATGAACGGCACCATCAGCATGCCGCCGCCGATGCCCAGCAGCCCTGCGAGAAAGCCGGTGCAAAGCCCCAGCAGGATGAGTTCGGCGATCAGCAGGGGTTCGAGCGTCATGTGGGTGCGTGAAATGGAAAAGACCCCGGAATACGGAGTCTTTTCGTGGAGAAAAGGTGCCTGCAGGACCACCGGATCGGCATCCTGAACCGGGGTTCAGGTGGGCAAGGGCAGCTTGAGGTTGGGTTCATCTGACGCGAGACGATCACGCTCCACAAGCGATGTACCAAGCCCGGGCTCTAAGAGCATTGGTTCAAGGAAATATAAAACCCGGCATGAACTGCAGACAGCTGGATTGTACGCCCGCCGTCTTCAATTCACAGCAGTCGCCCGTCGTCTGCGAGGGCGCCGTCCAGGCGTTGGACGAGGGAGGCCAGGCGAGGGTCGGCGATGCCGTCGAAGGTGTCGTTTCCGTTGCCGAAGCTTGAGGCCTGGAAGGCCGGCGGGGCGGGCGCTGCTGCGCGGTCGGGCACATCGAATGCGAGGTTGAGCGCGGCGAGCACGGCGATGCGGTCGCGGGCCTTGACCTTGCCGGCGTCGCGGATCTTGCACATGGCGGTGTCCACCTTTTCAACCGCGTCCAGCAGTTTGGACTCGCCGCCCTCGGGGCAGCCGAGCAGGTAGCTCTGGCCCATGATCTGGACTTCAAGTTGCTTGATCTTGCTCATGTGGGTTCTTTGCTGGCCGGGTTCTGGGACTCGGGCAGGCGCTCGAGCAGCGCATCGACACGGGCGCGCGCTGCACCCAGACGGGACTTGAGCGAGTCCCTCTCGTGCGTGAGCACCTCGACCTGTTCGGCGAGCAGCGCGTTGGTGCGCTGCAGCTCTTCGTAACGCAGCAGCAGGCGCTCGACGCGCTCGGCAATCTGGTCGATTTGGGACGGGTTGGCCATGTCGGAGTTTGGGGTGCAGCGACGATTGTAGGGTTAGCGCCCTGTTTCAGCCTTAAAATCACCGTGTTGGTGCTCGCGGTGTGGTTCTCATGCCGCAGTTCAACGGGAAGCAGGAGGCTCTGTAAAGCTAACCTGCGCTGCCCCCGCAACGGTAAGCGGACGAATCACCAGATTCAGCTTTCTTCCAGGCCACTGAGCTTCATTCACATGAGCTTGGGAAGGCGAAGAAAGCAGTTCCGCCAGCCCGGATACCGGCCAACAAGGCGGTCGCGCGTGCCCTCCACAAGAGGGTGTTCGCGGCCTTGACGTCCATGCACTGGCGGGGAAGCCGGTGAGGACACCTTGCGTTGATTCCTTCCTATGAAAAACCTCTCGTATCGTGCACGCCTTGCCGTGTTTCCGTTCGCCCGTGCCCAGCTGGCGGCAATCCCGTTTGCCATCGCTGGTGCGTTTCCTGCCCTCGCGCAGACCCAGCCCACGGTGGTGGCGGCCCTTTCGGAGACCGTGGTCACGGCCACCCGCACCCCCACCCGCAGCGACGAGCTCGTCAGCGAAGTCGTGGTGATCGACCGCGCGGCCATCGACAAGTCCGCCGGCCGTACGCTGCCCGAGCTGCTGGCGCGCAATGCGGGCCTGCAGTTCAGCTCCAACGGCGGGCGCGGCAAGTCGGCCAGCGTGTATATCCGCGGCGCCGAATCGCGCCACACCATCCTGTTGATCGACGGCGTGCGCTACGGCTCGGCGACGCTCGGCACGCCGGTGTGGAACACGATACCGCTCAGCGCCATCGAGCGGGTCGAGGTGCTCAAGGGCCCGGCGTCTTCGCTGTATGGCAGCGACGGCGTGGGCGGTGTGGTGCAGATCTTCACCCGCAAGGGCCAGCAGGGCTTTCACCCCAATGCCATGGCCTCCGTTGGCAGCGAAGGCTTTCGCGAGCTTGGCGGCGGCATCAACGGCGGCACTGGCGCCTTCAGCTATGCGCTGAACCTGCAGACCCAGCGCGACAAGGGCTTCTCGGCCACCAACCCGACAGTGCAGTTCGGCAACTACAACGGCGACACCGACGGCTTCAAGCAGGACTCGCTGAACGCCACGCTGGGGTTCCAGGTCAACCCCGACTGGAAGCTCGACCTGGGGCTGCTGTATTCCGACGGCATCAGCCACTACGACGACGGCCCGGGCCGCGACAGCCGCGACACCCTTGAGTCGCAGGTGGTGCGCATCGGCATCGAAGGCAAGGTGCTGCCGTCATGGAAAACCAATCTGCGCTACTCCAGCAGCACGGACGAGACCAATGCCATTGTTGCCAGCATCATGCCCAGCAAGTTCAAGACACAGCAGCGCCAGTGGACCTGGCAGAACGATGTGGACACGCCCATCGGTGTCGCGCTGGTGGGTATCGAGCGGCTGGAGCAGAAGGTGGACAGCTCCACCGCCTACACCGTGACGCGCCGCGACATCTCGTCGGTGTTCGCCGGGCTCAACGGCAATGCAGGCCCGCACAGCTGGCAGGTCAACCTGCGACGCGACCGCAACTCGCAGTTCGGCAATAGCACGACCGGGTTTGCAGGCTATGGCTACAGGATCACGCCTGCCTGGCGGGCCAACGCGTCGTATGGCACGAGCTTCACCGCGCCCTCGTTCAACCAGTTGTACTTCCCGGGCTTTGGCACACCCACCCTGCGGCCGGAAGAGGGCAGGAACACCGACCTGGGCGTGACCTGGAGCGACGCCGGCCACACGGTCAAGCTGGTGCACTTCAACAACCGCATCCGCGGCTTCATTCCCAGCGGCCCGCTGCCGGCCAATGTGCCGCGCGCGCGCATCAACGGATGGACGCTGGGGTACGAAGGCGAGATGGGCGCCCTGGCGTTGCGCGCCTCCCTGGACGTGCTGGACCCGCGCAATGAACTCACGGGCCGGAGGCTGCCGCGCCGCAACAGGAACCAGGCAATGGTGGGTGCGGATTACACGGTGGGCGCCTGGTCGTTGGGCGGCAATGTGCTGCATGCCGGCGACCGCTTTGACGACGTGGCCAATACTTACCGCATCAAGGGCTACACCACGGTGGACCTGAACGTCGGCTACGCCGTCTCGAAAGACCTGCAGCTGCAGACGAGTCTGACCAACCTGGGCGACAAGCAGTACGAAACCATCCGCGGCTACAACCAGCCCGGCCGCAGTGTGGTGGTGAGCCTGCGCTGGCAACCGAAGTGACGGGACGGCCCGGTGGCATCATCAAGGAATCATGAGCAGCTTTGACATCACCGCCGGGCCAACGCGCATCGTCTGCCTGACCGAGGAGACGACCGAATGGCTTTACCTGCTGGGTGAGGAGCGGCGCATCGTGGGCATATCAGGCTACACGGTGCGGCCGCGCCGCGCGCGGGAAGAAAAGCCCAAGGTCAGCGCCTTCCTCAGTGCAAAGATCGACAGGATCTTCGACTTGAAGCCCGACTGCGTCTTCGGCTTCTCCGACCTGCAGGCGGACATTGCGGCCGAGCTCATCCGCAAGGGTGTGCAGGTGACGGTATTCAACCAGCGCAGCATCGCGGAGATTTTCTCGATGCTGTACCAGGTGGCGGCGATGGTGGGGCAGGCCGAACGCGGCATGGCCCTGCTCAATGAGATGAAGGCCGGCCTCGATGCCATTGAAGACGCGGCGCGCGCCCTGCCGCGCAGGCCGCGCATATTTTTTGAAGAGTGGGACACGCCGCACATCAGCGCCATCCGCTGGGTGTCGGAGCTCCTGACGCTGGCAGGCGGCGATGACTGTTTTGCCGAGCTGTCAACCGAGTCGCTCGGCAAGAACCGCATCATTGCCGATGGCGCCGAGATCGTGCGGCGCAACCCCGACATCATCATCGGCTCCTGGTGCGGCAAGAAATTCCGCGCATCGCTGGTTGCGGCGCGGGATGGCTGGCAGGAGGTGAATGCCGTGAAGAACGGGCAGTTGTTCGAGATCAAATCCGCAGACATATTGCAGCCCGGCCCGGCGGCGCTGACCGATGGCGTGGCGCAGATGCACCGCATCGTCATGGACTGGAGCAGGGCGCATGGCTGAAGCACTCGCGGCGTCGCTGGTCGTTGCGCGCAGCGAGCTCGTGCTGGGCGGGCAGCGCAGCGGCAAGTCAAGGCGCGCCGAGGCGCTGGCGATCAGCTGGCTGGGCGCGTCCGCCGATCGCCGTGCGGTGCTGGTCGCCACCGGCCAGCCGTGGGACGACGAGATGCGCGAGCGCATTGCACGCCACCAGCAGGACCGTGCAGAGCGCCTGCCGGCCATGCTCACCGTGGAGGAGCCGCTGGCGCTGGCGCAGGCTATCGCGGCATACAGTGCGCCCGGCACGCTGGTCGTGGTGGATTGCCTCACCTTATGGCTGACCAACTGGCTGATGCCCGCCGATGGCAGGCCGCGCGGGGAGGTGCCGTTTGCTGCACTGGCCGCAAGCATTGCCCATGCTGCGGGCCCTGTCGTGCTGGTGAGCAACGAGATTGGCCTGGGGGTTGTGCCGATGGGCCGCGAGGTGCGCGACTTTGTGGACGCGCAGGGCCGGCTCAACCAGGAAGTGGCGCGTGTCTGTGAGCGCGTCACCTTGATGGCCGCAGGCCTGCCTATCATGCTGAAAGACAGTTCATGAAGACATTGAATCCGATGGCGGCCATGACCAGGGTGCTGGCGGCCTTGCTGCTGCTGTGCGCGGCCATGGGTGCACAGGCGCTGGAGATCACCGATGACCGTGGTGTGACGGTGTCGTTCCCGCGCAGCCCGCAGCGCATTGTGACGCTGCTGCCTTCGCTGACCGAGACCGTGTGCGAGCTGGGCCAGTGCCACCGCATCGTCGGCGTGGACCGGTATTCCAATTTCCCTGCCCAGGTGCGAGGCCTTCCGCAGGCAGGCGGCGGCATTGACCCGAACATCGAGGCGGTGGTGGCGCTCAAGCCCGATGTGGTGCTGATGGCGACCTCGTCGCGCGGCGTGCAGCGGCTGGAGTCGCTGGGGCTCAAGGTGCTGGCGATGGAGCCGCGCAACACGGCCAGCGCGCAGCGGCTGTTCCTCAAGCTCGGGCAACTGCTGGAAGTGCAGGGCGCGGAACGCATCTGGCGCAACATCGATGCCGGCGTGCTGGCCGCCATGCAGGCGCTGCCCCCGGGCGCAAGGAACATGCGGGTGTACTTCGAAGTCAGCCGCGGGCCGTATGCGGCAGGGCAAAGCTCCTTCATTGGCGAGATGATGGCGCGGCTCGGCCTGCAGAACGTCATCACGCCGGACCTCGGGCCATTTCCCAAAATCAACCCGGAGTATGTGGTGCGGGCCAACCCGGACCTCATCATGATCGGCGAGCGCAATGCCCTCGGGCTGGACCAGCGGCCGGGTTGGGCCGGCATTCGGGCCATCCGCGAAAAGCGCCTGTGCGTGTTCACGCCCGACGAGTCCGACGTGCTGGTACGGCCGGGTCCGCGCATGGCGGAGGCGGCGCGGCTGATGGTTCGTTGTGTATCTGACAAGGCTGGCGCGAACGGGGCAGGCAAGGTGCAGGGCACGGCCGGGAGCACGGGCAAATGAGCCAGGCCACGGACCGGCACGCCCCGGCCGGCACGCCGGCCCGTCAGAAGGCATGGCTGTTGTGCGTTGGCCTGATGGCGGCCGCAGTTCTTGCGGCGCTGGTGGGCGCCGGCGTGGGGAGTACCGGGTTTGAGAGCGTGCTCAGGGCGCGCGAGGACGCAGTGGCCTGGCAGATCGTCTGGGACATCCGCCTGCCGCGCACCCTGGGTGCGTGGATGGCTGGCGCGCTGCTTGGCCTGGCCGGCGCGGTGGCGCAAGGCCTTTTCCGCAACCCGCTGGCCGACCCTTTCCTGCTGGGCAGCGCGTCCGGCGCGGCGCTGGGTGTTGCCATTGCGCTGGCGCTGTTCCATGTGTCGCCCTTCGCCACGCAATGGCTGGTGCGGCTGGGCCTGACCGGCGCGGCCTTTGGCGGGGCAGTGCTCGGTGTGCTGCTCACGCTGGCGCTGGCCAAAGGCGTGCAGCACACGCTGCGCCTGCTGCTGGCCGGCGTGATCGTCGGCGTGGTGCTGAGCGCTGCGCGGGACCTCATCACGCTGGCCGTACCTGACATCCTCCAGGCCATGCAGGCCTTCACGCTGGGCAGCACCGGCTTTGTGGGCTGGACTTCCTGCGCCGTCATGGTGGTGATGCTGGCGCTGTGCATGGTGGTGGCGTGGATGCTCAGCCATGTGCTGGACGGGCTCACGCTTGGCGAGGCTACGGCCAAAAGCCTGGGCCTGCCGCTGGTGCCGATGCGGGCGGCGCTGGTGGCGGTGCTGGCACTGGCCACGGGCACCGCTGTGGCGCAGACCGGGCTGATCGCATTTGTTGGCCTGGCCGCGCCGCACCTGGTGCGCTCCATCGTCAAGACCACCCATGGCCGGCTGATTCTTTTGAGCGCCCTCATGGGCGGCCTGCTGCTGATGGTGGCCGACGTCCTGGCGCGCTGGCTGATCGCGCCGCAGGAACTGCCGGTGGGCGTGCTGACGGCGCTGCTGGGCGGCAGCTACCTGCTGTGGCTCATGCACAGACGGCAGGCACGTGGGAGTGGAATGCTGTGATCAACACCGCACCTGATCCCGCCAACGCAAAGCCGGCCATCGCCGCCACGGGCGTCAGCGCCTCGCTGGGCGATACCCAGGTGCTGCACGGCATCGACATTGCCATTGCGGCGGGCCGCTGGACCAGCATCGTCGGGCCCAATGGCGCCGGCAAGTCAACCTTGCTCAAGGTGCTGGCCGGGCTGCTGGTGCACAAGGGCGAGGTCGCGTTGCTGGGCCAGCCGCTGGCGTCGCTGCCCGGCCGCGAGCGTGCCCGGCGGATGTCCTGGCTCGGCCAGAACGAGAACGCAGCGGACGACCTGAATGCCTACGACGTCACCATGCTAGGCCGCCTGCCGCACCAGCCCTGGCTGGCCGCGCCCAGCGAGGCCGACCATGCGGCGGTGCGCGAGGCGCTTGAAGCCACCCAGGCCTGGGAATGGCGCGACAGGCCGCTCGGCCAGCTGTCAGGCGGCGAGCGCCAGCGTGTGTTGCTCGCGCGGGCCATTGCGGTGCAGGCACAGGTGCTGCTCATGGATGAGCCGCTTGCCAACCTGGACCCGCCGCACCAGACCGACTGGCTGCTGATGGTGCGCGCGCTCGTCACGGCAGGCAAGACGGTGGTCAGTGTGCTGCATGAAATCTCGCTGGCGCTGCAGGCCGATGACATGGTGGTCATGGCGGGCGGCCATGTGACACACAAGGGCGCCTGTACCGAGCCGGCAACGCACGCCGCATTGCAGAAGGTATTTGACGGGCGGATTGCGGTGCATCAGCTGGCGGGCCAGTGGGTGGCACTGCCGGACATCGCGCGCCGCTGACGCAACGGGCAGCCAATCATCCAAACAACTGGAATCCGACCCCAATCATGAAAATAGAAACTCCGCCGGTGGCCAAGCCCTACGACAAGCCCGAGGGGGAAAGGCGCGGCATCATCATCGTGAATACGGGCGATGGCAAGGGCAAGAGCACGGCGGCTTTCGGGCTGGCGCTGCGGGCATTCGGGCGCACCCATGTGCATGGCAAGCGGGTGAAGATCTTCCAGTTCATGAAGGTGCCGACGGCGCGGTTTGGCGAGCACCGGATGTTCGAGCAGCTGGGCCTGCCCATCGAGGGGCTGGGCGACGGCTTCAGCTGGAAGAGCCAGGACCTGGAGCATTCGGCACAACTGGCGCGTGATGGCTGGCTGAAAGCGAAGGCGGCCATCATGGGCGGCGAGCATTTCATGGTGGTACTGGACGAGCTGACCTACCCGCTGATCTACGGCTGGATGCCGCTGGACGATGTGCTGCAGACGCTGCGCGAGCGGCCGCGTGACGTGCATGTGGTCATCACCGGCAGGCGCTGCCCGCCCGAGATCATTGAACTGGCCGACACCGTGACCGAGATGACCAAGGTCAAGCATGCATTCAATGCGGGCATACCGGCGCAGCGCGGCATTGAAGACTGATTCACCCCAGGCCCGATGGATGCATTGACCGCCCTTGGCGTACCGGTCGCCGCCATGCTGACGGCCGTGCTGGTTGCACTGGCCGTGGACCACTGGCTGGGCGAACCCGCGGGCGCCTTGCATCCGGTGGTCTGGATGGGCGGCTACCTGAATGCAGTGGGCGAGATGTTCGCGCCAGCCCATGACACAGGCGGGCGGGACAACGCAGCTTTCTGGCAAGGCACCCTCGCATGGTGCGCAGGCGCGATGCTTTTCACCGCTGTGGCCTGGCTTCTGCAGTCGCTGATCCTGCCATTGGGCAGCTTTGTAGCGGCGCTCCTGCTTGGCCTGCTGCTCAAGCCCATGCTGGCCTGGCGCATGCTGCGCCACGAAGTGGCCGCGGTGGAAGCCGCGCTGGCTGTTTCACTCGATGCGGGCCGCACCCAGCTGGCGCGCCTGGTCAGCCGCGATGTGTCGCAACTCAGCGCGCAGGAGGTGCGCGAGAGCGCCATTGAATCTTTGGCCGAGAACCTGAACGACTCGGTCGTTGCGCCGGTTTTCTGGTTCGTCGTGGCCGGCCTGCCGGGCGCTGTGCTTTACCGCTTCGCGAACACGGCCGACGCCATGTGGGGCTACCGCGGCATGCGCAGCGGGCGGTACTGGGAATGGGCCGGCAAATGGGCGGCGCGGGCGGACGATGTGCTGTCATGGGTGCCGGCGCGCATCACCGCGCTGGGGCTGCGGCTCGCTGCGCCTGAAGCCGACTACGCCGGCCTGCGGGCCCAGGCCGCGCTCACGCCTTCGCCCAACGGCGGCTGGCCGATGGCAGCCATGGCGCTGGCCCTGGGCGTACAGTTGCGCAAACCCGGGGTCTATTTGCTGAATGCGCGAGGCCGCGCCGTTGAGGCTACCGACACACCGCGGGCAATCGCGCTGGCGTGGCGTGCACTAGGCATTGCCGGGTTGCTGTGCGTTGCGGCGCTGCTGGCCCGCGAGTCCGTCAGGAGTTTTGCATGAACATGCACTGTACAAAGGGGGCCGCATGACCGCGCGCTGTGTCATGGTGCTGGGCACCACCAGCGGCGCCGGCAAGAGCTGGCTTACAACGGCGCTGTGCCGCTGGTATGCGCGCCAGGGTCTGCGGGTGGCGCCGTTCAAGGCGCAGAACATGAGCAACAACGCACGGGTGGTGGCCGGGTACGGTACGCAGGATGGCGCGGCCGAGGGTGATGCTGCAGCGGGCGGCGAGATCGGCAGCGCCCAGTACTTCCAGGCCCTGGCGGCGCGCGCCGTGCCGGAGGTGCGCATGAACCCGCTGCTGCTCAAGCCCGAGGCAGACACCCGCAGCCAGGTGGTGCTGATGGGCAAGGTCGATGAAGAGCTCTCGCGCATGGCCTGGCGCGGCCGCAGCGCCAGCGTCTGGCCGCAGATTGCGCAGGCGCTGGACGAACTGCGCGAGGCGTACGACGTCATCGTCATTGAAGGCGCGGGCTCGCCCGCCGAGATCAACCTGAGCGACAGCGACATCGTCAACATGCGGGTGGCTCGCCACTGCCATGCGCAGTGCCTGCTGGTGACCGACATTGACCGCGGCGGCGCCTTTGCCCACCTCTACGGCACCTGGATGCTGCTGGAGGAGGCCGACCGCAAGCTGATACGCGGCTTTGTGCTCAACAAGTTCCGGGGCGACGCCTCGCTGCTGGCGCCCGCGCCGCAGATGCTGGAGGCGCTCACCGGCGTGCCGACCGTGGCAACGCTGCCGATGTGGTGGCATCACGGCCTGCCCGAGGAAGACGGTGTCTTTGACGACCGGAGCGTGGCCGCCGGTGCCATCGCGCGCACGGTGGCCGTCATCGCCTGGCCCCGCATCAGCAACCTCGACGAGTTCCAGCCCTTGAAGAACGTGCCGGGCCTGCGCCTGAAGTGGGTGCGCAGCCCGTCGGAGCTGGCCGGGCTTGCGCCCGCTGACTGGGTCATCCTCCCCGGCTCCAAACACACCAGCAGCGACCTGGCCTGGCTGCGCGCGCAGGGGCTGGACCGGGCCGTGGCCGCGCATGCCGCGCAGGGCGGTGCGGTGCTGGGCATTTGCGGCGGCCTGCAGGTGCTGGGCGAGGCGCTGATCGACACGCACGGTATCGACGGCAACGCCCCCGGGCTCGGCCTGCTGCCGCTGGTCACGAGCTTTGCGCAGGACAAGACGGTCCGGCATACGCAAGCCGCTTTCGGCGAGGTGCGCGGGCCCTGGGCTGCACTGTCGGGCGTGGCCATGCAGGGCTACGAAATCCACCACGGCCAGACGGCGCAGCACCCGGCCATGGCCGCTGCGGGCGACGTGGCCCGTGCCGTCATGCCTGGCGCGCTGGCCTGGCAGAACGCCCCGGGCAATGTGCTCGGCCTGTACCTGCACGGCATGTTTGAAGACCCCGCCGTGCTGCAGGCGCTGTTCGGCGCGGCGGTGCCAACGCTGGACAGCGTGTTTGAAGGTCTGGCAGACTACATCGACGCCCATTTTGCAAAGGATGTCATCCCGGACTTGATCCGGGATCCATCGTTGCGGACATGAACGCTTCTTCCACGCCGACATGGATTGCGGATCAAGTCCGCAATGACAGCCCTTTTATGAGTTCTTCCAGCATTCCGGATGTGCCCGACATCCATGACGCAGCGCTCACCGCGCGCCTGCAGCACCGGCTCGACACCAAGACCAAGCCGCTGGGTTCGCTCGGCCGGCTTGAAGCGCTGGCGCTCCAGCTCGGCCAGGTCCTGGGGACCGAAACGCCGCAGCTCGAGCAGCCGCAGATGATCGTCTTTGCGGCCGACCATGGCCTGACGGCGCGCGGCATCTCGGCCTTCCCGAGCGATGTGACCTGGCAGATGGTGGAGAACTTCCTGTCCGGCGGCGCCGCCGTGAGCGTGCTGGCACGCCAGCACGGCATTGCGCTCACGGTGGCGGATTGCGGCGTGCGGTACGAGTTCGGGCCGCGTGAGGGGCTGGTCAATTTCAAGATTGCGCCGGGCACCCGCGATTCATCGGAAGGCCCGGCCATGTCGGCGGCCGAATGCGAGCAGGCCATGGTCAACGGGCGTGTCCTGGTCAGCCAGCTGCCCGGCAATGTGGTGCTCCTCGGCGAAATGGGCATCGGCAACACCTCGGCCGCTGCCATGCTGCTGTCTCGCCTGGTGCATGTCGACATTGCCCATTGCACCGGCGCCGGCACCGGCCTGGACCCTGATGCCGTGCTGCGCAAGGCCGGCATCCTGCGCGAGGTGCTCCAGCACCACCGCTCGGCCATCACGCCGCTGGGCGCGCTGGCTGCTTTCGGCGGGTTCGAGATTGCCGCCATGGCCGGCGCTGCGCTGCAGGCGGCCGAAGAGCGGCGCATCGTGGTGGTGGACGGCTTCATTTCCACCGCCGCCATCATGGTGGCGCATGCGCTGCAGCCGCATGTGCTGCAGCGCTGCGTGTTCGCCCACCGCTCCGGCGAGCGCGGCCATGCGCTGATGCTCAAGCACATGCGCGCCGAGCCGCTGCTGGACATGGGCCTGCGCCTGGGCGAAGGCTCGGGCGCCGCGCTGGCCTGGCCGCTGCTGCAGTCGGCCTGCGCCATCCTGCGCGATATGGCCAGCTTCGAGGCGGCCGAGGTGTCGGAAAAGTTATAGCAGGGCCGTATGGCGGGTGGCAGAATGGCCCGGGCTGCGCGCTGCAGCCGTGCAGCAAACTCAACCCGACGCCATGAAGCCCACAGAAATTTCCGCCCGGCTGCTTGCGGCCATCTGCCTTGCAGCCAGCCTGTGCGCCAGCCTGCCCGGCGGTGCCTTTGCACAGCAGCAGGCGCCGGCCCGGCCCAAACTCGTCGTCTTCCTGGTGGTGGACGGCCTGCCGCAGCGGCAGGTCACGGCCTACCGCGACCAGCTCGCGCCCGATGGTTTCGCGCGCTTCCTGGACCGTGGCGCCTGGTTTGCCGACGTGCACTACGGCCATGCCTACACCGTGACAGGCGCGGGGCACGCCACCATGCTCACCGGTGCGTACCCGGACCGCACCGGCATCATCGGCAACAACTGGCGCGACCCGATGACCGGCGAGGACGTCTATTGCGCCGGCGACACCTCGGCCACCTACATCGGCCACAAAACCGATCCGCTGGACGGCACCAGCCCGAAAAACCTCAAGGCCGAGACGGTGGGCGACGTGCTGCGGCGGCTGGACCCGCGCGCGAAAGTCATCGCCATGTCAGGCAAGGACCGCGGCGCCATCCTGCCGGCCGGCAAGACGGGCACGGCCTACATGTACATGGAGTCGGGCGAGTTTGCCTCCACCACGCACTACATGAAGGAGCACCCGGCCTGGGTCAATGAGTTCAACGGCAAGCGGCTGGCCGACAAATACTTCAAGGCCGAGTGGAAGCCGCTGCTGCCCGAGGAAGCCTATGCCCGGTCGGTGCCGGACGACCAGCCCTGGTTCGGCCGCAACGGCGGCCGCCTGCCGATGATGATGGGCAACCCGGCCGCAAGCGCGCCCGACCGCAACTTCTACCGCTTCCTGCTGCGCGGCCCGTTTGCCGACATGCTCACCCTGGACTTTGCGCGTGCAGCCATCGCGGGCGAGCGCCTGGGGCAGGACGATGTGCCCGACATCCTCTCGGTCAGCCTGTCTGGCCATGACTACGTCAACCACGCGTACAGCGCCGAGTCGCGCCTGTCGCACGACCACTTCCTGCACCTGGACCGCATGCTGCAGGCCTTCTTCCGTGACCTGGACGCCACGGTGGGCAAGGACAACTACATCGCCATGCTGACTGCAGACCATGGCTTCCAGCCCAACCCGGAATATTCCGCCTCGCGCGGCCTGCCCGCGGGGCGATTCAACAGCACCCAGGCCATGGGCCGCATCAACGCCGAGCTGGAAAAGCGCTTTGGCCAGCCAAAGCTGATGATGGGCTACTCGGGCGCCACGCTTCTGCTGGACAAGCGGCTCATGGCCCAGGCCCGGCTGGAGCCCGGCGCGGTGGCCGATGCCGCACGCAATGCGCTGCTGGCCGAGCCCGGCATCGCCGCGGCCTATACCCGCGCCGAGCTGCTGGCGGGCAGCCGGGGCGCCGACCCGTTCTTCAACCAGATGCGCAAGTCCTGGCACAGGGACGTCTCTGGCGAGGTGCAATACGTGTACAGGACGGGCTGGATGGGCGGGTCGGCCGTGGCCACCCATGGCTCGCCGCATGCCTATGACACACATGTGCCCATCCTGGCGTACGGGCCATCATGGGTGAAGCCGGGGAGGGTGGACACGCGGGTGGAGGTGGTGGACATTGCGCCGACGCTGGCGCGCATCCTGAACATCGCCGCGCCTTCCGCCAGCGAAGGCAAGGTCCTCCCTCTGCCCTGAGCGGGGCAGAGCGGGGCAGGGCGCCGCAGGGCTGTTGCGGGACTTTACCGAAGCTTGACTTTGCGGTGACTTGCCGGCGCACAAGCCGCGCTTACGATAGGCTTGTACGAGCGTTGGCCTGAAGCAAGAATCCGCCTACACATTGACGCGCCATGTGCCGATGGCGCGTTGCGGATTCCGGCCTCATGCTCGCAGTGGCCCATTTGCGGCCTGATCGAACAAGAAAGATATTGATGGAACCGCAAACACCCGAGCCCTCGAACGCATCCGTACCCGCACCTGCCCGCCGCGTCAGCCGCCGCGCCGCCATCATCGGCACCCTCATTGCCCTGCTGGTCGTGGGCGGGACGGGCTGGCTGGCCTGGAGCCTCACCCACCGCAGCGCCACGCCCGCCGCCGGCGGCGCACCAGGCTCCGGCGGTCCGGGTGGACCCGGCGGGCCGGGCGGTGGTGGCGGCGGAGGTGGCCGCATGGCGTCCACCGTCGGCGTGGCAGCGGCCGAGCGGGCCGACATTCCCATCATCCTTGAAGCGCTTGGCACCGTCGTGCCGCAGGCCACCGTGCGTGTGCGGCCGCAGGTCTCGGGCGTGCTGCAGCAGCTGCTGTTCAAGGAAGGGCAGATGGTGCGCAAGGGCGAGCTGCTGGCCATCATCGACCCGCGCCAGTTCGAGATGGCGCTGCAGCAGGTCATTGGCCAGCGCCAGCGTGACGAGGCCTCGCTTGCTGCGGCCATCGTCACCTTGCAGCGCTACCGCACGCTGCTGCAGCAGGACTCCATTGCCCGCCAGGAAGTGGACACGCAGGAGGCGCTGGTCAAGCAGCTGGAAGCGGCTGTCGTCATCTCCAAGGCCAACGAAGGCGTGGCCAGGCTCAACCTGAGCTACACCCGCGTTGTCTCGCCCATTGCGGGCCGCGTCGGCTTGCGGGTGGTTGACGTGGGCAATGTGGTGAGCTCGGGCGATGCGAACGGCGTCGCGCTGGTGACCCAGGTTTCGCCGATCGACGTGGAGTTTGCCGTGCCGCAGGACATGGCGCCCTCGCTGCAGCAGGCCGTGGCGGGCTCGATGAAGGTCGAGGCGCTGGACCGCACCCGCGCCGTGGTCATTGAGGCCGGCACCTTCGGCTCGCTGGACAACGTGGTGGACACGCAGACCGGCACCGTGCGTGCCAAGGCTCGCTTCACCAATGCGAAGCTGGCCATGTTCCCGAGCCAGTTTGTCAACGTGCGGCTGGAGCTGCGCACGGTGGAAGGCGCCGTGGTGGTGCCGATCTCGGCGATTCGCACCGGGACCACGGGAGACTATGTATTTGTGCTCAAGCCCGACCGCACCGTGACCATCCGCCCCGTCAAGCGCGGCCAGGCCACGGTGGACAAGATGCAGATTGCCGCAGGCCTGGCCGTTGGCGAGCGAGTGATCACCGAGGGTGCGGACCGTTTGAAAGAAGGCTCGCGCGTGACCCTGCCCGGCGACCCCGCCGGCCCGGGCATGCGCGGCGGGCGCAGGCAAGGCGCCTCCGCAGCCGCGGGCGGTGCTTCCGGCGCGGGCGCCAGTGGCGCAGCGGGTGACCCGGCGCGCCAGCCCGCGCCTGCTTCCGCCCCGGTGCCCGCCGCCGACGCGGGCCCGCCGCCGGCAGCCGCAGACGGGCAGCCGCCTGCGCGCCGGCAGCGGGCCAGCGGTGCGCGCCAGGCGGGCGCAGAAGGCACTGGCGCGGGCAGTACCGCGGCAGCCCCTGCAGCCGCAGGCGGCAAGCCGACGGCAGAACAGCGCCAGCGCTTCCTGGACCAGGTCAAGGACAACCCGGAACAGCTTGAACGCAGAAAGAGCTTCCTGGCCCGGATAGACGCAGGCGATGCCCAGGCGCTGGAGCGCTGGCAGCAGATGGCCGAGCGCCGCCGTGCCGGTGGTGGGCAAGGCGGGCAGGGCGGCCCTGGCCCGGCGCAGTGATGAACACCGCACACTCCGCAGCACGCGCCGCATGAGCCCGTCCCGCCCCTTCATCCTGCGGCCAGTGGCCACCTCGCTGCTGATGCTGGCCATCGTGCTGGCCGGCCTGGTGGGCCTGCGCTTTTTGCCGCTGTCCGCGCTGCCGCAGGTGGACTACCCGACCATCCAGGTGCAGACGCTGTACCCCGGCGCCAGCCCCGAGGTCATGGCCCAGACGGTCACCGCGCCGCTGGAGCGGCAGTTCGGCCAGATGCCGGGCCTGTCGCGCATGAGCTCCACCAGTGCTGCGGGCGTGTCCATCGTCACGCTGCAGTTCGGCCTGGGTCTGGCGCTGGACGTGGCCGAGCAGCAGGTGCAAGCCGCCATCAATGCCGGCGGCTCTCTGCTGCCGGCCGACCTGCCGGCACCGCCGGTGTATGCCAAGGTGAACCCGGCCGACGCGCCGGTACTCACGCTGGCCATCACCTCAGACACCATGCCGCTCACCGAGGTGCAGAACCTCGTCAATACGCGGCTGGCACTCAAGATCAGCCAGGTCACCGGCGTGGGCCTGGTGTCGCTGTCCGGCGGGCAGCGCCCTGCCGTGCGCATCCAGGGCGACACGCGGGCGCTGGCGTCGTATGGCCTGTCGCTGGACAGCCTGCGCACCGCCATCACCGCCGCCAACGCCAATGCGGCCAAGGGCAGCATCGACGGCCCGACGCGCGCCTACACCATCAACTCCAACGACCAGCTGCTCACGGCGGAGGACTACAAGAAGCTCATCATTGCCTACCGCAACAACGCGCCGGTGCGCCTGCTGGATGTGGCGCAGGTTGCGGAGAGCGCGGAGAACATCAAGCTCGGTGCATGGTCCGTCGTGACCGGTGAGTTGAAGCCCGCCATCATCCTCAACGTGCAGCGCCAGCCCGGCGCCAACGTCATTGCCACGGTGGATGCCATCAAGCAGCGGTTGCCCGAGCTGACGGGCGGCCTGCCCGAGGGCCTGAAGGTTGATGTGTTGAGCGACCGCACGACCGGCATCCGCGCCTCGGTGCACCATGTGCAGATCGAGCTCTTCCTGGCCGTGGTGCTGGTGGTGCTGGTGATCTTTGCCTTCCTGCACAGCATGCGCGCAACCATCATCGCCAGCCTGGCCGTGCCCATCTCGCTCATCGGCACCTGCGGGGCGATGTACCTGCTGGGCTACAGCCTGAACAACCTGTCGCTCATGGCGCTGACGATTGCCACCGGCTTTGTGGTGGACGATGCCATCGTGATGATCGAGAACATCGCCCGGCATATTGAAGACGGCGAGAAGCCGATGCAGGCCGCGCTCAAGGGCGCGACCGAGATCGGCTTCACCATCATTTCATTGACCGTGTCGCTGATTGCGGTGCTCATCCCGCTGCTGTTCATGGGCGATGTGGTGGGGCGGCTGTTCCGGGAGTTCGCCGTCACGCTGGCCATCACCATCCTGATCTCTGCGGTCGTCTCACTCACGCTGGTGCCGATGATGTCGGCCCGCTGGCTCAAGCCCGAGCCTGCCCATGAAACGCAGCGTGGCTTTGCCGGCAAGATGCAGCGGTTCTTTGACCGCGTTATCGAGCGTTATGACGGCGCCCTCGGCTGGGTGCTGGCGCGCCAGGGCCTCACGCTGCTGGTGGCGCTGGGCACGCTGGTGCTCACGGTGCTGCTGTACATGTGGATTCCCAAGGGCCTGTTCCCCACCCAGAACACCGGGCAGCTGCAGGCGCGGGTGGAGGCGGCGCAGTCGGTGTCGTATCCGGCCATGGCGGTGCTGCAGCAGGAGGTTGCGCGCAGGCTGATGGAAGACCCGGAGGTTTCCACGCTGTCGAGCTTCGTGGGGGTGGACGCGGCCAACAACACCATGCTGCACACCGGCCGCATGCTGATCAACCTCAAGAGTTCGCGCGGCGACCAGCAGGAAGTGATGAACCGGCTGCGCGAGCGGGCCCAGCAGGTGGCCGGCGTCACGCTGTACCTGCAGCCGGTGCAGGACCTGACGATCGACTCGGAGAGCGGCCCCACGCAATACCGCTTCTCGCTGGAGTCCGCCGACAATGCCACGGTGGTGGAGTGGGCCGGCAAGCTCACCCGCAAGCTGCAGGAGGTGAAGCAGCTGCGCAACGTCGTGTCCGATGCCGACTCGATGGGCGCGGCCGTGTATGTGGACATTGACCGCGACACCGCGGCGCGGCTGAACATCAGCATGTCCAGCATCGACGACGCGCTGTACAACGCCTACGGCCAGCGCATCGTCTCCACCATCTTCACCGAGACCAACCAGTACCGGGTGATCCTTGAAGCGCGGCCGGATGCACAGGCCACGCCGGCGTCCGTCGGCCAGGTGCAGCTGCGCACGAGCTCCGGTGAGCCGACGCCGCTGTCGGCCGTCGCCCGCATCAGCGAGCGGCGCGCGCCGCTGCAGATCACCCATGTGGCGCAGTACCCGGCCACCACCGTGGGTTTTGACACGGCGGACGGCGTGGCGCTGGGCAATGCCGTCACGGCCATCCGCGAGGCAGCCAAAGAGATCAAGCTGCCGCCGGGCGTGACCATGACCTTCCTCGGTGCATCGGGCGCCTACGAGGCATCGCTGTCCAACCAGTTGTGGCTGATCCTGGCGGCGGTGATCTGCGTGTACATCGTGCTCGGCGTGCTGTATGAGAGCTACATCCACCCGCTGACGATTCTCTCGACGCTACCCTCGGCGGGCGTGGGCGCGCTGCTGATGCTGATGATCACCGGCAACGACCTGGGGGTGATCGGCATCATCGGCATCATCCTGCTGATCGGCATCGTGAAGAAGAACGCCATCATGATGATCGACTTTGCGATTGACGCCGAGCGCAACGATGGCAAGTCGCCTGAAGATGCCATCCGCCAGGCAGCGCTGCTGCGCTTCCGGCCGATTTTGATGACCACGCTGGCAGCCTTGTTTGCCGCTGTGCCGCTGATGCTGGGCTGGGGCGAGGGGGCAGAGCTGCGCCGGCCGCTGGGGCTGGCGATTTTTGGCGGGCTGATATTGAGCCAGATGCTGACGCTGTTCACTACGCCGGTGATCTACCTCGGGTTTGACAGGCTGGCAAGGCGCTGGTCGGGCAAGAAGGGCCCGGACGCCGAGCCGGGGGCGGTTGCGTCATGAACCTCTCCGGGCCATTCGTCCGCCGTCCGGTAGGCACTGTGCTGCTCACCATCGGCCTGGCGCTGGCCGGCATTGGTGCGTTCTTCATCCTGCCGGTGGCTCCGCTGCCGCAGGTGGACTACCCCGTCATCTCCGTCAGTGCCAGCCTGCCCGGCGCCAGCCCCGACACCATGGCCACCAGCGTGGCCACACCGCTTGAGCGCCGCCTGGGCGTGATCTCGGGCGTGAACGAGATGACGTCCAGCAGCAGCAACGGCTCGGCCCGGGTGACGCTGCAGTTTGACCTGAACCGCAACATCGACGCCGCCGCGCGTGAAGTCCAGGCCGCCATCAATGCCTCGCGCGGCGACCTGCCGTCCACGCTGCGCAGCAACCCGACCTACCGCAAAGCCAACCCGTCTGCCGCACCCGTCATCATCCTGGCGCTGACGTCGCCCACGCGCTCGCCGGGGCAGATCTACGACTCGGTGTCCAACATCGTGCAGCAGAAGCTGGCGCAGGTGGCGGGCGTCGGCGATGTGGAGCTGGGCGGCGGCTCGCTACCCGCCGTGCGGGTGGACCTGCTGCCGTTCGCGCTCAACAAATACGGCATCAGCTCGGAAGACGTGCGCGCCGGCCTGCAGGCCAGCAGCGCCAACCGCCCCAAGGGCGAGATCGAGGCGTCGGGGCGCAGGCTGCAGATATACACCGGCAGTGGCGCGAATGGCACCACGCTGCTGGAGGTGGGCATGGTTGCGCCACCGGCCTCTGCCGCGAGTCCGCAAGGTGCGGCCTCTGCCGCACAGGGTCCGCGCAACAAAGTCTCCGCCGCCGACTACCGCGGCCTTGTTGTCGCCTGGCGCGACGGCGCGGCCGTGCGCCTGCAGGACGTGGCCGAAGTGTCCGACAGCGTGGAGAACATCAACACCCTGGGCCTGTTCAATGGCGACCCGGCCGTCATCGTGCTCGTCACGCTGCAGCCGGGTGCCAACGTCATCGAGACGGTGGACGCCGTGCGCGCGCTGCTGCCCGAGCTGCAGGACCAGCTGCCCAAGGACATCAAGCTCTCGGTTGCGTCAGACCGCACCAACTCCATCCGCTCTGCGCTGCATGAGGTGGAGATCACGCTGCTGATTTCCATCGTGCTTGTGGTGCTGGTGGTCAGCGCCTTCCTGCGCAGTGCGCGGGCCACGGTCATACCGGCCATTGCGACCGTGGTCTCGCTGCTGGGCACCTTCTGCGTCATGTACCTGCTGGGCTTTTCGCTCAACAACCTGAGCCTGATGGCGCTCACCGTGGCCACCGGCTTTGTGGTGGACGACGCCATCGTGGTGCTGGAGAACACCAGCCGGCACATCGAGGCCGGCATGGACCGCTTCAAGGCCGCGCTGCTGGGTGCGAAGGAAGTCGGCTTCACCGTGCTGTCGATCAGCCTGTCGCTGGTGGCGGTGTTCATCCCGCTGCTGTTCATGGGCGGGCAGGTCGGAAGGCTCTTCCGCGAATTTGCCGTCACGCTGTCGGCGGCGGTGATGATCTCGCTCGTCATTTCACTCACCACCACGCCGATGATGTGCGCCTGGCTGCTCAAGCCCGGCCAGCCGGACAAGAAGCCCAACTGGCTCTCACGCGGCCTGGAGCGCGGCTTTGCAGGCTTGCAGCGCGGCTATGAATACAGCCTGGACTGGGCGCTGCACCTGCGCTGGCTGGTCATGCTGATCCTGGGCCTGGTGGTGGTGCTCAACGTTTACCTGTTCGTGCACATCCCCAAGGGCTTTTTCCCCAACCAGGACTCGGGCCAGATCCAGGGCGGCTTGAGGGCCGACCAGAGCATTTCGTTCTCGGCCATGCAGTCCAAGCTGAAAGAGATTGTGGACATCATCCGTGCCGACCCGGCGGTGGACACGGTGGTGGGCTTCACCGGCGGCGGGCGCGCGGGCGGCGGCTTCATGTTCATCAACCTCAAGCCTATCTCGCAACGCACCGACAGCGGCCAGGCCGTGATCGCGCGGCTGCGGCCGCAGCTGGCGAAGATCACGGGCCTGAGCCTGTTCCTCAACACCGTGCAGGACCTGCGCATGGGCGGGCGGTCGAGCAACTCCACCTACCAGTACACGCTGAAAAGCGACAAGGTGTCGGACTTGAAGCTCTGGGCCACGCGCCTGGCCGACGCCATGAAGAGTCAGGAAGCGCTGGTGGATGTGGACACCGACCAGCAGGAGAACGGTGTCGAGGTGTACGTGGAGGTGGACAAGGACTCCGCCAAGCGCCTGGGCATCAGTTCACGCGATGTGGACAACGCGCTGTACAACGGCTTCGGCCAGCGGCAGGTGGCCACCATCTATGGCGACCTGAACCAGTACAAGGTGATCATGGGCGCGGCGCCGCGCTACATCCGCAGCCCGGAAGCGCTGAAAGACATTTATGTGCCGGCCAATGCGGTGGCCAGTACCGCAGCCTCAACCTCTGCGGCCTCCAGTACCGCCACAGCCTCCAGCAGCGTCATCAACCCGGCGCTACGCGACCAGTCGACCGGCAGCGCGCTGAGCTCGTCGGCGCGGACGATGGTGCCACTCTCGGCCATTGCGAAATTCTCGGAACGGCCCACAGCCAGCGCCGTGTCGCACCAGGACGCGGAGCTGGCCACCACCATCTCGTACAACCTGGCCGAAGGCTTCACGCTGGCGGACGGCCAGAACGCGGTGCGCGCGGCCGAGGCGTCCATCAGCATGCCCATCAATGTGCGCGGCAGCTTTCAGGGCACGGCGCGCGCCGCGCAGGACTCGCAGAAGGAGCAGCCGCTGCTGATCCTGGCCGCCATCGTCGTCATCTACATCGTGCTGGGCGTGCTGTATGAGAGCCTGGTGCACCCCATCACCGTGTTGTCCACCTTGCCATCGGCGGGTGTGGGGGCGGTGCTGGCGCTGCTGATCTTCAAGCTGGACTTTTCCATCATGGCGCTGATCGGCGTGTTCTTGCTGATCGGCATCGTCAAGAAAAACGCGATCCTGATCATCGACTTTGCACTGGATGCCGAGCGTTCGCGCGGCCTGACGCCGCTGGAGGCGGTGCGCGAGGCCTGCCTGCTGCGCTTCCGGCCCATCCTGATGACCACGCTGGCAGCAGCGCTGGGCGCATTGCCACTGGCCATCGGCTTTGGCGAAGGCGCCGAGCTGCGCCGGCCGCTGGGCATCGCCATCATCGGCGGGCTGATTGCCAGCCAGGTGCTGACGCTTTTGACCACGCCCGTGGTGTACCTGCTGCTGGACAAGCTGCGCCGCCGCAGCCCGCTGGAGCGTGAGTTGAGCCGCCATGGCGATTCCGCGCAGCCACAACCGCAACCCACATGAGCCCTGCCATGCGAACTTCGAACTTCCTCACCAAGCCAATGGCTGTCATTCCGGACTCGATCCGGAATCCACGTGGGCCTGCGACCATGCCCTATCGCGTAGCGGCGCTCACCCTGGCACTCATCCTGGCCGGCTGCGCCGTCGGCCCCAACTACGACAAGCCGCCAAGCGTGGACACGCCTGTTGCCTTCAAGGAAGGGCAGGGCGCCTGGGTGCCCGCCGTGCCGGCCGACACGCTGGAGCGCGGCCCGTGGTGGCAGCTGTTCAACGACCCGGTACTCAACGACCTGGCCTCGCGCGTGGAAGTGTCCAACCAGAACATCGCAGCCGCCGTCGCTGCGTATGCGCAGGCCCGCGCGCTGGTGGCCGAGCAGCGCGCATCGCTGCTGCCGACCGTCACACTCGGCGCCGGGGCTGACCGCAGCGGCGGTCGCAGCAGGGCAGAGAGCAACAGTTACCAGGTGAGCCTGGGCGCCAGCTGGGAGCCCGACCTGTTTGGCCGCTTGCGGCGCGGCATCACCAGCGCGACGGCGGGCGAGCAGGCCAGCGCGGCCGACCTGGCCGCAGCCAAACTGGCAGTGCAGGGCGAGCTGGCGGTGAACTACTTCAACCTGCGCCAGCAGGATGCGCAGCGCGCGTTGCTGGCGCAGACCATCACCGGGTACCAGCGGGGCCTGCAGATCACCAATAACCGCTACACGGCGGGCATCGTCGCCAGAACCGATGTGCTGCAGGCCGAAACGCAGCTGACCAACGCGCAGGCCGAGCAACTGGGCCTTGAGCGCCAGCGTGCGCAGCTGGAGCATGCGATTGCGGTGCTGGTGGGCCAGGCGCCCGGCAACTTCGCGTTGGCGCCGCAGGTGAATGTGGTGTTGCCTGCGCCGGTGAACATGAGCGTGAATGCGCAGCCTGTGCCGGGTGCCCGGCCGGCAGCCAGTGCGGCCGCCGCCGCGTCGGCAGGCATTGCACAGGCGACGGTGCCGGACGTGCCCATCGAAGTCCCGTCCACCCTGCTGCAGCGCCGCCCCGACATAGCCTCCGCGGAACGGCGGGTGGCGCAGGCCAACGAGCAGATCGGCATCGCGCAGACGGCCTACTACCCGAGCTTCAGCCTGTCGGGCTCGGCCGGGCTGGGCGCGGCACGCATCGGTGACTTGTTCAGCGCCTCCAGCCTGGTCTGGGGCCTGGGCCTGTCATTGGGCCAGACCCTCTTCAGCGGCGGCGCAAGGGCCGCGCAGGTGGAAGGCGCCCGCGCCGGCTTTGACCAGGCCGTTGCCAACTACCGACAGACCGTGCTTGCCGCCTTCCAGCAGGTGGAAGACCAGCTCGTCGCCTCCCGCATCCTGGCCCAGCAGCTCACCCTGCGCCAGCAAGCCAGCCGCGCCGCCGACCAGGTGGAGCAGCAAGTGCTCAACCGCTACCAGGCCGGCCAGGTCAGCTTCACCGAAGTCATCAACGCCCAGGCCACAGCCCAAAGCGCAAGGCGCAACCTCATCCAGCTGCAGTCCGACAGGCAGGTAGCGGCGGTGACGCTGATCCAGGCGCTCGGCGGTGGCTGGAGAGCCAATTAAGTTGTCATCCCGGACTTGATCCGGGATCCATGGTGGCGAACGGGAACTGTTGCTTCAAAGCCAACATGGATTGCGGGTCGAGCCCGCAATGACAGGCGCTGTCGGAAAACTGGTTAAGGCTTGCACGCCCCCGCATAGCCATTGCTCATCGCAACTTCCGCTTCGGCGCTTGACACAGGCTTGCCGTCAAACAGCGTCGGCAGCTGGTTGGGCACACCAAACTTTGCGTCACCCCGGCGCTTGGCGTTGATCCTTGCGGCGATGTTCCACTCGTCATGCGCGCCCAGGCTGAAGCTGATGGAGGCGCGCAGGCCGTAGTAGTTGCGGAAGGTCTGCGGCGTGACGCGGCCCTGCTCGACGGCGCGCTTGAGTTCGGCATCGGTCTTGATGCGCTCCGTGTAGAAGGCGCTGATGCGGTCCAGGTCGCCGGTGCCGGTGAGGCCAAAGTAGGCGCCAAAGTCACTCGGCCCGACGAAGTAGATGAAGTCGAAGTCTTCGCCCAGGCCGTTCGCGCCTTCCAGCAGGCGAGTCCACATGACCATGTATTCGGCGCCGCTGGCACGTACGGTGCCTACGTTGGGAATGTCGGCCTCCTTCATGCCCGGGTTGAGCACCCAGGCTGACGCCGCGCCCAGCTTTGCCTCCAGCGACGCGCGCGTCTTCTCGGCCACTTCACGGTTGATGCCGAACACGCTTCCGCCTGCAGTGGACAGCGGCACGCTCATGTACCCCACCGCCTTGCCCTTGGCCCGCTCGGCGGCGACCATGGCTTTCAGCTTGGCAACCTGCTCGTCGATGACGGGCTTGAAGTCGCTGTTCATGCAGTAACAGATGCCGTTGGTGGCGCATTCGGTGACGGGCGCAGCCTGGGCAATAGGCAGTGCCATGACCAACGCGGCGGTAAAGGCGACGGAAAGAGCTGTTTTCATGAGTATTTCCTTCAACAATCGATGAAGATCCATGAGCAAAATTCACGCCAATACCTGTCATCCCAATAATTGGGGTCAGATTCCAATTGCCACAATGCGCAATCGCATTTTCAATCTGGCCGCGGCGTCTTCGGCTTGTAGTCGCAGTACTTCGCCACGGCGCAATCCCAGCACTTCGGCGTGCGCGCCACGCACACATAGCGGCCATGCAGAATGAGCCAGTGATGCGCATGCAGCATGAACTGCGGGGGAATGCGTTTGAGCAGCTTCAGCTCCACCGCCAGCGGCGTCTTGCCTGGCGCCAGGCCGGTGCGATTGCCGATGCGGAAGATGTGCGTGTCCACCGCCATCGTCGGCTCGCCGAATACCACGTTCAGCACCACATTGGCCGTCTTGCGGCCGACACCCGGCAGTGCTTCCAACTCTTCGCGCGTGCGCGGCACCTCGCCGCCATGCTGCTCCACCAGGATGCGGCAGGTTTCCATCAGGTTCTTTGCCTTGCTGCGGTACAGGCCGATGGTCTTGATGTAGCCCTCCAGCTTCGGCAAGCCGAGCTGGAGGATTTTCTCCGGCGTGTTGGCCACCGGGTAGAGCACACGCGTGGCCTTGTTGACGCCGACGTCGGTCGCCTGGGCCGACAGCAGCACCGCCGCGAGCAGCTCGAACGGTGTCGTGTACTCCAGCTCGGTCTTGGGTTCGGGGTTGGCCGCCTGCAGCGTGGCGAAGAAGGGCTCGATGAATTCGCGTTTCATGGCGCTGATTATTGACGGCTGATCATGGTGGGCTATTCAAGCGCATCCACAAAGCGTTCAGCCTGTTCCAGCATACCTCTGCGGATGGGCCTGAACACCCCTTGCGGAAAGCCCCGCGGCAGCATGGCCTCGACCCGCTCCAGCGCATCAGGCACCTGCAGCACCAGGCCCACCATCTGGTCAAAGGCCTCCGGCATGCCGGCCTGCCGCGCCAGCGCCTGCCAATGCCGCGTCTGGATTTCATGCAGGTGGTAGTGCGTGTTCTTGCTGCGGACGGCCATGGCCAGCTTGGCGCGCCGGTACGCGAGCAGGTTGGGCCCGTTGCCGATGATGGGCCAGACCGACAGCACGTCGTACAGCGGCGTCAAGTGGTAGCCGCCGCCGCGCTCCAGGAAGATGGAGAAATTCTTGGCGTGGCCGTCGGTGGCGGCCATGAGCCAGAAGGCAAGCTGGGTCTTGAGGAATTTGAGCGTATCGGCCTTCGCCGTGTTGCTGCCTGCCAGCAAGGCAAGGCAGGCTGCCAGCCCCGGCCCGCCGTCGCTTTCGTATTTGAGGTCGCCTGGCAGGCCTGAAGCCTGGCAGAAGTCTTCCTGCGGCAGGCGTGCAATCCAGCGTGCGCCGTCCATCCAGCGCCGGTCAAAGCGCTCGACAACCAGCGCTTTCCGGTTGCCGAACTGGGCCATTTCAGTGTGCGCGACTTCAAAGCCCAGCGCCGACAGCAGGGTTGCGCACAGCCACTCGTTCTCCACGGAATCAGACATGTCCGCCCGGATGTTGCCCACCAGGCCCAGGGGCAGCTTGAGGATGTGTGTGGTGGGCGTGGCGCCTTCCGGCAGGTGCCAGCGCTGGCCAATCCTGAGCAGCGCGGTTTTCTCCTGCGCACCGGCAATGGACACCCGGAAGTCCGCAGCCAGCGAGCGGTCGTCAATGTCGTCAGAGGTGACGTCCTGCAGGATGCCTGCGATCTGCCCTTCGGTCAGCGGCGTGCTGTCGATCTGGTCATGTGCCGGCGGCTGCGTGCCGGCGGGCACGAGCTGTATCGCGCCAACGCAGTCCCGCCCGATGGCGGCCAGCATGTCGGCTGCGCGTGTGGACGGCATGCCGAAGCGCCGCCTGAGCCTCTCGCGGATGCCTTTGCTGTCGGGCAGGAGGTTGTCGAAATAGTTTTCCACCTTCGGGCCCATGACATCGCCGCCCGCGGCCGGCAGCGGCAATGACACAGAAAGTGGCCGCGCATTGGGCGACTGCTGCCAGGCTTCGTCATAGTGAAAGCCGCAGGTGCCGGTGCGCGTCCAGAACCAGACGCCAACGCGCTGGCCGTTCATCCACACGTCAAGGTCGGTAAAGGCCACGTAGCAGCTCCTTACCAGTCAGCCGAGGGACTTTGCGCCTTGGGAGGCGGCGAAGGCTCGGTGGGTGAATAGCGGTGCGTGTCAGCCAGCAGCAGCCGCGCATCCAGCGCATGCAGGACTTGCAGCAACTGGTCAAGGCTGACTGTGCCGGGGTTGTTCTCTATGTCGGCCACGCGAACCTGCTTTACGCCGATGCGCTCGCCCAGCGCAGTCTGCGTCAAGCCCCGCGCCTTGCGCAGGGACTTGATGTGAACAGAGAGTTGCGCCGAAGTCTGGACCGTGAAGGTCTGAAGAGTGCTCATGACAAATACCACCTTTAAGGGATATTTGCACTTTATTGTTTTACGACGATATTGTCAATAAATCGCTTAAAGGCAATATTAATTGGAATCTGACCCCAATTAAGCCA
The DNA here is from genome assembly GCA_040385105.1 of Pseudomonadota bacterium. Lineage (GTDB taxonomy): Bacteria > Pseudomonadota > Gammaproteobacteria > Burkholderiales > Burkholderiaceae_C > JACMQX01. The sequence goes on from JAZKHY010000002.1 coordinate 55,527, forward strand.
GGTGGCGCAGCTCCCTTAGCGCCACGGACACCGGCGCAAGGTCTGGCGCCTGCGAGCTGATGCTGCCCAGCAGGGCGCGCAGGCGGGCGACGGCCTTGCTGTTGCGGGCGTTCCAGGCGGTGAGGTCTTCGCCGCGGGTGAGCAGGGACTGGGTGATCTGGCTGGCGATGGAGTACACGTCGTCGCGCGCGCTGCCGCGGGCCTGGGTCTGCCAGAGCGTGTCGGTGGGCAGGCGGTTGATCTCGGTGCGCCAGCCGGCCAGGCCCAGGGACTCCTCCACGCCGAAGTAGGCGCGGGCGGTCTGCTCCAGGGTGATGTCGCCGAGCCCGGCAACGGCAGTGCCCGGAATGACGCCAGCGCGGGCCGCACCGGCGCTCTCTGCCAGGTCGGCCAGGTCCAGCGCGGGGATGATGAACTTCAGCGCCGACAGGCTCTGCGCCAGCTCTTGCGCCACACCGGCCTCCACCAGCTTGCGTGCGCCTTCCTGCCATGTCTCCAGCGCCGACGCAGGCAACCATGACTTGAGGTTGGCGCGCAGCTCGCGCGCTGCGGGCTGGTAACGGGCGATCACGGTGGGCAGGTCACTGCCGCCTTGCGTGCCCTGGCCGCGCATGCGCAGCAGCCAGCGCGCCGCACGCTGCGCCACCGAGATCAGCTCCGAGAACAAGTCCAGCTGCAGCTTCGAATCAATGACGAGGTCCAGCGCGTCGATCTGGTCCCACAGCGCCTCCAGGTCAAACACCTCGCGTGCCAGCGTAAAGGCCCGGATCACATCTGCCGCCGTCGCACCCGCTTCAGACGCAATGAAGTTGACGAAGGTCGCGCCCGTGCGGTTGAGTACCGTGTTGGTCACATAGGTGGCGATGATCTCGCGCTTGAGCGGGTGGCTGTTGATCTGCCCCGGGAACTTCTCGCTCAGCACCTGCGGGAAGTAGGCCTTCAGCGCGCGGCTGAAGAACGGGTCGTCCGGCAGGTTGCTGGCCAGCAGCTCGTCGTACACAGACATCTTGCTGTAGGCCAGCAGCACGGCGCCCTCGGGCGCGCTCAGGCCCTGCTTCAGGGCGCGGCGTTTGGCAATTTCCTCATCCGTCGGCAGGAACTCGATGGCGCGGTTCAGCCGCCCTGTCTGCTCCAGCCACTGCATCAGGCGCTGCTGGCCGTCCAGGAAGTACATCGGCCGGTGGGTGGCAATGTCCAGCGCCTGCGTCTGGTAGTAGTTGTCCTCCAGCACCAGCAGGCCGACTTCGTCCGTCATGGAGGCGAGCAGGTCGTTGCGCTGCTTGAGCGTCAGGTCGCCCGACTCCACCACGGCGCCCAGCAGTATCTTGATGTTGACCTCATGGTCCGAGCAGTCCACACCGGCCGAGTTGTCGATCGCGTCGGAGTAAATGCGCCCGCCCTTGCGTGCAAATTCAATGCGCCCGTTCTGCGTCGCGCCCAGGTTGCCGCCCTCGGCCACTACCTTGCAGCGCAGCTCGTCGCCGTTCACCCGGAACGCGTCGCTGGCCTTGTCGCCCACCTGCGCATGCGTCTCGTGCGAGGCCTTGATGTAGGTGCCGATGCCGCCGTTGTAGAGCAGGTCCACCGGCGCCAGCAGGATGGCTCGCAGCAGTTCCACCGGCGACAGCTCCTCAGCCGTGATGCCCAGCACCGCCCGTGCCTCCGGGCTCAGCGGCACAGACTTGGCCGAGCGCGGGAACACACCGCCGCCCTTTGAAATCAGCGTCTTGTCATAGTCGTCCCAGCTGGAGCGCGGCAGGTTGAACAGGCGCTGGCGCTCGGCAAACGAGGCAGCCGCATCAGGGGAAGGGTCGATGAAGATGTGCCGGTGGTCAAACGCCGCCACCAGCTGGATGTGCTCCGACAGCAGCATGCCGTTGCCAAACACGTCGCCCGACATGTCGCCGATGCCGGCCACGGTGAAAGGCGTCGTCTGGGTGTTGACACCCTTCGAGCGGAAGTGCCGCTTGACTGACTCCCACGCACCGCGCGCGGTAATGCCCATCTTCTTGTGGTCATAGCCCACCGAGCCGCCGGAGGCAAATGCATCGCCAAGCCAGAAGCCATAGTCGGCCGACACCGCATTGGCATAGTCAGAGAACGCCGCCGTGCCCTTGTCGGCCGCCACCACCAGGTACGGGTCGTCTTCATCATGGCGCACCACATTCACCGGCGGCACGATGGTGCCCTTGACGACGTTGTCCGTCACGTCCAGCAGGCCCGACAGGAAGAGCTTGTAGCAGGCCACGCCCTCGGCCAGGTAGGCCTCGCGGTCAGTCGCGGGCGGGGCGTTCTTCAGCACAAAGCCGCCCTTGGAGCCCACCGGTACGATGACGGTGTTCTTGACCTGCTGTGCCTTGACCAGGCCCAGGATCTCGGTGCGGAAATCTTCGCGCCTGTCAGACCAGCGCAGGCCGCCGCGCGCAACCTTGCCGCCGCGCAGGTGAACGCCTTCAACGCGTGGCGAGTACACCCAGATCTCAAACAGCGGCTTGGGCTCGGGCACGCCAGGCACTTCGCGCGGGTTGAGCTTGAAGGAGATGTAGGGCTTGAGGTTGCCATCACCAGCCTCATTCCCGACGGTTTGCCACGCATTGGTCCGCAGCGTCGCCTGGATGGTCTGGTAGAACTGCCGCAGGATGCGGTCTTCGTCCAGGCTGGCAACAGCACCCAGGTGCTCTTCCATCGACGCAGCCAGGTTCTTCAAATTCTCTTCACGGCCCGAACGCACAGCAGGGTCGAATCGCGCGCTGAACAGCTTCATCAGCTCCTGAGCAATGGTGGGGTTGCGGTTGAGCGTCGCCTCGATATAGCTCTGGCTGAACGCAAAGCCCAGCTGCTTGAAGTAGCGGGTATAGGCGCGCAGCACAGAAATGGCGCGTGCGTCCAGCGACGTCACCAGCACCAGCTTGTTCAGGTCGTCACTCTCCACCTGGCCGCGCCACACAGCCGCAAACAGCGCTTCAAAGCGGGCCTTGACGGCCGCCAGCTGCACGCTGGCCGGCAGCTGCAGGCCCAGGTCATGAATCCAGAATTCAGCGGTGCCATCGCCACCACCGGCCACAAGGTAGGGGTGCTCGTCCAGCACACGCGCACCCATGCGCTCCAGCACCGGCAGCGAGTCAGACAGCGACACCTTGGCCGTGCTGTAGATCTTGAAGCGAAGCAGCCCGTCCTCCGCATCCAGCGGGCGGTACAGCTTCACGGCCAGCGGCGAGGCAGGGGAGAGGGCCGCCAGCAACTCGGCGTCTTCTGCCGCCACTGCCGCAGAGAAGTCCTCCCGGTAGGCCGTCGGGAAGGCGTTGGCAAAGCGGTGCGCCAGCACCAGGCCCTGGCCTTCGCCGTGGGCGCGCAGCAGCATGCTGGTGGCGTCGTCTTCCCAGCGCTGGGCCAGGCGGGCCAGCCGCGCCTCCAGCGCGCGCACGTTCACGTCGAGCGGCGCGCGCTCGGCGGCGCGCACCATGTAGTGGATGCGGGCGAGCGGGCTGTCGGTGAGCATCGGCGTGAACTCGATGGACTGGCCGTCCAGCGCGGCCATCAGCTCGTTGCCCATCTTGATGCGGATCTCGGTGTTGTAGCGGTCGCGCGGCACAAACACCAGTGCCGAGGTAAAGCGGCCAAACGGGTCGCGCCGCAGGAACAGGCGGGTGCGCTGGCGCTCCTGCAGGCGCAGGATGCCGATGGCATGGTCAGACAGCGTGGCCGTGTCCATCTGGAACAGCTCGTCGCGCGGGTACACGTCCAGGATGCTCTGCAGCGACTTGGCCGCATGGCTGCCGGGCACCACACCCGCGCGGGCAATCACCTCAGCCACGCGGCTGCGCACCTGGGGAATGTCTTCCAGCGCAGCTGAGTAGGCGGTGGAGGTGTACAGCCCCAGAAAACGCGTCTCGCCCACCACCTGGCCTGTAGCGTCATAGCGCTTCACGCCGACATAGTCCAGCCAGGCGGGCCGGTGTACGGTCGCACGCGTCATGGCCTTGGTGACCACGACCAGGTCGTCGGAAGAAAGCTGTGCCACAGCTTCCGCAGGCAGTTGCCCCTCGGCCGTCTGCGGCTTGCCACGCAGGATGCCCAGGCCCGAGTCAGTCCTGGCAATGAGGCTGACGGTGTCGCCGTCACGCTTCAGGTCATAGTCGCGCGCGCCAAGAAAGGTGAAGTGCCTGTCTTCCAGCCAGCTCAAAAAGTCGATGCCTTCCTGCCGCGCCGCCGGCGGCAGCGGCGCACTGGCCGAAGCCGCCCGCGCCTCACGCAGCCGCTCCAGAATGGCCGGCCAGTCCTGCACCGAGGCGCGCACATCGCCCAGCGTGCGCGCCAGCTCTGCAGCCAGTGCATTGCGTTCCGCCTCGCTCAGGATACGGTCGCACTCGACCATGATGAGGGACTCTTCAGAAGTGGCGGCAGAAGTGTCTGTCATCCCGGACTCGACGCGGGACCCCCCGTTCCCGGCCAACCCGCTAACGCTCTCCACACGCCCCGAAGCCCCACGCACCACCCGCATCAACGGGTGAACAATCCAGTGCGCCGTCCTCCCACTCCGGTTGATCGCCATGGTGACCGAGTCAACAAGAAACGCCATGTTGTCATGCACGATCTGGACGGTGGTGTGGTCAGACACAAACCCGTCTTCCGCCAGCGTCGCATTGAACACCCGGATGCCGGCCGTGCCCGCATCACGCGGCGCGTCCAGCAGGCGCCAGTGCGCGTTGGCCATGGCATACAGCGCAGCCGGGCCGCGCGCCTGCAGTTCGTCAGGGTCCGCCGCCTCATAGTAGGCAGCCACAAAGTCTGCCATGCGCTTGGCAGAGGGGCCGGAATGTTCGTTGGAGTAGGCCAGGACATCGGCCAGTGCGGGGTTCGTCATGCGAGAGCCTGTAGTGCTTTGATGTGCAAATGATTCTAGGCTCGCACTGTGACCGCGCCTCTCTCTAAATGGGGGGTCGAATGTGGTTATGCAGGAAATGCATGAGGCCCTCAGAGGCACGTCGCGGTTCCCTTCGGTGGCAAATTGCCACATAATCCGCCCATGGCCAAATCAATCCGAATCACCGACGAACTCTATGAACTGGCGCTGCAGGAAGCCGCGGTCATGGAGCGCAGCCTTGCTCAGCAAATCGAGCATTGGGTCAAGCTGGGTGTCGGCATGGAGCATGCCAAAGGCACCAAGGTCGAAGACGTTCGCGCTGCGTCCCTCCGATACCGGCATGTGCGTGATGAGGCATCTGTGCGCTCCGGCAAGAAGGCTCCGGAAAGTCTTCATGCCATTCCGGCCTCCATTGTCAAGAACGCGCGCCTTGAATACCCGAGTGGCGCATTTTCGACGCGGCGCAAGTCCTGGTGAACAAGAAGACAGAGGCGGTAACGCCTCCGCAGACGATCAGCCGTGTGCTGGATGTTGCGGGTGAGGAACTCGTTCTGGTGGGCGGACAGGCGCTTGCCTTCTGGGTGCAGCGCTTCACTCTGGTCCAGACCTCGCGCACGATTCCTGCCATCACCAATGACATCGACTTCCTGTCGCCGTCTTCGAGCGGCAGGGCGGCCGTGCGCAGATTGGCCGGGGCGATCAGTGGCAAGGTGCTGTACCCAAACAAAAGAGCGCTGACGGCGTTGGTCGGCCAGGCATATCTTGAGATATCTGACGAGGAATACATCAACATTGACGTACTCTGGAAGCTGATCGGGCCGACGAGCGCGCGAGTCAGGGAGCGCGCCATTCTCGTCCGGCAGCCTGGGGAGCACCCGCCCTTCCATGTGATGCACCCCCTGGACGTATTGCACAGCCGGATGATCAATCTGCACAAACTTCCTGAGAAGCAGAATGACAAAGGCCGCATGCAACTGGCACTTGCCATAGACGTTGCCCGCGCGTTCCTGCAGGACGAAGCCAGCCGGATCGATGCCGCCGCCGTGGCCTCTGGCCGCAGCCCGCTCCAGGACTATGTCTCGGCCATCGAGCACATGGCAGTTCTGGATGCTGGCCGCAAAGTGGCGCGGCGTCATCAGCTGCACGTGGCGGATGCCATTGACCCCACGCTGATTCCTGCCGGCCCATTCTGGACCAAGCGCTGGCCAGCGCTCAAGGACCTGATGTCGCCGAAGTACGCTGCCAACTTCGCGCCACCTGGCACCTGAAGCAGCGGCCAGTTAATATCCCGAAGAATTCCCTTACAAGCCAAACAAATGCAATTCGCCTCCCGCCTCGACAACGTAGAAACCTCCGCCATCCGCGAACTCTTCAAGCTGCTGGGCAAGCCCGGCATCATCAG
>JAZKHY010000003.1:0-91044 GCA_040385105.1 Pseudomonadota bacterium
GGTCAACAAGCGCATGGTCAACGCCGACGCCAAGCTGAAGGAAATCTTCGGCAAGGCCCAGGTGTCCATGTTCGAGATGGCAGGCCTGATCGGCAAGCACGTCAAGTAAGCCACGGCTTGCTGACACTGAAAAGGGCCACGCAAGTGGCCCTTTTTCTTTGGGTGCCCGCGATATCAGCGCTGCTTCTTCAGCGCCGCGTCCGTGATGGCGCCTAGCGTCCCGCGCGTCGTGATGACTTCCGGGTCCAGCATCACTTCAATCAACGTTCCTGCAGGCCTTGCCAGCGCCGCCACAAACTCCGGCTCGAACTCCGCTGTCTTCGTGATGCGCACCCCCGCGTAGCCATAGGCCCGCGCCAGCGCCGCAAAGTCCGGGTTGCTCAGCTGCGAGCCGCTTACGTGCGTGGGGTACTCGCGCTCCTGGTGCATGCGGATGGTGCCAAACATGCCGTTGTTGAGCAGCACGATGATGCTCCTGGCGCCGTGCTGCACGGCAGTGGCCAGCTCCTGGCCGTTCATCAGGAAGTCGCCATCGCCTGCGATCGTGAAGGCCACGCGGCCCGTCGTGATGGCCGCCGCAATGCCGGCGGGCACCCCATAGCCCATCGCGCCAACGGTGGGCGCCAGCTGTGTCTTGAAGCCGCTCGCGAGCCCGTGATGCCTGAAGAACCGGTGCACCCAGCTGGCGAAGTTGCCGGCGCCGTTGGTCAGCACGGCGTCGGCCGGCAGGTGCTTCTTGAGCACGCCGACGATCGCAGGCATGTCAATGTCGCCCGGCAGCGCCTGCGGCTCCAGGTTGGCCAGGTAGTCCGCATTGCAGCCCTTCGCCCAGTCCTCCCAGGGCACCGACACCGGCGCCGTCAGCACCTCCAGCGAGCGCGCCGCCGCATTCATCGTGGCATTGATGGCCAGGTCGGCCTGGTAAACCCGGTTGAGTTCCTCCGCGCTGGAATGGATGTGCACCAGCTTCTGCTTCGGGCGCGGCGCCTCCAGCAGCGTGTAGCCGCCTGTCGTCATTTCGCCCAGGCGCGGGCCGATGGCGATGATGAGGTCGCTGTCCTTCACCCGCGCCGCAAGCCTGGGGTTCAGGCCGATGCCGACGTCGCCCGCATACAGCGGATGATGGTTGTCAAACGTGTCCTGGAAGCGGAAGGCATTGCCCACCGGCAGCTTCCAGTTCTCGGCAAAACGCTGCAGGGCCTGGGCCGACTGCTGCGTCCAGCCCCCGCCACCTGCGATCACCAGCGGCCTGGTGGATGCCAGCAGCATCTCGCGCAGGCGGCGCAGCGAACCCGGGTCGCTCCACGACTCCACTGCCTCGACACGCGGCAGCACAGGCACATCCACCAGCTGGGTCAGCATGTCTTCCGGCAGCACCAGCACCACCGGCCCGGGCCGGCCGTTCATGGCCGTGGCAAACGCGCGGGCAATGTATTCGGGAATGCGGCGCGCATCGTCAATGCGCTCGACGCGCTTGGCGAGCGGCGCAAAGAACGTCAGATAGTTCACCTCCTGGAAGGCCTCGCGGTCGCGCATGTCACCCGCCACATCGCCCACGAAGAGCACCATCGGCGTTGAATCCTGGAAGGCCGTGTGAACCCCGATGGAGGCATTGGTCGCGCCCGGCCCGCGCGTCACAAAGCACACGCCGGGCCGCCCGGTGAGCTTGCCATGCGCCTCCGCCATGAACGCAGCGCCGCCCTCCTGCCGGTTGATGATGAAACGGATCCTGTCCCCATAGGCGTGAAAGCCGTCGAGCACCGCCAGGAAGCTCTCGCCCGGCACCCCAAATGCGAATTCAACGCCCTGCTCAATGAGGCACTCGACGACGAGGTGCCCGGCTGCCTGCTGTGTCATGCTGTTCCTGCCTTGCTGTGTATGACGGCGATTATCCCTGCGGCCCTCAGGTGCCGCCCCAAGTGACAATAAGCTGGAAATCCGATCTAATTCACCAAACAGTTAGTAAAAACACCAATGGCCACCCCCAAGACACCCGTTGCCGAACCCCGCTCGCGTGATGCCGACCGCTCCCAGCTCGCCATCCTGGTTGCGGCGCGCGACGAGTTCGCGCAGCACGGCCTGGGCGGCGCACGGGTGGACCGCATCGCGGAGCGCGCCGACGTCAACAAGCGCCTGATCTACTATTACTTCGGCAGCAAGGACGACCTGTTCCTGGCCGTGCTGGAGAGCACCTATGCCGACATCCGCGAGGCTGAAAAGAAGCTGCACCTGACCGACCTGACACCTGTGGAGGGCGTGCGGCGGCTGACCGAATTCACCTGGACTTACTACATAGACCACCCGGAATTCATCACCCTGCTCAACAGCGCCAACCTGCACCAGGCCCGGCACCTGAGCAAGTCCGACCGGGTGCGTGACATGAACTCGCCGCTGATCAAGACGCTGGGCGAGATCCTCGCACGCGGCCAGGCCGAGGGCATCTTCCGCGGCGGCATCGACCCTATCCAGCTCTACATCTCCATCGCCGGGCTGGCCTACTTCTACCTGTCCAACAACCACACCCTGTCAGCCATCTTCGGCCGCGACCTGATGACGCCCAAGGCGCGCAACGAGCGCCTGTCGCACATGACCGACGTGATCCTCGGGTATGTACTGATGAGCTGATGGGCCTGCGCACCCTGGGGGTGTTTGCATCGCGGGATGGCTCGTGCTTATAATTCACCCGGTAGTTAATTAGCAACCACGGGCACAGACCCGTTCATCTGGAGACAGCATGACCTTCACACGCCGCGCCACGCTGGCAGCACTCACCTGCCTGACCACCCTCGCTCCCCTTGCCGCCCATGCCCAGGCATGGCCCAACAAGCCCATCCGCGTCATCGTGCCGTTTGCAGCAGGCAGCACCACCGACATCATTGCCCGCGCCATCGCCGACAAGATGGGCGCAAGCCTCGGCCAGACACTGGTCATTGACAACCGCGGCGGCGCCAGCGGCACCATCGGCCAGCAGGCCGTGGCCAGCGCAGCGCCTGATGGCTACACCATCATGATCCACTCGTCGTCGCACACGGTGAGCCCGTCCACCTTCGCCAAGCTGCCGTTTGATACCGAGAAAGACTTCGTCGGCGTGACGCCGATCTCGTCCACGCCCAATGTGCTGGTGATCTCCCCGTCCAAGAACATCAAGACGCTGCAGGAGCTGCTGGCCGCTGCCAAGGCCAAGCCTGGCAGCATGAACTTTGCCTCCGCAGGGCAAGGCAGCGCCACCCACCTGAATGCGGAGAAGTTCAAGCTGGCCGGCAAGATCGACGCCACCAACATTCCGTTCAAGGGCTCGGCTGAAGCCGTGACTGAAGTGATGTCCGGCCGCGTGGACTACTACTTCTCGCCCATCGCGCCCGTCATCGGCCAGATCCGCAATGGCCAGCTCCTGGCCCTGGCCGTCGGCTCGCCGCGCCGCGCCAGCGCGCTGCCCAATGTGCCGACCACCGCCGAAGCCGGCGTACCCGGCTCGGAGTTCAACTTCTGGATCGGCATGATGGCGCCCGCCAAGACGCCGCGTGACATCGTCAACCGGCTGAATGAAGAAGTCGTGAAGGCCCTCGCCACCCCCGAAGTGAAGGAGCGCTTTGCCACGCTCGGCGCCGATGCCTGGACGCTCAAGCCCGAGCAGTTCGACGCTTACATCCATGAAGAAATCAAGACCAACGCCGTGCTGGTGAAAGCCGCAGGCCTCGAGGTGCAGAAGTAATGCCTACGCAAAAACTCGGAATCATCATGCACGGCGTCACCGGACGCATGGGCATGAACCAGCATCTGATCCGCTCCATCCTCGCCATCCGCGCGCAGGGCGGCGTGACCCTGTCCAATGGTGACAAGGTGATGCCCGACCCCATCATCATCGGCCGCAACGCCGAGAAGATGGAAGCCCTGGCCAGGGCGCACAACCTCCCGCGCTGGGGCACCGACCTGGACGCAGCACTGGCCAACAAGGAAGACACCATCTTCTTTGACGCCGGCACGACGCAAATGCGGCCCACCCTGCTGGCCAAAGCCATCCGCGCCGGCAAGCATGTGTACTGCGAAAAGCCCATCGCCACCAACCTCAACGAGGCAGTGGAGATCGCACGCCTGGCAGAAAGCTCCGGCCTCAAGCACGGCGCGGTACAGGACAAGCTCTTCCTGCCCGGCCTGCGCAAGCTCGACATGCTGCGCCGCGCCGGCTTCTTCGGCCGCATGCTCAGCGTACGCCTGGAGTTTGGCTACTGGGTGTTCGAGGGCGACCTGCAGCCCATCCAGCGCCCGAGCTGGAACTACCGCAAGGAGGACGGCGGCGGCATGATCCTGGACATGATGTGCCACTGGCGCTATGTGCTGGACAACCTGTTCGGTGAAGTGAAGTCGGTCTCGTGCATCGGCACCACGCACATCCCCACGCGATGGGATGAAGCGGGCAAGCCCTATGACTGCACGGCCGACGACGCAGCCTACGCCACTGCCGAACTCATCGGCCACGGTGGTGAACACGTGATCGCGCAGCTCAACATGAGCTGGGCCACGCGCGTGAACCGTGACGACCTCGTCACCTTCCACGTCGACGGCACGCACGGCTCGGCCGTGGCCACGCTGACCGGCTGCAAGGCGCAGAGCCGCGTGAACACGCCGCGCCCGGTGTGGAACCCGGACGTCAAGAACACCATGAACTTCTCCGACCAATGGCAGGACGTGCCGGACACGCAGGTGTACGACAACGGCTTCAAGATCCAGTGGGAGCATTTCATCCGCCACGTGGTGGAGAACGAACCCTACAAGTGGACGCTGCCCGAGGGCGCCAAGGGCGTGCAGCTGGTCGAGGCTGCGCTCGACAGCTGGAAGGAACGCCGCTGGGTGGACGTGCCCGCGCTGAAAATCTGAGCCCATGAACCCGCCGCCCGGCACCATCGGCATCCTGGGCCTCGGCCTGGTCGGCCAGGCGCTGGCGGCGCGGCTCAAGGCCTGCGGCCACCAGGTGGCCGGCTGCGACCCTTCGGCTGCGGCGCGGGCCTCGGCTGAAGTCCTCGGCGTGCAACTGGTTGAAGACGCAGCGGCGCTTGCACAGCAATGCGATGCAGTACTCATCTGCGTGCTGGACGACAGCGCGCTGTTGTCTTGCGCCAGGGCCCTGGCCGACGCGCCATCAGGCCAGCTCAAGTTTGTGCTCAGCTGCGTGACAGCCAGCGTGCAGGCCACAGCCGAAGCCGCCAAAGCCGTGGGCCGCCGCGCCGACTTTGCCGACATGCCGCTCTTGGGCTCCAGCCGCCAGATTGCGCAGGGCGAGGCCCTGGGCCTGCTGGGCGCCAGCGCCAGGGTGCGCGAGCGCTGGGGCAGCCTGCTCATCGACATCTGCCCGAAACACCGCCATGTGGGCGAACAGGGCTTTGGCGTGCGCGCCAAGCTCGCCTGCAACCTGGTGCTGGGCCTGAACCGTGCGGCGCTGGCTGAAGGCCTGGCACTGGCCACGACGCTGGGCCTTGACGGCACAGCGTTCCTTGGCCTGCTGCGCGAGTCCCCCGCGTATTCGCGCGCAGTGGATGTGGCCGGCCCGCGCATGGTGGCGCAGGACTTCACGCCCGCCTCACGCATCCGCCAGCACCGCAAGGACCTGGCGCTCATCCTCCAGCAGGGCAGCGATGCCGGGCTGGACCTTTCACTCACCGCGGCGCATGCCGCCTTGCTGGACCGCGCCATCGGCCAGGGCCTCGGCGACCTGGACAACGTGGCCGTGATCGCGGCCATTCTTGCCCAGGCCCCTGCCAACCATTGAACCCCTCCCCGGACACCTCCATGCCACTGACCCTCCAACTCCCCACTACCGACGGCAAGCTCGCCGCCTACACCGCGCGCGGCACCACGCCCGTCAAGCCCACCGGCGCGCCAAAGTTCAACCGCATCGCCTACTCGGCAGCGCACGTCGTCGCCGACCCGCTGGCTGCCATCGACCCCTGGCTCGACTGCGCGGTGGACTGGGACGCGACCATCGCCTACCGCCAGCGCCTCTGGTCACTGGGCCTGGGTGTGGCCGAGGCCATGGACACAGCGCAGCGCGGCATGGGCCTGGACTGGCCCACGTCGCTGGAGCTGATCCGCCGCTCGCTCGACGCCGCGAAAGACGTGCCTGGCGCCATCGTCGCCTCGGGCTGCGGCACCGACCACCTGGCACTCGACAAGGTCACGACGGTCGATGAAGTCATCAAGGGCTATGAAGAGCAGATGGAAGCCATCGAGAAGCTCGGCGGCAAGCTCATCGTCATGGCGAGCCGCGCGCTGGCGCGCGTTGCCAAGAGCCCGGCCGACTATGAGCGTGTGTATGACCGCATCCTGAGCCAGGCGAAGCAGCCGGTGGTGCTGCACTGGCTGGGCGACATGTTCGACCCTGCGCTCAAAGGCTACTGGGGCAGCAACGATGTGGATGCAGCGATGGACACGGCGCTCGGAATCATCAACGCCCACCCCAGCAAAGTGGACGGCATCAAGATCTCGCTGCTCGACAAGGACAAGGAAATCGCGATGCGCCGCCGGCTGCCGGCCCCGGTGCGCATGTACACAGGCGATGACTTCAACTACGCCGAGCTGATTGCCGGTGACGGCTTCGGCAGCGCCGACATCCACGGCAAGAGCGACGCGCTGCTGGGCATCTTCGACGCCATCGCGCCCGCCGCCAGCGCCGCCCTGGGAGAACTGGCGCAAGGCAATGTAGAGAAGTTTCATGCCATCCTCGGCCCGACAGTGCCGCTGTCGCGCCACATCTTTGCCGCACCCACACGCTTTTACAAGACTGGCGTCGTGTTCATGGCCTGGCTCAACGGCCACCAGAGCCACTTCACCATGGTCGGCGGCCAGCAGAGCACCCGCTCGCTTCAGCACTTTGCCGAACTGTTCAGGCTAGCCGATGCGGCCAACCTGCTGGAGCAGCCCGAGCTGGCCACGCAGCGCATGAAGACGCTGCTGGCGCTGCACGGGGTGCAGTAAACGAGACTAGAAAAAGAAGTTCCGCTTTCACCAACTGCCCGAGAACCACCGGAGACAAACCATGAAGACACGCTTTTTCCTCAAGGCCTGCATGGCCGCCGTACTGACCGCAAGCGCTTTGGGTGCCGCTGCACAGGCTTACCCCAACCGCCCGGTCAAGGTCATCATCCCCTTCCCGCCCGGCGGCACGCTGGACGCCGTGGGCCGACAGCTGGCGCAGAAGCTCAGCGACCAGCTCGGCCAGCAATTCGTGGTGGAAAACCGGCCGGGCGGCAACGGCACCATCGGTGCCGCTGCAGTAGCCACGGCTGCGGCCGACGGCTACACGCTGCTGTTCAATGCATCGACCTTCACTTCAGCGCCGATGACGATGAAGTCCGTGCCCTACGGTGTGGTCAAGGACTTCACGCCCATCGCGCTCGTGGCCAAGGCGCCGCTGTCCGTCGCCATCAACAAGAACCTGCCGATCACCGACATCAAGTCTCTCGTGACCTATGCCAAGGCCAACCCGGGCAAGATGACCTTTGCCGTCGGCTCGGTGGGCTCGGGCGGCCACATGGCCACCGAACTGCTCAAGAAGTCCAGCGGCATCGACTACACCGTTGTCCCTTACAAGGGGACGGCCCCGGCCTTCCAGGACCTGATCGGTGGCCAGATTGACGGCTTCATCGACCCCATCCTCGGCTCGCTGCAGTACCACAAGGGTGGCCTGCTGCGCGTCGTTGCCGTCACGGGCGACAAGCGCGCACCCAACCTGCCGGACGTGCCGACCGTGGCCGAAACCATTCCCGGCTTCGAGTTCTACAGCTGGTACGGCCTGTGGGCACCTGCGAAGCTGCCCGCAGAAATCACCCAGCGCCTGAATGCCGAAACCAACAAGGCCCTCGCTTCCGACATGCGCGAGAAGCTGATCCAGCAGGGCCTGGTGCTGACGCCCGGCTCGCCCGACGACTTCGCAAAGTTCCAAACGGCAGACATGGCCGTCTCGCAGAAGATCATCACCGACGGCAAGATCCGGATCGACTGAACCCGGTGAGCAGCACCGCCAACGCCATCGTCACCGGCAGCAGTTCGGGCATCGGCCTTGCCATCGCGCAGGGCCTGCTTGAGCAGGGCTGGCATGTGCACGGCTTCGACGTGGCCGCGCCGCGCATCACGCATGCGGCATTCACGCCAGTGGGCGTGGACCTCTGCGATGCAGCCGCTGCAGAGGCAGCGGCGCGTGCCGTGAGCGGCGTTGCGGTGCTGGTCCATGCCGCCGGTGTGCTGCGCGTCGGCACGCTGGGAACGCTGCAGGCTGACGATGCATCGCTCATGTGGCAACTGCATGTGAACGCCCTCACCCGCATCGCCAACATTGCCGTGCCGGCCATGGCGCAGGCAGGCTTCGGCCGCGTCGTCATCGTCGGCAGCCGGGTGGCGCGTGGCATGGCGGGGCGCAGCCAGTACGCCGCCACCAAGGCTGCGCTGGTGGCGCTCGCGCGCAGCTGGGCGGCGGAGGTGGTGGCGCAGGGCGTGACCATCAACGTCGTGTCGCCCGCCGCCACACAAACCGCCATGCTCGACGACCCGGCCCGCCAGGCCGCCGCGCCACGTGTGCCGCCCATCGGCCGGCTGATCCGGCCCGATGAAATTGCCGCACTGGTGAGCTACCTTGTCTCCCCCGCCGCAGCCGCCATCACCGGGCAGGACATCCAGATCTGCGGCGGCGCATCGCTGTCCGCCTGAGCCCGGTTTTTTCCGCTTTTATCCCAGAACGAACCCCACCCACATGCGCGACTTTTCACAGGACCACCGCTGGCTGTCCATTAACACCGCCACCATCCGCAAGCAGCACGGCGTGGACATGCCGCTCGACCAGATCATTGAGGCCTGCGCGGCACGCGGCATCCGTGCGATCTCACCCTGGCGCGACCAGGTGGCAGCGGTGGGTCTGGACAAGGTGTCAAGCCTTGTCAAGAAGCACGGCCTTGCACTCTCCGGCTACTGCCGCGGCGGCATGTTCCCCGCCGCCGATGCTGCCGGCCTCAAGGCCGCGCATGACGACAACCGCCGCGCGGTGGACGAAGCCTGCGAACTCAACGCTGCCTGCCTCGTGCTCGTCGTCGGCGCCCTGCCCGGCGCGCTGGCCGGCAAGGCCGCGCACAAGGACATCGCGCTGTCGCGCACGCAGGTGAAAGACGGCATTGCACAGCTGCTGGACTATGCCAAAGCCAGCAACATGCCGCTGGCCATCGAGCCGCTGCACCCGATGTACGCGGCTGACCGCGCCTGCATCAACACCATGGAGCATGCGCTGGACGTCTGCGACGAACTCGACCCCGCAAGGTCAGGCGCGCTGGGCGTCGCGGTGGATGTGTACCACGTGTGGTGGGACCCGAAGCTGGAGCAGCAGATCGCCCGCGCCGGCAGGGAGCGCCTGCTGGCCTTCCACGTCTGCGACTGGCTCACCCCCACCAACCACCTGCTGGAAGACCGCGGCATGATGGGCGACGGCGTCATCGACATTCCGAAGATCCGCGGCTGGGTTGAGGCGCAAGGTTTTGCCGGCTACAGCGAGGTCGAGATTTTTTCCACCGGGAACTGGTGGAAGAAGGACCATGCGGAGGTGCTGGATACCTGTATTGCGCGGCACATGAGTGCGGTGTAGGAGCGCAGGTCAGCGGCTGTTCCGCTTGACATACTCGATCAGCGCCTTCAACTTTGCCGGCTGGTCATGCCGGCTTGGGTAGTAAAGATAAAAGCCCGGAAACGTCGGGGCGAAAGTGGTCAACACCCGCTTCAGCCGCTTCGCCTTGATATGCGGTAGCGCCAGCTGCTCAAAGGTGTACGCCAGACCCACTCCCTCAAGCGCCGCGTCCAGCCCGAACATGGTGTCGCTGATGGTCAGGTTGCCCTTGACCTCGTACTCCACCACCTTGTCATCCACATTGAACTCCCACTTGTAGATGCCGCCAGTGCTTGCAAAGCGGAAGCGCACACAGTTGTGGCGGGCCAGGTCATCCGGGTGACGCGGTGCGGGACAGCGCTGAAGATATTCCGGCGACCCCACCACAGCGACAGCAATTGGCCCGCCGAGTGGAACAGCCACCATGTCACGCTGCAGGCTCTCACCCATGCGGATGCCGGCATCAAAGCCTTTCTCGACGATGTCCACAAAGCCTTCGTCGTTGGTCAGCTCCAGCTGGACACCCGGGTTCTCCTCAAGAAAGCCAGCCAGCAGCGGTTGCAGCACCATGGCTATGGATATCCTCGCCGCATTGATCCGCAGGGTGCCTGACGGCCGCCCTTGCATCGCATTCAGGTCTTCGCCCGCCCCGAGCACCTGCGCCAGCGCAGGGCCGACCTGTGCGAGGTAGGCCTCTCCAGCTTCGGTCAGGCTCACGCTTCGCGTCGTGCGGTTCAGCAACCGCACGCCCAGTCGACCCTCCAGCTGCCGTATGGCCTGGCTCAGGGCCGATGGCGAGACTTCGAGTTCAGCGGCAGCCGAGGTGAAGCCCCGGTGCTGCGCCACCTTCCAGAAGGCCATCAGGCCATCGAGTTGATTGAGCTTCATGCCATGAAGCATAGCTTCATAAGTCATCCAGCATTGGCGTCTTTTTCTTTACAAGGGTAATCCCTAGACTTCATGGCATCGAATCAACTTCCTGGAGAGTTCCCCATGAAAAGGTATCAGATGAACATCGAAACCGGCTCTTCCGCACGCCGCGCTCCCACACGCCGCGACGTACTCGCAGGTACTGGCCTGGTGGCCGCGGCATTCACCGTCGAGGCCTTGTCGTGTGCTGCGTCTGCCGCTCCGCTCCCAGGCGCTGACAACGCGGCCCGCAAAGGGCTCAACAACCAGAGGAATACCATGACCACACGCAAACTGGGGACCCTCGAAGTCTCCGCCCTCGGCGCAGGCTGCATGAGCATCAGCGCCAACTACGGCCCGCCTGCCGACATCCAGCAGGGCATCCAGGTCCTGCGCACAGCCTACGAAAAGGGTGTGCGCTTCTTTGACACTGCCGAGGTGTACGGGCCCTACACGAACGAGGACCTCGTTGGCCAGGCGATCGCACCTTTCCGCGACAAGGTCGTTGTGGCGACCAAGTTCGGCTTCGACCTGGACAAGGGCGGACTGAACAGCCAGCCGGCGCACATCAGGAAGGTGGTGGAGGCGTCACTCAAACGCCTCAAAACCGACCGCATCGACCTGTACTACCAGCATCGCGTGGACCCGAACGTGCCCATCGAAGATGTGGCAGGCACGATCAAGGACTTGATCAAGGAGGGAAAAGTGCTGCACTTCGGCCTGTCAGAGGCAAGCGCGCGAACCATCCGCCGTGCCCACGCGGTACAGCCGGTGACTGCCGTGCAGACCGAATACTCGCTCATGAACAGAGATCCGGAACACAACGGCGTTCTCCAGGCCTGCGAAGAACTCGGCATTGGCTTTGTGCCGTGGGGGCCTGTGGGCATGGGCTTCCTGACTGGCGCCATTCACCCCACGACCGCACTCGACCCGAAGGCTGATCTGCGGTCCGGATTCGACAAGTTCTCGCCTGCCAACCTGGCGGCCAACCAACCCCTGATCACCTTGCTGAGGCAATTTGCGCGCAAGGAGAATGCCACGCCATCCCAGATTGCGCTCGCCTGGCTGCTGGCGCAAAAGCCCTTCATCGTCCCCATCCCGGGCACTCGCCGGCTCGATCACCTCGATGAGAACCTGGGTGCAATGAAAGTCAGGCTGTCACCCGCAGATCTCCGGGAAATCTCGGCCGCGTTTGCCAACGTAAAGGTGCATGGCGGCCGGATGAATAAGGAGCAGATGAAGGTTGTGGATACCACTGCTTGACCCAAGCCGGTGTTCAACCCGACTTTCCGATCATGAAGCGCATCTTCACAAGGTATACAGTTTTTCCACCTGTATTTTCTTGCCGGCCGTTCCTAGAATCGCGCGAGAGGCGTCTCTAGAGCACGGAGTCGTCCACCATAGCACCATCCCCGGAGAGCCGCCCCACCATGACCACCCTCAACGTCAACGGCCGCAGCCACAAGCTCGAAGCCGACCCCTCCACACCCATCCTCTGGGCCCTTCGCGACACGCTGGGCATGACGGGCACCAAGTTTGGCTGTGGCGCTGCGTTGTGCGGCGCCTGCACCGTGCATCTGGACGGCGATGCCATCCGCTCATGCATCACGCCCATCTCTGCGGCTGAAGGCAAGAAGATTTCCACCATCGAAGCCGCGACTGACGGCAGCGACCGTGTCGGCGCAGCCGTGCACGCGGCCTGGGTCAAGCACGATGTGGCCCAGTGCGGCTATTGCCAGAGCGGCCAGATCATGAGCGCCACGGCCTTCATCAAGTCACTGCCCAAGGGCAAGAAACCATCGGCTGCCGAGATTGACACCGCAATGGCCGGCAACATCTGCCGTTGCGGCACCTATGCCCGCATCCGCGCTGCCGTATCCGATGCCGCCAAAGCCGTTGCCTGAAGGAACCACCATGTTGCACAACATAGACCCCAGCGAAATGCCCCGTGCGCTTGCGCACCTGATGGACCGCGACGGCGCAGGCGCGGCAGCCACCCTGCCCCGCCGGAGCTTTCTGAAGATGGCCGGTGGCGGCGGCCTTGCAGGATTTGCGCTGGGCGCGTTTCCACATCTGGCATCGGCACAGGCGGCAAGCCAGCCGGCCGGCGGCCTGACGCCGGCGCAGCAGCCCTCGGCTTTTGTACAGATTGCACCCAACGGCGAAGTCACCGTGACCATCAACCGGCTCGAATTCGGCCAGGGTGTGCAGACCGGCTTGCCGATGATCCTGGCCGAGGAGCTGGATGCCGACTGGCGCCTGGTGCGCAGCCGCAACGGTTCCGGTGACGCGGCCTATCTTGACCCGCTGTTCGGCATCCACCTCACCGGCGGATCGAATTCCATCAAGAACAGCTACACGCAGTACCGCGAACTCGGCGCGCGCACCCGGGCGATGCTGCTTTCTGCAGCGGCGGCCCGCTGGAACGTTGACGCCGGCACGCTGCGCACGCAGGCCGGCATGGTGCTGGGCCCCAACGGCCGGAAGCTCGGCTACGGTGAACTCGCCCAGGCCGCCATGGCCCAGCCTGTGCCCGAGAAGGTCACGCTGAAGAACCCCAGGGATTTCCGCATCATTGGCCGGCCGACAACGCGCATTGATGCGCGTGCCAAGAGCAGCGGCCGGCAGGACTTCGGCATCGACGTGCGCCTGCCCGGCCAGCTGACGGCCGTCGTCGCGCGTCCGCCGGTCTTCGGTGGCAAGCTGGCGGCGGTGGACGACAGTGCCGCCCGTGCCGTCAAGGGCGTGAAGGCAGTGCTGCGAGTGCCGGTGGACGGCGGCGGCGAAGGCGTTGCGGTGGTAGCCGATGGCTACTGGCCTGCCAAGCAGGGCCGCGACGCGCTCAAGCTTCAGTGGAACACGGCCAATGTAGAGAAGGTGGGCAGCGAGCGCCTGCTGGCGCAGTACCGCACCCTGGCCGGGCAGCCCGGCCCGCGGGCTTTCAACGCCGACATGGCGCCGCTGGCCACCGCACCGAACAAGCTGGAAGCCGAGTTCGTCTTCCCGTTCCTCGCGCATGCGCCGATGGAGCCGCTCAATTGCACTGTGAAGCTGTCAGACAGTGGCGCGGAGCTCTGGGTTGGCTCCCAGTCGCCTGGCCTCGACGCTGTTGCAGCCGCCGGGACGCTCGGCCTGAAACCCGAACAGGTGACGATGCATGTGCAGACAGCCGGTGGCGGCTTTGGCCGGCGCTTCGTGGGGACGAGCGACTACGTGGTCGAAGCCTGCGCGGTCGCGAAGGCTGCCCGTGCAGCCGGCCTGAACGTGCCGGTGCGCACACTCTGGAGCCGCGAAGACGACATCAAGGGCGGCTACTACCGCCCGATGCACCTGCACCGCGCGAGTATCGGCTTTGACGACCGCGGCAACGTGCTCGCCTGGGACCATGTCATTGTGGGGCAATCCATCCTCGCGGGCACGGTGTTCGAGAAATTCCAGGTGAAAGACGGCATTGACGCCACGGCCACCGAAGGGATGCTCAAACCGTACGGCGTGCCTATGCGGCTGACCGTGCACCACCCCAAGGTGAATGTGCCGGTGCTCTGGTGGCGCAGCGTGGGCTCCACCCACACCGCCTATGTCATGGAGACGCTGCTGGACGACATTGCCCGCGCAACAAAGCAGGACCCGGTTGCCTACCGCATGCGCCTGTTCGGCGACAAGCACCCGCGCCACCGCGCCGCGCTGCAACTGGCTGTTGACAAGAGCGGTTATGGCAAAAAGCAGTTGCCCTCTGGCCGAGCCTGGGGTGTGGCGGTGCACGAGTCGTTCGAATCGGTCGTCGCCTACGTGGTGGAAGCGTCGGTGCAGGAAGGCCGGCCGGTACTACACCGCGTTACCTCCGGCGTGCATTGCAACCTGGCGGTGAACCCGCGCAGCGTGGAGGCCCAGGTACAGGGTGCCGCGCTCATGGGCATGTCGATGTGCCTGCCGGGCTCGGCCATCACGCTCAAGGACGGCGTGGTGGAGCAAAGCAACTTCGGTGACTTCACGGTAGCCCGCATCACCGACATGCCCGAGTTCGCCGTGCACATCGTGCCCAGTGCGGAGCCGCCGACGGGCATGGGCGAGCCAGGGCTGCCGCCTCTGGCGCCGGCGTTTGCCAACGCCATTGCACGGGTGACGGGCAAGCCGCTGCGGGAGTTGCCGTTCAAGCTGGCGTGAAGGGGCCCACACGGCTCTTTGTCCAGAGCTCTACGAGTGCCTCAAGCAGGCACGAGCGAAGCCGTCCTCCTTACCTTCCGCACCCTGAACGCACTCGCAATCAGAATCCCCTGCACCACCGCCAGCCCGATGAACACACCGCTGTACTGGTGCTTGTCCATCAGCATGCCGAAGAACAGCGGCGCCATGGCCTGGCCGATGTCCAGGCCTGAATAGACCACGCCGTACACGCGGCCGGTGGCATTCTCGGGCGACGATTTCTTGACCAGCATGTCGCGCGACGGCCCGGCAATGCCGGACACAAAACCCATGATGCCGAAGAGCACCGGCACCAGGACCGAGGGCACGGCGGCCAGGCCCAGGGCCAGCGCAAACAGTGCTGCCGTGCCAAAGCCGAAGCCCACGATGCGCTCGCAGCGGGACGGGTCCGCCGCCAGGAAGCCGCCCAGCACCATGCCGCCGGCGCTGCACACCATGTACACCGTGAGGCATAGCGCAGCCATGGCCACAGGCACGCCGTGCAGCTGGCGCGCGGCCTCGGGCGCAAAGGCCTGGATCACGCTGATGACGATGGCGTAGAAGAAAAAGAAGGCAAAGCACATCCAGACGGCGGGAATCTTCAGAAAGTCGAAGTCACCCTCGGGCTGGGCCTTGGCCGCCACCGGTGCGGCGGCGGGCAGCGTGAGCTTGTCGCGGTTGAGCACCAGGATGGCCAGCACGATGAAGATCAATGCGCCTGCGCTGGCCAGCGCCGCGCGCCAGGAGAATGCCAGCGCAATCGGCACCAGCATGGCGGGCGCCAGGCCCCAGCCCAGGCTGCCGGTGATGCCGTGCACGCTGTAGGCGTGGCCCAGGCGCGGCTGGCTGACCTTCTTGTTGAGCAGCGTGTAGTCCACCGGGTGGAACACACCGTTGCCGATGCCGGCCAGCGCCGAGAAAGCGCACATCATCCAGTAACCGGTGCTGATGGAAAAACCGAACGCCGCAAGGCCCAGCAAGGCAAGCCCGGCAAAGAGCACGGGGCGCGGGCCGAATTTGTCCACCACAAAACCCGACAGCGCCTGCACCGCGCAGGACACGACGAAGAAAACCGTCATGATGAAGCCCAGCTCCGCATAGCCGACGCTGAATTCATCCTTCAGCCAGGGGAACAGCGGCGCCAGCAGAAGCTGGCTGTAGTGGCTGATGCCGTGCGCCATGCCGACAAGGCCGATGACGGTGGCGTCCTGCCGCAGGCTGGGAGCGGCGGGCATGGGATGGAGCGTGCTTGTGGAACTCATGGCGGTATCGTAGTATCGGGTGCCGCTGCTGAAATGCGACATATCGCCAGCTTTTAGCGAATTCCGGACAAGACTGTACACAATCCTGATGGCCCACCTTTCGCGCGTCAAGCTCACGCCCGTCGGCGATACCGACCCCTTCACCCCCAGCCGGCAGCGCCCGGTGCGGGTGCGGGCCCGCTCGATGCCGGCGGACACGCACTTTGAGCCGCACCGCCACGCCTGGTCGCAGCTGGCCTATTGCGCCACCGGCATCGTGCAGGTGACGGCCGCCACGCCCGATGAAGTGACGTACATCGTGCCGCCTTCGCGCGCGGTATGGATCGCGCCGGGCGCGCTGCACGCCATCCATGTGCTGGAGGCGGCCGAGTTCCGCACCCTCTACATTGACGCCAGCGCCACGCCAGCGGGCTGGGACGGCTGCCGGATGCTGGTGGTGTCTTCACTGCTGCGCGAACTGGTCCAGGCGCTGGATGCATCGCTCGCGCCGGCGCGTGAGGCACTGCTGGCATCGCTGGTGCTGGACGAACTGACCCATGCCAATGTGCAGGCCCTGGGCGTGCCGCTGCCGCACCCGCAGACCGGTGACAAACGCCTGCGCGCGCTGTGCGAGGCGGTGCTGCGCGCACCGTCGGAGCGGGCGACACTGGGCGAATGGGCGGCCGACATCGGCGCCAGCGAGCGCACCGTGGCGCGCCTGTTCCGCGACGAGCTCGGCCTGAGCTACCAGCAGTGGCGCCAGCAGGCCATCCTGGCCCATGCCCTGCCCCTGCTGGCACGCGGCACGCCTGTGAGCCAGGTGGCCGCAGCCAGCGGCTATGCCAGCGACAGCGCCTTCTCGGCCATGTTCAAGGGCGCAATGGGGCAGCCGCCGAGCCACTTCCAGAACAGGGCTGCCTGAGCAGATTGCGAATGACTCCTCAGATTGCGAATGACCTCCACAGGATGCGAATGAACCACACCCTTCTGCGCGGGCTGCCAGCGGCGCTCGCGCTTTCCATCGCGGCCTTCACGGCAACGCCTGCGTCGGCAAGTGCCGAACTCGTCAGCGCACTGAATGCCGTGCGCGCCCTGGGCTGTGGCGGCAGGCCCGGTGTCTCGGCCGGGCTGAAACCCAGCGCACCACTGGCGCAGGCTGCCAAAGGCCTGGCTGACGGCAACAAGCTGCCTGATGCGCTGGCGGCGCAGGGCTACCGCGCGACACGCACCAACAACCTCTGGCTCAGTGGCCCGCAGGGCGTGAAGGCCGTCACCGATACGGTGGCCTCCAACTATTGCAGCACCCTCACCGAAGCCGCGCTGACGGACATCGGCATCTACCAGCAAGGCCCGCAGACCTGGATCGTCATGGCCACACCGTTCGCGCCGGTTGCCGTCGCGCAGTCGGGCGAAGTGGCCGCGCGGGTGCTGCAGCTGGTCAACGCCGCGCGCTCGCAGCCCCGGCTGTGCGGCGGCAAGCCCTATGGCCCTGCCGGCGCGCTCAAGTTGAACGACACGCTCAGCACCGTCGCACTGGGGCATGCGCGGGACATGGCAACCCATAGCTACTTCGCCCACCAGGCGCGCGACGGCAGCCAGCCCGCAGAGCGTGCCACACGCGGCGGCTACCAATGGCGCTCCGTCGGCGAGAACATTGCCGCCGGCCAGCAGACGCCCGAGGCCGCCGTTGAAGGCTGGATCAAGAGCCCGCCGCATTGCCAGAACCTGATGGGCGGGCAATACAACGAGATGGGCATCGCCTTTTCGGTCAACCAGAACAGCGAGGCGGGCATTTACTGGGTGCAGATGTTCGGCTCCCCCCGCTGACCACGTCTTTCAAATGGGACTCACATGAAGAAATACCTTGCCGCCTCCGCCACCGTCCTCGCCTCCCTCCTGTTGGCCTGCGGCGCCAACAGCCAGCAGATCGGCGAGGTGAGCACCGTGTTCATCCTGTTGGGCGCCAACCACAAGATCGTGGTGGACGCCTATGACGACCCGAAGGTGGCGGGCGTGACCTGCTATGTCTCGCGCGCCAAGACGGGCGGCCTCAAGGGCATGGTGGGGTTGGCCGAAGACAAGGCAGAAGCATCGATCGCCTGCCGCCAGACGGGGCCGGTGAGCTTCATCGGCAAGCCGCTGGAAAAGCAGGAGGAGATTTTCAGCGAGCGCATCTCGCTGGTCTTCAAGAAGCTGCAGGTTGTGCGCATGGTGGACAAGCAGCGCAACACGCTGGTCTACCTCACCTACTCCGACCGCGTGATCGAAGGCTCGCCGCAGAATTCGGTGACGGCGGTGGCGCTGCCCGCGGGCACCGTGATACCGATGAAGTGATGCCCCGTCAGGCCCACAGCGCTTTCATGGCGCGCGTGAAGTCTTCCGCGATTTCAGGCTCGCGCCCCAGCGCGCTGACCCGCCGGCCTGCCACGTAAACGTCGGCAAGCCTGGCGGCCGGCGCGGAGAACACCATCGCGTCCATGAGCGAGGCCGCCGGTATGCCCAGCAATGCAGGTGATGCTGCATCCACCACGGCAAAGTCCGCGCGCCGGCCCGCCGCAATCCCGCCGACGGGCAGGGACGCAGCGGCCTCGCCGCCTGCAAGCGCGCTGTCAAACAGCGCTCCTGCCGTATCCGCGCGCCCGTCAGCGTGGCTTGCCACGTTGCGCCTGCGCAGGCTGAGCCGCTGCGAATACTCCAGCAGCCGCAGCTCTTCCATCGCGCAGCGGGTCACATGGCTGTCCGAGCCGATGGACCAGTTGCCGTGGCGTTGCGCAAAGCCCGGCAGGTCAAACACGCCGTCGCCCAGGTTGGCCTCGGTGTTCGGGCAGATCACGATGGCCGCGCCCGCATCGCGCACGCCCTGCAGTTCCGCTGCGGTGGTGTGCGTGGCATGCACCAGGTTCCAGCGCGCGTCGATGGCCGCCTGCTCCAGCAGCCATTCAATCGGCCGCTTGCCGCTCCAGGCGAGGCAGTCGTTGACCTCCTGCACCTGCTCGGCAATGTGGATATGCACCGGCAGGCCCGCCTCCTTTGCCAACACGGCCATGTCGGTCAATGCCGCGACATCCACCGCGCGCAGTGAGTGCAGCGCGACCCCGGCATTGACGAGGCCGCCGCCCGCGCCCGAATCGTTGACGCCTTCCACCACCCGCAGGATGCCCTCGGGCGTGGAGGCAAACCGGCGCTGGTCCTGGCGCAGGCCCGCAGCGCCAAAGCCGGCGCGCATGTACAGCGTGGGCAGCAGGGTCAGGCCGATGCCCGCGCGCCGCGCCGCGCGCACCAGCGCAAGCGGCATCTCCAGCGGGTCGGCATACGGCTGGCCCGACACGTCGTTGTGCAGGTAGTGGAACTCGCAGACATGGGTGTAGCCGCCCGCAAGCATCTCGCTGTACAACTGCGCCGCAATGGCCTCCAGCTGTGCGGGCGTGATGCGGTTGGCCGCGCTGTACATGCGGTCCCGCCAGCTCCAGAAGTCGTCCGAGCCGGTGCTGCCGCGGCGCTCGGTCAGGCCGGCGATGGCGCGCTGGAAGGCGTGGCTGTGTGCATTGACGAGGCCGGGAATGACGGGGCCTGCCAGCCGGGTGGCCGTGCGCTGCAGTTCCGCCGGGGCGTTGGGCGTGACGCTTCGCCAGAGGCCGTCATCGCCGGCCTCCAGCAGCACATCGGAGGCCCACGCGCCCCCGACCCAGGCCAGCGGCGCGAGAAAGCGGCTTGCACTACCGGCCATACAGCGCCCTCCCCGCGTCGAGCATGGCGGACATCATGGCCTTGATCACCGGCTGGATCTGCTGTGCAAGCGCGGCGTCATAGGCATAGGGCGCCACTTCCTGCATGTACAGGCTCTGGCACATCTCCAGCTGCACCGCATGCACGTCATCGGCCGGCCGGCCGTAGTGCCGCGTGATGTAGCCGCCCTTGAAGCGGCCGTTGACCACGCTGCTGACGCCTTCCACACCGGCGCAGGCCCGCGCCACGGCCAGCGTGATGGACGCATCGGCCGCCGCACCGCTGGCCGTGCCGATGTTCAGGTCCGGCAGCCGGCCCTCGAACAGCCAGGGTATCTGCGAGCGGATGCTGTGCGCGTCCCACAGCAGTGCATAGCCGTGCACGGACTTGATGCGCGTCAGCTCATTGCCGAGTGCTTCGTGATACGGCAGCCACCAGTCGCTGCGCCGCTGCGCACGCACGGCGGGGCCGGGTTCGCGGCCTTCCAGATACAGCTTGTCACCGTTGAAGAAATGGGTGGGGCACAGCTCGGTGTTCGAGGCGCCGGGGTACATCGGGGCGTCGTCGGGCGGGCGGTTCAGGTCGATCACATAGCGCGAGAGCCGCGGCGTGAGCACACTGGCGCCGAGTTCGGGCAGGAAGTCATAGAGCTCGCGCAGGTGCCAGTCGGTGTCTTCCGCCGCCAGGGCACGGGGCTCGTATTCGTGCCGCAGCGCGGCCGGTATGTCGGTGCCGATATGCGGCATGCTGACGAGCAACGGCGCGCTGCCCCGGTGCAGTTCGAAGCTCATGTGATGGCCCCCTTGAAGATCGTCTGGATGCGCGGGTTCGCGCCGATGGCATAGCTGAGCGACGCCGGGCGAGGAACATCCCACAACACAAAGTCGGCCCGCAGGCCCGGGGCCAGCACGCCGCGGTCCTTCAGCCCGAGCGCTTGTGCGGCGTTGCGCGTCACACCGGCCAGTGCCTCTTCCGGCGTGAGGCGGAACAGCGTGCAGGCCATGTTGAGCATCAGCAGCAGCGAGGTGCAGGGCGAGCTGCCGGGGTTGCAGTCGGTCGAGATGGCCAGCGGCACCCTGTACTCGCGCAACAGTTCCACCGGCGGCAGCCGCGTCTCGCGCAGGAAGTAGAAGGCGCCTGGCAGCAGCACCGCCACGCTGCCGGCGGCCGCCATGGCTGCCACACCTTGCGTGCTCAGCCACTCCAGGTGGTCGCAGCTGAGCGCGCCAAATCCCGCCGCCAGCTGCGCACCCGCGCTGTCGCTGAGCTGCTCGGCATGCAGCTTGACCGGCAGGCCCAGTGCCTGCGCCGCGGCAAACACCTGGCGCGTCTGCTCCGGGCTGAACGCAATGCGTTCGCAGAAGGCATCGACCGCATCGACCAGGCCTTCAGCATGCAGCACCGGCAGCATGCGCAATACCTCCTGGATGTAGTCGTCTGCGCGGCCGGCAAATTCAGGCGGCACTGCGTGCGCGCCGAGGAAAGTGGTGCGCACGTCCACCGGCTGCTCTCGGCCAAGCTCGCGCGCCACAGCCAGCGTCTTGCGCTCATGCTCCAGCGCCAGGCCGTAACCCGACTTGATCTCCACGGTGGTCACGCCATCGGCCATCAGCCCGCGCAGCCGTGCGAGGCTCTGCGTCTTGAGTTGCTCGGGAGTGGCGGCGCGGGTGGCCTGCACGGTGGACGCGATGCCGCCACCGGCGCGGGCGATCTCTTCATAGCTTGCACCGTTGAGCCGCAGCTCAAATTCATGGGCGCGGTCGCCGCCGTAGACCAGGTGCGTGTGGCAGTCGATCAGGCCGGGGGTGACCAGGGCGCCGGCGGCATCATGCCGTGCGGCCACACCATCGGCCAGCGCCCCGGGCATCTGCGCACGCGGCCCCACCCACGCGATACGGTCGCCCTCCACCAGCAAGGCTGCATCCTCGATCAATCCGTACGGTGCATCAGCCCCGGGCTGCATGGTTGCAATGCGGCAGTTCGTCCAGAGCTGCTTCATGGTGTGATCTCCATCCAGAGCGCGCCATGGCCGTTCAGGCGCAGTTCGCTGCGGGCTTGCAGCACGCGCCAGGCCAGGCAGTGCGGCGGCAGGTCCAGCCGCACGCCGTCAATATCCACCCGCGCCTCTGATGCGCCGCTGTAGAGGGCCACGGTGCGGCCAGCGTGAACATGGCGTGCCAGCACGCCATCGAGCCGGCGCATGGTGGCAGTGCCGCTTCGTGTCATCAGGTTGAAGTCCTGCGTGGCACCGTCAACCAGCCGGCAATCCACCGCTGCGCCGCCGTCAAATGCGAAGGGTGCGCTGTCACGCGTCAACGTGTCTGTACGGCCGTCCACCGTCAGGCGCACACCGGCACCGCCAAGCACGGCAAACCAGCGGGCAACACTGTCAAAGCGCGAGAACGGCCCGTCGCTCGCCACCTCGGCGACCGACATTCGCCAGGCCCAGTCCCGGGCATCGGGCCAGGCCACCAGCTCGCGCGTCACGCCACCGCCATTGCGCCAGGGCGTGGCGGACACGTCGGCAAGGTGTACAAGTTGCCAGCTCATGGGGCAAATGGCGGTAGAGGCGCTCATGCCTGGAATTTTCCGGCAAAGCTGTAGCGCGTGCCGGGGTACACCAGCCGCGCCACGCTGGCCACATGGGCACCGCTGACGGTGCGGCGCATCATGGCCAGGCACGGGTCGCCGCGCTTGATGCCAAGCTCCTTCGCCTCCGCCCCGGACGGCAGGCAGGCCTCGATCGAATAGCTGGCCTCGGTGAGCGGCGCATGGGCCAGCAGGTGGTGCGTCGGCGTGGTACGGGTGAAGTCCGTCTTGAGGAAATCGGGCGCAGCGGCAGGGTTGACGTAGCGGTCCTCATGCTGGATGGGGATGCCGTTCTCCAGGTGGATCAGCACCGTGTGGAACACCTTCATGCCGGTACGCACGCCCAGCGACTGCGCCAGCGCGGCCGTGGCCCTGACCTGCTCCACCACCAGCACCCGGGTGGCATGCACATGGCCGCGCTCCACGACTTCTTCATGGATGTCGCGGATGGTCAGCGTGGACGAGATGCGGTGCAGCTCCGCCACCCGCGTGCCCGAGCCCTGGATGCGGGTGACCATGCCCTCGCCTGCCAGTTCGCGCAGCGCGCGGTTCACCGTCATGCGGCTGATGCCGAACTGCTGCATCAGCGCCGCCTCGCTGGGCACCGGGTCCCCCGGGCGCCAGGCGCCGGAGCTGATGCGCTGCTTGATGAAGGCCTTGACCTGCTCGTAGGCCGGGACCGGATTTTTTTCCATGGGGCGTAGATTAACCCAGTTGACACAAGTTGTATAGACAACTACGATTTGCCGCATTCGCCCGGAATGCCGGGCACCGATGCTGTGCAGGAGCCCGCCATGTCCGACCTTTCGCAAACGCCCTTTCTCGACAGCAAGGCCCGGCCGGTCAGCGCGCCGCGCGGCACTGAGCTGAGCTGCGCCAACTGGCAGATCGAGGCGGCCTACCGCATGATCCAGAACAACCTGGATCCGGCCGTGGCCGAGAACCCCGACGAGCTCGTGGTCTACGGCGGCATCGGCAAGGCCGCCCGCAACTGGCCCTGCTTTGACGCCATCCTCGACTCGCTGCGCAAGCTGCGGCCTGACGAAACCCTGCTCATCCAGTCCGGCAAGCCGGTGGGGGTGTTCCGCACGCACGAAGGGGCGCCGCGCGTACTGTTGGCCAACTCCAACCTGGTGCCCAAGTGGGCCACCTGGGAGCACTTCAACGAACTCGATCGCAAGGGCCTGTTCATGTACGGCCAGATGACGGCCGGCAGCTGGATCTACATCGGCACCCAGGGCATCGTGCAGGGCACCTATGAAACTTTTGCCGAAGCAGCGCGCCAGCATTTCGGTGGCAGCCTCAAGGGCCGCTGGGTGCTGACCGCGGGCCTGGGCGGCATGGGCGGCGCGCAGCCGCTGGCAGCCAGCTTTGCCGGCGCCTGCTCGCTCAACATCGAATGCCAGCAGTCGAGCATAGACTTCCGGCTGCGTACCCGCTATGTGGACAAGCAGGCGAAGGACCTGGACGACGCGCTGGCGCTGATCAAGCAGCACACGGCGGCGGGCGAGGCCGTGTCCATCGCGCTGTGCGGCAACGCCGCCGAGATCCTGCCGGAGCTGGTGCGCCGCGCAGAGGCCGGCGGCGAACAAGGCAAGCTGGCGCGCCCCGACATCGTGACCGACCAGACCTCCGCCCACGACATCATCAACGGCTACCTGCCCGCCGGCTGGAGCGTGCCCCAGTGGCTGGCCGCGCGCCGCGACCCTTCGCAGCATGCTGCTTTGACACAGGCAGCCGGCGAGTCCTGCGCCGTGCATGTGCGTGCCATGCTGGCCTTCCACCGCATGAGCATTCCCACGGTGGACTATGGCAACAACCTGCGCCAGGTGGCCAAGGACTTCGGTGTGGCCGATGCGTTTGACTACCCCGGCTTCGTTCCCGCCTATGTCCGGCCGCTGTTCTGCCGCGGCGTCGGCCCGTTCCGCTGGGTGGCGCTGTCGGGTGACCCGGAGGACATCCGCAAGACCGACGCGAAGATGAAAGAACTGTTCCCGGACAACGCCCACCTGCACCGCTGGCTGGAC
The DNA here is from genome assembly GCA_040385105.1 of Pseudomonadota bacterium. Lineage (GTDB taxonomy): Bacteria > Pseudomonadota > Gammaproteobacteria > Burkholderiales > Burkholderiaceae_C > JACMQX01. The sequence continues at coordinate 24,312 of JAZKHY010000003.1, forward strand.
ATGGCCGGCGAGCGCATCGCCTTCCAGGGCCTGCCGGCGCGCATCTGCTGGATCGGCCTGGGCGAGCGCCACATCGCCGGCCTGGCGTTCAACGAAATGGTGAAAAGCGGCGAGCTCAAGGGCCCCATCGTCATCGGCCGCGACCACCTGGACAGCGGCTCCGTCGCCTCGCCCAACCGCGAGACCGAAGCCATGATGGACGGCAGCGACGCGGTGAGCGACTGGCCGCTGCTCAATGCCCTGCTCAATACCGCAAGCGGCGCCACCTGGGTCAGCCTGCACCATGGCGGCGGCGTGGGCATGGGCTACTCGCAGCACTCGGGCGTCGTCATCTGCTGTGACGGCACGGCCGAAGCGGCCACGAAGATCGAGCGGGTGCTGTTCAATGACCCTGCCACAGGTGTGATGCGGCATGCGGACGCCGGCTATGAGATTGCCAGGGCGAGCGCGCGCGAGAACAAGCTCAACCTGCCGATGCTGGGATGAGCGTGCAGGCTGCCGAAACCCTTGTCCCCGGCGCGCTGACGCTGGGGGACCTGCGCAAGCTCTGCGCCGCCAACGCCCCCCAGGTTGCGCTTGACGCCGCCTGCCGCCCCGGCATCCGTGCCAGCGCCGCATTGGTGCATGCCGCTGCCGCAGGTGGCGACGCGGTGTACGGCGTGAACACCGGCTTCGGCAAGCTTGCCAGCACACGCATTGCCAAGGGTGATCTCGCCCTGTTGCAACTCAAGCTGCTGCGCTCGCATTCGGTCGGCGTCGGCGAGCCGCTCAGCGAGCGCGTGGTGCGGCTCATCCTCATCCTGAAAGCCGCCAGCCTGGCGCGCGGCTACTCCGGCGTGCGTGAAGAGGTAGTCGACGGCTTGATCGCGCTGCACAACCAGGGCGTCATTCCGGTGATCCCGTGCCAGGGCTCGGTCGGTGCATCAGGCGACCTCGCACCTTTGGCCCACCTGTGCCTGCCCCTCATTGGTGAAGGCGAGGCTTTCTACAAGGGCACGCGCATGCCCGGCGCCGAGGCCCTGGCCAAAGCCGGCCTCACACCGCTTGAACTCGGCGCCAAGGAAGGCCTCGCGTTGATCAATGGCACGCAGGTGTCCACCGCGCTCGCCATCGACGCGCTGCTGGCTACCGACCGCCTGCTCGAAGCAGCGGTCATCTCCGGTGCATTGACGCTGGATGCCGCGCGCGGCAGCGACGGCCCGTTCGACCCGCGCATCCATGCGGTGCGCGGCCAGCCGGGGCAGATCGACTGCGCCGCCGCCTACCGCTCGCTGCTGGCCGGCAGTGAAATAAGGCGTTCACACCTGCAGGGCGACGACCGGGTGCAGGACCCGTATTGCCTGCGCTGCCAGCCCCAGGTCATGGGCGCCTGCCTGGACCAGATGCGCTACGCCGCACAGGTGCTGGTGCGCGAGGCCAATGCGGTGACGGACAATCCGCTTGTGTTTGCATCAGGCCCTGATGGCCAGGGAGAAATGGTTTCCGGAGGGAACTTCCACGCCGAGCCAGTCGCTCTGGCGGCCGATGCACTCGCCGTCGCCATTGCCGAAATCGGCGCCATCGCCGAGCGGCGCATCGCGATGCTGGTGGACACGGTGGTGTCGCGCCTGCCGCCCTTCCTGACGCCTGACGCGGGCCTCAACTCCGGCTTCATGATCGTGCATGTGACCGCCGCCGCGCTGGCGTCGGAAAACAAATCCCTGGCCCACCCCGCCAGCGTGGACAGCCTGCCCACTTCCGCCAATCAGGAGGACCATGTGAGCATGGCCACCTTTGCGGCGCGGCGCCTGCAGGCCATGCTGGCCAACACAGAACACATCGTCGCCATCGAACTGCTGGCGGCGGCGCAGGGCATCGAGTTCCTGCGGCCGCTGGCGAGCTCCGCTGCGCTGGAGGGCGTGATGCGCCTGGTGCGCAGCGTGTCGCCGGTCATGATGGAAGACCGGAGCCTGGCCCGCGACATCGAGGCCGTGCGCAGCCTGGTCACCACCGGCAAGGTGGGCCATGCCATTGAAACCCAGATTCCGGAGTTGTACGCATTGCAGCTGGCATGAAGGCTGCATACAGTTCCATCACCTCGTCATCCACCGATTCATCAACCTGTTTTCCCATCTTTAACCGGAGAAACCCATGAAGAAACTTCTCATTGCCGCCGCCTGCACCCTGGCCTTTGCCGGTGCCCACGCCCAGGAAACCAAGGTTGCCATCGGCATCTCGGGCTGGACCGGCTTTGCCCCGCTGACCCTGGCCAAGGAAGCCGGCATCTTCAAGAAAAACGGCCTGGACGTGACCATCAAGAAGATCCCGCAAAAGGACCGCCACCTGGCCATCGCTTCCGGTGACATCCAGTGCGCCGCCACCACGGTGGAAACATGGGTGGTGTGGAACGCAGCGGGCGTTGCCACCACCCAGATTTTCCAGCTGGACAAGAGCTACGGCGCAGACGGCATGGTCGTCAAGCCCGGCATCAACAAGATCAGCGACCTGAAGGGCAAGACCGTTGGTGCGAGCGCGCCGGGGACCTCGCCCTACTTTGCGCTGGCCTGGATGCTGAAGAAGAACGGCATGTCGCCCAAGGACGTGAAGATCACGACGATGGAGCCGCAGCCCGCCGCCAACGCCATCATCGCCGGCGTGGCCGACCTGGATGCCGCCATGACCTACGAGCCCTACCTCTCGGCCGTGCGCGCCAAGCCCGAAGCCGGCAAGATCATCGCCACCACGCTGGACTACCCGATGGTGATGGACACCTTCGGCTGCGCGCCCAAGTTCCTGGCCGAGAACGGCAAGGCCGCCAAGGCCCTGGCCGACAGCTACTTTGAAGCCGTCGAAATGATCAAGAAGGATCCGGCGAAGAGCTACGAGATCATGGGCGCCGACGTGAAGCAGTCCGGCGAGGCCTTTGGCAAGTCGGCTGGCTTCCTGCGCTGGCAGGACAAGGCGGCCAACCAGAAGTTCTTTGCGGGCGAACATGCTGCCTTCACCAAGGAAGCGGCCGAGCTGCTGCTTGAGGCCGGTGTGATCAAGTCCATCCCCGACCTGAGCAAGCTGGCCGACACGCAATTCATCAAGTGAAGCCCCTGCAACCCGTCTCTCCCGGCGCGCGCGTCGCGCTGGGGGTGAGCTTCTTCATCCTGTTCTTTGCGCTCTGGGCCGCCGTCACGTTCAGTGGCTATGTGCCCAAGACTTTCCTGGCCGACCCCTTGACCATGGTGAAGTCGGGCTATGACCTGCTGGCCAACCAGGGCTTCATCAAGGACATCGGCATGACGATGTGGCGGGTGCTGGGCGGCTTCTTCATTGCCGCCGTGCTGGCGGTGCCGCTGGGCGTGATGATGGGGGCCTACAAGGGCGTGGAGGCGTTCTTCGAACCGTTCGTGAGCTTTGCGCGCTACCTGCCGGCGTCGGCCTTCATCCCGCTGCTGATTTTGTGGGCAGGCATCGGCGAGGCGCAGAAGTTGAGCCTCATCTTCATCGGCAGCTTCTTCCAGCTGGTGCTGATGATCGCAGTGAGCGTGGGCAACACCCGGCGCGACCTTGTGGAAGCCGCCTACACGCTGGGCGCTGGCGACCGCGGCATCGTCACCCGCGTGCTGTTGCCCAGCAGCGCCCCCGAGATTGCCGAGACGCTGCGCATGGTGCTGGGCTGGGCCTGGACCTATGTCATCGTGGCGGAACTCATCGGCGCCTCCAGCGGCATCGGCCACATGATCACCGACAGCCAGGCACTGCTGGCCACGGACCAGATCATCTTCGGCATCATAGTGATCGGGCTGATCGGGCTGGTGACGGACTTCGCCTTCAAGGCCTTCAACAAAAAGCTGTTCCCCTGGGCGCAGATCGGACGATGACATCCGTATGAGCATCCTCAACGTCAACGGCGTCTCCAGGACTTTCGCAGGTGCCAACGGCGGCACAGTCGCGCTGCAAGCCACCGACCTCACCGTCGAAGAGAACGATTTCATCACCATCCTCGGCCCTTCGGGGTGCGGCAAGAGCACGCTGCTGCGCATGGTGGCTGGGCTGGACACACCGACGGCCGGCAGCATTGCGCTGGATGGCAAGCCGGTAACCGGCCCGGGCGCCGACCGCGGCATGGTGTTCCAGAGCTACACCCTGTTTCCCTGGCTCAGCATCCTTCAGAACGTGTGCTTCGGCCTGCGTGAAAAAGGCCTGCCGCTGGCGGAACAGCAGGCCATCGCGCATGAGTTCATCGGCAAGGTGGGGCTCAAGGGCTTCGAGAACCATTTCCCCAAGCAGCTCTCGGGCGGCATGCAGCAGCGCACGGCGCTGGCACGGGCACTGGCCAATAACCCGCGCATCCTGCTGATGGACGAGCCCTTCGGCGCGCTGGACCACCAGACCCGCGAGCTGATGCAGGAACTGCTGCAGGGCATCTGGGAGGCCGAGCGCAAGACCGTGCTGTTTGTGACGCACGACATCGACGAGGCCATCTTCATGGGCAACCGCACTGTTGTCATGAGCGCGCGGCCCGGCCGCATCAAGTGCGACCTGCCGGTGCCGATTGACCATCCGCGCCACTACTCCGTCAAGACCACGCCGGTGTTCATGGAACTCAAGGCCCGCCTGACCGAAGAGATTCGTATCGAGGTGCAACGCGCGGCCGGCTTGCTGACAGATCCGGCGCAGGCCTGAGCTACATTTGCCAGCCGCGTGTCGATTCCGGCGCGCGCCGTTCGTCGTGGGTTGAAGGAGCCCCTGAGCATGGCAGATTCGCTGACCGTTGAGCCCGCAATTCCCGATACCGCACGCGCCGGCCGGCGCGAATGGATCGGCCTGGCCGTCATCGCCCTGCCCTGCCTGCTCTATTCAATGGACCTCACGGTCCTGAACCTCGCCATCCCGGCCATCACCGCCGACCTGAAACCCAGCGCCGCGCAGATGCTGTGGATCGTGGATATCTACGGCTTCCTCGTCGCGGGCTCGCTCATCACCATGGGCACGCTGGGCGACCGCATCGGGCGGCGCAAGCTGCTGCTGATCGGCGCTGCGGCCTTTGGCGTGGCCTCGGTCCTGGCGGCGATGGCCAACACCGCGGAGCAGCTGATCGCTGCGCGGGCCCTGCTGGGCGTCGCCGGCGCGACGCTGGCGCCGTCCACCCTCTCGCTCATCCGCAACATGTTCACCGACCCGCGTGACCGCACGGTGGCCATCGGCATCTGGATCGGCAGCTTCTCGGCCGGCGGCGCCATCGCGCCCTTGCTGGGCGGCATTGTGCTGGCCCACTTCCAGTGGGGCGCGGTGTTCCTTCTGGCCGTGCCGGTGATGGCGCTGCTGCTGGTGCTGGGCCCGCTGCTGCTGCCGGAGTACCGTGACCCGTCGCCCGGCCGGCTGGACATTGCAAGCGCGGCGCTGTCGATGTCTGCCGTGCTGTCCGCCATTTATGGCATCAAGCACCTGGCTGAACACGGCCCCTCGCTCGTGGCAGCAGTCACGATTGTTTCGGGACTCGCCCTGGCCGCGCTGTTCATACACCGGCAGAAATCCCTGCCGTCACCGCTGATCGACCTTGCCTTGTTCCGCCGGCCGGCTTTCCGTGCAGCCCTGGGCGTCAACCTGCTGGGCTTCTTTGCGATGTTTGCTTCCTTCCTGTACGTCGCCCAGTACCTGCAACTGGTGCTCGGGATGAACCCGCTGCGCGCAGGCTTGTGGACGCTGCCCTCAGCCTTCAGCTTCATCGCGGGCTCGTTCATCGTGCCGCTGATTGCGAAGCGGACCGGCACGGTGCCGCTGATGGTGGCCGGGCTGGTGACGGCTGCCGCCGGCTTCCTGCTGCTGACGCAGGCGGGCAGCGGCGGGCTGGCCATCGTGATCGCGGGCTCGGTGGTGTTCTCGCTGGGCCTGGTGCCGGTGGTGGCGCTGACCACCGACATCATCGTCAGCAGCGTGCCGCCCGAACGCGCGGGCACGGCGTCGGCCCTGTCGGAAACCAGCTCCGAGCTGGGTGGCGCCCTGGGCATCGCGGTACTGGGCAGTGTGGCAGCGGCCGTGTATCGCACCAGCATGGCGGATGCGGTGCCGGCGGGCCTGGCACAGGTGGCGGGCGATGCAGCCCGCGCCACCATCGGCGGCGCGATGGCCATGGCGGCCGGGCTGCCCGACGCCGCCGGCACAGCCCTGCTGGAGGCGGCGCGCGGCGCCTATGTGGACGGCATGCAGGCAGCCACCGCCATCAGCGCCGCCGTGATGCTGGCCACGGCCCTGCTCGCGGCCGTGACCTTGAGGCATGGAGCCGGGGCGGGGCCGGGTAAACCCGGGGTGTAAAAATCTGCAGGGGTGTCGAATCCGGCCCCTCCCGTTCGTCGTGTCAGTACCAACCACTGAAAAGGAGGTCCCCATGGCCAACTATGTTGACGGCTTCCTCGTTCCGGTTCCCAAGGCAAATGTCGAGACCTACCGCAAGATCGCGCGCAAGGCCGGCAAGATCTGGATGGAGTTCGGGGCGCTCCAGTACATCGAATGCGTCGCCGATGACGTCAAGCCGGGCAAGTGGACATCGTTCCCGCAGGCCGTGAAGCTCAAGCCGGATGAAGTCGTCGTGTTCTCGTACATCGTCTACAAGTCGCGCAAGCAGCGCGACACGATCAACGCCAAGGTCATGGCCGACCCGCGCATGAAGGCCATGATGGGCCCCGATTCGATGCCGTTCGACGGCAAGCGGATGATGTGGGGCGGGTTCAAGACCATCGTCCAGTTCTGACCGGCAGGGCCAACCCCCACAGCCCACACCCCACACCCAGGAGCACACCATGAATGTCATGCACTACCTCAGCTTTGAAGGCAGGACCGACGAAGCCTTCGCCTTCTACGAAAAAGCCATCGGCGCGAAAATCGGCGCCATCATGCGGATGGACGAGAGCCCCGAGCCGATGCCGCCCGGCATGGTCCCGCCCGGCAGCGAAAAGAAAGTCATGCACGGCGAGATCCTGATCGGGGACACCACCCTCATGGCCAGCGACGGCTATTGCACCGGCAAGCCCACATTCGGTGGCGTGACGCTGGTGCTCAATGCCGCGAACGATGCAGAAGCTGCAAAACACTTCAACGCGCTGGCCGACGGCGGCAAGGTCAACATGCCCATCGGCAAGACCTTCTTCTCGTCGCACTTCGGCATGCTGAACGACCGATTCGGCGTGCCCTGGATGGTCATTGTGCCGATGCCGCGCGGCTGACCAGGAGCCATCGCCCATGCAGCAAAACCCCGACGCCCGCAAGCGCTGGCTGGCCCTGCTCGTGCTGTGCATGGGCGTGCTGATGATCGTGCTGGACACGACCATCGTGAATGTCGCCCTGCCCTCGATCCGCGAAGACCTGCACTTCACCGAGACCTCCCTGGTCTGGGTGGTCAATGCCTACATGCTCACTTTCGGCGGCTTCCTGCTGCTGGGCGGGCGGCTGGGCGACCTGTACGGGCACCGGCGGATGTTCCTCGCCGGCATCGTGCTGTTCACCGTTGCCTCGCTGGCCTGCGGCCTGGCCAATTCACAGGCCTTGCTGATCGTGGCGCGGGCGGTGCAGGGGCTGGGTGGCGCAGTGGTCTCGGCCGTGGCGCTGTCGCTGATCATGAACCTGTTCACCGAGCCTGCGGAGCGGGCCAGGGCCATGGGTGTCTACGGCTTTGTCTGCGCAGGCGGCGGCAGCATCGGCGTGCTGCTGGGCGGCCTGCTGACCAGCGCCTTGAGCTGGCACTGGATCTTCCTGGTCAACCTGCCGATCGGCGTGCTGGTGTACTGGCTGTGCCTCAAGCTCATTGCCGGCGGCAGCGGCCAGGCCGGCGCAGGCGCGCTGGACGTGGGTGGCGCCGTCACCGTCACACTGGCGCTGATGCTGGCCGTTTATGCCGTCGTCAACGGCAATGAGGCGGGCTGGGCATCGCTGCAGACACTGGGCCTGCTCGCCGTGGCCATGGTGCTCTTTGCTTCGTTCCTGGTGATCGAGTCGCGCGTCGATGCGCCGCTGGTGCCGCTGGGCCTGTTCCGGCTGCGCAGCCTGGCCACGGCCAATGTGGTGGGCGTGCTGTGGTCGGCTGCGATGTTCGCCTGGTTCTTCATTTCCGCCCTGTACCTGCAGCTGGTGCTGGGCTACAGCGCGATGCAGGTGGGCCTGGCCTTCCTGCCGGCCAACCTGATCATGGCGGGCTTCTCGCTCGGCCTGTCGGCCAGGATCGTCATGCGCTTCGGCATCCGGGGACCGCTGGCATCCGGCCTGGCCCTGGCTGCCGCGGGCCTGCTGCTGTTTGCCCGGGCGCCGGCCCATGGCAGCTTTGCACTGGATGTCCTGCCGGGCATGCTGCTGCTGGGCCTGGGCGCCGGCATTGCCTTCAACCCGCTGCTGCTCGCGGCAATGAGCGAGGCGGCGCCTGAGGAATCAGGCCTGGCGTCCGGCGTGGTCAACACCTCGTTCATGATGGGCGGGGCGCTGGGCCTGGCGGTGCTGGCAAGCCTGGCGGCGCTGCGCACGGAGCAACTGCTGGCCGCGGGCATTGCCACCCCGGCGGCCCTCAACGGCGGCTACCAGCTCGCGTTCCTGGTGGGCGCCATCTTCGCGGCTGCGGCGGGGCTGCTCGGCGGGTTGCTGCTGCGTGGCGGCATGCCGGCCGCAACACCTGCGTCAACTCCCGCCGCTCATTGATCCAGCTGAAACAACACCTCCACCGCCATCAAGGAAATCACCATGCTGAAGACCATTGCCATCGTTGCCGTCGTGCTCATCATCGGCGTGCTGGCCTATGCCGCCACAAAGCCCGATACATTCCGCATCGAGCGCACCGCCACCATCAAGGCACCGCCCGACAAAGTCCACGCACTGATCAACAACTTTGACGCCTGGGCCGGCTGGTCGCCCTGGGAGAAAAAGGACCCGGCCATGAAGCGCACGCGCAGCGGTCCTGCCAGTGGCAAGGGTTCGGTCTATGCATGGGAAGGCAACAAGGACGTGGGCAAGGGGAGCATGGAAATCGCGGAGACCACCCCGCCATCGCGCGTGCTGGTCAAGCTCGACTTCCTGTCTCCGTTCGAGGCGCACAACATGGCAGAGTTCACCATGCAGCCCCAGGGCGACACCACCCGGGTCACCTGGGCGATGTACGGCCCCAGTCCCTACATCAGCAAGCTGATGACCACCTTCTTCAGCATGGACAAGATGGTGGGCAAGGACTTCGAGCAGGGCCTGGCCAACCTGAAGGCACTGGCCGAGAGGTAAAGCCGCGCCGGGCCTGCCTGCTCAGCCGCGCAGGCCATACGGGTCCGTATCGCCGCTGCCCATCACCTGCCCCTGCTTGAATACACCGCTCACCCGCATCGCCAGCACGCCGTCGGCACGCACCAGACCCTGGGCAAACAGCATGTTGCGGGTGCTGCGCAGGACGTCGGCTTCGCCCTGCACCCAGGCGCCAAGCGGGGCAGGCGCCAGGTAGTCGATCTGCAGGCTGATGGTCGGCAGGAAGCGCCGCTCGGGCACCGTCTCCTGGTACAGGGCGGCGCAGGGCATGAGCATGTCTGCAAAGCTGGCGAGCATGCCGCCATGGCAGTTCATCATCGGGTTGCAATGCCGCTCCTCGACGCGAAAGCCGAACAGGAAGCGGTTGCCTTTCAGCCTGCCGTAGAAAGGGCCGTTATGCCGCATGAAGGGTCCGCCCATGGGAATGGGTCGAAAGCCTTCGGGAATGTTGTCAGACGGCTGCGTGGTATCGGTCATTTGCAGATGCTAGCCGCACAGTGCCGGATCGCGGGTCGGCTGTGTGACAGCAGGCATCAGACCTGCCGTGAATCGCCAGCTCCGGGCTCCTTCGGCTCCACATCGGTGATGTCAGCGATCTCGCGGCGCCCGGGGGGCTGCGGGGCCGGCTCGCGCGGCATGCCCTGCCCGGCGCGAAAGACATGCTCGAAGCCGCTGCGCGGATTCATGCGCATCACGAACGGCGTCACGGGCCGGCCGGTCAGCCGGGCCCAGGCCGCGCGCAGCACCCAGAAGGCGACCAGCAGCAACAGCGCCACCAGAAGCGCGGCGGCAAACACCAGCCCTGCCGCAATCAGCACCAGGCGCAGGACAAGGCGGGCAAAGGCCGCGATCAGGTCATTCACGTTGCGAGGTTCTCCTTGCCCTGCATTGTCTGCGCAGTCAGTGCACCGCGCGATCAAACTTGAACACACCCGGCTCGCGCACAGGGTCAACATCGACCGGGATCACGCTCTTCGGAGGGAACCGGCCCTCAAGGATGAGCTTCGACAGCGGGTTCTCCACCCGCTGCTGGATCGCCCGCTTGAGCGGCCGCGCGCCGAACACCGGGTCGAAGCCGACCTTCGCCAGCTCGGCCAATGCCGTGTCGGACACCTGCAGCTCCAGGTCCATCTTCGCCAGTCGCTTCTCGAGGATGCGCAGCTGGATCCGCGCAATCTCGCCAATGTGCTGGGCGTCTAGCGCATGGAACACCACGGTCTCGTCAATGCGGTTGAGGAATTCGGGCCGGAAGTAGTTCTTCAGCTCGCCCTCCACCGCTTCCTTGATGTCGTCGTAGGGTTTGCCCGTCATGCTCTGGATGATGGGCGAGCCGATGTTGCTAGTCATCACGATGACGGTGTTCTTGAAGTCCACGGTGCGGCCCTGGCCGTCCGTCAGGCGGCCGTCGTCCAGCACCTGCAGCAGCACGTTGAAGACATCCGGGTGCGCCTTCTCGACCTCGTCAAGCAGCAGCACGCTGTAGGGCTTGCGGCGCACGGCTTCGGTCAGGTAGCCGCCTTCCTCGTAGCCCACATAGCCGGGCGGCGCGCCGATCAGGCGGGCGACGGAATGCTTCTCCATGAATTCGCTCATATCGATGCGGATCAGGTGGTCCTCGCTGTCAAACAGGAAGCCTGCCAATGCCTTGCACAGCTCGGTCTTGCCCACGCCCGTGGGGCCGAGGAACAGAAATGAGCCGGTCGGCCGGTTCGGGTCTGACAGGCCCGAGCGCGAGCGGCGGATGGCATTGGCAACCGCGCCAATGGCTTCGTCCTGCCCGACCACGCGCTCATGCAGCTTGCCTTCCATGACGAGCAGCTTGTCGCGCTCGCCCTGCATCAGCTTGGCCACCGGGATGCCGGTGGCGCGCGCCACGACTTCGGCGATTTCTTCTGCGCCCACCTGCGTGCGCAGCAGCTGGGGCGCACTGCCCTGGCCTTTGGATGTTTCCTTGGCCTGCGCTTCCTTGAGCCGCTTCTCGAGCTCGGGCAGCTTGCCGTATTGCAGTTCGGCGACTCCGTTGAAGTCCCCCTTGCGGGTGAGTTCTTCAATGCGGTGGCGCATCTTCTCGATGTCCTCCATCACGGTGGCCGAACCCTGGGCTTGCGCCTTCTCGGCCTTCCAGATTTCGTCGTAGTCGGCAATTTCCTTCTGGAGCTTGCCGATCTCCACCTCGATCAGGTCGAAGCGCTTCTTGCTGGCCTCGTCCTTCTCGCGCTTGACGGCCTCGCGCTCGATCTGCAGCTGGATCAGCCGCCGGTCGAGCTTGTCCATGACCTCGGGCTTGGAGTCCATCTCGATCTTGATCTTTGACGCGGCCTCGTCGATCAGGTCGATGGCCTTGTCAGGCAGGAAGCGGTCGGTGATGTAGCGGTGGCTCAGCTCGGCCGCGGCCACGATGGCCGGGTCGGTGATCTGCACGCCATGGTGCACCTCGTATTTTTCCTGCAGGCCGCGCAGGATGGCAATGGTGGCTTCGACCGTCGGCTCGCCAACGAGGATTTTCTGGAAGCGCCGTTCGAGCGCCGCATCCTTCTCGATGTACTTGCGGTATTCGTCCAGCGTGGTCGCGCCCACGCAATGCAGTTCGCCGCGCGCCAGCGCCGGCTTGAGCATGTTGCCCGCATCCATCGCACCTTCGGCCTTGCCTGCGCCGACCATGGTGTGCAGCTCGTCGATGAAGACGATGGTCTGGCCTTCGTCCTTGGCCAGTTCGCTGAGCACGGTCTTCAGGCGTTCCTCGAATTCACCGCGGAACTTGGCACCCGCCAGCAGGGCCGCCATGTCCAGCGACAGGACCCGCTTGCCCTTGAGCGACTCGGGCACTTCACCAGCGACGATGCGCTGGGCCAGGCCTTCCACGATCGCGGTCTTGCCGACGCCCGGCTCACCGATCAGCACCGGGTTGTTCTTGGTGCGGCGCTGCAGCACCTGGATGGCGCGGCGAATCTCGTCGTCGCGGCCGATCACCGGGTCGAGCTTGCCCAGGCGGGCACGCTCGGTCAGGTCCATGCAGTATTTCTTGAGCGCTTCGCGCTGGCCTTCGGCATCGGCACTGTTGACATTCTGGCCGCCGCGCACGGCGTCAATGGCCGTCTCCAGCGACTTGCGGGTCAGGCCGTGCTCCCGGGCGAGTTTGCCTGGGTCGCCCTTGTTGTCGGCCAGCGCCAGCAGGAAAAGCTCGCTGGCGACGAACTGGTCGCCCCGCTTGATGGATTCCTTCTCGGCGGCCTGCAGCAGGCTGCCCATGTCGCGGTCCAGCGTGACCTGCTCCTGGCCTTGTACCTGGGGCAGACGCTTGACGGCGGCTTCGGCGCCCGCCAGCAGGCCCTGCACGTTGACGCCCGCGCGCTGCAGGAGGGCCTTGGGGCCGTCATCCTGGCGCAGCATGGCCACCAGCACATGGGCGGGCGCGATGTAGGCGTGGTCGTTGCCAAGGGCCAGCGTCTGGGCTTCGCCAAGGGCTTCCTGGAATTTGGTGGTGAGTTTGTCTATACGCATGTTTTCTCCAACTCACCTCGAACTGAGGCTGATGCCCTCATTTTCAAGGGGGCGGCGCGGCAGGCGCTTGACTAGAATCATGCGGATGAACATTCACCAGCTCTCGATCAACTACATCCAGGAGCATGACCGCATCCTTTTGCGGATCAACACCTCGGCCGGTGAGGAACTGCGCCTGTGGTTCACCCGGCGGCTCACGCTGAACCTGTGGCCGATGCTGACGAAAATCGTGGCCGACCAGGTTGTCAAGCACGAGGCTGAAAAGTCGCCGGGCCTGGCGCCCGTCATCAGTGCTGACGAGGAGACCCGCAAGATGGTGGCCGAGTTCAAGAAGGAAGAAAACCTCCAGAACGCCGACTTCAAGACGCCCTACAACGACAAGCCCGCCGCCCTGCCCCTGGGCGCGGAACCGCTGCTTGTGACGGAAATGAACGTCACGCCACTGCCCACGGGCCAGCTGCAGCTGAGTTTTGCGGAGAAGCTGCCGGGTGCGCAGAACCCTCGCGGCTTCCAGATGGCGCTGGAATCACAGATGACGCACGGCATGGTCCACCTGCTGGAGAAGGCGCTGAAGACCTCGCTGTGGCAGGAGGTGCATGGGCTTGCCGCCCCCGCCCCGGCTGCGCCTGCACCCGACGAGCCGCCCGGCGACAAGCCCAAGTACCTGAATTGATGTCAGGTCGGTTTCAGGGCCTGCAGTGAAAAGCCGGCGATCTGCTTGTAGTTCTCGGAAATCTGCCGCAATTCGTCCTGGCTGATCAGGTCGTCGATCTTGCCGAAGGGCTTGCCGCCGCTCAGCTCGTCGGCTTTCATGATGATGAAGTCGGGCGGCACCGAGCGGTTGGTGCGCACAATGTTCGCCGTGGTTTCAAGGCGCAGCTTCTCGTAGGCCAGCAGCGCATCGCGCGGGTCCTGCGCTGCCGCCAGCTGCCCGGCCAGCGTGCGGGCGTCAATGATCGCCTGTGCCGAGCCGTTGGAGCCGCGCGGATACATCGGGTGGGCTGCGTCACCCAGCAGCGTGACGCGGCCGAAGGTCCATTGCGAAACCGGGTCGCGGTCCACCATCGGGTACTCCAGGATCTGGGTGGAGCCGGCAATCAGAGCGGGCACATCGAGCCAGTCAAAGCGCCAGTCCTTGAAGATGTCCTTGAAGTCATTGAGATCGCCGCTGCGGTTCCAGTCGTTCATCGCCGCGTCCGGGCGCTGGATCTCGGCAACCCAGTTGATGAGCTGGCTGCCCTGCCCGTCAACATTGTCCACAATGGGGTAGATCACCATCTTGCCCGTCTCGATGGACCCGATGCGGATGTAGCTCTTGCCCGTGAGGATGGGTTTGCGCACCGTGACGCCGCGCCATGTGTTGATGCCGGCGAAGGCGACTTTTTCTTCCGGGTAGAACTGCTTGCGCACGGTGGAATTCACGCCGTCGCAGGCGATGACGACGTCGGCTGCCACGCTTGCAAGCGCAGCGCCGTCGGAGGTACGGACAAAATGCACCGTGGCGCCCGCCTCGCCCTGGTCCACCCGCACGCAGCGGTGATCCACATGGATGCGATCCTGGCCCAGCCTGCGCACCGCGGCTTCGTAGAGGATGCGGTGAAGCTTGCCGCGGTGGATGCCGATCTCGGGCAGCGGGTAGCCCGCATGGCGGCCGCGCGGCTCGGTATAGATGAACTGGCCCCAGCGGTTGAAAAACACGCTCTCGCCGTTCTCTATGCCGGCCGCCTCCAGCTCGTCCTGAACGCCCAGCGCGGCCAGCTCGCGCATCGCGTGGGGCAGCAAGGTGATGCCAACGCCAAGCTCCTTGACTTCGGGCACTGTCTCGTACACGTCGCAGGCAAGGCCCAGTTTCTCAAGCGCAAGCGCAAGGCTCAGGCCGCCTATGCCGCCGCCAATGACAGCAATCTTCATCGCGTTGCGGCTCATTCTGCAGTGATGTTCTGCGACTTGACCAGGGCGGCCCAGCGCACGGCGTCTTTCTCCACCAGGCTGCGGAACTCCTCGGGCGAGCTGGCTGCCGGGTCCATGCCCTGGGTCTGGAATGCGCGCTTGACGTCGTCGGTGGCCAGGATGTCCCTGATCTCTCGGTTCAGGCGGGTGACCTCCGCGGTGCTTGTGCCGGGCGGCGCGAACACGCCGTACCACATGTCCACATTCACATTGCCGGCCCTGGCCTCCGCCAGCGTCGGCACATCCGGCAGCAGGGCATGGCGCTTGTCGCTGCCGATGCCAAGCGCCACCAGCTTGCCCGCCTTGACCTGCTGCAAGGCCACGTGGATGGGCAGGAACATGACGTCCACCTGCCCGCCCAGCAGGTCGCTGACGGCGGGCGCCGTGCCACGGTAGGGAATGTGCGTCAGGAACACGCGTGCCGTGTTCTTGAAGAGCTCCATCGACAGATGATGCGGCGTGCCCACGCCGGGCGACGCATAGTTGATGCGGCCCGGGCTCTTCTTCGCGGCGGCCAGCAGGTCGGCCGCTGTCTTGAAGCCGGTCTGCGGGCTGGCCACCAGGATCAGCTGCCCCCAGCTGGTGAGCGACACCGGCACCAGGTCCTTGACCGGGTCGAACGGCAGCTTCGGGTAGAGGCTGGCATTCATGACCAGCGTGTTCACGCTGACCAGCAGCGTCGTGCCGTTGGGTGCGGCGCGGACCACCGCTTCGGTGCCGATGTTGCCGGAAGCACCCGCGCGGTTGTCAACCACCACCGGCCGGCCCAGGCGCTCGGACAGCTTCGGGCCGACAGTTCGCGCGATGAGGTCAATGCCGGTGCCGGGCGTGAAGGGAACGATCAGCCGCAGCGGCACTTGTGCTGGCGCGGTCTGCGCCATAACTGCGCCGGGATTGAGTGCCAACGCAAGCGCTGCGGCGGCGCCCGCAGCGATGCGGTGAAATCGTGAAGCGGTCATTTTTCGTCTCCATTCACTTTATGGTTTGCATGCCAACTATTATGCTCAGGAATCAAGAAGGCACAATCCCGGTATTACCCCATAACAAAGTTTGCAAAACGTGCCTTCCCAGAGCCTATCCCGCCTCTATGCCCGCCCCGGCTTCCTGCTGCGCAGGGCCCACCAGATCTCTGCGGCCGTATTTGAAGATGAATGCCGCAGTGTCGGCCTCACGCCGGCGCAGTTTGGCGTGCTGACGGTGCTGCGCGCCAACCCGGGGCTGGACCAGTCCAGCCTGGCACGTGCGCTGGGCTTTGACAAGGTCACGGTGTTGCGGGTGCTGAGGGGCCTGGAGTCGCGTGGGCTGGTGGAGCGCTCGCCTTCACCGTCGAGCCGGCGCAACCTGTCCATCGCGCTGTCGGCCGCTGGAATGGCGCTGCTGGAGCTGGCGCAAAAGCCCGCCGAGCAAGCTTACAACCGGCTCATGGCGCCGCTGCAGCCTGAACAGCAAAAGCAGTTTCTGGAATTGCTGCAGCTGCTGACATCGGGCCTTGAGGGCAGCGCACGCGCTGCCTTCGTGCCGCCGGAAGCGCCCTGAAGCCATCTGCCCGGGCGGGCCCGGTTTGAAAGGCTCCTGCGGCCTGCTCAGCTGTTACCCGCCTGGATGCCCCAGCGCGCCAGCGCCGTATCGTCGCTCACCCGGGCGTCCACCCAGCGCGCGCCTTCGGGCGTCTGTTCTTTCTTCCAGAACGGCGCCTGGGTCTTGAGGTAGTCCATCAGGAACTCGCAGGCCCTGAAACTTTCGCCGCGATGGGCCGACGTGACCGCCACCAGCACGATCTGGTCCAGCGGCTGCAGCAGGCCGATGCGGTGGATGACCCGGGCGGCATGAATGTCAAAGCGCCGGTGGGCCTCGTCGATCATCGACTCGATGGATTTCTCGGTCATGCCGGGGTAGTGCTCAAGCTCCATGGCGCTGACACTGCTGCCTTCATTGCGGTCCCTGACCGTGCCGATGAAACTGCACACCGCGCCGACACGCCTGTCCTGCGCACGCAGCGCCGCCACCTCGCGGGAAAGGTCGAAGTCTTCCGCCTGGATGGACACGCGTGCGCTCACCGCTTCAACCTCCGGTGACTGGCGGGAAGAAAGCCACTTCGGCCCCGTCCGGCAAGGCAGCCGATTCGCTGCTCATGACCTGGTCCAGCGCCATGCGCACCGCCTTACCTTGGGCGAGCGCTTCGGCATAGGCACCGCCGCGCGCCACCAGCTCGGCACGCAATGCGGCCAGGTCAGGCGCCGGCGTCTCCAGCATTTCTGTGGGCCGGCCAATGGCCTCGCGCACCGATGCAAAGTATTTGATGCTGACCTTCTTCACAGCAGCTCCGCGAAAGGTATGAACTGCACACTGTCGCCATGGGCGATGGTCCTGCCCGGCGGGTTGTCGATGATGCCGTCGCCCCAGATGGCCGAAGTCAGCACGCCCGAACTCTGGTTGGGGAACAGGTCAAGCCCGCCTGCCGGGTTGCGCCGCGCGCGCAGGAACTCGCGGCGCCTGTCGGCACGCGGCCACGAGAAATGCGCCGGCATGGCGACAGGCTCCACCGACAGCCGCGACGCGCCCTGCAGCTTGAGCAGGAAGGGCCGCACCAGCACCAGAAAGGTGATGAAGCTGGACACGGGGTTGCCCGGCAGGCCGATGAAATGGCAGCGGCCTGCCGCCGCCCGGTTGATGGTGCCGTAGGCGAACGGCTTGCCGGGCTTGATGGCGATCTGCCACAGGTTGAGCTCCCCGAGGGACTGCACCGCGGGCTTGATATGGTCCTCCTCTCCCACCGACACGCCGCCGCTCGTGAGGATGAGGTCATGGCCTGCCGCGGCGTCATGCAGCGCCTGCACAGTTGCTTCGCGCCGGTCCGGCACGATGCCAAGGTCCGTCACCTCGCAGCCCATGCGATGCAGCAGGGCACGCAGGAAAAAGCGGTTGGAGTTGTAGATCGCGCCCGGCGCCATCTGCTCCGGCGCCACGGTCCCCGGCATGACAAGCTCATCGCCGGTGGAAAACAGGGCCACGCGCGGGCGGGGCGCGACGCGCAGCGTGTCCATGCCGATGCTGGCAGCCAGGCCCAGGCCAGCAGGAGACAGGCGCGTGCCCGCGCGCAGGACAATGGCGCCCCGCGTCACGTCCTCGCCGCTGCGGCGGATCCACTGGCCGGACTGCGGCACGGCATTGACGCGCACCGCGCCTTCCTGGCCATCCAGAGGCTCGCAGTCCTCCTGCATGACGATGGCGTCGGCACCGGGCGGCACCGGCGCACCGGTGAAGATGCGCGCTGCCGTTCGCGGCTGCACCGTTGCGCCGGATGTGCCGGCCGGGATGCGTTGCGTGACCTGCAGGACGGTCCCCGCCGCAGTGACGTCGGCGCTGCGCACCGCGTAACCGTCCATCGAGCTGTTGTCCTGCGGCGGCACCTGCAGGGCCGACACCAGGTCTTGCGCCAGCACCCGACCGTCGGCATCGAACGTTGCCACGGTTTCCACGCCTGCCAGGGGCCCGGCATGGGCGAGCAGGCCGGCAAGGGCCTCGTCCAGGGATTTCAGGGGCTGGCGGGGTGCGTTCATTGACTGTTCACTGGTACATGGCGGCGTTGTATTCAAAGCGCTCGTGATTCTCCACGAGCCATGCCGCCAGCGCGGCGGGATCATTCAAATCCAGCACCGGCCGCAGGGTGGCCTCGGGCAGTTCACCGGGCGAATCGGTGGCGATGGCAACGATGAAGTCGTCATCCATATAACGCGCCGGCTGGCCGGACGCCGCGCGCCACACCTCGATCTTGAGCAGGTCGCTGTTCTTGAAGCCTTCGACCAGCACCCAGTCCACACCGTCATAGAGCTCGGCAATCAGGTGATGCACCGACGGGGCGGCCTCGACCTCGAACTCGCGGATCAGTGCCAGGCGTTTTGCCGAAGACACCAGCACCTCGAAAGCCCCGGCCTCGCGGTGGCGGAAAGTGTCCTTGCCGGGGTGGTCAATGTCAAAACTGTGGTGCGCGTGCTTGATGACCGAAACGCGATGCCCAAGCGCCTTGAGCGCCGGGATGAGGCTCTCGACCAGCGTCGTCTTGCCCGAACCGGAGAAACCGGCAAATCCAACCACATTCATCGCGCTGTCTCCAGATGCCGCTCTTGGGCGGCCGTTATGTCATGCATGCAGGGCCGCATGGCCCGGTCAGCTGCAATTTTCGGCGATGTGGGCCTTGACCACCGAAGCGTCGGCGGGAATCACCTTGACCCGGCGGGGCAAGGCTTCCAGGCCCTCGAATTTCACGGGCCGGTCCGGCTCGCGCCCCAGGGCTTCGACGATGGTCGCGGCGAACTTGATGGGCAGCGCAGTCTCCAGAACGATCATCGGCGTGCCGGCTTGCAGGTGTGCGCGCGCCACCTTCACGCCGTCGGCGGTGTGGGTGTCGATCATCACACCGAAACGTGCCCAGGTATCACGGATCGTCGCCAGCCTGTCGGCATGGGTGCTCTTGCCGCTGACGAAGCCGTAACGCGCGGACGCGCCGTGGAACGCGGCTTCGCCGCTGAGGTCAAACCGGCCGGCCGATGACAGTTGCGCGCCGAACAGTGAGTTGGTGCGTGCGCCGTCGCGGCCCAGCAGGTCGAACACGAAGCGCTCGAAGTTCGAGGCCTTGGAGATGTCCATCGAGGGGCTGGACGTCTCATGCGTGTCGGCGCTGCCGCGCACGCGGTACACGCCGGTGCGGAAGAACTCGTCGAGCACGTCGTTCTCATTGGTGGCGAGCACCAGCCGGTCAATGGGCAGGCCCATCATGCGGGCGACGTGGCCGGCGCAGATGTTGCCGAAGTTGCCGGAAGGGACTGCGAAGCTGACCTTGCCCGGGTTGTCCCGGGTCGCGGCGAAATAGCCCGCGAAGTAATAGACGACCTGTGCCAGCAGCCGCGCCCAGTTGATCGAGTTGACGGTGCCGATACGGTATTTGCGCTTGAACTCGAGGTCGTTGGACACAGCCTTGACGATGTCCTGGCAGTCGTCAAACACGCCTTCGACGGCCAGGTTGTGGATGTTGGCATCCAGCAGGCTGAACATCTGCGCCTGCTGGAACGGGCTCATGCGGCCATTGGGGCTGAGCATGAAGACGCGCACGCCCTTCTTGCCGCGCATGGCGTACTCGGCGGCGCTGCCGGTGTCGCCCGAGGTGGCGCCCAGGATGTTGAGTTCCTCGCCGCGGCGCGCCAGCTCGTACTCGAACAGGTTGCCCAGCAGCTGCATGGCCATGTCCTTGAATGCGAGCGTCGGGCCGTTGGACAGGGCTTCGAGGTACAGGCCGTTTTCAAGCTTCTTCAGCGGGACGATTTCCCTGGTGCCGAAGACGTCCTGCGTATAGGTCTTGTGGCACAGCGCCTTGAGGTCAGCGGGGGGAATATCGTCAATGTAGAGCGACAGGATTTCGAACGCGAGGTCGGGATAGGACAGGCCGCGCCATTTTTCGAGCGAGGCGGCATCCACCTGCGGATAGCTCTCAGGCAAGTACAGGCCGCCGTCGGGCGCGAGGCCTTCCAGCAGGATCTCGCAGAAGCGTTTGCGGTCCGCATGACCGCGGGTACTTAGATACTTCACGCCAGCTCTTCCTTGCGGATTCGGGTGATCGGAGCCAGCACCGTCGGCAGCGCCTGCATCTGCGCGATCGCGTCGTTCATCGTGCCTTCGCGCGTGTCATGTGTGAGGATGATCAGGTCGGTCTGGTTGGCCTCGGCGCCGCCGACTTCATCGGCCTCGCGCTGGATCACCGCGTCGATGCTGATGTTGGCCGCGGCAAGGATGCCGGTGACCTTGGCCAGCACACCGGCTTCATCCGCCACCCGCAGGCGCAGGTAGTAGGCCGTCACGACTTCGCTCATCGGCAACACCACGGCGTCGCTCATAGCATCCGGCTGGAAGGCCAGGTGCGGCACCCGCTGCGCGGCATCGGCCGTGTGCAGGCGGGTGATGTCCACCAGGTCGGCGATCACGGCGCTGGCGGTGGGCTCGCTGCCCGCGCCCTTGCCGTAATACAGCGTGGTGCCCACGGCATCGCCCTGGACCATCACGGCGTTCATGGCGCCCTCGACATTGGCGATCAGGCGCTTGGCGGGTACCAGGCTCGGGTGCACCCGCAACTCGACGCCCTTGCTGGTGCGCTTGGTGATGCCCAGAAGCTTGATGCGGTAGCCGAGCTGCTCGGCATAGCGGATGTCCTGCGCTCCCAGCTTGGTGATGCCTTCCACATAGGCCTTGTCAAACTGCACCGGAATGCCGAAGGCAATCGCCGACATGATGGTCGCCTTGTGCGCGGCGTCCACCCCCTCGATGTCGAATGTCGGGTCCGCCTCGGCATAGCCCAGGCGTTGCGCTTCCTTGAGCACCACATCAAAGTCCAGCCCCTTGTCACGCATCTCCGACAGGATGAAGTTGGTGGTGCCGTTGATGATGCCGGCGATCCACTGGATGCGGTTGGCCGTAAGGCCTTCGCGCAGCGCCTTGATGATCGGGATGCCGCCGGCCACGGCTGCCTCGAAGGCCACCATCACGCCCTTGCGGTGGGCGGCTGCAAAAATCTCGGTGCCATGCACCGCCAGCAATGCCTTGTTGGCGGTGACTACATGCTTGCCCGCCTCGATGGCTTCCATCACCAGCTGCTTTGCAATGCCGTAACCGCCGATGAGTTCGACAACGATATCGATGCCGGGGTTGGCAATAACGGCGCGAGCATCGTTGACCACCTGGACGCCGGTGCCGACGACACCCTGTGCGCGGGCTGTATCAAGGTCGGCCACCATGGTGATTTCAATGCCGCGCCCGGCACGCCGGGTGATTTCTTCCTGGTTGCGGGCGAGGACGTTGAATACACCGCTGCCGACGGTGCCGATGCCAAGAAGGCCTACTTGGATGGGTTTCATTTTTTCTTCAGGTTCATATGTCAGGCACCAGCAGCGCGGTGAGGCGCTTGCGAGGCGCAGGGGTCAGGCGTGGCGTTTGCGATAGCTTTCAAGGAATCGGGCGATCCGGTTGACGGCTTCGCGCAGGTCTTCCTCATGGGGCAGGAAGACAATGCGGAAGTGGTCCGGTGTCGGCCAGTTGAAGCCGGTGCCCTGCACCAGCATCACCCGGGTTTCCTTGAGCAGTTCCAGGAAGAACATCCTGTCGTCTTCAATCGGGTACACCTTCGGGTCCAGCCGGGGAAACATGTACAGCGCCGCCTGCGGCTTGACGCAGGTCACGCCGGGAATGGCGGTGATGAGCTCATAGGCCAGGTCGCGCTGGCGGCGCAGCCGGCCGCCATCGCAGGTGAGGTCATTGATGCTCTGGTAGCCGCCAAGCGCGGTCTGGATGGCCCACTGGCCCGGCACGTTGGCGCACAGCTTCATGTTCGAGAGCATGTTCAGCCCCTCGATGTAGTCGGAGGCCGATTTCTTGTCGCCGGACACCACCATCCAGCCGGCGCGGTAGCCGCAGGAACGGTAGCTCTTGGACAGCGAGTTGAAGGTCAGCGTCAGCACGTCCTGCGAAAGGCTGGCCATGGCGGTGTGCTTAGCGCCGTCGTAGAGAACCTTGTCATAGACCTCGTCGGCCAGGATGACGAGGCCATGCTGGCGTGCAATGTTGACGATTTCCTTGAGCAGTGCGTCCGAATAGATGACGCCGGTCGGGTTGTTCGGGTTGATGACCACAATGCCCTTGGTGCGCGGCGTGATCTTGGCGCGGATGTCATCCAGGTTGGGCATCCAGCCATTGGCTTCGTCGCACAGGTAATGCACCGGCGTGCCGCCGGACAGGCTCGTCACCGCCGTCCACAGCGGATAGTCCGGGGCAGGCAGCAGGAGTTCGTCGCCATCGTCTAGCAGTGTGTTGGTGGCCATCGCGATGAGTTCGCTCGCGCCGTTGCCAAGGTATATGTCGTCCAGCGTCACGCCCTTGATGCCCTGCTTCTGGGTCTCGTGCATCACGGCCTTGCGCGCGGCGAAGATGCCCTTGCTGTCCGAATAGCCGGCCGACGCGGGCAGGTTGCGGATCATGTCCTGCTGGATTTCTTCAGGTGCATCGAAGCCGAACACGGCCAGGTTGCCGATATTCAGCTTGATGATCTTCTGGCCTTCGTCCTCCATCTGCCTGGCCGCATCCATGATGGGGCCGCGGATGTCGTACAGCACGTTGGCGAGCTTGGCGGATTTGGAAATGGCTTTCAATGTCGCTCCGGGCGCCCCTGCAGAGGCGAAACCTATAATTTGACCACACTTCCGCACTGCTTTAGTGCAGCGCAGCATCCAGCGGCACTCAGAAGACACAGGGGCAGCATGAAACTCCAGCCGGACAAATCAGACGTTCAGACCATCAGCGCCCACGGGCCGGGCTGGGTTGGCGTGAATGGCGAGAAGATCACCGGCAGCGTGATCATCGGCTCAAGGGGCGAGCGGCTGGACTGGGACTGCAGTCGCTTCGAGGACCTGGGTGCCGCGCATTTTGAGCAGCTGGCCGGGCTCGGCGCCGAGCTCGTGATCTTCGGCAGCGGGGCCCGCATCCGCTTTCCGCAGGGCGCCTGGCTGCAGCCGCTGATGGCGCGCCGCATCGGCCTGGAAACCATGGACACGCCCGCCGCCTGCCGCACCTACAACATCCTTGCGGGCGAAGGCCGTCATGTGCTAGCGGCGCTGCTTCTTGAACAGCCGGGCTGAAGTAGCCGGTTTTTCAGGGTAAAATCTATGGTTGCAGCGGGAAGCTTCGTCCCCAAGTAGCAACGAGCAAAACCTGTCACACGAGATACAAATTCCATGGCGATCGTTGTCAACAAACCCATCCCCGAATTTGAAGCAAACGCCACCGGCGGCATCAAAGTCTCCAACACATCGCACATCGGCAAGGTCGTCGTGCTGTACTTCTACCCGAAGGACAACACCCCCGGATGTACCACGGAAGCCATGCAGTTCCGTGACAAGTACAAGGACTTCGTGAAGGCCGGCGCCACCGTATTCGGCGTGTCGCGCGACAACATGAAGTCCCATGACGATTTCAAGGCCAAGCTCGAACTCCCGTTCGAACTGATTGCCGACACCGAAGAGAAGATGTGCCACATGTTCGGCGTGGTCAAGAACAAGATCATGTATGGCAAGAAGGTCAAGGGCATCGAGCGCAGCACCTTCCTGATCGGCGCTGACGGCATCCTCAAGAACGAGTGGCGAGGCCTCAAGGTGCTGGGTCATGTGGACGACGTGCTCAAGGCCGTCAAGGCCCTCAAGAAAGCAGCCTGAGCTGCCGCCGGCGGATTCAGCCCGAAATACCCCGCAGACATCCGCTTGACGTATTGGAGCAACAAAGAACTTGCATTTAACCCGGCTCGTGCATAATGAACTTATGCCGTTGGAATTTGCAACCGCGCTCCACAAGAAAGCCGCCTTGGCCTCCAGGCGGCTTTTTCGCTTTTTAAGCGGCAGTTTTATTCCTACTCCCCTCCCCCCACCAGCGAGACCGAAGCCACATGCCATTGCCACCCGCCCCCTCCAAGCGCGCCGCCCTGCTCTCGCCGCAAGCCTACGAAGCTCCGGCCCGTTCCCCGGCGAAGGCGTCGCGAAAATCGGAGGCGCATCCAGAAGGCAGTCCGCTGGCTGAAAAGCCGCAGGCGCAGGACCTGTTCGACCCTCGCGCCGGCGGCGCCGTGGCAGAGGCCTATGCCGACGAAGCCGCGCCGGTGGCCTATGCCGGGCGCACCGAATCTTCCCCTTCGCGCAACACCGAGCGCCCCGCCAGCAACAGCCGCAGGCGCACCGAGGCCCCGACGCCCGCACCACGGCCCAAGAAAGCCAAGTCCACGGGCCCGGCCAAGCTCTTCGTGCTGGACACCAACGTGCTGCTTCACGACCCGATGTGCCTGTTCCGCTTTGAGGAACATGACATCTTCCTGCCGATGATCGTCCTGGAAGAACTGGATGGCCACAAGAAAGGCATGACCGAGGTTGCCCGAAACGGCCGCCAGGCCAGCCGCACGCTGGATGCCCTGGCAGGCGCCGCCGGCGCCGACATGGCGCTGGGCCTGAAGCTGGACACCACAGGCCACCGCGAAGCCCGCGGCTGCCTCTTCTTCCAGACCCAGCCGCTGGACTATGCGTTGCCGGCCAGCCTGCCGCAGGGCAAGGCGGACAACCAGATCCTGGGCGTTGTGGAGGCGCTGCGCCAGCAGCATGCCCCCCGCGAGGTCGTGCTGGTGTCCAAGGACATCAACATGCGCGTCAAGGCGCGCGCGCTGGGCCTGGCGACGGACGACTACCAGAACGACAAGACGCTGGAAGACGGCGACCTTCTCTATTCGGGCTCGCTCGCCCTGCCACCCGATTTCTGGGCCAAGCATGGCAAGACTGTGGAGAGCTGGCAAAGCGGCAGCCATACCTTCTACCGTATCAGCGGGCCGGTTGTGCCCAGCCTGCTGATCAACCAGTTCGTCTATTTCGAGGCGCCCGGCGAGCCGTCCCTCTATGCGCGCGTCACCGAGATCCGCGCCAAGACTGCCGTACTCAAGACCCTCAAGGACTTTGGCCACCTGAAAAACGCCGTCTGGGGCGTGACCACCCGCAACCGCGAGCAGAACTTCGCGATGAACCTGCTGATGGATCCTGAAGTGGACTTCGTCACGCTGGCCGGCACGGCCGGCACCGGCAAGACGCTGATGGCGCTGGCATCGGGCCTGACCCAGGTGCTGGACGACCGCCGCTACACCGAGATCATCATGACCCGCGCCACCGTCAGCGTGGGCGAGGACATCGGCTTCCTGCCCGGCACCGAGGAAGAAAAAATGGGCCCCTGGATGGGCGCACTGGATGACAACCTTGAGGTGCTGGCCAAGACCGAGACCAGCGCAGGCGAATGGGGCCGCGCAGCCACCAATGAGTTGATCCGCTCGCGCATCAAGATCAAGAGCATGAACTTCATGCGCGGCCGCACCTTCCTGAACAAGTACGTGATCATCGACGAGGCGCAGAACCTGACGCCCAAGCAGATGAAGACGCTGATCACCCGCGCCGGCCCGGGCACCAAGATCATCTGCATGGGCAACCTGGCGCAGATCGACACGCCCTACCTCACTGAAGGCTCATCAGGCCTGACCTATGCGGTGGACAAGTTCAAAGGCTGGCCGCATGGCGGGCACATTACGCTGGCGCGCGGCGAGCGCTCCAGGCTGGCGGACTTTGCAAGCGAAGTGCTCTAGAAGTCGCCGCCGCCACCGCCGCCTGCCAGGCTTTCAAACTTGGTGAGCGGTTTCAGGAAGGCCAGCTTCACGGTGCCTGTCGGGCCGTTACGCTGCTTGCTGATGATCACTTCCGCAACGCCCGGCTCCTTGGAGTCCTTGTTGTAGTAGTCGTCGCGGTAGATGAACATGATGACGTCGGCGTCCTGCTCGATGGCGCCTGACTCACGCAGGTCGCTCATCATGGGCCGCTTGTCGGTACGCGACTCGACACCACGGCTGAGCTGCGAGAGGGCGATCACAGGGCACTGCAGCTCTTTGGCCAGCATCTTGAGGCCGCGCGAAATCTCGCCAACGGCCGTTGCGCGGTTCTCGTCGCTCATGCTGCTGGACACACTCATGAGCTGCAGGTAGTCCACCACGATCAGGCCGAGCTTGCCGCACTGGCGCGCGAGGCGCCGTGCATTGGCGCGCAACTCGCTCACGGTGAGGCCGGGGGTTTCGTCAATGTGCAGCGATATGTTGCGCAGCTTCTCGATGGCTTCCGTCAGGCGCGGCCATTCATCGTCGGTCAGGCGTCCGGTGCGAAGGTGGGTCTGGTCGATGCGCCCGATCGAGCCCACGATACGCACTGCCAGCTGCGAGGCGCCCATTTCCATGGAGAACACCGCCACCGGCAGGCCTTCGTTGAGCGCCACATGTTCGGCGATATTGATCGCCAGCGCCGTCTTGCCCATTGAAGGGCGGGCCGCCAGCACGATCATGTCGCCGGCCTGGAAGCCCGAAGTCATCCGGTCAAGGTCGTAAAAGCCCGTGGGAATGCCGGTAACTTCACTGGGGTTGTCGGCCATCTCCTGGACGCGGTCCAGCAACTCGACCACCAGCGAGTCCATGCCCTGGAAGCCCTGCTTCATCCGCGAGCCTTCCTCGCCGATGTTGAAGATCTTCTGCTCGGCTTCGTCCAGGATCTTGGCAACCGGCTTACCCTGGGTGTTGAAGGCGTTGGTGGCAATCTCGTCGCTGGCGCTCACCAGCTTGCGCAGGATCGAGCGCTCGCGCACGATCTCGGCATAGCGGCGGATGTTGCTGGCGCTGGGGACGTACTGGGCCAGCGAGTTGAGGTAGCGCAGGCCGCCCACCTCCTCGGCCTTGCCCAGGTTCTGCAGTTGTTCATAGACGGTGATCACGTCTGCCGGTTTGGTGGCATTGATCAGCGTGCCCACCACGCCGTAAATCAGCCGGTGCTCATAACGGTAGAAGTCGCCGTCGGTGAGCAGGTCGCCCACCCTGTCCCAGGCGCCGTTGTCCAGCAGCAGCCCGCCCAGCACGCTGGACTCGGCCTCAATGGAATGCGGCGGGATGCGCAGCTGGGATATCTGCTCGTCGGTGGTGTAGGCGTCGTCGATGGTGCTCAGTACTGCTGACATGGTGTTTCCTGGGGAGCCCTCATGCTACGCCGCGCGCCGATGGACGTCGAGGGAATGGCTGGGCACAAGCGTTGTAAAAGTCTGTGGATATCCGGTGCAGACCTGGGGATAAGTCCGGGCGGAAAAAACAAAAGCCGCCGGGCGCGAACCCGGCGGCTTTCTGGGGAAGACCTGCGATTAAGCGGTTTCGCCGTAGACGGTGACGGTGATGTCGACCACCACGTCGGTGTGCAGGGCCACGCTCACGGTGCTGTCGCCGACGACCTTGATCGGGCCGTTGGGCATGCGGATCTGCGACTTCACGACCTTGTAGCCTTGCTTGTTCAGCTCTTCGGAGATGTCGTGGTTGGTGACGGAGCCGAACAGGCGGCCGTCAACGCCGGCCTTCTGGGTCAGCTTGATGGTCGTGCCACCGAGCTTTTCGCCCTGTGCTTGCGATTCGGCCAGCTTGGCGGCGGCAGCCTTTTCCAGTTCGGCACGCTTTGCGGCGAACTCGGCCTTGTTGGCTTCAGTCGCACGGCGGGCCAGCTTCTGGGGGATCAGGAAGTTGCGGGCGAAGCCGTCCTTGACCTTGACGATGTCGCCGAGGGCGCCAACATTGGTGACTTTTTCGAGCAGGATGATTTGCATGATCTTGGCCCCTTAGATGCGGTGCTGGTCGCTGTACGGGACCAGGGCCAGGAAGCGGGCGCGCTTGATGGCGGTGTTGAGCTGGCGCTGGTAGATCGCGCGGGTGCCGGTCAGGCGGGCCGGGATGATCTTGCCGTTTTCGGCGATGAAGTCGCGCAGGGTGTCCACGTCCTTGTAGTCGATTTCCTCGACGTGGGCTACCGTGAAGCGGCAAAAGCGCTTGCGCTTGAACAGCAGCGACTGGGTGTTGCGCTTGGGGCGCTTGTCTTTGTTGAAACGTTTCGGTCCGGGCATGATGGACTCCTTTTAAGTGTCTGGGCAGGCTGGGCCTGCGCCGCTATGACTGGGGTTGCTGGAACTCTTGGATGTGGAGGGCGACGTACTTGCCGTTGCGCGGTGTTGCCAGAAAGCCTGTGAACCTGAAGCTGCTGCCCAGGGGGTGTATCCGGATCGCTTCTGCGACCGCCCCGAAAGCCACTGCCTTGATCGCTGCCTTGACTTGCCTTGCCTGCCCTGCTTCCTGGATTTCAGACTCGTGTTCGAGCTTGATGTCCAGGGCTGGCAGTCCGGCGGGCGTGTAGCGCAGCGAGGAAACCTCGGCGATACAGGCGGTCAGGACAACGTGGTTCACTGGTTCTTGCCGGCTGTCCCGCTCAGGAGGCGTATTCCGCTTGCTGGGCCTTGCGGGCCTCTTCGCGTTCCACGGTCTTCATCATCGACGACGGGCCGGTATCGGCCTTCTTCTTGACCACGGTGAGGTGGCGCAGGACGGCGTCGTTGAACTTGAAGGCATGCTCGAGTTCAGCCATGACGGACTGGTCGGCTTCGATGTTGACGCACAGGTAGTGGGCCTTGCCGAGCTTGTTGATCTGGTATGCCAGCTGGCGGCGGCCCCAGTCTTCAACACGATGCACCTTGCCGTTGCCGGTGGTGATCATGCTCTTGTAGCGTTCCAGCATGGCCGGAACCTGCTCGCTTTGATCCGGGTGGATCAGCAGGATGATTTCATAATGACGCATGGACTCTCCTTGAGGGTTGGGCTGCGGTTCGCACCGCAGTTTGGTGAGCCACCCACCGCGTCGGAAGTGGTGTGGCAAGGCGAAGCCTGCGATTATAGCCCGATGCATGAGCCTTGCGCCAGCCGCAAGCCATCAACCTGCACTGCCGCCATGCCCCAGAGCTGAGCCGGTGGCTGCCGGGCATATTATTTGCGATGATGCATCAATGAATGCGCCGCGCCGCAACTTCCTCAATTCGCCTCTGGCTGTGGGCATCAGACGCGTGGGCTTCCGCAAATGGTATGAGAGGGAACTGCTCTCAAGCCATGCCCACATGGTGTTGGCATTCCTCAGTGTCATCGCCATGATGGCGAGCATGGAGGCGTTTCGCGGCGGAAACATCAGCGAAAAGCTGATGGATGTGATTTTTGTATTACTTTCTGCAGGCATCGGGCTCTGGGCACTTCGCCGATACCTCTTTCTTCTTATGCGCGCGGAAATTATTGCCAACCAGGCCAATTGCGGCGAATGTACCGAGTACGGCCGGTTTGACGTTATCTCGGAGAACCACGTTGCCAGCGAGACCCGCGTTTGCTGCCGCAAATGCGCACACCAATGGGTCATTCACTCGGGCGATTGAACTGCCGGACCGGCTTTGGGGCAGCCATGCCTAGTCCCGCTACACTACGTGCCGGGTGGTTCATCGCTCTGATGAATCAGGTTTACGTGATGGTCGGGCCGCCTCACGGACCCAGCCACGCACCCCATGCCCACATCCTCCATTGAGATTCTCGCCGCAAGCCTCTTTGCGCTTGCACTGCTGCACACGTTCAGCGCCAAACAGTTTGAGCGCCTTGCCAATCGTTTCCCCCGGCACTCGGGCCTGTTCCATTTGCTGGGCGAAGTCGAGGTAGTCTTCGGGTTCTGGGCTATCGTGCTTGTGATGGCAATGGCGCTCATGTCTGGTGGGAGTCAGGCATTGGCCTATGCAGAGT
This sequence comes from Pseudomonadota bacterium, assembly GCA_040385105.1. Taxonomy (GTDB): domain Bacteria; phylum Pseudomonadota; class Gammaproteobacteria; order Burkholderiales; family Burkholderiaceae_C; genus JACMQX01. The sequence goes on from JAZKHY010000003.1 coordinate 54,229, forward strand.
CGCGCAACTACACCGAGCCGCTCTTCGTTTTCGTGGTGATGGTCATTGCAGGGTCCAGGCCCGTGCTCGACACTGTCATCTGGCTGATCAATGCAACGGCTAAGGTGTTGCCGCTCCCGGCGCAATTGGCCAGGGCCTGGCTGGGCCTGGCCGCAGTCCCGCTGATGGGATCACTTGTCACCGAGCCTGCCGCCATGACTATCGCAGCGCTCATGCTTGCTCCGCAAGTGTTCAGAAAGGAATTGCCGGAGTCCGCGAAGTATCTGGCCCTCGGCGTCCTGTTCGTCAACGTCTCCATCGGCGGAACGCTCACCTCGTACGCGGCGCCTCCAGTCCTCATGGTTGCCGCCACCTGGAAATGGGACAGTGCTTTCATGTTCAGCCAGTTCGGCTGGAAAGCTGCAATTGCCGTGGTCATCAATGCCTCGGTTGCCGTCTTTGTGCTTCGCAGATACCTCATCCAGGGCGTTCGCAGCGATACCGCAACTTCCGTGTCATCGGCACGAATGCCATGGCAGGTAGCGGCAGTTCACCTGTCCCTGTTGGCAGGGGTCATCATGCTCGCGCATCATCCAGTAGCCTTCATGGGCCTCTTCCTGCTGTTTCTGGGGTTCGCGCAAGCTTATGAGCGGCACCAGAATCCGCTTCTCATCAAGGAGGCGCTGCTGGTGGCGTTCTTTCTGGCAGGCCTGGTTGTCCTGGGTGGGCTGCAGCGCTGGTGGCTGGAGCCCATCGTTTCATCTCTGGAGCCGCTTGCGCTGTTCTTTGGCGCGCTCGGCCTGACCGCGGTGACGGACAACGCGGCCCTGACCTATCTCGGCGCGCAGATTGCCGGCATTTCAGATGAGTCCAAGTACATGCTGGTTGCCGGAGCAGTGGCAGGGGGCGGCCTGACTGTCATTGCCAACGCACCGAATCCGGCAGGCCTGGCCTTGCTCAAGCACGGGTTTGCCGACGAGTCGGTCGGCGCCGGTGGACTGATTCTTGGCGCACTTGGGCCAACCATCGTCGCAGCCACCATGTTCATTCTGCTGTAAGGCAAAGGCCTTGAAACAAAAAAAGCCCCGGGCCGAAACCCGGGGCTTTTCTGCAGGGAGTCCTCTCCTAGTGGATCAGGCTCTTGGCCGCGCCCTTCAGGCTCGGGTAGCGCACATGCTCCACCAGTTCCTGGATGCGGGCGTTGGGCGCAGGCGTCACCAGGCTCACTAGGATGATGACGGCAAAGCCCAGCGGTACGCCGAATACGCCTGCGGAGATTGGCTGGATGCCGAACCACAGTTCAATCGGCGAGGTCACGCCGAACACGCCGCGCAGCCACGGCTGGGTGGTCACCATGTAGTAGAAGGTGATGCCCAGGCCGGCGATCATGCCCAGCGATGCAGCCATGCCGGTTGCCCGCTTCCAGAAGATTCCCAGCACCAGCGCCGGGAAGAAGGAAGCCGCAGCAAACGAGAACGCCGCCGACACCAGGAACAGGATGTCCGCCGGCTTCTGGGCCGCTACATATGCCGCGGCCAGGGCCACGACCAGCAACAGCACCTTTGACAGCGTCACCCGGCGCGCCGTGGAGGCGTTGGGGTCGATCATCTTGTAGTACAGGTCATGGCTCAGCGCATTGGCGATCGTCAGCAGCAGGCCGTCGGCCGTGGAGAGCGCGGCAGCCAGGCCGCCTGCGGCCACCAGGCCCGACACGACGTAGGGCAGTCCGCCAATTTCCGGCGTAGCCAGCACGACGATGTCGCCACCGATGGTGATTTCACCGAGCTGCAGCAAACCGTCCTTGTTCAGGTCCACCACATTGAGCAGGCCGGGGTCGACCCGCTGCCAGCTGGCAATCCAAGCTGGCAACTTGTCAAACGGCGTTCCCACGAGCACGTTGAACACCTCGTACTTGACCAGAACCGCCAGCGCGGGCGCCGTGAAGTACAGCAGGAAGATGAAGAACAGCGACCAGGTGACCGAGTCGCGGGCTTCCTTCACGCTTGGCGTCGTGTAGTAGCGCATCAGGATGTGCGGCAGCGCAGCGGTGCCCACCATCAGGCAGAAGATCAGTGCGAGGAAGTTGCGGCGCGAGAAATCGAAAGCCTGCTTTTCGGCAGCAGTGCCATCGGGGTTGCCTGCAAACTGGGCCGCATGGCGGGGCATGCCGCCCAGCGGCTTGTCCCTGGCTTCGGCCGCCGCTTTGGCGCGGGTCCACGCCACCTTGGCAGCCGCCTCATCCTTTGGCAGGGCAGCCAGTGCCTTCTCGGCTGCTGTCACCTGTGCACCAGGTGCGCCGGACGCCTTCAGGTCAGCCAGCGTCTTCTCGGCAGCAGCCTTGTCAGCTGCGAGCGCAGCCTTCGGGTCCTTGAGCTTTTCGCCCAGGGTTACCGCGCGCTGCTGGTAGACCTTGCGCACTTCCAGCTCCTTCGGGTCGCTGATCAGCGCGGTCTCCTTGGCTGTGACCTTCTCCAACTGGTAACCGTACACAAGCTGCGGGACCGGCACGCTGGTCTGCTTGACCGACAGCCACACCACCGGGATCAGGTACGCAATGATCAGGATGATGTACTGGGCCACCTGCGTCCAGGTCACCGCGCGCATGCCGCCGAGGAATGAGCACACCAGGATGCCGCCGAGGCCGAGGAAAATTCCGATCTCGAAAGCCACGCCCGTCAGGCGCGTGGTGATGATGCCCACACCATAAATCTGCGCGACCACATAAGTGAACGAGCAGAGAATGGCAGCGATGATGCCGATGAAACGCGGCAGGTTGCCGCCGTAACGCTCGCCCAAGAAGTCGGGAATCGTGAACTGCCCGAACTTGCGCAGGTAGGGAGCAAGGAAGAGCGCCACCAGGCAGTAGCCGCCCGTCCAGCCCATGATGAAGGCAAGCCCGCTGTAGCCCGTGAGGTAAAGCGTGCCGGCCATCCCGATGAACGAGGCTGCGGACATCCAGTCGGCACCGGTTGCCATGCCGTTGTACACGGCGGGCACGCGTCGCCCGGCAACGTAGTACTCGGCCGCGTCAGTGGTACGGCTCATGATACCGATGCCGGCATAAAGACCGATGGTGGCGAGCAGGAAGATGAAGCCGATCCATTCCCGGGTCAGGCCAAACTGCTCGAGGATCGCCAGGACGATCACGAATGCGAGAAAGCCGCCGGTATAGAAACCGTAGACCTTGTTGAGCTGCTTCTTGAAAGCAGAATTGGAGGCCGAATTCACCGGCCCGCCCGTTTCAAACATGCCAGCCATGGTTCATTCCTCCTCGGCAACGCCGAATTCCTGGTCCAGCTTGTTCATGTAACGAGCGTAGTACCAGATGATCACCACATAAACGACCAGTGCACCCTGGGCTCCCACCCAGAAGCTGAACGGCCAGCCAAAGAAGTTGAAACTCAGGTCGCGGGCGGCGAAGCCCACTACATAAGTCACGACGAACCAGATCGCCATCAATATGGCGGTGATCCGCAGGTTTTTCCGCCAGTAGGTGCGGTGCCCTTCAGTCAACTGCATTTTGTTGTCTCCTTCCAAACCCGCAAGCGGGCCTTCTGCCTTGCCACCACGCGGCCTGCCGCCGGACTCGCCGGCTGCCTGCAACCAAGCCGCACCTTTCAGTACCCTCTCAACTGGCGGACGAGATGAAGATCCCCGTCTCGCGTTCCAGTTGAGCGGCCACTTTCGGCTCGAACTTCTTGAGGTGGCGGATGATCTTCCGCGCCTCGTCCGGTTCGTGCCGGTCCACATGAACCCGCGCCAGCTGGTACCAGCCGTACGGGCTCATGGGTTGCAATTGGGTGTTCTGCCTGAAGGCGGCGACAGCCTCGTCAAAGCGCTGCAGCCTGATCAGGACCATGCCAAGCCCATACCAGGCCCGGTCAAGTTCGGGGCTCAGTGCGGTCGCCCGGCGGAAGGCAGCCTCCGCCTGCTCCAGCTCACCTTTGTCTTCCAGCATGAAGCCGTAGTTGAACCAGTGCTGGGCGTTGTCGGGCTGCAGTTGCACAAGCCGCGCGAACAGGGCCAGCGCGCCGGCGCGGTCACCGCCCTGGGCGAGCAGATGGGCCTTGCTTGCAATGGCGTAGGCATCCTTCGGAAACTCCTCCAGCATCGCGTCAAACAGCCGGCCAGCGGCATCCTTCTGGCCGAACACCAGCATCGCGATGGCGCGCCACTTGAACCCGAGGTATCGCAGACGCTGCATCACTGACATTGCTGGACTCCGATCTGGACGCAAATACCGATCTTGGCGCTGGTAGCGAAGATCCAGACGAAAACCAGCAGCAGGAAGGCAACCAGCGGAACATGCCGGTCAATCACCACCTTGGGCGTGACCAGTCGCGTGCCCTTGACAAAAGGCCGGGTCACGATGGCGAGTACCTGGTAGAAAACATTGGTTTCACGCTTGGCCCCGGCGAGCTTGCCAAGAAGCCATTGGCCGGCGAGGGCCAGCACGGCAATTTCTGCAACCAGCTTGATGATGCTGACGAACATGAGCATGGGCGAGTCACGATCCGTGAAGTAGTGCACGCATCGTTGAGGGAGCCACTTACTCGTTCCTTACAAAGAAGTCAGGTTCGCGGTAAACCCCGTCAGGGATAACCCGTGAGCCAGGGCGTTTCAGGGCTGGGCTGAAGTACAAAGAACTCACGGTGGAAAACCCGTGTCGGTACGTCGCCCAACATACCTTACACTGAACTTACCAGCTCTCCCGGACGGGTATGAACAACAAATCGTTATTCCGGAAATCGGCCAAAGGATCTGAGGCCATTGCCACGCGGCAGCACGGCCTCGCGCCCAAACAGCGCTCCATGCTTATCCTGATCGATGGGAAACGCAGCGTTGAAGACCTGGCCAAGATGTCCGCCATGTTCGGGGATCCGATGCAACTTCTGGAGGAACTTGAAGCCGGCGGGTTTATTGAAAATGTGGACCCCGCCGCAGGCGCTGCTCCCGCAACTCCTGCAACAATGCCTGCGCCTGCAACTGCACTTTCGGCGCCTGCCGACCTGCCTGCGCAGGTTCCAGCCGGCAAAGTGCCGCTCGCCGAAGCAAAACGCTTTGCAGTCCGCAAGCTGACAGACCTGATGGGGCCGGTGTCAGACAGCCTCTGCATGCGGCTGGAGTCCGTGCGAAATGTCGAGGAGTACAACGCCATGATCACCCGGATCGAGGCGGTGCTGCGGGAGACTCGGGGCACAAATGCCGCAGCCGGATACATCCTTTCCCTAGCCGATCACCGCCCCGTGGGTCCTTGAAGATGGATTCGTTCTGACACTGCCCCGCTGGTGAGCATGCTCACCAGCACCGTTGCGGCGGTGCCGGCAGCGACGCCGAATACGCCCGCAGATATCGGCAGGATGCCAAACCAAAGTGACAGCCCGGGTGCAAGCCCGATCACGCTGCGCACCGCCGGGGCGTTTACCAGCATGTAGCCGATGGTGATGCCCAGCCCCGCCAGCATGCCAGCCACAGCGCCCTGTCGCGTGGCCCTCCGCCAGAAAATGCCCAGGACCATGGCCGGGACGAAGGCGGCAGCGGCCAGCGAGAAAGAGGCGGAGACGAGCGGGAGGATCTCGGCGGGTTTCAATGCGGCGACAAACGCTGCCACCATGGCCACGATGAGCAGGGCGAATTTCGACAGGATGACGCGGTGTTGCGGCCTGACCGGACGGATGGTTTCCGCAAAGTACACGTCACGCACCAGCGCGTTGCTGATAGCCAGCAGCAGCCCGTCGGCCGTGGACAGCGCTGCAGCCAGCCCGCCGGCGGCCACCAACCCCGACACCACATACGGCAGGCCGCCCAGCTCCGGCGTCGCCAGCATGATGAGATCCGCCCCGAGCCTGATTTCGCCCCACTGGAGGATGCCATCGGCATTGACATCGCTCATGGAGATCAGTGAGGCATCGACCTTCGCCCACTGCGCCACCCATGGCGGCAAGGCGTCAAAGCTGCTACCCACCAGGCCCTGCATGACTTCGTACTTCACGAGTACGGCAAGGGCTGGCGCGCTGAGGTACAGCAGCCCGATAAAAAACAGTGACCAGGCCACGGAGCTACGGGCCTCGGCAACGGTCGGCGTGGTGTAGTAACGTGTCAGGAGGTGGGGCAACCCCGCCGTGCCCGCCATCAGGCAAAACATCAGCGCCAGGAAGTTCAGCCGCGAGGTGTTGAAGGCTTTCTGCTCTTCGGGCGTTCCGTCCGGGTTGCCTGCGAAGGCCTGGCTATGCGGTGGAAACCCGCCCAGCGGCTTGGACCGTTCATAGCCCTCCTGCATCGCGCGGCTCCACTGCTCGCGGGCCACCCCCGCATCCCGGGGCAGGTTGGCAATGTCCCGGCTCGCCGCAACTATGAGGCCCAGGTTCGCGTCCTCGGCTTTCAGCACCCGCAGCCGCTCCAGCGCTGCCGCGCGCTCGCGCAACAAGGCACCGTCGACGTCCTTGAGCCGCGCCTCGTAGTCCCTCGCGCGCCGAAGGAATTCCGCCCGGACCTCCTTTTCGGCCGGGGAATCGACCAGCTGCTTTTCAAGCTCGGCAATCTTGACGATCTGCTTCCCATATACAAGCGGAGCCAGGGGGTTGCCCAGTTGCTTGTAGGCCAGCCAGGACACAGGGATGAGGAAAGCAAGCAGCAGGATCACATACTGGCTGACCTGTGTCCAGGTGATCGCGCGCATGCCTCCAAGAAACGAGCACAGCAACACCCCCCCCAGCCCCAGCAGGATACCGATCTCGAACTGCACGCCGGTAAGGCGCGAAGCGATCAGGCCGATGCCATAAATCTGCGCCACGACATAGATGAATGAGCACAAGACCGCCGCGAGCGCTGCAATCAGCCTGGGCCAGCGCCCGCCATAGCGCACTGCAAAATAGTCCGGTACCGTATAGAGCTTGAGCCGCCGAAGGTGCGGCGCCACGAGAAGCGCTACCAGGCAGAAGCCGCCAGTCCACCCCAGCACATAGGCAAGGCCGCCGGGGTGGCCGTCAACGCCGGAGAATCCCTGCAGGTACAGGCCGCCCGCCAGGCTGATGAACGACGCGGCGCTCATCCAGTCGGCAGCTGCGGCCATGCCGTTGTACATGGCAGGTATCCGCCGCCCCGCAACGTAATACTCCTCCGGGTCGGAGGTGCGGCCATAAATCCCGATGCCGGCATAGACCATGACGGTGAAGAACAGGAAGATCGGCCCGATCCACTGGCGGGACAGGCCTCGGTCCTCCGCCCACGCCATCAGAAGGAGAAAGGCAACAACACCCAGCACATACGCCACCAGAAACCGGTGCAGCCTTGACTTGTAGGCTGCGTAGTCGGCGGCGCGTCCGGTGTCTGGCATGGCGGGCTACTGGCCAGCGAGCTGTTTCCAGGTCTCGATGACGCTGTCCGGGTTGAGCGAGATGGACTCGATGCCTTCGTCGGCCAGCCACTGGGCAAAGTCCGGATGGTCGCTCGGCCCCTGGCCGCAGATGCCGACGTACTTGCCCTGGGCCTTGCAGGCCTTGATCGCGCGGCTGAGCATGGCCTTCACGGCCGGGTCGCGCTCGTCAAAGTCCGCCGCCAGAAGCTCAAGGCCCGAGTCACGGTCCAGGCCCAGCGTGAGCTGCGTCAAGTCGTTGGAGCCGATGGAGAAACCGTCAAAGAACTGCAGGAACTCGTCGGCCAGGATGGCGTTGCTCGGCACCTCGCACATCATGATGACCTTGAGGTCCTGCTCGCCACGCCTGAGGCCATGCAGGCCCAGGAGCTGGGTCACTTTTTCGGCCTGGCCCAGTGTACGCACGAAGGGCACCATCACCTGCACATTGGTCAGGCCCATGTCGTTGCGCACGCGCTTGAGGGCCTCGCATTCCATGGCGAAAGCCTCACCGAACTCCGCACTGATATAGCGCGCTGCGCCACGGAAGCCGAGCATCGGGTTTTCTTCCTCGGGCTCGTAGCGCGAGCCGCCGATGAGCTTGCGGTATTCGTTGGACTTGAAGTCCGACAGCCGCACGATCACCGGCTTGGGCCAGAACGCGGCGGCGATGGTGGCCACGCCTTCGGCCACCTTGTCGACATAGAAGGCGCGGGGCGAGGCATGGCCGCGCGCCACGGACTCCACGGCTTTCTTCAGGTCGGTGTCGACGTTCGGGTAGTCGAGGATGGCCTTGGGATGCACGCCGATGTTGTTGTTGATGATGAACTCCAGCCGGGCCAGGCCCACGCCTTCATTGGGCAGCTGGCAGAAGTCGAAGGCCAGCTGCGGATTGCCGACGTTCATCATGATCTTGGTCTTGATGGGGGGCATGGCGCCGCGCTGGACCTCGGTCACCTCGGTCTCGATCAGGCCGTCGTAGATGAAGCCGGTGTCACCCTCGGCGCAGCTCACCGTGACCAGCGTGCCGTCCTTGAGCAGGCTGGTCGCGTCGCCGCAGCCCACCACGGCCGGGATGCCGAGCTCACGCGCGATGATGGCCGCATGGCAGGTGCGCCCTCCCCGGTTGGTGACGATGGCGCTGGCGCGCTTCATGACCGGCTCCCAGTTCGGATCGGTCATGTCCGTCACCAGCACATCGCCGGCCTGCACCTTGTCCATCTCGCTGATGTGGCTGACCAGGCGCACCGGGCCGGTCCCGATCTTCTGGCCGATGGCACGTCCCTCGGCCAGCACGGTGCCGGTGCCCTTGAGCTTGTAACGCAGCTCGGCCTTGCCCTGCTGTTGGCTCTTCACCGTCTCGGGGCGCGCCTGCAGGATGTAGAGCAGGCCGTCGGTGCCGTCCTTGCCCCATTCAATGTCCATGGCCCGTCCGTAATGCGCTTCAATCACGAGCGCGTATCTTGCGAGCTGCTCGACGTCGGCGTCGGTCAGGGAATAGCGGTTGCGCTGCTCGGCCGGCACGTCGGTGGTCTTGACCAGCTTGCCGGTCCTCGCTTTCTCGTCGGCCGAGGCGAACTCCATCTGGATCAGCTTGGAGCCGAGGTTGCGGCGGATGACCGCCCGCTTGCCGGCCTTGAGCATCGGCTTGTGCACATAGAACTCGTCAGGGTTCACGGCGCCCTGAACCACCGTCTCGCCCAGGCCATAGCTGGAGGTGATGAACACCACGTCCTCGAAGCCGGACTCGGTGTCGATGGTGAACATCACGCCGGCGGCGCCGAGGTCGGAGCGGACCATGCGCTGCACGCCGGCGCTCAGGGCCACGTCAGCGTGGGCAAAGCCTTTGTGGACGCGGTAGCTGATGGCGCGGTCGTTGTAGAGCGATGCGAAGACTTCCTTCATCTTGTGCAGGATGTCTTCAATGCCGACGACATTGAGGAAGGTCTCCTGCTGGCCGGCAAAAGACGCATCCGGCAGGTCTTCCGCGGTGGCAGAGGAGCGCACCGCAAAGCTGGCTTGCGGGTTGCCGGCGCTCAGCGTGGCAAAGGCCTCGCCAATGGCTTTCTGCAGGTCGGCCGGAAAAGGCTGGGCCTCGACCATCCCGCGGATTTCCGCGCCTGCCGCGGCGAGTGCGCGGACGTCCTCGGTATCCAGGGTGGAAAGCCTGGCGTTGATCCGGTCGCTCAACCCGTCGTGCTTGAGGAATTCGCGGAATGCGTGGGCCGTGGTGGCAAAACCGGTGGGCACCCGCACCCCCTGGGGCAGCTGGGAGATCATCTCGCCGAGGCTGGCGTTCTTGCCGCCAACCGCCTCGACGTCGGTCATTCTCAGGTTTTCAAACGGTACGACCAAGGCGGTCGCGCTGAATAGTGCAGACATGGGAAAGCTCCAGAAGTTGAAACCGGGTCTGCGCCCAGCCGGCCGCGCAAGGGGCCGGTTGCGCTCACGCTCACGCCGCGACTTTGTATTTTTTTGAGTGGGTCGGGGGGGTGCATGGAGAAATTGGGGGAATCCAGGGGCGGAATTTGGATAATGGGCCTGATTGTAGGCGGGCTGGCGCCGGGAAGCCCTTGCATTTAACTGAAAGAATTACTCCAGCATGCTGCCCACCCGTACTGTCTTCTTCATCTCCGATGGCACCGGCATCACGGCCGAGACGTTCGGCAACGCCATCATGGCCCAGTTCGAGCTGAAGGCCAGGCATGTCAGGCTGCCTTTCATCGACAGCGTCGACAAGGCCCACCAGGCCGTCCGCCAGATCAACCACACCGGCGTGCTCGAAGGCAAGAAGCCCATCGTGTTCACCACCCTCGTCAACATGGAGGTGCTGGCCGTGATCAAGGCCGGCTGCCAGGGCATGCTGCTGGACATGTTCGGCACCTTTGTGCGCCCGCTGGAGACCGAGCTGGGCCTCACCTCCAACCACCGCATCGGCCGGTTCAGCGATGTCAGCAAGAGCAAGGAATACCACGACCGGATCGAGGCCATCAACTTCAGCCTCTCGCATGACGACGGCCAGTCCAACCGGGACCTGGAAAGTTCGGACGTGATCCTGGTGGGCGTCAGCCGCAGCGGCAAGACGCCCACGTCGCTTTACCTGGCGATGCAATACGGCCTGAAGGCGGCCAATTACCCGCTGATTCCTGAAGACTTCGAGCGGCGGCAGCTACCGCCGGCCCTGGTGCCGCACCGCGCAAAAATCTTCGGCCTGACGATCCAGCCGGAGCGGCTCAGTGAGATCCGCAATGAACGGCGTCCCAACTCAAAATACGCCTCGCTGGAGAACTGCCGCTCCGAGGTCAGCGAGGCCGAGGCCATGATGCGCCGCGCTGGCATTCGCTGGCTCTCCACCACGACCAAGTCGATCGAGGAGATCGCAACCACCATCCTGCAGGAGATCAGGCCGGAGCGGCTGACTTACTGACCGGCGCAGCAATGGCCTCAAGCCGATGCGAACGCTTATCAAACTTACACGCAACAAAAGCTGCGCGGCAGGGTTAAAGGCGTTCGCGGGTTGTCTCCGCCCTGCTTTGCCACCGACAATGCGCTGAACCGCATCCAAAGGAGAAGAACATGCAAGGCGACGCCAAAGTCATCCAGCACCTGCAGGCCCAGCTCAAGAACGAGCTCACTGCCATCAACCAGTACTTCCTGCACTACCGCATGTTCAAACACTGGGGCATGGACAAGCTGGCAAAGAAGGAATACGAGGAGTCCATCGGCGAGATGAAGCATGCCGACAAGCTGATGGACCGGATCTTCATGCTTGACGGCCTGCCGAACCTGCAGGACCTGGGCAAGCTGATGATCGGCGAGGATGTGCCCGAGGCCCTCAAATGCGACCTCAAGAGCGAGCAGGGTGCCCAGGCCACCATCAAGGAGGGCATGGCCCACTGCGAAAGCGTGCGCGACTACGTGTCACGCGACCTGCTGCAGGGCATCCTGGACGACACCGAAGAGCACATCGACTTCCTGGAAACCCAGCTGGACCTCATTGGCAAGGTTGGCATCCAGAACTACCTGCAGTCCCAGATGGGTGAAGTCAGCTGATCTGACTGATCCACTGGAGACCGTTGCCGGATCGCGACAAAAAAACGCGCCGGCAGCCCGGCTTCACAAAAATTTGCAGTAATAACGAGAACGATTCGCATTTGTTATTAGAATTGTTACGTTCCTAACGTAGCAAGCCATGCGCGCACCCCCGGGGTAGCGTCACGCGGTAGCCAGCTTCTGTATTCACCTCAGCTGGACTACTCATGACCCGACGCAAACCCAACCGTAAATCCGCCTCCATCCACCGCGCCCCCGCTGCGCCTTTCACGCCCAAGGCGCAGCCCGCCGCAGCCCTGCTGCCCCTGGGCGCCATGCTGCTTGCCAGCTCGATGAGCGCCATGGCGCAGCAAGCCGCTCCTGCCGCCGAACCCGCCAAAACACTTGCCCCCGTGACAGTCAGGGAACGCGCTGAAGCGCCGCAGGGCAAGGACGCCGTGCGCGCAACGACGACAACCATCGGCAAGGGCAACCAGCAATTGCGGGACATTCCGCAGTCGGTCACGGTGATCACCGAGAAGCTGATTGACGACCGGAATTTCGACACCGTCCGGGATGTGCTGCGCAACACCGGCGGCGTTTCCTTCCTGGCTGCAGAAGGCGGCGAGGAAGACATCCGCCTGCGCGGCTTCAACCTCCAGACCACGGGCGACGTGTTCGTGGACGGCATCCGGGACCCGGCCTTCTATGACCGCGACACCTTCAACAATGACCGCGTGGAAATTCTGCGCGGCTCCGCCTCCATGCTGTTCGGCCGCGGCTCCACGGGTGGCGCTGTCAACCAGGTCAACAAGCTGGCGCGCCCCATCGACGAGCACGAAGTCGACGTCACGCTGGGCAACTTCAATTTCCGCCGCATCACTGGCGACTTCAACATCCGCACGGGCGAGAACGCCGCACTGCGGCTGAATGCCATGGCCAATAGTGCCGACAACAACGGCGCCGGCAGCAGCATTGACAAGAAGGGCCTTGCCGGCAACTACCGCTTCGGCATTGGCACAGCCAACGAGTTCTCGCTGGGCTTCTACCACCTGGACAACAACAACGGGATGAACTACGGCATGCCGTGGATCCTGCCGTTCGCCGGTGCGCCGGTGTCGGCCACCAGCCTCATCACCAAGCTGCCGGCCGAAGCGTATTACGGCATGGCCAGCGACTACAACGCCGGGCAGGCCAGCTATGTGACCCTGGGGCACACGCACCGCTTCTCGCCTGACAGCGAGCTCAAGACCGTCATCCGCAAGGGGCAGTACAAGCGTGACCAGCGCGCCGGCACGGTGCGCTTTGGCAATGCCGCCTCCCAACCTGGCGGCCAGGCCGCAACACTGGCCAACTTCGGACCCAATACAGTCTTCACGCGCGGGACCCAACTGAAGATCCAGGACATGGACAACCTGTATGCGCAGTCGGACTATTCAGGAAAGTTCCAGGCGTGGGGCTTCAAGCATGAAGTCCTGGCGGGCGTGGACTATGCCCAGGAAGAACGCCAGGTATATGCCGCGCTCAATGCCGCACAGGGCGGAGTGAACATGACAAAACCCAACACCCGTGCCGGCACACCGGACGACGGGGCCTGGGTCAATGAAGGTTCGCGCGTTCTGCGGGTGAACAACGACTATGTGTCCAAGGGCCTCGGCGTGTATGCACAGGACCTGGTTCAGGTTGCACCGCACTGGAAGGTTCTTGCCGGCCTGCGCTATGACAAGATGACGGGTGACTACAACCAGTACACGCCGGCCACCGGCGCGGTGACTGCGAGCTACCAGATGAAGGTTGGCGAGTGGAGCAAGCGCTTTGGTGTGCTGTTCCAGCCGAACGACCTGCATTCCTACTACTTCTCGTACGGCACCTCGTTCAATACATCTGGCGAAGCCTACTCCCTGAGCGCGTCCAACGTGAACACGCCGCCGGAGAGCAGCCAGAACATCGAGTTTGGCACCCGGCTCGAAACTGCTGACAAGCGCTTCTCCACCCGGATGGCTGTCTTCCGCTCCACCAAGCTGCACGAGCGCAACACCGACCCGCTGATCCCCGGCGTGACCGTGCTGTCGGGCAAGCGCCATGCAGCGGGCTTCGAGATTGATGTCGCGGGCAAGCTCACGCCGCAGTGGGAAATGTTCGCTTCCTACATGTGGATTCCCGTTGCCCGGATTGACGTGGGCGGCCAGGGTGCCGAAGCGGCAGGCAGCCGCCCGTCGCTTACGCCCAAGCACAGCGGCACGGTGTGGTCCACCTACCAGCTCACGCCGAAAATCCGTGTGGGCGGCGGCATCAACTTCCGCAGCAGCCAGACCCCGATCCGCAATCCCGGCTGGTCGGTGCCGAGCTACGTGACGGCCGACCTCATGGCGGAATACGCCGTGATCGAGGACAAGTTCATACTCAAGGCCAATATCAACAACGTGACGGACAAGCTGTTCGCCGACTCGCTGTACTCGGGCCACTACATCCCCGGCGCGGCACGGACGATCCAGGTGTCTGCCAAGTACAAGTTCTGAACATCACTCCCGCTTGACGGATGTCAAAACCGCCCCCACCGGGGCGGTTTTCCGTTGTGGGCCGCGCCCGGCCAACACGGCGCTGGCTACACTCGCTTCATACAGGATGATTGACCATGTTGCTGCATATCCCCGACGTGTTGAACACCCAGGAGCTGCGTTCAGCGCAAACCCTGCTGGCCAGCGCTGACTGGCAGGACGGACGTGACAGCGCCGGCCCGCAGGCCAGGACTGTCAAGAACAACGAGCAGTTGGCACACGACAGTGACGCCGCACGGCAGATCCGCGCGATGGTCCTCGGCGGCCTGGACAAAAGCCCCCTCTTCTTTTCCGCCGCACTGCCCAAGCGCGTCTTCACGCCCCGTATCAACCGCTATGGCGGCGGCAGCAACCACTACGGCAACCATGTGGACGGCGCCGTGCGGGTGCTGGCTGACAGCGGGCAGCGCGTGCGCACCGACATCTCCTGCACCGTATTCCTCAACGACCCTGCCGACTACGATGGCGGCGAACTTGTCATTGACGATACCTTTGGCGCCAAGAGCGTCAAGCTGGCCGCCGGCGACCTCATCCTGTACCCCGGCACCAGCGTGCACCAGGTCACGCCGGTGACGCGCGGCCACCGGCTGGCCTGCTTCTTCTGGATCGAGAGCATGATCCGCAGCGATGCGCAGCGGCGCCTGCTGTACGACCTGGACATGAGCATCCTGCGGCTGCGCCACGAGCACGGCGAGAGTGATGCAACCACCGCGCTGACAGGCACTTACCACAACCTCCTCAGGATGTGGGCCGACACATGAACGCCCCGCCCGCACTGGCACAGCTGCCTGCCGGCGTGGTGTCACTGGCCGACCATGAAGCCCATGCGCGCACAACGCTTGATGCCAACGCCTGGGCCTACTTCAGCGGCGGCGCGGCAGACGAGATCACGCTGCATGCGAACAGCCAGGCCTGGAGCAGCATCCAGTTGTCGCCGCGGGTGCTGCGCAGCGTCGCCGGTGGCCATACAAGGACGGAACTGCTGGGCCGCACGCTGGCGCACCCCGTGCTGCTGGCGCCTGTGGCATGGCAGCGCATGGCGCACCCCGACGGCGAGCTGGCGACGGCCTTCGCCGCAGCCGCGCAGGGCGCCGGCATGGTCTTGAGCACACAGTCCAGCGTGCTGCTGGAGACCGTGGCCGGGGCCATCCACAGCGACGCAGGGCGTGGCCCCTTGTGGTTCCAGCTCTACCTCCAGCATGACCGCGCATTCAACCTCGAACTGGTCCGGCGTGCCGAGGCCGCAGGCTATGAGGCGCTGGTGCTCACGGTGGATGCGCCCGTTCAGGGTGTGCGGGACCGTGAACGGCGGGCCGGCTTCCGGCTGCCCGCCGGAATCTCCGCCGTCAACCTCGCCGGCCTGCCCGCTGCGCCGCCGCTTGCCGCTGGCGCGGGTCAGAGTGCGCTGTTCGACGGGCTGCTGGCAAACGCCCCCACCTGGAGCGATGTGGAGTGGCTCTCCTCCCACAGCAAACTGCCGGTGATCCTCAAAGGTGTGCTGCACCCGGACGACGCCCGGCAAGCTGCAGCGCTCGGGGCGGCTGCGCTCATCGTGTCCAACCACGGCGGCCGCACGCTGGATACCGCCGTGACCACGGCTTATGCATTGCCCCGTGTCATTGACGCCGTGGGCACCGCCTTGCCGGTCCTGGTGGATGGAGGCATCCGGCGCGGCACGGACATCCTCAAGGCCGTCGCACTCGGCGCCCGCGCGGTGCTGGTCGGGCGCCCGTACATCTTCGGCCTGGCCAATGCAGGTGCGGTCGGGGTCGCCCATGTGTTGCGATTGCTTCGTGACGAGCTCGAGGTCGCCATGGCGCTCACGGGCTGTGCGACCCTGCAGCAGGCGTCGCCCGCGCTTCTGGTCCGTCCGGAACGCGTTTGATTGCCCTGCATCAATCCATCCGGCAATTCCCAGGGTTTTTGCTGGAGGTTATTGCAAATGCGATGGATTCGCATTTATACTTGACCATCTTCAACAGCCAGCCACACTGCCTGCATCATGATCGTCTGCGTTTGCCATCGAATTTCCGACCGGGAGATCGCCCGCCACGTGCGCGCCGGCATGGGTTTCGACGACATCCAGCTTGAACTCGGCGTTGCCACCCAATGCGGACAGTGCGAAAGCTGCGCCCGCGATGTGGTGGCCCAATGCAGCGCATCGCACCCTGTTGCCGCCCTGCACTGCGACACCCCGGACTCCCGCACGGCCGTCATCCAGCTCGCCACCTCCATCACGAAAAGCAGGGCATGGCACTCATCTCTACACTTGGCGGAAGCCTGATTCTCGTCATCGGCTCGGCATGGTGGATCTTCCGGAAGTAGCCGCCGGGCTGTATCTTTCCCGAGCCGGGCTTCCACTGGACCATGACCTTGACTGACGACACCCTCGCCCCGCCGCCCCGAATCAGCCGCAACGCGGCAATCGCCACAGGCGTGGTGGTGTTCCACGTCGCCGTGATCTGGGCGCTGCAAACCGGCTTGCTGCGCCGCGCGGTCGAGGTGATTGTTCCGGCGCAGATCCTGGCCGAGTTCATCACGCCGCCCGCGCCCAGGATCGAGGTGCCGCCAGCCCCGCCGGTCCCGGTGAAGCAGCCTGAGGTCAGGAAGACCCAGCCCACGCTGCCGCCCGCGCCGCAGCCGCTGGCTATTGCCGACCCGACCCCGGCTCCCAATGCTCCCACCGGCGTCACCACGCCACAACCGCCCGCGCCGCCAATTGCAGCGCCGGTTGCGGCGGCGCCCGCCGCCCCGCCGGCTGCGCCACCGGCCCCGCCCAGGCTGGAACTGCCTTCCACCGACGCGAGCTACCTGAACAACCCGAGCCCGGCCTATCCTGCCCTCAGCAAGCGCCTCGGCGAGCAGGGCCGGGTCCAGGTGCGCGTACTCATCGGTGCGGACGGCACGCCGCAAAAAGCCGAGATCGCCCGGTCCAGCGGCTTTGAACGTCTGGACCGCTCGGCACTCGACTACGTCATGCGCTGCCGGTATGTCCCCGGCAAGGTCGGCGGTGTCGCACAGGCCATGTGGTACACCGCGCCGGTCAGCTTTGTCCTCGAACAGTAACTTCTGGAGTTTTTGCAATGGAATCCCAATTCGGCCTCGTGAACATGTGGGCGCAAGGCGATATCGTCACCCGGGCGGTCGCACTGCTCCTGCTCGGCATGTCATTTGCCTCGTGGATGGTGATCATCATCAAGGCGCTGGACCTGCGCCGCGCCTCGTCGCAGGCCAAAACCATCGAGACCTTCTGGCACAGCGCCGACTTTGCAGAAGGCCTGTCCAAACTGGGCACCGACCCGGCCAACCCGTTTCGCCAGCTGGCCATTGAAGGGCGCGGCGCCGCAGCGCATGTCCTGCGCCAGGACGGCGACAACAAGCCGCAACTGCATGACTCGCTGGACCTGAGCGACTGGGTCACCCGCAGCCTGCGCAACTCCATTGACGACTCCACTGCCAAGCTGCAATCGGGCCTCGCCATCCTCGCATCGGTCGGCTCGACGGCGCCTTTCGTGGGACTGTTCGGCACCGTGTGGGGCATCTACCATGCGCTGCTGGCCATTGGTGTGGCAGGCCAGGCGACCATCGACAAGGTAGCCGGCCCGATTGGCGAGACGCTCATCATGACTGCGCTCGGCCTGGCCGTCGCGATTCCTGCAGTGCTGGGCTACAACGCCCTGGTACGCGGCAACAAGAGTGTCATCTCAAAGCTCAACCGTTTTGCCCATGACCTGCATTCCTACTATGTGACCGGTGCCCGCGTGCATGCGGCGGCTGGCGGCAACCGCAACGTCGTGCAGATGAAAAAGGGAGGCTGACCATGGCTTTCGGAACCCAGGACGAAACCGATGACGTGATGAACGAGATCAACATGACGCCGCTGGTGGACGTCATGCTGGTGCTGCTCATCATTTTCATCATCACCGTGCCGGTGATGAAGCACTCGGTGAACATCGACCTGCCCCGCGCCAGCAACCAGCCGCAGGACACCAAGCCGGAAACCATCCGGCTGAGTGTCGATGCCGACGGCAGCTACTACTGGAACGAAGGCAAGGTTGACGATGCGACGCTGGACAGCCAGCTCAAGGCCGCCGCCGCCCAGAACCCGCAACCCGAACTGCATATCCGCGGGGACAAGGCGGTTCGCTATGAGCGCGTCGCACAGGCCATGGCGGCGGCGCAGCTGGCCGGTGTGCGCAAGATCGGGTTCATCACCGAACCCAGGACCTGAGCGCCGCGGCGCCGCGCTGTCCGCGCGCTCGTAACGTCCAGCCAGAAAAATCAAAAAAACACTTGTACTCGCAATTGCGAATCATTATCATTTGCATAACAGGAGATCGCAATGTCCGCCACTCTGACACTTTCAACCATCAACGCAGCGCCAGCCCAACGCAATGCTGACCCGCAGGACCCAGGCTCTGCGCCTCAAGCCTCGGCACCGGTCGTCAACAGCACCGAGTTGCTCAAGGGCGCCAGGAGCATCGGCATCGAGCACAAAGGCGCGTTCTACCGCCTGCAGGAAACCAAGCTCGGCAAGCTGATCCTCACCAAGTAAGGCCAGTACACAATTCAAGGTTTCATCGTGGGGCGACCCGAGGCTTTCCAGTCTCCAAGGTCGTTTTTATGCCAGCCAACGGCTTCAACCAACTAGCCAGGCATTTTTTCCACCGCTTCATCGACAACGCCGGCCCCAGCCGGCGTTTGTCATTGGCGCCAATGAAAGGCGCCTGCTGCCGTCAGAGCCCGATGGCGGCAATCCCTGCGCGGGCAATCTGGGCGTCTTCGGTGGACTTCACGCCGCTCACGCCCACCGCGCCAAGGCAGTGCCCGTCCTTCATGATGGGCACCCCGCCCTCCAGCAGTCCCTTGAGCTCGGGCGCGCTGAGGAAGGACACCCTGCCGCCATTGATCATCTCTTCATAGATGCGGCTTTCACGGCGGCCCAGCGCTGCGGTATTGGCCTTTGCAGGGGCAATATGGGCAGAGATGGGAGCGGCACCATCCAGGCGCTGCAGCCACAGGAGATGGCCACCCTCATCCACGATCGAAATGGAGACAGCCCAGCTGTTCTTCAGGGCTTCGGCTTCCGCCGCCGCTGCAATGGCTTTGACATCGGAGAATTCAAGGAAAGGTTTGTTTTTCATGGTCTGGAGGTTTGAAGGCGGCAGTAGCCGGATTTCCAAAGCATAACGGGTGCCAGCCCGCACCACAGCACCCTGGCAAGGCAAAAGAACCCTTACAAATAGTAGGTACCGCACCTGCGCTTGTTTGGGGCAGCGGCTTGAAAACGCCTAGAATTTGCTCCATCTGTGCCTTTGCACATCCTTGAAGGAGTCTGAGACATGAACGACAACGTACAAACCATCGACCAGTCCGGCGGGTTCGGCTATGCCGTCTCGCAGGAACAGCGCAACAAGGTCCTGCGCAACACCTACTGGCTGCTGGCCCTGAGCCTGCTGCCCACCGTGCTGGGCGCCTGGATCGGCGTGGCCACAGGCATCACCGCTTCCCTGAGCGGCGGGCTCGGCCTCGTCGTATTCCTGGCCGGCGCATTCGGCTTCATGTTCGCCATCGAGAAGACCAAGAACTCCGCAGCCGGCGTGCCGGTGCTGCTGGCCTTCACCTTCTTCATGGGCCTGATGCTGTCGCGCATGATCGCCATGGTGCTTGGCTTCAAGAACGGCTCCGACCTGATCATGACTGCGTTCGGCGGCACCGCCGGCGTTTTCTTCGTGATGGCCAGCCTGGCCAGCGTCATCAAGCGCGACCTGTCGGGCATGGGCAAGTGGCTGTTCGTTGGCGCCATAGTGCTGCTCGTCGGCGGCGTCATCAACGTGTTTGTCGGTTCGTCCACCGGCATGATCGTGATGTCGGTTGCCGCCATCGGCATCTTCAGCGCCTTCATGCTGTACGACCTCAAGCGCATCCTGGACGGCGGCGAGACCAACTACATCAGTGCCACGCTGGCGCTGTACCTGGACATCTTCAATGTGTTCCAGAGCCTGCTGGCCCTGCTGGGCATCTTCGGCGGCGAACGCGAGTAAAGCAGCACCGCAGCCAGGGCTGCATCTTTAAAAAAGGGGCCTTGCGGCCCCTTTTTTCATTCCAGGTCGAACACCGCCATGCTCTCCACATGCGCCGTGTGCGGGAACATGTTGACCACGCCGGCTGCCGAGCAGCGGTACCCGGCCTGGTGTACCAGCAGCCCGGCATCCCGGGCCAGCGTGGCCGGGTTGCAGCTCACATAGACAATGCGCCGCGGCGGGGTCCAGTGTTGCGCACTGCCGGCCGCAGGGTTCTCCAGGCGTTGCTGGTGAAGGTCTGCCAGCGCCTTGGCCAGCGCGAAAGCGCCCTCGCGCGGCGGGTCGACCAGCCACTTGTCTGCAACCCCATCCTGCGTCAACAATTCCGGGGTCATCTCAAAGAGGTTCCGCGCCACAAACTGCGTGGGCGCCAGGGCGCGCTCCGGCAAGGCCGCTGCACGGTTGATATCTGCATTGGCCCCGGCCCGCTTCACCAGGACCTCGCTGCCTTCTATGCCCAGCACCTCGCGCGCCTGCGTCGCAATCGGCAATGTGAAATTGCCCAGGCCGCAGAACCAGTCGATGATGCGCTCGTCTTTCTGCGCATCCAGCAGGCGCAGGGCGCGCGACACCAGCACCTGGTTGATCTGCGGATTGACCTGCGTGAAATCGGTTGGCTTGAAAGGC
Organism: Pseudomonadota bacterium; assembly: GCA_040385105.1. Taxonomy (GTDB): domain Bacteria; phylum Pseudomonadota; class Gammaproteobacteria; order Burkholderiales; family Burkholderiaceae_C; genus JACMQX01. Next base: position 74,862 of record JAZKHY010000003.1, read on the forward strand.
ATCGTCACGCCGAAGACCGGCAGCGAGTAGGCCAGCTGCGTGCCGCCCTCGTCCAGCAGGTGCACGGTTTCCGGCCCCTTCGGCTGAAGCCACCACTGCACTTGCGGATGGGTGCGGGTGAAGTCCCTGAGCCTGCCGATATCCGCCTTGCTGAGCGGCTCCAGGTGTCGCAGCACCAGCGCCGTGACATCGTCGCCGCAGGCCAGCTCGATCTGCGGGCAGGTCTCGCGCGCATCCATCGATCCGATGAGGCCGCGCAACGGGACCAGCATGTCGCTCACATGGCGGGGAAGCACATGGCAGACCGTCATGTCTGCCACATAGCGGCTCTTGCGCTCATGAAAGCCGACCAGCACCGTACCCTTCTTCTGCACATAACGCACCGACAGGCGCGCGCGGTAACGGTAGCCCCAGGCCGGCCCTTCTATGGGACGCAGCATGTTCTGCGCCCGGACCTTGCCCAGGTGCCAGAGGTTGTCCTCCAGCACCCGCTGCTTGATGGCGACCTGGGCCGCCACATGCAGGTGCTGCATCTTGCAGCCGCCGCAGGCGCCCGCATGCAGCCCGAAATGCGGGCAGGCCGGCCGCACGCGCTGGGACGATTCGCGGTGGACGGCGGTGACCGTACCCTGCTCCCAGTTATTCTTCTTGCGGTTGGTATTGGCGCTGACGAGCTCGAACGGCAAGGCGCCCTCGATGAACACCACCTTGCCATCGGCCTTGTGGGCCACACCTTGCGCGTCAATGTCCAGGGACTCCACCGCAAGCCAGCCGTCAGGCAGTGCCGGTTGGGTCGTTTGCTGATGTTGCTGGTTTAGCTGATCTGTCATGCCCTGATTGTCTCAGGCTGCGATGCGCCTCAACGGGAAGCGCTCAGGCCCAGGCCTTCAGGTACTCGTCCCAGTGCGCCTCCGACGGCGCGAGGTTGCCCAGCGTCTCCTTCACCAGCGAGATTTCCTGGTCGTATTCCTTTTCCAGCAGCCCGCCGCGCATCTTCTGGAAACGGCAGTACAACAGGTAAGTGTTCATGACGTCGGTTTCGCAGTAGCGGCGGATGTCGTCGAGCTTGCCGTCAAGGTACTGGGAATAGACCATTGAGCCGTCCATGCCGAGCTTGCCGGGAAAGCCGCAAAGCCTGGCCATGGCATCCAGCGGCGCGTTGTTCTTGGGCTGGTACATGGCCAGCAAGTCCATCAGGTCCAGGTGGCGCATGTGGTAACGGCTGATGTAGTTGTTCCATTTGAACTCCCTGTCATCGGCGCCACCGCCCTCTCCCATGCTCCAGTACCTGTCGGCCACCACGCCATGCCTGAGGCCGCGGTAATGCAGCACGGGCAGGTCAAAGCCGCCGCCGTTCCAGCTGACAAGCTGGGGGGTGTGCTTCTCGACGGCGTTGAAGAACGTCTGGATGACCTTGCCCTCGCTGGCGTCATCCTTGTCCACAAAGGAGTGCACGCGCAGGCCTTCGGCATTGCGGAAGACGCAGCTGATGACGAGCACCCGCTGCAGGTGCAGCGGCATGAAGTCGCTCTGGCCTTTCTCCTTGCGCTCCTGGGCCCAGGCCTCGTAGACCTGTGCATCCGTGGCGTCCGGCGCTGCGCCGCGCAGGGCACGCAGGCCGGCAATGTCGGGAATGGATTCAATGTCGAAGACAAGTACGGGCCAGCTCATGCCTCCAATGTAGCAGTGTCAACGCTCGCCGCAGCAAGGGTCAGAACAATGCGTCCCTCGGGATGCCGTTGCGCGAGAGATGGCGCCTCAGCTTGACGAGCGCCTCGTTCTGGATCTGCCGGACCCGCTCGCGGGTGAGGCCCAGGCGGTCACTGAGTACCTCCAGCGTTTCCGGGTCGCGGTCGTGAAGCCCGAAGCGGCCTTCGAGCACTTCCTTCTCGCGGCTTGAGAGCGCATCGATCCAGTTGTCCAGAAGCCGCTCGACCTCATGCGTCTGGGTGATGCCTGTAGGGTCGAGCGCAAACTCATCGGCCATGCTGTCGCCCAGTGTGTGCTCGTCGTCTGACTTGTCTATGCCTGCGTCGAGCGACTTCGGTGATTCGGCCATCGCCAGGAGCTGCGCGACCTCCTGCACGCTGCGGCCCAGCAGCGCAGCAATGTCGTCCACCCGCACGCCCTCGGGCCGGGTCGCTGCGAAAGCGGCGTCATTTTCCAGTGTGCGCCGGGCGCGCAGTACCTGCTGAAGTTCCCGGACCACATGCACCGGCAGGCGGATGACCCTGCCCTGGTTCATCACGGCCCGCTCGACCGACTGGCGGATCCACCAGGTGGCATAGGTGGAGAAGCGGAAACCGCGCTCGGGCTCGAACTTGTCAATGGCATGCATCAGGCCAAGGTTGCCTTCCTCGATGAGGTCCGCCATCGGCACGCCCCGGCCGAGATAGGCCTTGGCAATGCTGACCACCAGCCGCAGGTTGTGCTCGATCATCGACTGGCGCGCCTTGAAATCGCCGGCGCGCGCCAGCGTGGCCGTATCGAACTCCTCCTGGGGTGTGAACAGCTGGGTGCGCCGCACGTCGCGCAGGTACATGGTGAGCGTGTCGCTTGACTCGCCCGGGAACTGGGCGGAAAGGTCCTTGGGGAGATCCTTGACAGCCTTCTCGATCGCACCTTCATCAGGCTCGGCTGCACTCTCGGGTAATGCCCCGGCCAGAGCTCCGCGCGTGCGCTGGCCTGCACCCTTGCTGTCATGCGCATCCGGCAAAGCTTGTGGGCTGTGTCCGTTGCGCTTTTTCATGGCGGCTACCTGGCCGGCAGGTATTGCGCCGGATCAACCGGCTTGCCCTGGCGGCGGATCTCGAAATGCAGCTTCACGCGGTCGGCGTCGCTGTTGCCCATCTCGGCAATTTTCTGGCCCTTGCGCACCGACTGGTCTTCCTTGACCAGCAACGTCTGGTTGTGGGCGTAAGCCGTGAGGAAGGTGTTGTTGTGCTTGAGGATGATCAGGTTGCCATAACCCCGCAGGCCGGCACCGGCATAGACAACGCGGCCATCGCCCGCGGCAAGAATGGGCTCCCCGGCCCTGCCACCGATGTCCAGCCCCTTGTTCTTGACCTCGTCAAAGCCAGCAAGCAGGGATCCGTTGGCGGGCCAGATCCAGGCCACCTCGTCTTCACCGCCGGGCTGGGCCGCGGGCGCAGCGGGTGCGGGCCTTGCTGCGCTGGCCGCACCCGCGGCAGGCGCGGGCGTGGCTGATGCGGGTGTGGCCGAGCCTTGCGTTACCGGCCTTGCCACGGCCACACCGTCCTGCACGGGCGCCAGGACCGGCGGCGCCACGCGCAGCACCTGGCCGACTTCAATCACATTGGGGTTCTCGATATTGTTCCAGCGCACGATGTCGCGCCAGTTCTGCCCGCTGTCCAGCCCGATGCGGATCAGCGTGTCGCCGGGCTTCACGGTGTAGTAGCCGGGCTTGCCGGCGTTCTCGGCACCGGGCAATACCTTCGGGACGGCATCCGGCTGCGCTGCGGCAACCGGCGCAGGCCCGGGAGCCGCAGAAGGAGCGCGGCCCACACTGCTGCCCCGGTCTTCCACCGGCGCCTGTGTGCCGCGCGGGTTGGCGCAACCTGCCACCACCGCACCGGCCATCAGGACCGCCGCAAGTTTCCAACCAAGACTTCGCAAACCGGGCATTTGTGTTTCCTTCACGCTATGCCTGATTTTAGGGGGACAAAGTGAACCGCCTCAAGCACACTTTGTTTCAAACCTTGCGGGGTTTTGTCAATGACGACAAGGGCCTGCTGCCCTGCCGAAGTGACCATCGGCGCGACGATCCTCCCGCCTGTGGCGAGCTGGTCGATCCAGGCCTGGGGAACGGCATTGCCACCCGCTGCCGCGATGATCGCCGCGTAAGGCGCGCCCTTTGCATAGCCCGCCATTCCGTCGCCAAACAGCAGGTGCAGGTTGGCCAGGCGAAAAGCGCGGAGGTTCTCGCGCGCCTTGTCATGCAGGCCGCGCAGCCGCTCGATGCTGTAGACCTCGCGCGCCACCAGGCTGAGCAGCGCGGCCTGGTAACCACAGCCCGTGCCGATCTCCAGCACCCGCCCGAGCTTGCCGGAGGGTTCTTTCTGTGCGCCCATCAGCAGTTCCATCATCCGCGCCACCACATTCGGCTTGGAGATGGTCTGGCCGAGGCCGATGGGCAGGCTGGTGTCCTCATAGGCCTGGTTCACCAGGGCCGAGTCCACAAAACGATGCCGTTCGATAGCGGCCATGGCTTGCAGCACCTGCGGGTCGGCAATCCCCTGGGCCGCGAGCTTCTGTACCATGCGGGCGCGCGGCGCGCCTGAATCCATGCCAAGCCCCTGCGGCGCGGCAGCCGGCGCCATGCGCGATGGGCCATGGCCCTCCGGCTGCTTCCTGACACGCGCAGCATTGCCTGTGTCCAGGCGCGCAGGAAAGCCCGGACGTGTCGTCATGCCGCACGCTCCGCGGTCGGCACGCCCTGGGGCTCGCCAGACAGCCTGGCGGCCGTCTGGGCCCAGTAACCAAGGTGGTCGCGGTCGGTGAGATCAACCTTGAGCGGCGTCATGGCCACATGCCCTTGCGCCGTGGCGTGGAAATCCGTGCCTTCGGCGTCGTCCTTGGCCGCACCCGCATTGCCGATCCAGTACATGGTCTCGCCGCGCGGGCTGGGCTGGGTGATGACTTTCTCGGCCGCATGCCTGCGGCCCAGCCGGCAGACCTTCATCGACTTGATCTCCGCGAATGGCAGGTTGGGGATATTGACGTTGAGCAGCCACGGGCTGGCACCCAGCAGGTTCTGCTGCGAAAGCTGCTGGACAAGTTCACGCACCTTGAGCGCGGCGTCCCCGACGTGGGTCCAGCCCTTCTCCACCTGCGAGATCGCAATGGCCGGCACACCGAACAGGTAACCCTCCATGGCAGCGCCAACCGTGCCGGAATAGATGGTGTCGTCGCCCATGTTGGCACCATTGTTGATGCCGGACACCACCAGGTCGGGCCGGTAGCCGAGCAGGCCGGTCAACGCGATGTGCACGCAGTCGGCAGGCGTGCCGTTGACGTACCTGAAGCCGTTGGCTGCCTGGTGCACGTACAGGGGTGAGTGAAGCGTCAGGGCATTGGACTTGGCACTGTTGTTGTGCTCCGGCGCAATGACTTCAACTTCTGCCACGTCCTTGAGCGCGTCATGCAGCGCCACAATGCCAGCCGCCTGGTAGCCATCGTCATTGGAGATCAGGATTTTCATGGGTGGTGCGCCGGTTGCAACAATTGTAGGCTTGGGGCGCGCGTCACGGCAGGGACATTTCACCGCCACCGCAGCGCCTATGATTGCCGCCAATTCACCGGAGACCCGAATGCATGCCTGGCTTTGCGAGAACCCCGTCGGCGTTGATGCGCTGACCTGGAAAGAACTGCCCACACCCCAGCCCAAGGCCGGCGAAGTGCTGATTGCCATCAAGGCAGCCAGCCTGAATTTCCCCGACCTGCTGATCGTGCAGAACAAGTACCAGATGAAGCCCGCCCTGCCCTTCGTTCCCGGCTCGGAATACGCAGGCGTTGTCGAGGCGGTGGGCGAAGGCGTGACCCACCTGAAGGTAGGCCAGAGCGTCGCCTGCCTCTCCGGCACCGGCGGCTTCGGCACCCACACCATCGCGCCGGCTGCGCTGTGCATGCCGCTGCCCCCGGGCTTCCCGCATGTGGATGCAGCGGCGTTCATCATGATCTATGCCACGTCGCATCACGCGCTGGTGGACAGGGCACAGCTCAAGGCAGGCGAAACGGTGCTGGTGCTGGGCGCAGCCGGCGGCGTCGGCACCTCAGCCATCCAGATCGCAAAGATCATGGGCGCGCGGGTCATCGCCGCCGCATCGACCGACGAGAAATGCGCGCTGTGCAAATCCATCGGTGCCGATGTGACGATCAACTACACCACGGAAAACCTCCGCGATGCCATCAAGGCTGCCACCGATGGCAAGGGCCCCGACGTGATCTACGACCCGGTAGGCGGAGAATTCGCCGAGCCGGCCTTCCGCTCCATTGCCTGGCGCGGCCGCTACCTGGTGGTGGGCTTTGCATCCGGCCCCATTCCCTCGCTGCCGTTGAACCTTAGCCTGCTCAAGGGCGCCTCCATCGTCGGCGTATTCTGGGGCGGCTTCGCCAAACAGGAGCCCAAGGCCAGCGCTGCCGCCATGGCCGAGCTGGCCCAGTGGTATGCACAGGGCAAGATCAAGCCCGTCATTGACCGCACTATGCCGATGGCCGACCTGAAGGCCGCTTATGCACACATGGGATCACGCGGCGTCAAGGGCAAGCTCGTGATGGTGAATTGACCCGCCGGCCTCGGCTATAATCATGCGCTTGCGGTGGCTGTAGCTCAGTTGGTAGAGTCCCAGATTGTGATTCTGGTTGTCGTGGGTTCGAGCCCCATCAGCCACCCCAAACAAAAAAGCCCTCCGGCATCTGCCTGAGGGCTTTTTTGTTTCCGGAAATAGGGCCCAGGGATAGGGCCCAGGGACAGGGCCCGGGAGAACGGGCCCGGCCGGGCGGCCTCGCCCGCCGGTGCCTTATTGCGTCACCGTCTGCTGGACCAGCTCCTCCGCAGTGCGCTGCGCAGGCTTGGCCACCTTGATCTGCACCTTGAAGCGATCCTTGAGCAGGTTGTAGTAGGCCAGGTTCTCGGCCGATGTCCACCACTGCACATACTGCCCGCGATCCTGCTTTGCGGAGGCTTCGGTTGCAGGCTCGCGCGGCACGATCTTGTTGATGCGTACGACCACATAGCCGAGGTTGCCCATCTCGACGCCGGTGAAGGCGGGCAGCGCAGAAGCATCGGCACGCAGCGCGCCGTCAACCACGGCAGCCGGCAGCTTCTGCGGCTGGTCACGTGACACCACCACGGGTTCCGCCAGCGTTGCGGCAGCGGGGTTGGCCTTCCAGGCCGCCAGGCTCTCCTTGCCTTCCTTCATGGCAAGCTCCGCACCGCGAACGGCCAGCACGCGCTCGCGCACCCGGTCCTTCACTTCTTCAAGCGGCAGGGTGCGCGCCGGCGTGTACTTGACCACGCGGCCGGCCACCAGCTGGTTGCTGGCCAGCTCGAGCGCCTCGGTGTTGCGCTTTTTCTCGACCGAGTCGGGCGCAAAGATGGCATTGATGAACTTGGCATTGGCCAGCACGCCGATGACGTTGGGGCCCGGCTTGCGGGTGATGCCCTGCGCCGCCCGGACCTCGAGCTTGAGGCGCTCTGCAATGGGCTTGAGGCTGTCAGCCTGCTCGTAGACACCATTGGTGAAGGCATCAGCCGTCTCTGCAAACTTGCGCTGTGCCTGCTGCTTCCTGACGTCGGCCTCAAGGGCGGGCTTCATTTCTTCAAAGGTACGCTGCTTGGGCGCCTTGATGTCGGTGACCTTGATGATGTGGTAGCCGAACTCGGACTCCACCACATTGCTGATGTCACCCTTGGCCATCGCGAAGGCTGCATCTTCAAACGGCTTGACCATCGCCCCGCGCGCAAAGAAATCAAGGTCCCCGCCGTTGGGCGCGGAACCCGGGTCCTGCGAGTTCTTCTTCGCAACATCCGCAAAGCTGTCTGGCGCCTTCTTCACCGCAGCAAGCAGTTCCTCAGCCTTTGCCCTGGCTTTCTGCCGTTCGGCCGCCGCAGCGCTCTTGGGCGCCGTGATCAGGATGTGGCTGGCGCGGCGCTCTTCCTGGCCACCCAGGCGCGCGGCGTTCTGGTCATAGTAGGTCTTGAGGTCCGCCTCGTTGACAGTCAGCCCCTTCGTCACCGCATCCAGGTCGAGCACGACATATTCGATGTCGGCCTGCTCGGGCGCCTGGAACAGCGCCGGGTTGTTCTTGTAATAGGTTTCAAGTTCCGCGTCGCTCGGGCTGACCTTGCCCGCGAAGTCCGAGGTGTTGAAGCGCGCAACCTGGATCTCGCGCCGCTCGAAATAGGCATTGAGCGCGACGTCGGCCTGGGCACCCGTCGCGAAGCCGGTTCCGGCCACACCCTGGATGACCTGCCGTGTGGACAGGTCGGCGCGCACACGTGCCTCGAACATCTCGGGCGTCATGCCCTGGCTTGCGACCAGCTGGCGGTAACGGTCCATGTCCAACGAGCCGTCAGGCTTGCGCAGGGAGGCAATGGTCTGGTTTTCCTGCAGGTCCTGCGCCAGGCGCAGGTCACTGGTGACAAGATGGGACTTCTCGGCGGCAGCCGCCAGCACGCGGTCGCGCACCAGGCGCTCAAGCGTCGCGTACTTGGCCTCGGGCGAATCCAGCAGCTTGGCATCCAGCGACGGCATGGATGCGCGCAGGCGGTCCACTTCGTTCTTGTGGGCGGCGTCCCATTCGGCCTGCCGGATGTCCCGGCCGTCAACCCTGGCTACTGCCTCACCCTGCTCGCCGGAAGACTTGTAGCCTTCAAGGCCAAACAGGACGAACGAAGGCACGATCAGCAGGAACAGCAGGAACTGCATGATCTTGGTGTGCTTGCGGACGAAATCAAACATGCTCGGACTCTCTATGGATCAATCGCAAAAAAACAAAAGGCGAACAACCTGTTCGCCTTTGCATCGGGTGGTGGGTGCTGACGGGGTCGAACCGCCGACCTACGCCTTGTAAGGGCGCCGCTCTACCAACTGAGCTAAGCACCCCACCGGATCATTGTGTCAGTTCAAAGCGTCCTTCAACGCTTTGCCCGGACGGAACTTGGGCACCTTGGCAGCCTTGATTTTAATCGCAGCGCCGGTACGCGGGTTGCGGCCGCTCCGGGCGGCCCTTTTACCCACGGCAAATGTGCCAAAACCCACGAGCGAAACGGAGCCGCCTTTCTTCAGTGTGGTCTTGACGGCGCCAATCGTTGATTCAAGGGCGCGCGTGGCGGCAGCCTTGGAGATATCAGCATGCTTTGCAATGTGCTCGATGAGTTCGGTTTTGTTCACAAGGGGCCCCTCGTACAGGAAAGAGTTGATCGGTTGTCTCTTCAAAAAATTCTGTCTTCCCGCCCGCTTGACAGGGGCTGTGGAAGACGGCGGTGGCAGCTGCTGGCTGCTTGATGTCCATTAAAGCCACGGAGTCTGACCGTGTCAATAAGGCATGCAGCTTTACAACAGCGCGGAGGCGGATTCTAGTCTGTTTTGCAGAGCCGCCCCGGGCGTGACGGGATGATTTTCATCCCGCACCGCGCAAATTTTCACGATAAGCGCAAGGGCCCCTGATGGTTACAAAGCAGAAGCAATTGCCTTGCCCAGATCAGTGGTGCCGGCCTTGCCGCCAATGTCCGGCGTACGGGGCGCACCGCTTTGGGGATCAAGCACCTTTTCAATCGCGGCAAGCACCGCGTCATGCGCATCCTTGTGGCCCAGGAACTCCAGCATCATCGCGCCACACCACACCTGGCCGATGGGGTTGGCGATGTTCCTGCCCGCGATGTCAGGCGCCGACCCGTGCACCGGCTCGAACAGCGACGGCATGGTCCGCGTCGGGTTCAGGTTGGCGCTGGGCGCGATGCCGATGGTGCCGGTGCAGGCCGGGCCGAGGTCGCTCAGGATGTCGCCGAAGAGGTTGCTGGCCACCACGACGTCGAAGAAGTCAGGCCGCTGCACGAAGTGGGCGGTCAGGATGTCAATGTGGAACTTGTCGACGTTCACGCCCGGGTAGGCCTTTGCCATCTCGGCGACGCGCTCGTCCCAGTACGGCATGGTGATCGCGATGCCGTTGGACTTGGTAGCGCTGGTCAGGTGCTTCTTCGGCCGCGACTGCGCGAGCTCGAACGCGAACTTCAGCACGCGGTCCACGCCGATGCGCGACATGACAGTCTCCTGCATGACGATCTCGCGCTCGGTGCCCGGGTACATGCGCCCACCGATGCTGGAGTACTCGCCCTCGGTGTTCTCGCGCACGATGTACATGTCGATCTCGCCGGGCTCGCGCCTGCTGCCGTCACGCCGCACGACCGGCGCGATGATGCCGGGCATCAACCGCGCGGGACGCAGGTTGATGTACTGGTCGAACTCGCGGCGGAACAGCAGCAGCGAGCCCCAGAGCGACACATGGTCGGCAATCTTTTCCGGCCAGCCGACGGCGCCGAAGTATATGGCATCGTGGCCGCCGATCTGGTCCTTCCAGTCGTCGGGCAGCATCTTGCCGTGCTTCTCGCAATAGTCCCAGCTGGAAAAGCCGAAGTGGTCGAACTGAAGGTCGATGCCGAACTTGCTGGCAGCCGCCTCCATGACCCGGATGCCTTCGGGCATCACTTCCTTGCCGATGCCGTCACCGGCGATGACCGCGATTCTTTTTTTGCCCATGTCCATACTCCTGTTCAGTTCCTGAAAAAACGGAAGGCCTCGTCCAGCAGGACGTCCGGCGCTTCCTCTGCAATGTAGTGCCCGCATGGCACGGCCCGCCCCGACATGCCGGCGGCGCGCTCCTGCCACAACTCAGGCACATCGAAACACTTGCCGACGACGCCGTGCTCGCCCCACAGCACGCGCAGCGGCTGCGCCAGCCGGTTGCCGCGCGCAACGTCGGCGCGGTCATGCTCCAGGTCCAGCGTGGCGGAAGCGCGGTAGTCCTCGCAGATGCCCCGCGCCGTGCCGGGGATCGCGGCGCAACGCTCATACTCCGCCAGTGCCTGCGGCGCAAACGCGGACAGGCCCGCATGCCGCTTTCCCATGACACTGCGCACATAGGCCAACGGGTCCGACTCGATCAGCATCTCGGGCAGGGGCGGTGGCTGGATGAGGAAGAACCAGTGCCAGTAGGCTTTCGCAAATGCTTCGCCGGTGCGCTCGTACATGGCAAGTGTGGGCGCGATGTCCAGCAGCATCAGCCGCTCCACCGCGCCGGGGTGGTCCGCCGCCAGCCTGTGGGCCACGCGCGCGCCGCGGTCATGCGCCAGGACCTGGAAGCGGTCAAACCCGTGATGCCTCATGACAGCCAGGGCATCCAGCGCCATCTCGCGCTTGGAATAGGCACGGTGGGTTTCGTCCGTCAGGGGCCGCCCGGAATCGCCATAGCCCCGCAGGTCCATCATGACGACGGTGAAGCGGCTGGCCAGCGCCGGCGCCACAAGGTGCCACATCGCATGGGTCTGCGGATGGCCGTGCAGGAGCAGCAGGGCCGGGCCGGTGCCGGCACTGCAGCAGTGCAGGAACACGCCGTCCCGCTCCAGGCTGCCGGTGGCAAAGTCCTCAAGCATCGGTGATTCCGGCATTCATGGTTGGCACTGCTCGCATGTCTCCTGCCCCGAGCATAGCCGTGAATCAGTGATCATCCTGGCAAATGCGTGTTGCCAAAAAGGAAAGGCCGCCATCGCCCGAAAGCAGGCTACCGCGCGTTCCGCACGACCAGGCTTACCCCAAAGGCAGTGAGCGCCATGCCGGCGATGGTCATCAGCGTGATGGGTTCGGCAAACAGCAGCCAGGCCATCAGGGCCGTGCAAGGCGGCACCAGATACAGCAGGCTGGTGACGGCAGTCGCCGCACCGCGCTGGATCAGGATGTAGAGCAGCGAACTTCCGCCCAGCGTCAGCACGAGAACGGACCAGACCATGGCGCCGATCATGCCGGGCTCCCAGTGCACCGGTTCGGCTTCCAGCAGCGCCAGCGGCAAAGTCACGAGGAAGGCCGCGCCCATCTGCACCATGTTCGCGGTGCGCACGTCACAGGGCTTGACGAAGCGCTTCTGGTAGAGCGTGCCGGTGGTAATGCACACCAGGGCGAGCATGGCCAGCATGAAGTTCTGGGCATGGATCTCGCCGTGGCCCAGCTTCTGCCACACCACCATGGCCAGGCCGGCAAAGCCCAGCGCCAGCCCGCCCCATTGCCTGGCGGTGACCCGGCCTCCCTGCGAAGACACCCAGATCGCGGTCAGCACCGGCTGCAGGCCTACCAGCAGCGCCACAATTCCGGCGCCCATGCCGAGCTTGATGGCCGACCAGACGCCGCCGAGGTAGCCCGCATTCATGAGAATGCCAGTGACGGCCAGATGGCCCCATTGCGCGCGGCCCGACGGCAGGGCCACGCGGGCCATCAGGGCCCAGACCACAAAGCACAGCACGGAAAGGATGTAGCGCATCGCCAGGAATTTCATCGGCGGCGAATGCGGCATGCCATAGCGCGCAACGATGAAGCCGGTGCTCCAGATCAGCACGAACACCACCGGCATTGCCGTGAGCCAGGCGTTGTCCCTCCCCGGTGCGCTCATTTCGCGCGGGCCCGGATCTCGGGTAAGGCTTTCTGGAGGTAGTACACCATGGACCAGACGGTGAGCACGGCGGATATCCATATCAGCCAGGTGCCCCAGACGCCCGTGTCGATCAGGCCAAGCAGCATGCCGTCAAACAGCAGGAACGGGATGGCAACCATCTGCACCACCGTCTTGACCTTGCCGACCATGTGCACCGCCACACTCTTGGACGCGCCGATCTGCGCCATCCATTCGCGCAGGGCCGAGATGGCGATCTCGCGGCCGATGATGATCAGGGCCACGAACACGTCGGCACGGTTGAGGTGGACCAGCACCAGCAGTGATGCGCAGACAAGGAACTTGTCGGCCACAGGGTCAAGAAAGGCACCGAACGAGGAAGTCTGGTTCAGCTTGCGGGCGAGGTAGCCGTCCAGCCAGTCTGTCAACGCAAACACCACGAACATGACGGTGGCGATCAGGTTTTGCGTCGGCGGCTTCAACCCCAGGTAGAACACGCCGACGATCAGCGGGATGGCAATGATGCGTGTCCAGGTGAACAGCGTGGGGATGTTGAAGAACATGCCCCGATTCTGGCACGAGCCCGCCCCTGCCGCCCGCATGGGATACAAGCCTCAGTGAAGTGCCCGGTAAATCTCCTCGGCCAGGTCCTTCGCGATCCCTTCCACCGTGGCAATATCCTCGACGCTGGCCGACGCCACGCCCCGGATGCCGCCAAAACGCTGCAGCAGCCTGGCCCGGCGCTTGGGGCCAATGCCCGGAATCTCCTCCAGCTTGCTGCCGCCCACACGCACCTTGTCGCGTTTGGCGCGCATGCCGGTGATCGCGAAGCGGTGCGCCTCGTCGCGTATCTGCGCCACCAGCATCAGGGCGGCGGAGTCGCGGCCCAGGTACACCTTGTCGCGCCCGTCGGCAAACACCAGTTCCTCAAGCCCGACCTTGCGGCCCTCGCCTTTCTCGACGCCGACGATCACCGCGAGGTCCAGCCCCAGCTCTGCAAACACTTCCCGCGCCATGCTGACCTGGCCCTTGCCGCCGTCCACCAGCACAAGATCCGGCAGCCGGGGAGAGCTGGCGTCCTTCACGGCTTCACCCGGTGTGGCGTCAGGTGAGTCCCGGCCGGCTTCGGCGAGCTTGCTGTAGCGGCGCGTCAGCACCTGGCGCATGGCGGCATAGTCGTCACCCGGCGTGATGTCGTTGATGTTGAAGCGCCGGTATTCCGCGTTCTGCATCTTGTGGTGGTGGAACACGACGCAGGACGCCTGGGTGGACTCGCCCGCCGTGTGCGAGATGTCAAAGCATTCAATCCGGAATGCGTCCAGGTTGTCGGGCGCAAGGTCCAGCGCCTCGACCAGTGCGCGGGTGCGCGCCTGCTGCGAGCCCTCTTCGGCGAGCAGGCGGGCGAGCTGGATGGAGGCGTTCTTCGCGGCCATCTCAAGCCAGATCCGGCGTTGCTCGCGCGGGTTGTGCACCGCGGAGGTCTTGACCCCGGCCTGCTCGGAGAGTGCCTCCATCAGCGACCTGGCCACGGGTTCGCTGGTGATGAGCGCGGGCGGCACCGGCACGTCGATGTAGTGCTGCGCAATGAAGGCCTCAAGCACCTGCACCTCGACACTCTGGCGACCCACGCCATCGCCGCCGCCTTCCGGCGCGTCTTCCTGCTCGTGGATGGCAGACGCGTCGTCCACATGCACCGGGAAGTAGGCCCTGTCACCCAGGTGCCGGCCCCCGCGCACCATTGCCAGGTTGACGCAGGCCTTGCCTCCCTGCACCTTCACGGCCAGTATGTCCACGTCCTTGTCGGACACGTTGTCCATGGACTGCTGGTGCAGCACCTTGGACAGCGCCGACATCTGGTTGCGCAGTTCGGCCGCCTGCTCGAACTCCAGCCTTTCGGCATGGGCCATCATGCGTGCCTCGAGCGCATCCAGCACCGCCTGGGTATCGCCCTGGAGAAACGCCTCGGCGCTCGCCACGTCCTGCGCATAGTCGCCCTGCGCCACCAGGTTGACGCAAGGCCCGGAGCAGCGCTTGATCTGGTAGAGCAGGCAGGGCCTGCTGCGGTTGTTGAACACGGTGTCCTCGCAGGTCCGCAGCCGGAACACCTTCTGCAGCATCAGGATGGACTCCTTGACCGCCCAGGCGCTCGGGTACGGCCCGAAGTAGTGGTGCTTGCGGTCCACCGCCCCGCGGTAATAGGCCACACGCGGGAACGCCAGCGCCGCCGCACCCTCGCCACCGGCGGCCGTGATCTTCAGGTACGGGTAGCTCTTGTCGTCCCTGAACAGGATGTTGTACTTGGGGTTCAGCCGCTTGATCAGGTTGTTCTCTAGCAGCAGCGCTTCGGCCTCGGACCGCACCACCGTTGTCTCCATGCGCGCGATCTTGCTGATCATGTGGCCGATGCGCGTGCCGCCGTGGTTCTTCTGGAAGTAGTTAGCCACCCGCTTCTTGAGGTTGCGTGCCTTGCCCACGTAGAGCACCTGGCCGTCGGCGTCGAAATACCGGTACACGCCCGGCATGGCAGGCAGCGCGGCCACTTCACTCAGCAACTGTTCGGAATGCACGTCAGACATATAAGCCGTTCAACTAAGACCCGTATTGTGGACAATCCGGCGTGGACAAGTTCAAACCCATGGTCTGGGACATCTTCTGCAGGGTCATCGACAACTACGGCGACATCGGCGTGTGCTGGCGGCTGGGCGCCGACCTGGCCTCGCGCGGGGAGCGGGTGCGCCTCTGGGTGGACGATCCGTCGCCGCTGGCCTGGCTGGCGCCACAGGGCTGCGACGGCGTTGACGTCATCCACTGGTCGCCCCACGCGGCTGTTGCGGAACCAGGGGACCGGGTCGTCGAGGCATTCGGCTGCGAATTGCCGCTACAGTTCCAGACGGCCCTTGCGCGCAAGGCGGCCCTGCACGGAGCCATTCCCTGGGTCAACCTGGAGTACCTTACCGCCGAGCCCTTCGCGGAGCGCTCGCATGGCCTGCCCTCGCCGGTGCTCAGCGGCCCGGCTTCAGGCCTGACCAAGCATTTCTTCTATCCGGGGTTCACCAGCCGCACCGGCGGCCTGCTCCGTGAGCCAGCCACGATGTCGCATCGCGCCGCATTTGACCGCGCGCAATGGCTCGCCCAGCAGGGCATCGCCTTTGCGGGGGAACAGCTTGTAAGCCTTTTTTGCTATGAGCCAGCGGCCCTGCCCGCCTTGCTGGACCAACTGGCGGCCGGCGCCCAGCCTTCGCGCCTGCTTGTCACGCCAGGGCGCGCCACGCTGGCCGTCAAGGCCGTCGCCGGCGGCCGCGACGCCTGGGGTTCGCTCGCGATCACCTGGCTGCCGCCGTTGCCCCAGCCGGAGTTCGACCGCCTGCTCTGGGCCTGCGACCTCAATTTCGTCCGCGGCGAGGATTCGCTGGTTCGCGCGCTGTGGGCGGGCAACCCGCTCGTGTGGCAAGCCTATCCGCAGGAAGACGGCGCCCACCACCAGAAAATCGATGCATTTCTCGATGCAATTGGTGCGCCTGCTTCGTTGCGGCAGTTTCATGCGGCCTGGAACGGCGCAGGCACGGCAGCCTTGCCCCAGCCAGACCTGCCGGCCTGGGGCCAGGCGATGCTGAAGGCGCGCACGAGCCTGCTGCGCCAGGACGACCTGGCAAGCCAGCTGCTCCGGTTCGTGCAAAAAAAGCGTTAAAATTCAAGGCTTTGCGGAGTACGCCGGTTTCCGGCCCACCGCTTCCCCGCCGCGAGAGATGCGCCTTATGCATTGAGTGGCCAAACACCTCGAAACGCTATGAAAATCGCTCAAGAAATCCGCGCCGGCAACGTGATCATGCACGGCAAGGACCCGATGGTCGTCCTCAAGACCGAATACAGCCGCGGCGGCCGCAACTCCGCCACCGTGCGCATGAAGCTCAAGAGCCTGATCGCCAACTTCAACACCGAAGTGGTCTTCAAGGCCGACGACAAGATGGACCAGATCATCCTGGACAAGAAGGAGTGCACCTAC
>JAZKHY010000004.1:0-337418 GCA_040385105.1 Pseudomonadota bacterium
CAGACGCGAATGACGACAGCTGGTCCACCATGGTGTTGATGGTGTTCTTCAGTTCAAGAATCTCGCCCTTCACGTCCACCGTGATCTTCTTGGACAGGTCACCGGCCGCCACAGCCGTCGTCACCTCGGCGATATTTCGAACCTGCGATGTGAGGTTGGAGCCCATCGAGTTGACCGAGTCGGTCAGGTCCTTCCAGGTGCCGGCCACGCCCTGCACATCGGCCTGGCCGCCGAGCTTGCCTTCGGTACCGACCTCGCGCGCCACGCGCGTCACTTCAGCCGAGAAGGTGCCGAGCTGCTCCACCATCTTGTTAATGGTCATGGCGGTGCGCAGGAATTCGCCCTCCAGCGCGCGGCCTTCAGCTTCCAGCGCCATGGACTTGGACAGGTCGCCCTGGGCCACCGCACCGATCACCCGCGCCACCTCGGAGGTGGGGTGCACCAGGTCGGCAATCAGCGAGTTGATGGACTCGGCCGAGTCGCGCCAGAAGCCGCTGGCATTGGGCACCTGGGCCCGCTCTTTGAGCTTGCCCTCCTTGCCGACCACGCGCGACAGCCGGGCCAGCTCATGCGACATGCGCACGTTCTCGGCCACCACGTCATTGAAGGCATCGGCCACCTTGCCGGGCACGCCCGTCCAGTCCTGCGGCATCTGGGCCCGGGCGTCGCCCTTCTTGAGGTCGGTCAATGCGCCGAGGAAAGTCCGCGTCTGCTGCGACGCGCGGACCGACTGCGCGGAGATCTGGTTGAACTCCTCGGCGATCTTTCCATACAGGCCGTCCCAGCCGGCCGGCAGGGTGATGCCGCTTTCGCCGCGCCGCAGCGCGCCAAGGGCTGCCAGCAGGGTTTTGAGTTCACTGTCACGATGCGCTGCCGTCTGCTGATCCACCACGAGTTCCATGTTCATCTCCATAGGAAAAGCCACCCCATCCAGAAGGAGGAGCGTAACTATTCACTACATTTGCGGCAACAGGCTTCAGCGGCAGGCCGGGCGCAAACCCAATGGCGGCGCGGGTTGTAGGACGCCGCCTACATCAAGATCGGCGCCAAGCCTACGCAGGCTGTCTGCCGGAAAAGACACTCCGGACAGCACGCATCAGCAGGCGCACGGCAGGCGCGCAGCATCCTAGACGCTGCTCTGCGCCACCTGCCCCAGGTGCTCGCGCAGCGCCGCGGCAAGCGCCTGCACCTGCGCGGGATCCACATCGGCGGCGGAGGTTTCCAGCGCGCGGCTCTGCGCCGCCGCCCAGTTGAAGCCGTAGAGCGCGAAGCTGCCGGACAGCTGGTGGGCAATGCGGCGCAATTCCGCGCGGTCGCTGGTGCCTGCCAATGCCTCCAGGGCATCGATCAGCGGAAGGCGCGACTGGATGAAGCCTCCGATCATCGGCTGCATGTCCGGGTCGATCACCACGTCGCGCGCGCCGTCGATGCCGCGCGGCCCTTCGTCACTCGCGCCGGGTGCAGACACGGTGCCGGCTTCGGCCTGGCTCTCCACGCCGAACTCGTCCAACGCCGCATGGATTGCCTGCCGCGTCACCGGCTTGGTAAGGTACAGGTCAAAACCGGCGGCAATCGCTGCGGCCTGGGTCTCTGCATCATCATGTGACGACAGCGCCATGATGCGGCAGCGCTTGCAACCTGTCGCCTGCTCATGCGCGCGCATCAGCCCCACAGCTTCCATGCCGCCCATGACCGGCATGTCCAGGTCCATGAAGATCACGTCGGGCCACTGCGCGGTGGCCATCTCCAGCGCGATGCGGCCGTTGATGGCGGTCTGCACCCTGAGCGGCGGGCTGGGCAGGAAGCGGCGCACGATCAGCAGGTTGTATTCGTCGTCGTCCACCAGCAGCACATCCAGCGGCGGCAGCTGCGCCAGCTGCTGCACCGCGCCACGGCTGCGCTCGCCCGCATGGCGCGCCGTGACCGGCACGGTGCCTGCGGGCGCGGCCTTCAGCCGCACCGATATCGTCGTGCCTTCCACATCCGAGGTGCGCATGGTGATGGCGCCGTCCTGCACCCGGGCCATCAGCTGCGCCGAGTAGGCCCCCAGGCCGGTGCCGCTGGCCTTGCCGGCAGTGGCGTACTTCTGGAAGAAGTTGCTGCGGATGGCCAGGGGCACAGCGCCCTGGTTGTGGATGTCCATCAGCACGCCGCCCGGCTCCGGCTCGCGGGCCAGCGTCACCGTCACCCGCGCGCCCTCGGGTGATGCCTCCACCGCATTCTTCAGCAGGTTGGCGATCAATGAATAGCACAGCAGCTCCTCGGCCCAGGCATAGGCCGGTGCCACCGGGTCGCTCACCACATCCAGGCCCACGCCCTTGGAGGCCGCATGGCTGCGCAGGTCGGCAATGACCTTGGCCGTGAGGCCGGCCAGGTCCACCGCATCGGGGCGGAAGATGTAGCTGCCGTTCTCCATCTTGTAGAGGTCCAGCGACAGGTTGACCATGCTCAGGATGCGGTAACCCGCACGCTCGACGATGCCCAGCAGGTCGTCTTCATCGGCAGAGAGCTCGCGCTCCTCGCGCAGCAGGCGCGGCACCGCGATGATGCTGTTGAGCGGCGTCTTGATGTCGTGCCGGCCGATGCGCTCGACCTCCTCGCGCAGCCGCACGTTCTCCTTCAGCGCCTCGTTCTGCAGCTCCAGCTGCGCGGCCTGCGCGGCGATCTGCCCGTGCGAGGCGCGCAATGCCTCCTCCTGCTCGCGGCGGCCGGTGGTGTCGATGACGGCGGCGATCCAGCGCGCCACAAAGCCGTCGGCCTCGCGCACCGCCATGCCGCTGACCTGCACCCAGGCATAGCTGCCGTCGGCGCGCAGCATGCGGTACTCCTCGGGTGCGTAGTATTCGCCGTGCGGGCCTTCTGGCCCCTTGCCCTGGATGAAGGCAACCCAGCGCCGGGTCACGCGGCTGCGGTCGTCCGGGTGGATCATCACCCTGAAATAGTCGGGCCAGTCAGAGGTGTCGGCATCAGGCGCATAGCCGCGCAGCTCGCGGAAGTGCGGCGAGTAGTAGGTCTCGTGCGTGCGGCCGTCCCAGTCCACAATGCCCACGCGCGCGCCGCGCACCACCAGCTCCAGCCGCTTCTGCGAGCGCCTGAGGGCTTCCTCGCTGGCCTGCATCTCGGCCTCGTGCCGCTTGGTGGCCGAGATGTCGATGAACGAGCAGATGAAGCGCAGCGTGCGCCCGTCGGCACCGCACAGGCCGATGCCCTCGGCATGCACCCACAGCCAGTCTCCGCCCTGGCAACGCAGCCGGTAGTCCCTGGGCTCGAAGGCGCGCACCGTGTTGCGGTGGCTGCGGTCGCGCAGCTGCGTCATGAACATGGTGCGCACCACCTCGCGTTCATCAGGGTGGACCATGTCGTAGAACTGCCGCAGCTGGGCCTGCGGCGTGCCCGGCGGGTAGCCCAGCATTTCCATGTAGCGCGTCGAGTAGGTGATGGTGCCGGCCACGGCGTCCCAGTCGAGCACGCCGGCCTTGGTGGAGCGCACCACCAGGTCGGCCCGCTCGCGCTGCTCGACATGGCGCAGCTCCTCGGCAGACAACGCCCGCGAGAAGCGCCGCGACAGCAGCACCCCCGGCATTGACACGCACACCAGCGCGCCCCAGGGCACGAGGCCAAACTGCTGAAGGTGCTGGAAGTTGATGGTGTCATGCACCGTGGTGCCGATGAACACCAGCAGGCCCAGCAGGATCAGCAGCGCGCCGGTGCGCCGCTGCAGCACCGCGCGGGCCAGCACGGCAATCAGGCAGGCAGCCAGCAGCACTGCCCCCGCCTGCATCAAGGGCACGCCCAGGCTGAACAGGGCAGCGGGCGTCAGCGCCACCACCACGGTGGCCCCCACGCCCAGGATGACAATCGAGCGGATAGCCCAGCGCGGGAACAGCGACGGGTACTGTGTGGACAGGAACAGCGCGAACAGCATCTGCGTGAAATACATCGCGGCAAACACAACCTGGTAGTACCTGTCCCAGCCCAGCGGCGCCACCACCGGCTGCAGCACCCGCTCGCCGATCAGGCCGATCAGCAGTGCAAACGTCAGGCAGAACAGGCCGAAGTACAGCGGCCCCCGGTCACGGCGCCGCGCCACGAAGAACATGATGGGCAGCAGGCCCATCACCACCAGCGCTCCGGCGCTGAACAGGTCGCGCATCAGGTTGAACTCGCGCCTGTCGTGCACCTGCTGGCGCGTGCCCAGGGTGATGCTGCGCATCAGCCCGCCCTTGCGGATGTCGAAGTTGGACACATGGACCACCAGGCGCAGCGGGCAGGGCTGGTCGTCCAGGTGCACGATCTGCTGGATGGCGGCCGGGCGCGACAGCGCGCGGGCCGTGCCCGGCACGCCCTGGCTGGCCACCACCCGGCCATTGACATACACCCGCGTTGCGCTGTGCTGCATTGGCAGGGCCAGCGCGAGGTCCCGCGCCTGGTAGCAGTTGATGGTGAGCCGGTAGGTGGCGTAGCCCTGGCCGCCCATCGGGCCCTGGCTGGTCTGAAACCCGTTCCAGTCGCCCGGCACATGCAGCGTGGGCGCAAGGCCGATGGCGTCCGCGTCGGCAAACTCGCCGGGCAGGAACTGCCAGGCGCCGTCCAGCGGCACCATGCCGGCCTTGCGGAAGTCCCAGTCGCGCAGGTCGAGCACGCCGTCCACCACCCTGGGCGCGGCGCCGTCGGCCCCGCCGGTGCAACCCGCCGCCAGCGCCAGCAAAGCGGCCAGCAGCAGCCCGGCCAGGGCGCGGGCGAGTTTGGGAGCGGACGGCATGGGTTGCAAGGATATCGGACGGGCAGGCCGCCGTCACTTCGCCGTGACTTCGCCGTCCTTCTGCCGTCACGCCGCCGCCACACCGCTGGCTAGGCAGCCCCGGCGGCATCGCTTAGCATCGGCTCCATGTCGTTGAGAATCCTGCACTTTCCGGGCGCCGCGCTGCGGGCCCTGCTGGCCGGCATGGCACTGTGCGCAGCGGCCGCCGGGCCGGCTGCGGCGCAGGGCGCGCTGGAGAAGGTCACGCTGCAGCTCAAATGGAAGCACCAGTTCCAGTTTGCCGGCTACTACACGGCGCTGGAGAAGGGCTACTACCGCAATGCCGGCTTTGACGTGGCCATCCAGGAAGCCGGCGGCAGCGCCGGCGACTCCATCAGCGCGGTGCTGTCGGGCAAGGCCGACTTTGGCGTGGCCAGCTCCGAGCTGGCGCTGCGCCGCGGCCTGGGCGACCCGGTGGTGGTGCTCGCCACCATCATGCAGCACTCGGCGCTGGCACTGGCGGTGCGCGGCGCCCAGCGCAAGGTGCAGGACCTGGACGGCAAGACCATCATGGTGGGTGCGCACGACCAGGAGCTGCTGTACTACCTGGAGCGCGAAGGCCTGTCACGCAGCCGGGTCAAGCGGGTGCCGCAGAGCTACGACCTGAAGGACCTGACCGAAGGCCGGGTGGACGGCTTCTCGGTGTACACCACCGACCAGGTCTGGTTCCTGCGCCAGGCAGGCTTTGCGCACACCGTGATCTCGCCGCGCGCCGGCAGCATCGACTTCTATGGCGACACGCTCTTCACCAGCGAAGGCCGGGTGCGTGCCAACCGCGAGCGGGTGGAAGCATTTCGCGATGCGAGCGTGCGCGGCTGGCAGTACGCCATGGCGCACCCCGAGGAAATTGCCGACCTGATCCTCACCAAATACGGTCAGCGGCTGACGCGCGAGCACCTGCTGTTCGAGGCGGGCGAAATGCGCAACCTGATGCAGCCCGAGCTGATCGAGATCGGCCACAGCAACCCCGGGCGCTGGCGCCACATTGCCGGGGTGTATGCCGAGTTCGGCATGCTGCCGCCCGACTATTCGCTGGAAGGCTTTGTGCTGGACACCGGCAACCCGGGGCAGCCGGAGGGCGCGCCGTGGTGGCTGAGCGGCGCCATCGTGCTGGCGCTGCTGGCGGCGATGTACGGCACGCGCCGGTTGTGGCTCAGGCATGTGCCGGCAGGCGCAGCTAGGGGCCCTGCACCGGGTAACGCGGTGCAGGGCACAGCACCGCAGGCCCTGCCCGTGGCCGCCCCCTCATCGCTGCGGGATGCAGTCACCGGCCTGCACACCAGCGCCTTCCTGCATGAGGCGCTGGCGCATGAACTGTTGCGCGCCAGGCGCGACGGCACGCCGCTGGGCGTGGTGCTGGTCGAGCTGGAGCAGCTGGACCAGCTGCAGGAGGCCGAAGGCCAGGGCGCCGCCAACGCGCTGCTGGCGTCGCTGGCCGGCCTGCTGCAGGAGAGCGCCGACGGCATCGACCTCATCGCCCGCCTGGGCGGCCCGCTGTTTGCCTGGGTGCAGCCGGGCGTGGATGCCCAGGAAGCCGGCCGCCGCGCCGCCGCATTGCGCGCCGCCTTTGCACAGGCGCGCGCCTGGTCGGGGCTGATTGAAGTCAGCGGCACCATCAGGTGCACCGTGCGCAACTACCCCGCCGACGCGGGCGATGCAGCCACCCTGCTCGCCCCGCCCTGAGCCCCGGGGCCGCCCTGCAGCAAGCCCGCAGCGCGAGGCAATACAATGCCCGCTCCTCCTCGTAGTTCAATGGATAGAACGGATGCCTCCTAAGCGTCAGATACAGGTTCGATTCCTGTCGAGGGGACCAGTCTTGCCAGTACTGCAGTCACTGCCAGACGAGTTCTTGTGCCGGGAGTAGCGGAGGTGCTGGAAGGGGCCGATGGACCAGCCATCAAGGCCACCTTCAGTTTGGGGCGAGGCGTTCAGCAATGACTTGCTGAAGAATAGTGCCAATCAATTGATGGGCCATCTGTTCATCAAGACCGGCTTCAACGCACTTCCTGACGAAATTCAATTGCTGGTTTTGAACGCGGATCGGGTCATACGGCGCCTGGCCCTGCTGCCGCTTGATGGACCCGATTTCGCGGGAGCAACGGAAACGGCGGCCCAGCAGCTCCACCAGGTTTTTGTCCAGGCTGTCTATCTCGGCCATCAAGGCCGGCATGTCTGGCGGCTGCATGGGACTGCCGCTGATCAGGGCTTCTCTGCAGGAAGTGCCCGGCCAGCAATCGGTCGCCTGTTGCGAGGCACCGGCTTTGACCTGTCCCGCGTCCGGTCAAACTCGAAATCCTCGTGAAACCAGTTCGGGTACAGCGGCCGTATCGGGCTGGCGGCGTCAAGCCTAGCCACTTGCTCCGCCGTGAGGTTCCAGCCGACGGCGCCCACGTTTTCGCGCAGCTGGGCCTCATCGCGGGCGCCGACGATGATGGTGGAGACGGTGGGCCGCTGAAGCAGCCAGTTGAGGGCGATCTGCGCGATCGACTTCCCCGTTTCCACTGCCAGTTCCTCCAGGACATCGATCACGTTGAACAGGGTTTCGTTCTCAACGGGAGGGCCGAGATCCCACGTGGCGTGCAGGCGGCTCGTGGCTTCAGGCATGACGCCACCTCGCCGCACCTTCCCCGTCAGGCGCCCCCAGCCCAACGGACTCCATACCGCCGCCCCCAAGCCCTGGTCAAGGGCCAGGGGCATGAGTTCGAGCTCGTAGTCACGCCCGATGAGCGAGTAGTAGACCTGTTGAACCACGTATCGTGTGAAGTGATGTTTCTCGGACACCGCAAGCGACTTCATTAGGTGCCATGCCGAGAAATTGGAGACGCCGATGTACCGGATCTTTCCTGCGCGAACGAAACTGTCGAGCGTCGAAAGGCTTTCTTCAACGGGTGTCATCGGGTCGTAGACGTGATACTGGAACACGTCGATGTAGTCGGTCCCGAGCCGGCGCAGCGAGCGTTCAATGGATGCCGTCAGGTTGGCGCGGGACAGGCCGAGCTCGTTGGGCCCAGGCCCCGCAGGCTGGCCCGCCTTCGTCGAAATGATCACCTTGTCCCGGCGTCCCTTGATGGCGCTGCCCAGCACCTCCTCCGCATGTCCTCCGCCATAGGTGCTGGCCGTGTCGAACATGGTGATGCCTGTGTCCAGGCAAACATCAACCAGCCTGCGGGCGCGCTCGGGGTCGACCGCTGTGCGGCCGGGCGTCCCGGGCGGAAGAAATGTCCCCGTGCCAAAGCTGAGGGCTGGCACCATCATTCCAGATGCGCCGAGTCTGCGATATTCCATGGGATTCCCCTGAGATGTTGATTCAAGCCTGCTTTGCGGAAGATGGGGCCGGCCTCGCGCGGTTTCGCGGGTCTTCGGTCGCCGCATCGAAGTGCTCGAGTTCTTCAACCTGCGGCTCATCCCTGAAATTCAGCTCGATCATCACGCCATCCGGATCGCGTATGAAAACCTGCTGCAGTGGCAAGCCCGGCACCAGCCGGACATCGACCGGCATGTTCCCCGCCTTGATCCGGTCGATCGCCGACCGGATACCCGAGCAGTTGATGGAAACATGATCGATGGCGCCACTGCCCTCGTCCAGCCGTCCCGACTCGGCAATCAGGTGCAGTACCGCCTTGTTGTCATCCGCATACATCCAGGCGCCGGGAAAAGGCAGTGGCGGGCGCTCTCCGCTTTTGAGCCCGACATACCGCTCGTAAAAGTGCAGGCTTGCCGCAAGATCCTTGCAGTAGATGTTGTAGTGGTCGAGGGAAAGGGCGTTCATCTCGTTTCTTGTCATGAAGTAACCGGCCCGTATCAGCGCGTAATCCACTTGTTGAAGCGGTCGTTCAGCATGGACTGGTTTTTCGCGATCCACTCCCAATCGGGGCGTACAACCTTGGCCGCGTTCTCGGGCACCGTCGCATAGAACTTCAGGTCGCCACGTGGAACCTTGTCCAGCGACGCCTGCGTGAACGTGGAATAGTGGATCTTGTTCATGAACTGGACCTGCCCCTCGACGTCGCCAATCATGAAGTCGAGGAACTCGATGGCCTTTTTCCGGTTTGGCGCATCCTTGAGAACCGCCAGGTAGCCCTGGTCAT
Source organism: Pseudomonadota bacterium (assembly GCA_040385105.1). Lineage (GTDB taxonomy): Bacteria > Pseudomonadota > Gammaproteobacteria > Burkholderiales > Burkholderiaceae_C > JACMQX01. The sequence continues at coordinate 8,890 of JAZKHY010000004.1, forward strand.
GCAAAGCGCCTTCCCAGGAGACATCGAACGGTGCGCCATCCTGGATGGCCGTGTACGCACGGCCGGAAAAGCCCATGGTCATGACCACTTCCTTCTCGCGGACGACCTGCATCATCTGGGCTGCGGTCTTCCACCACACACTGACGCTGGGCTTGATCTGGTCCATCTTCCTGTAGGCCCGGTCAAGATCAAGCGGCCACAGGTTCTCCTTCTTCACGCCGTCGGCCAGCAGTGCTGCAGCGGGCACCCACCATGCCCTGTCGCCGGAATCAGGCAAGCCGCGGGGGCCGGGGAATGTCTTCACATCCCAGAAATCTGCCCAGGTCTTCGGCGCCTTGCCCTTGAAGATGTCCTTGTTGTAGATCAGCAGGAGCGCGCCCGCGTGGCTTGACATCGCGTAGGGGTCGCAGGCGCCCGGGAGGGCCTTCTTGACGTTGGGCAGCGTTGCGCAATTCATCGGCGCCAGCAGGTCCCGGTGCAGGATCAGGTCTGCCGCTGACGCATTGACGATGTCGAACTCGATCTTGCCGGTACGCTGCATGGCCTTCACGCGAGCCCACTGGTCGTAGATCTCGATGTCAAACGGAATCACCTTCGTTCCGGTTTTCTTGGTGAATGGCTTGTAGTAGAAATCGTCACGCGCTTCGCGCATGGTTCCGCCATTGGCTGCAACGACGATTTCGTCGGCCCAGGTGCCCGCGCTGCCGGATATCAGCGTGAGCGAAAGGGCAATTTGAAGGATTCGGTTCAAAAGACGCATTTCAGATACTCCTCGTGCCAGGTTGAATTTCTCTCGGACCGCCCGAGCGCGACAAACGTTGAAGAAAGGCAGTTGCCAGCAGGACCAGGATGGAAAGGCTGGTCAGCAGCACGGCGATCGCGGCAAGCATGGGTGTGATGTTCATCTGGATGTCGTCGAACATCATCCGGGGCAGTGTCTTGTCGCGCGCGCCGGCCAGGAAGTAGGTGATGACCGGCTCGTCGAACGAAATGATGAAAGCGAACAGGGCTCCCGAGAAGACGCTCGGCAGGATGTTCGGCAAGGTGACCAGGCGAAACGCGGTAAAGCGGGTGGCGCCGCAACTCATGGCGGCGTTCTCAAGCGCCGGGTCGATCTTCGACAGGGCGGCAGCCACCGTGAGCACCGTGAAGGGCATGGCGATGACCGAATGCGCCAGGATGTACCCGATGGTCGTGCCCATCAGCCCCACCTTCTGGAAGAAGAAATAGAGCGCCACCGCCAGTGCGACATGCGGCACGATCACCGGCAGCATGAGCGTGACCTGGAAGACCGAAGCCAGCCGGCCGCCGCCACGGATGACGGCGTAGCTTGCCATCGTCCCGACGACAGACGTCACGATGGCGACGCCGAAGGCGATGGTCAGGCTGAAGGCTGCCGCGCCCATCCAGCGCGCATTGCTGAAGAACTCGATGAACCAGCGGAATGAGAAACCCTTGGGCGGGAAGGTCAGGTACCGGGTGTCACTGAACGCCATCGGCAGGATCACGATGATCGGCACCAGCACGAATGCGAGCACGCCGCAGACGTAGATGTTCAGCAGCAGCGATCGGGCCTTGATGCCGTTCATAACGCTCCCCCCATCAGCTTGTTGAACTTGAAGAACTTGCCGAAGACCAGGGTGACGCACAGCACGAAGAGCGTGAGCACGCCGACCAGCGCTGCACCGAACGGCCAGTCGAGCAGCACGGTGATCTGCTGGGAGATGAGGGTGGACACCATCATCTCCTGCGGTGAGCCGAGAAGCGCGGGCGTGATGAAGTACCCGAGCGACATGAGGAAGACCATGAGAAAGCCGCTCATGACGCCGGGCATGGACAGCGGCAAGGTGACTTCGAGGAACCTGCGCAAGGGGCTCGCCCCCAGTATCTCGGCTGCCCGGTCATAGTTGACCGGGATGGCCTTGAGCGAACCGTAGATCGGCAATACCATGAGCGGGAGCAGTACATGCGTCATGGCAAGCACTACGGCCGGGCGCGTGAACAGCAGCCGCAGCGGCTGGTCCGTCAGGTGGAGGAACTGCAGCGCATCATTAACCAGGCCATTGCGTTGCAGCAGCACGGCCCATGCCGTGGTCCGCACCAATACCGATGACCACATCGGAAGCACGATGCACGCGGTGATCAGTATTGCCTTCGGTCCCGTGGAGCGCGCCATGAGCAGCGCGACCGGGAAGGCCATGGCCAGCGATGCGACGGCAACGGTGAAACCGATCTGCAGCGTACGCAGCAGGATTCCCGCAAACACAGGGTCGGTGATTGCGCGTTCATAGTGAACCAGTGTGGGGGCTGGTTCCAGCACCGAAACCGACAGCAGGGACAGCATCGGGTACAGGAAAACAAGCAGCATCAGCGCGAAAAATGGCGCGACCAGCAGCGCGAACCCACCGCTTGACAGGTTGCGGCCGTCCGGCTGGAAGAGGCGCGACACGGCGTTCATGCGCTGCCGGCCCCATAGACGAGGGGGGAATCGGCCCGGCAGTACAGCGCGATGTCGTTGCCGACGCCGTGCAAATGCCCGTCCAGGCTGCTGGTGCGGGCCTGGATCTGCGTGCCGTCATTCAAGGCCGCCATGACGATCGTGTCTGCGCCGGAATAGATGACATCCAGGACGCGGGCGTCCAGCCTCAGATCGTCACCACCACCGGCAAGTGACAGCCGCTCGGGGCGCATTGCCACTGTGGCGGGGCCGGGTGAGAGTTCACCGACAACTGCGGCCTGGGGCAGCTTCCATGCCTGGCCCCCGGGAAGCTGCACGCTGTCGCCTGCAAAAGTCGCAGGAATGAAGTTCATGTCGCCGATAAAGCCGGCGACGAACAGGTTGAGGGGGCGCTCATACAGATCGCGGGGGGAGCCGATCTGCTGCAGGCGACCGTCCTTGAGCACCGCAACCCTGTCCGCCATGGTCAGGGCTTCTTCCTGGTCATGCGTGACGAAGACGACTGTGAGGCCAAGCTCCGCATGCAGGCGCTTGGTCTCCAGGCGCATCTCCTGGCGCAGCTTCTTGTCCAGCGCGGAAAACGGCTCGTCCATCAAAAGGAGCCGGGGCTTGTAGACGATGGCCCGCGCAAGCGCGACGCGCTGTTGCTGCCCACCGGAAAGCTGGTTCGGCATCCGCGCGCCGTATCCGGCCAGGTGAACGCTCTTGAGTGCCAGCTCCGCCTGCGCATGCCGCTCGGCCTTGCCGAGGCCCCGCATCTTCAGCGGGAACGCGACGTTGTCCAGGACGCTGAGATGCGGGAATAGCGTGTAGTTCTGGAAGACCATTCCCACGTTCCTGCGATAAGGCGGGATATGGGTGCAGTCGACGTTGTCCATGAGGATCTGCCCGCCGGTTGGGCTCTCGAACCCGGCGATGCTCATCAGGATGGTGGACTTGCCCGAACCCGATGGCCCCAGCAGCGCGAGAAATTCGCCGGGCACGACCGTCAGCGTCACGTCGTCGACCGCGACTGCCGAACCGAATGCCTTGCGCAGGCTGCGAATGCTGATCTCGGCGCCGGCTGAACTGCTTGGATTCATTGTGGCCATCCGCTCAAATGCATGTCTGTCCACGGTCAACCGTGATCGTCTGGCCGGTAATGTGTGCGGCTGCTGCGGAAGCCAGGAAGAGATAGCTGCCGACGTGGTCGGACGGGTCAAGCAATCCTGGATGAAGCGCCATGTTCCTGGCCGCCAGTTGCTGCCGCTCGAGCGGCAGGGATTTGAGGTTGGTGTCTGTCGCCGAACTGCCCGGGCAAACAGCATTGACGGAGATTCCGAGCGGGCCGAGGTCTTTGGCCATGCTTTTCACCATGCCCAGGATGGCATGCTTGGAGGCGGCGTAGCCGGAATGTTTCGGCGAGCCGAGCCGCCCGGAAATGGACGCCGTGAAAATGACACGCCCGCCGTCCCCCATATGAGGGACCGCCGCCATCGTGCACCACCAGGTGCCGACGACGTTGATCATCAGTTGCTTGACGAACGTATCGTAGTTTTTCGCCGAACGGTCGTCTGACGGCGTGTCCCAGAACACGCCGGAATTGTTGATGAGGACATCAATGCGGCCGAGCTTGCCGAACGCTGCATCGACGGCCTCACGGTTGGTGATGTCGAACTGGAGCGCCTCCACCTTTTTCGCAGCACCCTGGTTCAGGCTGGCCTGCGCATCGAACACGCCCGCGTCTTCGGAGGTTATGGTGACCTTGGCACCCTGCGCCTGAAACCCCCTGGCGATCTCCAGGCCGATTCCCCTGTTTCCACCGACGATCAGTACGTTGCGGTCATTCAAGTCAAAATTCATTTGAACGTGTTCCCAAGTTGAGTCGCTTGCAATGGTTGCAAGCCGGTTACGCTGAAGCAAGCATATCGCTGCAAGGCTTTTTGAAGGGGGTCAATTCCAACCAATTCTCGGATTGGTTCAGGCATGTCAGGCCGCCGGATTCCGCACTCGTGGTCAGCATTGTGGAAAGCTGACGGCCAAGCCGCCGCGCGAAGTTTCACGGTACTTGTCGTGCATGTCGGCGCCGGTCTGGCGCATCGTTTCGATCACCTGGTCCAGCGAGACCACATGCTCGCCTGTTCCGAGCAGGGCGAGTGAAGCGGCGGTGATCGCCTTGACCGCGCCAAACGCATTGCGCTCGATGCAGGGGATTTGCACGAGACCGCCGACCGGGTCGCAGGTCATGCCCAGATGGTGTTCCAGCGCGATTTCAGCGGCGTTTTCGACCTGCGCGTTGGTGCCGCCCAGGGCGGAGGCCAGGCCTGCGGCCGCCATGGCAGCGGCGGAGCCCACTTCTCCCTGGCAGCCGACCTCGGCGCCCGAGATCGAGGCGTTTCGCTTGATGATGCTGCCTGTGGCTGCGGCCACGAGGATGAAGTCGCGCAGGCCGTCGCGTGTGGCACCGGGGCAGAAGTCGCGGTAGTAGCGGAGCACGGCGGGCACGACGCCGGCAGCGCCGTTGGTCGGCGCGGTAACGACCCGGCCACCGCAGGCATTTTCCTCGTTCACGGCCATGGCGAAGGCCGAAACATGGTCGAACGCATCTGTGGGCAGGGTGACTGTGCCGGTAGCGCGATTACGCAAAGCCTGGAACAGCCCGGCCGCGCGCCGATGCACCTTGAGCGGGCCTGGCAGCGGCCCCGATTGAGTGAGGCCACGTTCAACGCAGTTAAGCATCACATCGACGAGCCTGTCGAGGCTGGAGAAGGTTTCGGCATCGCTGCGGATGCTGCGCTCGTTGGCCAGAGCCATATCGGCGATGCGCAGTTGTTGCCCGCAACCCAGCGCCAGCAACTCCTTCATGCTGGCAAAGGGGTAGGGAACAGCGGATGGCCACGCCAGCTCCGGCCCGGCTCCGTCCTGCTCGACAAAGCCGCCGCCGACCGAGTACCAGAGCGCATCCGCCAGCACCTGTTGATCCGGCCCCAGCGCGACGAACCTCATGGCATTGGGGTGCCGTGGATACTGCTTGACGAGGTCGAAAACCAAGTCGCGTTCCGGCTGGAAGCGCAGCAGGCGGCCGGTGGGGGTTCTGATTTCACCTTGCGATTGGATGGCGGCGAACGCGGCGTCAGCCTGCGCAGGCTCTATGGTCTCAGGCGCGTGACCCGTCAGGCCGAGCATGATGGCCTTGTCGGTGCAGTGCCCCTTGCCAGTCCAGGCGAGCGAGCCATGCACCGTCACGACCAGCCGTTCAACCCAGGCTTCGAGGTCAGGCCCCAAACCCCTGATAAAGGCATTGGCGGCCTTCATCGGCCCGATCGTGTGCGACGAAGACGGCCCGATGCCAATCTTGAACATGTCGAGCACGCCGATATAGGAGAAGGAAGTGTCTGATGTGGGCATCAGCCCAGAATAGCTGCGCAATCACGCACTGCGGGGTCGCGCCGCGACCAATCGGGCAATTGGTTAGCAGCCCGGACGACCCTTGTTGGAGATCGCCGGCCCCACGGTCATGCTCACGCCCAGCATGTGCTTCTTCATCGCGGCTACGGCCCCTTCGCTGTCCTGCTCGCTGATGCAGTAGATGACGGCGGCGTGTTCGCGGCCATAGCGGGCTGTGAGCGCCGGGTCGAAAGCGGAGGCCCGGGTAATGGTCCAGCGGGGATGCGCCTTGATGCGCAGCAGCTGGTCGATGGTATTGATGAACAGGCCGTTGCCGCTCGCTTCCACGATGGCGCGATGCAAAAGCTCGTCCCACTTTTCCCATTCGGCCCAGTTGCCCGCACTGTCCGCCCTTGCCGCGTACTCCCGCATCATGGCGATGTCCGTCTTCTCTGCCCTCAGGGCAGCCAGGCCCGCCACGATGGGTTCGACCAGCGAGCGCATTTCGAACAGTTCATTGAGGGTCGTCTCGCCACCCAACGATTCCGGCTGCGACTTGATCGAGCGAGGGCGGCTGCCAACGAAGGTGCCCATGCCGACGCGGCGCCAGATGCGGCCTTCATCTTCCAGCCGCTTCAATGCCTCGCGTACCTTGCCGCGTGGAAGCTTCAAGGTTTCTGCCAGCTCCCGTTCCGGCGGAAGGCGGCTGTGCACCGGGTAGGCAGCAGAGGAGAGAAGGTACGACAGTTGGCTTACGGCACTGGCCGTGTCATGCAGGGTCGATGGATCGGACGACTTCATGTCTGAACCTTACATCGTTGAAGGGCTTCCTGCAATGGCCTGCGATAGCAGCCGTCACGCGCGCGTGCGTCGCGCCGCCCAATAGGTTGCGCCGTCCGGCCCATAGCGCTCGGCATGGGGCTCGTTGCGCTCCAGCGTGAATCTGTCGCCGGGCACAAGGTGGCGCGTTTCGCCTGCAGCCGTGAGCCACATTTCGCCACTGACGACGATGGCGCTGACACCGAAGTCATGCTGGTGGTCAGGGACGACCTGCAGCGGCGACCATTCGCGCACCAGCACCTCGTCAAAGCCGAGAGCCAGGGACGCGGATTCGAATTCTTCAAACGTGGTGTGGGTGTGTTCTGTCATCGGAACCCCTTGAAATCGCGGCAGGGCATGCTGGATTTGAACCTGCAGCAACGGATTATGAATCCGAGGCGACGGGCTGGTGAAGCGGGATGACGATGGATGCGGGCGACCTCAAACCCATGTAGGACAAGACGCCGACCAGCGCAACGCCCGGTCCCAGCGCGAATCCATTTGCCGAGCGCCTCCGTATTCCTTGCACACGGCGCCGACCGGCCTGTGAACTCTTCATCAACCTCTTTTGAAAGCCCATCATGAAAAAACTCGCAATCCTGTCTCTCGTCCTCGCCGCTGGCGCTGCCCTGGCTGCCGAACCCGCAACCTACGGCCCGATAAACAGCACCAGCATCAACTCGCGCGCAGCGGTGAAAGCCGAAGTCTCGCAAGCGCCGAAGATGACGACCGGTGAAGTTGGTGTGGTCATCGTCAACGGCAAGTCCGCCATGCCGCGCGACGCTGCCTCGGTGCGCGCAGAAGGCGCCTGGGCCAGCCGTGCTTACCAGACGGTTGGTGAGGTCTGAGACTGTTGAATCGCCTGCGGCACAGGCCGCAGCCAGCCGCCGGCCGGTGGAGACACCGGGAACCCTGTCACCGTGAGTCAGGCGCGTCCGGCGCAGCCTGGCTGCACACTTCATCCAGGTAAATGAACTCATCACAGGCTGCCACAAACGCCCGCATGGTCGTCCGGTCGCCAAATCCATAGGCCATCAGCCCCCGCTCGCGGATGCGCGCGGCCAGGCCAATGTAGTCGCTGTCGGACGACACGATGCAAAAGCCGTCCAGGTCGCTGCGCGTGTAGAGCAGCTCCATCGCATCCATGAGCAGCGCCGCGTCGGACGAGTTCTTGTGCCGCGCATAGCGGAACTGCTGGAAGGGGCGGATGGACAAGGCGTTGAGCAGGTTCTTCCACCGCGTGAGCTGCGTCGTCGTCCAGTCGCCATAGGCGCGCTGGATGATGGGCTTGCCGTACTGGCCAATGATCTGCATGAGCTGCGGCGCATGCGCGGCGCGGGCGTTTTCCGCGTCGATGAGTACTGCTAGTTTTGGGCGACTGGTGATGGTCGGCATGGATGGCGTCCTGTTTGCGAAACTGTGACCAGCGAGACATACGTCTCCCTCTCCATGCAGTTGAAAGAGCAGAGCTGCAGGGATCTGGAGCCTGCATTCGCAGGCTGCAACTTTGACAACAGTCGTCAGGACGCCAATCCTGATCGCGCCTGAATCAGCGCGACAGAGCAAGTATATGGTTCATTTTCAACAAGCTCATTCCGCGCCTGTTGTGCGCTGATGGAAATTGCGCAATCAGTGGTTGCAGAAGCACCCCGGGGAGAGCGCTGCTTGCTCAAGCCCCAAGCGCCCGCGTGGCTGGCTGCGATGTTCGTCGCGCATGTGCGCTTGGCGCAGCTTTGAAGCCGGCAGCGTCTGAAATGGTTTGAGGAGTGGTAGGCCGTGTTGGACTTGAACCAACGACCAAAGGATTATGAGTCCTCTGCTCTAACCAACTGAGCTAACGGCCCTGACCAGCGGCGATTGTACGGGGCGTGAAAGGCCTGGGCGTTCGGGGCATGGATCCCGGATCAAGTCCGGGATGACAGAGGTGGGGTGACATGTCCTTGGGTATGATTTATCTGTTGTGCCCGCAGGAGGCTTCCATGCCGAAAATTCTCGTCGCCCTCTTTCTCGCCGCCGTATCCATGCTCGCGCTGGCCGTTGATGCCCGGGATCGCGGCTTCATCAGTCTCGGCACGCCTGAGGGTGAAGTGCTGTTCAAGATCGGGAAGCCGGATCACGAGGCGATGGTGACGAACCTCAAGGGGCAGCCTGAGGAGAAGACCTGGACCTACTTCCCTCACTATCGGGACCCGCAGACCCTCACGATCATCACCCTGCGAGCGGGTGTGGTGGCGAATGTTGAGCGGAAGATTGCGCGGTAGGGGAATGCCGGGAAGGTGATTGGCGTTCGGGGCGTGGATGCCGGATCAAGTCCGGCATGACAGAGTAGGGGTGACCACTTCTTTTTACCCGGCCGCAGGCCGCTATTGCGTCAGGCCTTGTTGTGGCTGAGCGCGTTGCTCACCAGCCGCGACGTGATATCCACAATCTGGATCATCCTGTCATACGGCATCCGCGTCGGCCCGATGACGCCCAGGGTGCCGACCACCTGCCCGTCCACCTCGTACGGCGCGCTCACGATGGACAGTTCCTCAAACGGCACCACCTGGCTTTCACCGCCGATGTAGATGCGCACGCCTTCGGCCTTGCTGGATATGTCCAGCAGCCGCATGATCTGGGTCTTCTGCTCGAAGAGTTCAAACGCGCGGCGCAGCTGGCTCATGTCGCTGGAAAAGTCGCTCACCGAGAGCAGGTTGCGCTCACCGCTGATGACCATGTCGTCCTCGGCCTGCACCATGGCCTCGGAGCTGACGGTCACCGCCGCCTGCATGAGCTGCGCTATCTCGCCGCGCAGCGACTCGACCTCGGCCTTGAGCCGCTCGCGCACCTGCTCGATGGCCAGGCCCGCAAAATGCGAGTTGATGTAGTTGGACGCCTCAATCAGCTGTGACTGCGAGTAGTCCACCTCGGTGAAGATGACGCGGTTCTGCACGTCGCCCTCGGGCGAGACGATGATGACGAGGAACCTGCGCTCCGACAGCCGCAAAAACTCGATGTGCCGGAACACCGACGTGCGCCGCGGCGCAATCACCACGCCGACGAACTGCGACAGGTTGGACAGCAGCTGCGCTGCATTGGCGATGACCTTCTGCGGCTGGTCGGCCACGAGCTTGGGGGTGGCGCCAAACTGGTCGCGCTGGGCGGTGAGCATGGTGTCCACAAACAGCCGGTAGCCGCGCGCGGTGGGGATGCGGCCGGCGGAGGTGTGGGGGCTGACGATCAGGCCCATTTCTTCCAGGTCCGACATCACGTTGCGGATGGTCGCGGGCGACAGCTCCAGGCCCGATGCCCTGGATAACGTGCGGGAGCCGACGGGCTGCCCGTCGGCAATGTAGCGCTCCACCAGAGCTTTCAGCAACAACTTGGCACGGTCGTCGAGCATCAGATCATTTTAGTGATGTAATTTGCAAATGAAATCCCGTTTCCGCCAGGTAGCGCTTATCGGCAAGTACCAAGCCTCCAACGCAGGCACGTCCCGCGTCATCCTGGAGGATATTGCGCATTTCCTCACGGTGCAGGGTTGCGACGTGGTGTTCGAGAAGGACACGGCCGACCTCACCGGCGTCAACACCTACCCCGCCCTCACGGTACCAGAGATCGGCGCCCAGGCCGACCTGTGCCTGGTGGTGGGCGGCGACGGCACCATGCTGGGCATCGGCCGGCAGATGGCACGCTACGGCGTGCCGCTGATAGGCATCAACCAGGGGCGGCTGGGCTTTATCACCGACATCCCGCTGGACAAGTACCAGGCGGCGCTCAGGCCCATGCTGGCCGGCGAATACGAAGAAGACCACCGCAGCCTGATGCATGCGCGCGTGATGCGCGACGGCCGCTGCGTGTTCGACGCGCTGGCGCTGAACGACGTGGTGGTCAACCGCGGCGCCACGGCCGGCATGGTCGAGCTGCGCATCGAGGTGGACGGCCGCTTTGTGGCCAGCCAGCGGGCCGACGGGCTGATCATCGCCTCGCCCACGGGCTCGACGGCCTATGCGCTGTCGGCCGGCGGGCCGCTGCTGCACCCGTCGCTGCCGGGCTTTGTGATGGTGCCGATTGCGCCGCACATGCTGTCCAACCGGCCCATCGTGCTGGCCGACCCGGTGGAGATTTCCATCGAGGTGGTGGCCGGCCGGGACGCCAGCGCCAACTTCGACATGCAGTCGCTGGCCTCGCTGCTGCACGGGGACCGCATCATCGTGAAACGCGCTGCGTACACGGCGCGCTTCCTGCACCCCAAGGGCTGGAGCTACTTTGATACATTGCGCGCCAAGCTTCACTGGAACGAAGGCGTGACCTGACATGACACTCAAACGCATCACCCTGCGCGACTTCGTGATCGTGCGCGAGCTGGAGCTGGACCTGGCGTCCGGCTTCAGCGTGCTGACCGGCGAGACCGGCGCCGGCAAGTCCATCCTCATCGACGCGCTGCAGCTGGCGCTGGGCGCCCGCGCCGACGCCGTGGTGGTGCGCGAAGGCGCGGCCCGGGCCGACATCACCGCCGAGTTTGACGCGCCGGCCTCGCTGGCCTTCTGGCTGGAAGAAGCCGGCTACGACGCGGCCGACAGCCTGCTGCTGCGCCGCACGGTGGACGCGCAGGGCAAGAGCCGCGCCTGGATCAACGGCAGCCCGGCCACCGCCGCGCAGCTGAAGGAAGCCGGCGAGCAGCTGGTGGACATCCACGGCCAGCATGCCTGGCAGAGCCTGACGCGGCCCGACCAGGTGCGCGCGCTGCTGGACGCCTATGCTGGCGTGAATGTGCAGCCTTTGGGCAAGCTCTGGCAGGACTGGCGCACGGCGCAAAAGACGTTGGCCGACGCCCGGGCTGCGCAGGACTCGCTGCAGCGCGAACGCGAGCGCCTGGCCTGGCAGATTGGCGAGGTCGCCAAGCTGGCGCCGGGTGACGACGAGTGGGACGAACTGAACACCAACCACACCCGCCTGTCCAACGCGCAGGCCCTGCTGGACGCCGCGCAGGCAGCGCTGACCGCGCTGGAAGATGACGACCAGGGAGCCCTTTCGGGCCTGGTGCGCGCACATGCATCGCTGCAAGGGCAGGAGCATGTGGAGCCGGAGTTCCGCGCCCTGGCCGAGGTGCTGGCCTCCAGCCTGGCGCAGGCCGAAGACGCCGCGCATTCGCTGCACGCCTGGCTGCGCAAGACCGAGCTGGACCCGGAGCGCCTGGCCGAGCTGGACGAGCGCATGTCACTGTGGGTGTCGCTCTCGCGCCGGTACAAGCGCACGCCGGCCGAGCTGCCGGCCTTGCTGGCCTCATGGGAAGAAGAATTGACCCGGCTTGACGCAGCCGCCGACCTGGCCGCGCTGGAAGCCGCCGACAACAAGGCGCGCGACGCCTACATGGCCGAAGCCCGCAGCCTGACCAAGGCCCGCACCAGGGCCGCGCCGCAGCTGGCCAAGGCCATCACGCTGGCCATGCAGGGCCTGGGCATGCAGGGCGGCGAATTCCAGGTGGCGCTGGGCAAGCTGGAGCAGCCGGCCGCCAGCGGGATGGAAGAAGTGGGTTTCCTCGTCGCCGGCCATGCGGGCAGCACGCCGCGGCCGGTGGGCAAGGTGGCATCGGGCGGGGAGCTGTCGCGCATCGCGCTGGCCATTGCCGTCACCACCAGCCAGCTGGGCACGGCGCAGACACTGATTTTTGACGAAGTGGATTCCGGCGTGGGCGGTGCGGTGGCCGAGACCGTAGGCCGGCTGATGAAGCAGCTGGGCCGCGACCGTCAGGTCATGGCGGTGACGCACCTGCCGCAGGTGGCGGCCTGCGCCGACCACCACCTGGTCGTCTCCAAGCGGGCTGACGGCGCGCGCAAGGCTGGAGACGCCGCAAGCGTCGTGAGCACCGTGGCCGCGGTACAGGGCGAGCAGCGCGTGGCCGAGGTGGCGCGCATGCTGGGCGGCGAGCGGCTGTCGGGCACGACGCTGGCGCATGCCAAGGAAATGCTGGACTTCAAGGGCTGAAGGCCCGCACCAGGCGCATCGCACCATGACCCTTGAAATCGTCCTCATCACCGGCATGTCGGGCTCGGGCAAATCCGTGGCGCTGCATGCGCTGGAAGACGCAGGCTACTACTGCGTGGACAACCTGCCCCCAGAGCTTCTGACCTCGTTCGTGGAGCTGGAGCGCAAGCACAGCGCCACCCGCGTGGCCATTGCCATGGACGTGCGCAGCGCCACGTCGCTGCCCCTGGTGCCGCAGCAGCTGGCCGCGCTGCGCACGCAGGACGTGGTGCTGAAGTCACTGTTTCTTGACTCGGCCACCGAGACTTTGGTGCGCCGCTATTCCGAGACGCGGCGCAAGCACCCGCTCTCGCGCGGCGAGACACTGGACCAGCAGCGCGCGCTGACGGACGCCATCGAGCTGGAGCGCGAGCTGCTGTCGGGCATGCGCGAGCAGTCACACCTGATCGACACCAGCATCATGCGGGCCTCGCAGCTGCAGGGCTATGTCAAGGCGCTGATCTCGGCGCCTGCGAGCCAGCTGACCCTGGTGTTCGAGTCGTTCGCCTTCAAGCGCGGCATACCGCTGGACGCCGACTATGTGTTCGACGTGCGCATGCTGCCCAACCCCTACTACGAGCCCGAGCTGCGGCCACTGACCGGCATGGACGAGCCCGTCGCCAGCTTTCTGGCGCAGCAGGACGACGTGAACCTGATGTACGCCCACATCGAGCAGTTCCTCAAGCACTGGCTGGAGCCGCTCGCGCGCAACCACAGGAGCTACGTGACGGTGGCCATCGGCTGCACCGGCGGCCAGCACCGCTCGGTGTACCTGGTGGAGCGGCTGGCCCGCGCCTTCGGCACCGCCCATGGCGGCAGCTGGGTGACGCTGCGGCGGCACCGGGAGCTGGACCACGTTTGAGTCCATGAATGGTCATTGCGGACTTGATCCGCAATCCACGTGTGCCTGAACCGGTATTGCTTGTTGGCCACCATGGATCCCGGATCAAGTCCGGGATGACAGCTCCCTCAAGGGTTCTGAAGCAGTTTCCTGATGGGTGCCGGCAGGCCAAGCGCAGGCCACGCGCCTGCATCAAACCACGCACCCTCGCACGCAATGCCGCCGCCCCATGCCGCCTGCGGCAGCGTCACCTTCACAGGATGCAAATGCAGGTCCTTGTGGGTCAGCACATGCAGGAAAGCCGGCAGGTCTTCCATCTGCCCGCGGTGCTTCGCGGGCACAGCCTGCGCCAGCGCCTCGTAGCTGTCGAACAGCGGCAGGCAGTACAGGCCTGCCCACACACCCGGCGCAGGCCGCTTGCCAAGCCAGACGGCACCAGCGGCGGTCTGTGCCCACAGCAGCCAGATGGACTGCGAGCTGCGCTTGAGTTTGCGCGTTTTCACCGGGAAGTCTTCAGGGCGGCCTTGCGCGAAGGCTGTGCACACTTCATGCACAGGGCAGATCAGGCAGGAAGGGTTGCGCGCCAGGCACACGGTTGCACCCAGGTCCATCAGGCCCTGGGTGTAGCGGGGCATGGACTCCTTCACGGCCTTGCCGGGCAACAGGTCCGTGGCCTTGTCCCACAGGGCTTTTTCATTCCTGCCCACGGCCAGGTCACCGTCAAAGCCCAGCACGCGTGTGAGCACCCGCTTGACGTTGCCGTCCAGGATGGCAATGCGCTCGCCGTAGCAGAACGATGCAATCGCGGCTGCCGTCGAGCGGCCGATGCCGGGCAGGGTCTGCAGCAGTTCGGCGTTGGGCGGGAAGCGCCCGCCATGCTCGCTGACGACCTCCTGGGCGCAGCGGTGCATGTTGCGCGCGCGGCTGTAGTAGCCCAGGCCGCTCCACAGCGCCATGACGTCGTCCTGGCTGGCGGCGGCAAGCGCCGCCACGTCGGGGAAGCGCTCAAGGAACCGCGCAAAGTAGTCCAGCACGGTGGACACCTGCGTCTGCTGCAGCATGATCTCCGACAGCCAGACGCGGTAAGGGTCCTGCGTGTTCTGCCAGGGCAGCGTGTTGCGGCCGTGTGTGGCCTGCCAGCGCACCACGCGGGTGGCAAAGTCCGGCCCCCTCTGCCGGGTCATGCGGTCTTGAGTTCGGGCTCTTCCGCGCGCGGCAAGCTCATGGGCGGTGCGGCTACCAGGTGGGCGGTGAGCTCACGCAGCTTGGTGTCCAGCTCGTTGAGGGTGGACTCCTGCGCCTCGATCTCGCCGATGCGGTCGTCCAGGCCGCTGGCGGCCTGCTGGATGCGCTCGATGGCCTCGATGCGGCGGCTGAAGTTGCGGCGGCGTTCGCGCAGCTGCGCATCCAGCTGCGCGGCGGCAGACTTGTTCCACAGCTCGACCTCGCCCAGCGCGGTTTCATAGACCACGCGCAGCCGGGTGGCCAGCGCACGGACCAGCCGGTCGGCAAACTCGGGCTGGGCCAGCTTGAGCGCATTGCCCACCCCCAGGTACTGGTTGTGGCTGCGCTCGACGAGGTCCAGGTCGCGCACGAAGCGCGCCATGTCCGGTTCCTTGGGCGTCTGCAGCGAGAAGCCGAAGTCGGCATTGAGCTGGCGGAATGTCGCGCCCAGCATGTTCTGGATCTCGGCGTTGAGCTGCTCGGCACGCGACAGGCCGTGGCGCAGGCGGTCAAACGTCTGGCTGTAGGCGCGCTTGACGCCCAGCTTGATGCCGGGCTGGCGCAGCGCGTCGTTCAGCTGGCCCATCTCGGCCTTGAGGGTGTTGTTGCCCAGCAGGTGGAACACCTCGCGCAGCAGCTTCAGGTGCACCGAACGCACAGCGTGAATCTTGGCGCCGCTGGAGTCAAACTCGCCATGCTCGGCTTCGATGCGCGAGCGCATGTGCTTGATGACCGACGTGTTCTTGCCGCGCAGGCCCTTGAGCTCAAGCATCTGCTCGGCCAGGTCGCGGCGGCGGATGTTGATGACGCGGCCGGCTTCGGCACGCAGCTCGGCAATGCCGCCGGCCACCGCGCCGCGCAGGATTTTCTGGCGCTGGCCCATCATGCCCTGGCCCAGGGCGTCTTCCAGGTTGGGCAGGCAGCTGGCCTTGAGCAGTTCCTTGTCGTTGTTGACCTTGGCCACCAGGCCCTTCTGGGCGGACACCGGGATCACCTGCTCCAGCGACAGGCCGAGGATCTCGGCGGAGGTGGCGCGCTGGCGCTCGATCTGCGACTGGATCTGCGCCGGCGTGCTCAGCGAGTCCCACATGGTGTCGATCTTGTTCAGCACCACCAGGCGCGAATCGACGCTGTGGTCCTCGGTGATGAGGTGCTCGCGCCAGATGGCCAGGTCGGACTTGGTGACGCCGGTGTCGGCCGCCAGGATGAACACCACGGCATGGGCCTGAGGGATCAGGTTGACGGTCAGCTCGGGCTCGGCGCCGATGGCGTTGAGGCCGGGGGTGTCAAGAATGACAAGGCCCTGCTTGAGCAGCGGGTGGGCAATATTGATGAGGGCATGGCGCCACTTGGGCACTTCAACCATGCCCTGGGCATCGACCATCGGGTTGTCTTCGGGCACGTCGTCATGCCAGAAGCCGAGGGCGCGGGCCTGTTCCTTGGTCACGCGCAGGGTTTCGGCCACTTTCTCAAGTGCCTGGGCCAGCTGGGCCGGGTCGTTCACGTCAAGGTCGATGCGGGTCCACTTCTCGGGGACCATGCGCCATTCCATCAGGGCCTGGGGCTGCAGGCGCGTCTCGATGGCCAGCAGGCGCAGGCATGGGGGCACGTCAGAGTCATAGCCCAGCTCGGTCGGGCACATGGTGGTGCGGCCAGCACTGGCGGGCATGATGCGGCGGCCGTAGCCGGCAAAGAAGATCGCGTTGATCAGCTCTGACTTGCCGCGCGAAAACTCGGCAACAAAGGCCACCATGACCTTGTCGGAGCGCATCTGGCCTTCAAGGCGGCGCAGCCGTTCTTCCACCGCGGAATCGAGCAGCTCGTGGTCTTTCATCCACTCGGCCAGCAGCTTCAGGCGCAGGGCAAATTCACGCCGCCATGCGCCATGCTGATCGAACTGTTCGTTGAATGATGTGGCCACTGAGTCCCCTGATAGCCTGTCAATATAGCATTGCGCGGGCTTTTTGGCGGTCAGGATTTCTGGCAGTTAAGGCAAAAATATGTAGCCCGCTGCCCCTGACGCATCATTTTGATGGGAGATGCACACACTTTGCAAGGCTGTCCCGCCCTGTCATAGACCATGGCCTCCAGCTGGAAGTAGCCTGATTCCCCCTGGGCATTGGAAAAATCGCGCAGGGTGCTGCCGCCCTTTTCCACCGCCCGGGCCAGCACGTCGCGGATGGCCGCATGCAGGCGCGCAGCACGTGGCCGGCTCAGCCTGGACGCCCGCAGGGTGGGCCTGATGCCCGCCAGGAAGAGCGCTTCCGAGGCATAGATATTGCCCACGCCCACCACCACCTCGCCGGCGAGCAGCACCTGCTTGATGGCGGTGTTGCGGCGCTGGAGGCCGGCATGGAAGGCCTTGATGTCAAAACCATCGGTCAGCGGCTCCATGCCCAGGCGGCCCAGCAGCTTGACAGCCTGCTCCGAATCCTCGGCGGCCGCATAGACGACGGCGCCGAACCGGCGCGGGTCGTTCAGGCGCAGCACACCGCGGCTGGTGGTGAGGTCGAAATGATCATGCGGGCCGGGCTCGGGCTGCACCGGCGAGAAGTTCAGGCTGCCTGACATGCCCAGATGGAGCAGCAGCAGGCCTTCGTCCAGGTCCACCAGCAGGTATTTGCCGCGTCGGCGCACGCCCAGGATGGTGCGCCCTGCCAGGCGTGCCGGGTCCATGCCCAATGCCCAGCGCAGCGGCTTGCCCATGCGGGCGGACTCGATACGCGCGCCGGCAATGCGGTCGGCAAAGCTCAGGCGCGTGACTTCTACTTCGGGGAGTTCGGGCATCGGCAGCGTGCGGGATGGTGTGGAACAGGTGCGGTTAACGGGCTTGGATTATTATGGTCCGATGATGCGCTTTCACCGCCTTGCCCTCCTTCCCGTACTGCTTGCAGCCCTCTGCGCAAATGCCCAGGCGCCGGGCGGCGCGGCTGCCGCAGAGCCCGAATCCTCGGCCCTGGACGGGCAACTGTTCTACCAGCTGCTGCTCGGCGAGATCAACGCGCGCGGCGGGGAGCCGGGCGCGGCCTACTCGCTCATCCTGGACGCCGCCCGCAAGACCAACGACGCCAAGCTCTACCAGCGCGCGGCCGACATTGCCCTGCAGAACCGTTCCGGCGAGCCGGCCCTGCAGGCCGCGCGCGCCTGGCGCCAGGCCATGCCCACGTCGCGCGAGGCCAACCGGTATGTGCTGCAGATCCTGATTGCGCTGAACCGCGTGCCCGAGACGATGGAGCCGCTGAAGAACGAGATCACGCTGGCCGGCGCCGAAGGGCGGGTTGCATCCATTACCGGTGTGGCGCGCAGCTATGCCCGCGTCACCGACAAGAAGCAGGCCGCCGTGGTGGTGGAAACCGCCCTGGGCGACTACCTGCGCGATTCCGCCAGCCCGGCAGTCGCCGCCGCCGGCTGGACCACGGTCGGCCGCCTGCGGATGGCCGCCGGCGACACCCCCGGCACGCTGGACGCTGCCGGCCGTGCCCAGGCGCTTGACCCGCTGGCCGACGGCCCGGCCATCCTGGCGCTGGAGTTGATGGACCCGAAGCTGCCGCAGGCCGAACAGATTGTGCGCAGGTACCTGCAAGGCAAGCCGCTGCCCGAACTGCGCATGGGCTATGCCCGCGCCCTGCTGGACACCCAGCGCTATTCGGAAGCCTCGGAACAGGCCCGGCTTGTCACGGCCGAGCGGCCCACCTACCCCGAGGCCTGGCTGATCCTGGGGACCCTGCAGGTGCAGGAGAACCAGACGGCCGCCGCCGAAACGTCCCTGCGGCGCTATGTGGAGCTTGCGCAGTCGCAACCTGCCAGCGAGGAGCGCCGGCGCGGGCTGGCCCAGGCTTACCTGGCGCTGTCGCAGATAGCCGAGAAGCGCCGCGACTTCCAGGCCGCCGAAGCCTGGCTGGACCGCATTGAAAACTCCCAGGATCTCGTGAGCGCGCAAAACCGCCGCGCCTCCATCCTGGCGCGCCAGGGCAAGCTGGCCGAGGCCCGCCAGCTGATCCGCAACCTGCCGGAGCGCAACCCGTCTGAAGCGCGCATGAAGCTCTCGGCCGAAGTGCAGCTGCTGCGCGACAACAAGCTCTACCAGCCCGCCTACGACCTGCTGGCCGCCGCATCGGCCAAGGACCCGAAAGACACCGACCTGATCTACGACCAGGCCATGATCGCCGAGAAGCTGGGCAACCTGCCCGAGATGGAACGCCTGCTGCGCCAGGTAATTGCCGCCAAGCCCGACTACCACCATGCCTACAACGCCCTGGGCTACTCGCTGGCGGATCGCAATGTGCGGCTGCCCGAGGCCAAGACGCTGATCCAGAAGGCGCTGGAGTTCGCCCCCGGCGACCCGTTCATCTCCGACAGCCTGGCCTGGGTGGAATTCCGCATGGGCAACAAGGCCGAGGCGCTGCGCATCCTCGACATTGCCTACAAGGCCCGGCCCGACGCCGAGATCGCAGCCCACCTGGGCGAAGTCCTCTGGAGCCTGGGCCAGCGCGAGCGTGCCACGGCCATCTGGAAGGAAGGCCTGCTGATCAACGCCGAGAACGACACCCTGCAGGAGACACTGAAGCGCCTGCGCGTCAAGCCGTGATGAACGCCTGCCTGCGCCGCTGGCTGCTGGCGGGCGCGGTGGCCTTGCTGGCCGGCTGCGCGCAAGCCCCGAAGACTCCTGAAGCCGAACGCACCCAAGGCGCCTTCTGGGCCGGCCGGCTGGCGCTGCAGGTGGAGTCGAACCCGCCGCAGTATTCATCCGCCGCCTTCGAACTCAAGGGGCACGCCCAAAGCGGCGAGCTCAGCCTCTTCACGCCGCTGGGCGGCACCCTGGCCGTCCTGACCTGGGCGCCGGGCAGCGCGACGCTGAAGGACAGCAACAACCAGGTCCGCAGCTTTGACTCGCTGGGCGCGCTCGTCACCCAGGCGACAGGCACTGATCTCCCGGTCGGCGCGCTGTTTGACTGGCTGCGCGGGACCAATACACCTGTGCCAGGCTGGCAGGCCGACCTGACTCAGCTTGCCGGCGGCCGCATTTCGGCCCGGCGCAGCGACCCGCTGCCGACAGCGCAACTGCGCGTCGTGCTCGACAAGTAGCCAGCCATGAAAGCGTTGTATGACGTGCCGGCCCCGGCGAAGCTGAACCTGTTCCTGCACATCACGGGGCGGCGTGACGACGGCTACCACCTGCTGCAGTCGGTGTTCATGCTCATCGACTGGTGCGACACGCTGCATTTCGAGCTGCGCCCCGGCGGTGCCATCAGCCGCGAAGACCTGACCACACCGCTGCCTGAAGACGACCTGACGCTGCGCGCGGCACGCGCCCTGCAGGCTGCCGCGCAGACGCATCACGGCGCCCACATCCGCATTGAAAAGCGCATTCCGGCCGAGGCCGGCATGGGGGGCGGATCTTCCGATGCGGCGTCCTGCCTGCTCGCCCTGAACCGGCTCTGGGGCCTCAACCTGCCGCTGTCCACACTGCTTTCCATCGGCCTCACGCTGGGCGCCGATGTGCCTTTTTTCCTGCGCGGGCGCAATGCCTGGGTCGAAGGCATTGGCGAGAAAATCACCCCGGTAGCGCTGCCGCCGGCCCGCTTTGTGGTGGTCAAACCCCCTGAAGGGCTCGAAACCCGGCTCATTTTTGGAGCGCCCGACCTGAAACGCGACAGCGAAACTGCTATACTTTCAGGCTTTGCTGCAAACAGCGATGCCATGAAGCTCAGCTTCGGGCGCAACGACCTGCAGCCGGTTGCCCAAAGGCTTTGCCCCGCAGTGACCCAGGCCCTCAAGTGGCTTGAGTCGCAAGGGTTGCAGGGCCGGATGACAGGCTCGGGAAGTGCGGTGTTTGCGCAGATGTTGCATGAAGTCGATGCATCGGGTGTTCCAGAAACCTGGCGCGTTCAACAGTGCAATAATTTGGATGTCCATCCTCTTGTGGGGTGGGCGCCCAGCGACGATTTATCGGTTGGCAGTCCTTGATTGCCGACCCGTGTAGGGGAGTCGCCAAGTTGGTAAAGGCACTGGATTTTGATTCCAGCATGCGAGGGTTCGAGTCCTTCCTCCCCTGCCAAATGTGTTGACGCGCAGGCACATTGCGTTAACGCGCAGGCACATGGCGTTTAACGTTCAGGCAAATTTTTTTAAAAGTCGCTGGTGTACTCATGCAACCTCAACACCCGGATTTCATGGTTTTCACGGGCAATGCCAACCCTGGCATGGCCGGCGAAATCGCCCAGTACCTGGGTATCTCGCTCGGGGCAGCGCATGTAGGCCGCTTTTCCGACGGTGAAGTCACCGTCGAGATCAACCAGAACGTCCGTGCCCGCGACGTGTTCGTGGTGCAGTCCACCTGCGCCCCGACCAATGAAAACCTGATGGAACTGCTGATCATGGTGGACGCCCTCAAGCGGGCTTCCGCAGAGCGCATCTGCGCCGTGATCCCGTATTTCGGCTATGCCCGCCAGGACCGCCGCCCGCGCTCCACGCGCGTGCCGATCACTGCCAAGGTGGTGGCCAACATGCTGCAGGCCGTGGGCGTTGACCGCGTGCTGACCATGGACCTGCATGCCGACCAGATCCAGGGCTTTTTCGACATCCCCGTGGACAACATCTACGCCTCGCCGGTGCTGCTGGGCGATGTGCGGTCCAAGAATTATGAAGACCTGATCGTCGTGTCGCCCGACGTCGGCGGCGTGGTACGGGCCCGCGCGCTGGCCAAGCAGCTGGACACCGACCTCGCCATCATCGACAAGCGGCGCCCGCGCGCCAACGTGAGCGAAGTGATGCACGTGATCGGCGAGATCGACGGCCGCAACTGCGTGATCATGGACGACATGATCGACACCGCCGGCACCCTGGTGAAGGCGGCAGAAGTACTCAAGGAACGCGGTGCAAAAAAGGTCTATGCCTATTGCACCCACCCGATTTTTTCCGGCCCGGCGATCGAGCGCATCGCGCAGGGCACGGCGCTCGACGAAGTGGTGGTGACCAACACCATCCCGCTGAGCGCCGCAGCCTCCGGCTGCACCAAGATCCGCCAGCTGTCCGTGGCGCCGCTGATCGCAGAGACGATCCAGCGCATTGCCAAGGGCGAGTCGGTGATGAGTTTGTTCTCTGACCAGGAAAACCTGTTCTGAGGACATGAAGCCGGCCCGCAGCCTCAATGAGGACGCGGGCCATTGTTGAAACGGAGCCACACTGGTCGCGGTGGGCTCTTACAGGAGTTTGATATGAAATTCGTCGCTTATGAGCGCACAAAGCAGGGCACGGGTGCGAGCCGCCGTCTCCGCATTTCGGGCAAGACGCCCGGCATCGTCTATGGTGGCGACACCAAGCCGCAACTGATCGAGCTCGATCACAACGCGCTGTTCCACGCCATCAAGAAGGAAGCCTTCCACTCGACCATTCTCGAGATGGAACTGAACGGCAAGGTCAGCAAGGTTCTGCTGCGCGACCTGAACATGCACCCGTACAAGCAGCTGGTCCAGCACATTGACTTCCAGCGCGTGGAAGCCAACACCAAGCTGACCATGAAGGTCCCCGTCCATTACAGCGGCGAAGAAAACTCGCAGGCCGTCAAGTTCGAGAACTGCCTGGTCAACCACATCGTGACCGAACTGCAGGTCAGCTGCCTGCCGGCCGACCTGCCCGAGTTCATCGCCGTTGACCTGACCAACATCAAGAAGGGCGTTTCCGTCCACCTGAACGACATCACGCTGCCCAAGGGCGTGACGGCCGTGACCCGTGGCAAGGAAAACCCGGTGCTGGTGTCCGTCACCGCCACGGTGGAAGAGGCTCCGGACCCGGCTGAAGCCGCAGCAGCAGCTGCAGCAGCCGCCGCTCCCGCAGCCGCCAAGGGTGGCAAGGCTGCGCCCGCAGCCAAGGCCGCACCGGCTGCCAAGGCGCCTGCCGCCAAGAAGTAATTCCCCGGCGACGAACCCGGCCCGCCTTCATCGGCGGCCCAGGCAAAACGGCCCACTCCGGTGGGCCGTTTTCTTTTTGCGCGTCCTTTTTCTCCACGGATAATCGCGTCCCATGATCAAACTGTTTGTCGGCCTGGGCAACCCCGGCGCTGAATACGAGGCCACCCGCCACAACGCCGGTTTCTGGTGGGTCGAGGCGCTGGCGCGCGACCTCAAGGTGTCCCTCGTGCCCGACCGCAGCTACCACGGCCTGGTGGCGCGCGCCACGGTGGGCGGCCAGACGCTATGGCTGCTGGAGCCCCAGACTTTCATGAACCTGTCGGGCAAGTCCGTTGCCGCGCTGGCGCGCTTTTTCAAGATCCAGCCCGAAGAGATCCTGGTGGTGCATGACGAGCTGGACGTCGTGCCCGGCCAGGCCAAGCTCAAGTTCGGCGGCAGTCACGCCGGCCACAACGGCCTGCGCGACATCCATGCCCAGCTGGGCCCGGACTACTGGCGGCTGCGTCTTGGCATTGGCCACCCCGGCGTGAAGTCCGAGGTCATCAACTGGGTGCTGAAAAAGCCCCTGGCCGAGCAGCGCACGCTGATTGAAGAATGCATAGACCGCACCTTGCGCGCAGTGCCGGCACTGCTGGAAGGCGAGATGGAAAAAGCCACGCGGCTGATCCACACCAGCAAGCCGCCCCGGCCCAACGGCATCAAGCCGGACGACGCCGCATGAAAGCCCGTTTCGTTGCGGTTGCAGCCCTGTCCATGCTGCTCGCCTCGCCCTGCGCCTTAGCCCAGAAAGTCTACAGGTGCGGCAGCAATTACAGCCAGACGCCCTGCCCTGCCGGCACCGCCATTGAGGTGGATGACGCGCGCTCGGCGGACCAGAAGAAGCAGACTGATGCGGCGGCAAAGCGTGATGCCCGGCTGGCCGACGACATGGAAAAGGCCAGGCTGAAGGAGGAGGCTCAGGCTGCACCGGCATTGGTTGTCGGCTCGAAAGCCGTACCCGCCGAAAAGCCCCCGAAGGCGGGCAAGAACACTGCCGCAAAGAAGAAAAGCCAAAAGAAGAAAGAGTCCGGCGAGTTCACCGCTACCGACGGCAAAACCGGAACTCCCGGCAAGAAGCGCGAGAAATCCTGAATCGTCAGGCCGCAGCCGGCGGCTCCTTGGCCTGCAACTGCAGCCGCTGGTACTTGCGCCACAGCGACTCCCTGTCTTCCACATGCTGCGGGCTGACCGGGATGCAGGCCACCGGGCAGACCTGCACACACTGCGGCTCGTCAAAGTGCCCGACGCATTCGGTGCATTTGTCAGGGTCGATCTCGTAGATTTCCACGCCCAGGTAGATGGCCTGGTTCGGGCACTCGGGCTCGCAGACATCGCAGTTGATGCACTCGTCGGTGATCATCAATGCCATGGCAGGCTCCCGCCTGCGGCAGGCATGAGGTGGACAGGGGCAAGGCAAGGCATGGCGTGATTATCCGCCCGCAGGCTGCCCGAAGCTGACGGGACCGCCACATCCCCACTGCCGTCATGCGCTTGCCGGTTGATAATGCAGCAAAACTCCCCCCACACCCCACTCGCGCTACCCGATCCGCTTTCATGAGTCTTTTTCTCCTCAAGCGCTTCATCACGCTCATTGCCACGCTGGTGGGTACCTCGGTGGTGGTGTTCCTGGTGCTGGAAGTGCTGCCGGGCGACGCCGCGCAGATCCTCATGGGCCCGGACGCCTCACCGGACGCGGTGCGCGCCCTGGCCGCCAAACTCGGCATCGACCGGCCACCGCTGGAGCGCTATTGGGAATGGGTCAGCGGCTTGCTGACCGGGAATCTCGGCCTGAGCTATGCCTACAGCACGCCCGTCTCCGAACTGGTGGTGGAGCGCCTGGGGCTGACCGTCCCGCTCGCCCTGATGGCGATGACGCTCACCACCATCATCGCGCTTTTCGTGGGCATTTATGCTGCCGCCCGCCACAACAAGGCCGGCGACGTGGGCCTGATGGCAGTGGCACAGGCGGGCATCGCCATACCGAACTTCTGGTTCGCCATCCTGCTGATCCTGCTGTTCTCGGTGCACCTCAAATGGTTCTCGGCCGGCGGCTTCCCGGGCTGGGAAGAAGGTGTCCTTGATGCGTTCAAGTCGCTGCTGCTGCCCGCGCTGTCGCTGGCCGTGGTGCAGGCGGCCATCCTGGCGCGGATCACCCGTTCGGCCGTGCTCGAAGTGCTGCGCGAGGACTTTGTGCGCACTGCGCGGGCCAAGGGCCTGTCGCAGCGCGCGACGCTCTGGGGCCATGTGCTGCGCAACGCGATGATCCCGGTCATCACCGTGATGGGCCTGCAGTTCGCGGAGCTGCTTGCCGGCACCATCGTGGTGGAGAACGTGTTCTACCTGCCGGGGCTTGGGCGCCTGATCTTCCAGTCCATCTCCAACCGCGACCTGATCGTGGTGCGCAACTGCGTGATGCTGCTGGCCGCGATGGTGGTGATCGTGAATTTCATCGTGGACGTGCTGTATGCGGTGATCGACCCGCGGGTGAAGGCGAGCGACATATGAACACAGCCGCCGCCACCGCACCGCTGCCGCCGCCGGGCTTCATGAGGCGCGCCTTGCGCCACCCGAGCTTCGTCGTCGGCGCCGTGCTGACGCTGCTGCTGCTGGCGGCCGCCGCGCTGTCGCTGGTCTGGACACCCTCGTCGCCTTACGAGATGAACATGGACAACCGGCTGCAGGGCTCAAGCGCCGCGCACTGGCTGGGCACCGACCCGTTCGGCCGCGACGTGGCCTCGCTGCTTCTGGTGGGTGCGCGCAGTTCCATCCTGGTCGGCGTGATCGCCGTGGGTATCGGCCTGTTCATCGGCACCGCGCTGGGCCTGCTGGCGGCCGCGCGCCGGGGCTGGGTCGAAGAGCTGATCATGCGGCTGTCTGACTTCAGCTTTGCCTTCCCGGCCATCCTGTCGGCCATCATGCTCACGGCGGTGTTCGGCGCGGGCATCGTCAACGCCATCATCGCCATCGGCATCTACAACATTCCGAATTTCGCGCGGGTAACGCGCGCCTCGGCCAACGCAGTCTGGGGCCGGGAATTCGTCCTGGCTGCGCGGGCCTGCGGCAGGGGGCCATGGCGCATCACCATCGAGCATGTGCTGCCGAACATCATGTCGGTGCTGATCGTGCAGGTGTCCATCCGTTTTGCCATCGCCATCCTGGCCGAGGCCGCGCTGTCCTACCTGGGGCTGGGTACGCAGCCGCCGCAGCCGTCCTGGGGCCGCATGCTGAGCGAGGCGCAGACGCTGATGTTCGAGGCGCCGCAGCTGGCCGTGTGGCCGGGCCTGGCCATCGCCTTTGCGGTGCTGGGCCTGAACCTGCTGGGCGACGGCCTGCGCGACCTGCTGGACCCGCGCCTTTCGCGCAAGAGATAGGCGCAGAAGAACCCATGGCCCTGCTCGAAGTCAACGACCTTCACGTTCGCCTGCAGACGCACCGCGGCCCGGCCGATGCCGTGCGCGCGGTGAGCTTCTCGCTGGAGCGCGGCGAGACGCTGGGCCTGATCGGCGAGTCGGGCTGCGGCAAGTCGATCACCGTGCTGTCGCTGCTGGGCCTGTTGCCCGAGAGCGCGCAGGTCACCGGCAGCATCCGCTTCGACGGGCAGGAACTGGTCGGCCAGCCAGACGCGGCACTGTGCCGCATCCGCGGCAACCGCATCGGCATGATCTTCCAGGAACCGATGACGGCGCTCAACCCGGTGCATACCGTCGGGCGCCAGGTGGCAGAACCCCTGCGGGTGCACCGCGGCATGTCGCAGGCCGAGGCGCGCAAGCAGGCCGTTGCCCTGCTGGACCGCGTGGGCATTGCCGACGCTGGCCGCCGCTTTGATGCGTACCCCCACCAGTTTTCCGGCGGCCAGCGCCAGCGCGTGACGATTGCCATGGCGCTTGCCTGCGGCCCTGACCTGCTGATTGCCGACGAGCCCACCACCGCGCTGGACGTGACCATCCAGCAGCAGATCCTCGACCTCATCAGCGACCTGGTGCAAGAGCGCGGCATGGCGCTGATGCTGATCTCGCACGACCTCGGCGTGATTGCCCAGAACGTTGCCCGCATGCTGGTCATGTACGGCGGCAGCGTGGTCGAAAGCGGGCCGACCGAAGCCGTGTTTGCCAATATGGCGCACCCCTATACACGCGGGCTGTTCGGGGCCCGGCCCCGGGTCGGCGCAAAGCGCGGCGCACGGCTGACGACGATCGCCGGCACCGTGCCCGAACTGGTGGACCTGCCGCGTGGCTGCCCCTTTGCGGGGCGCTGCGCCTGGACGATCGACGCCTGCCATGCCGTGCCGCCCCCGCCTGTACCGCTCGGCCAGGGGCATGAGGCGCGCTGCATCCGGCTGGATGAAGTGGCGCGCGACGCCGCAGGAGTGCAGCCATGAGCGCACCTCTGCTCAAGACCGATCAGCTGGTCCGCCAGTACCTGATGCCGCGCGAGACGCTGTTCGGCCCGGTGCCGCGCGTGCATGCGCTCAATGGCGTGAGCCTCGAAATCACGACGGGCCGCAGCCTGGGCATCGTCGGTGAGTCAGGCTCGGGCAAATCCACGCTCGCGCGGGTGGTGATGGCGCTGGAGCCGCCCACCTCCGGCAGCGTGACGATGCTCGGGCGCGACCTCAACGCCCTGCGGCCGGCCGAGCTGCGTGAAGCCCGCAAGGACTTCCAGATGGTGTTCCAGGACCCTTACGGTTCGCTGGACCCGCGCCAGAAGGTCGAGCGCATCGTGACCGAGCCGCTCACCGCCCTTGGCAAGGCCACCCGCGCCGAGCAGCGCGAGCAGGCCGGCCAGGTGCTGACGTCCGTCGGCCTGCGCAGCGCCGACCTGGACAAGTACCCGCATGAATTCTCCGGCGGCCAGCGCCAGCGCATCGCCATCGCCCGGGCGCTCATCACCCGGCCCCGGCTGATCGTCGCCGACGAGCCGGTGAGCGCGCTCGACGTGTCGGTGCAGGCCCAGGTGCTCAACCTGATGCAGGACCTGCAGTCGGAGTTCGGCATCACTTACATGCTGATCAGCCACGACCTGGCGGTGGTGGACCATTTGTGCGACGAGGTCGCCGTCATCTACCTCGGTCGCATCGTGGAGCAAGGGCCGCCCGAGACGCTCTTTCATGCCGCGGCGCACCCGTACACGCAGGCCCTGCTGGACGCCGTACCGCGGCCGGAGCCGGGGCGCAGGCGCACGGCGGTGCAGCGCCAGGCCGGCGCAACACGGGCTGCGGTACCGGTTGCCACACCCGTCGCCGCCGGCGCCACGCAGGGCTGCCCCTATGCCGGGCGCTGCACCCATGTGCAGGCCCGGTGCCTGGCGGAAGCGCCCGCGTTGCGGCGGCTGGAGGCCGGCGGCATGCAATCCCACCTCGCTGCATGCCATTTCGCCGAAGAAATTTCGGCCGCCCGCGCCCCCTGAAGGCCGGATTGAATTCACGCCCATCCCCGCGATGGTGTACAAATGCGATTCCGTTGGGAATATTTCCACAACCGCTTCCTGCCTGGAGAAACCGAAATGTTGAAACGCCGTTCCGTACTCGCCACCGCTGCCACCCTGGCAAGCGCCCCCTTCACCATGCCGGCCTTTGCACAGGGCCGCAAGGACGGCGTCGTGCTGGCCATGGCGCTGGAGCCCGTGGGCCTGGACCCGACGGCCGCCGCCGCATCGTCCATTGCCGAAGTGACGCTCTACAACATTTATGAAACCCTGACCAAGATCAACAGCGACAGCACCGTGTCACCGCTGCTGGCCGAAAGCTGGGAAGTCTCGCCCGACCTGCGCACCTACACCTTCAGGCTGCGCAAGGGCGTGAAGTTCCAGAACGGCGAGCCGTTCAACGCCGCCGCCGTCAAGTTCTCCTTCGAGCGCGCCGGCGCCGAGAAGAGCACCAACAAGGACAAGCGCACCTTCGCCAGCATGGAGTCCGTGCAGGCTGTTGACGAACACACGGTTGTGGTCATCAACAAGGAGCTGGACCCGGACTTCCTGTTCCTCATGGGCCAGGCCACCTCCATCATCGTGGAGCCCAAGAGCGCGGCGACCAACGCCACCGCGCCTGTGGGCACCGGCCCCTACAAGCTGGAAAACTGGGTCAAGGGCTCGTCCGTCACCCTCACCAAGTGGGACGGTTACCGCAATGCAGGCGCCATCAAGCTCAAGCGCGCAACCTTCCGCTTCATCTCGGACCCGGCAGCGCAGATTGCCGCGATGCTGGCCGGCGATGTGGACATCTTCCAGCGCATCACACCGCGCAGCGTGCCGCAGTTCAAGACCAACCCGAAGTTCCAGGTGCTGGTGGCGGGCTCGCGCGCCAAAACCATCCTGGCCATCAACAATGCCCGCAAGCCGCTGTCCGACGTGCGGGTGCGCCGCGCCATCTCCGCCGCGCTCGACCGCAAGGCCATCATCCAGGGCGCGGCCGACGGCTACGGCTCGCCCATCGGCAGCCACTATGTGCCCAGCGCCCCCGGCTATGTGGACACCACCGGCGTCAACCCCTTCAACATCGAGAAGGCCAAGGCACTGCTCAAGGAGGCCGGCGTCACCACACCGCTGGAGCTGACCATGACGCTGCCGCCCCCGCCGTACTCGCGCCAGGGCGGCGAGGTGATCGCCGCCCAGCTGGCCAAGGTGGGCATCAACGTCAAGCTGCAGAACGTCGAGTGGGCGCAGTGGCTGTCCAACACCTACGGCGGCCCCAAGAATTACGACCTGACCATCATTTCGCATGTGGAACCGTTCGACCTGGGCAACTTCGCCAAGCCCGACTACTACTGGGGCTACAACAACCCCAGGTTCAGCGAGCTGTTCACAAAGATCAAGACCACGCCCCGCGCGGCCGACCGCCTCAAGCTGCTGGGCGAAGCCCAGCGCATGCTGGCCGATGACGCCGTTCACGGCTTCCTGTATGCGCCGCAGTGGATCGTCGTGGCCAACAAGAACATCAAGGGCCTCTGGAAGGACATGCCGATCTTTGTGAACGACCTGTCCACGATGTCCTGGTGAGCCGGGACGCGCTCGGCAATGCGCTGTCGCTGGCCGGCAGCGCGAGCTTGCCGGCGGTCAATGATTTCATCCTGGGTTTCATCGCCTGCGAAGCCCGGGCGGTGAACATCCTGGCCGTCGCCGGCAGCGACGCAAGCCCCATCGTGCAGGCGTACACCGCTGCGCTGCACATGTTCGCCGAGTCGCGGGACGGCCCGGCCAACGCCCTGCCTTTCATCAAGCAGGCCCTGTCTTCCCCCATCAAGGCCAGTGAGCGCGAAATGCGCTTTGCCCATGCCGTCAAGGCCTGGGTTGACGGCGACATCGCGCAGGCCATCCGCCTGCATGAAGAGCAGGCACGGGAGCATCCGCGCGACCTCGCCTCGCTCAAGCTGGGCCACTACCACCTGTTCAACCAGGGCAACTCGCCCGGCATGCTGAAGATGGCGCTGGCGGCGCTGCCCGCCGCCGGTGACGTGCCTTACCTGCACGGCATGGCGGCATTCGCGTGGGAGCAGTGCCACTTCCTGCCGCAGGCTGAGGCGGCAGCGCGCAAGGCCATCGGCATGCGCCGCAAGGAGCCCTGGGCCCACCATGCGCTGGGGCATGTGATGCTGACCGAAGGACGTGCCGGCGAAGGCCGGGAATTCCTGCGCGAAGTCAGCGACTCGTGGACAGGCCTGAACTCCTTCATGGTCACACACAACTGGTGGCACCTGGCGCTGTTCGAGCTGGAACTGGGCAACCATGAGGAAGCGCTGCGCCTGTATGACCAGGAGATCTGGGGCGTGGTCAAGGAATACACCCAGGACCAGATCGGTGCGGTGTCGCTGCTCGCGCGGCTGGAGCTTGCGGGTGTTGATGCAGGCAAACGATGGCAGGACGTCGCGGACTACCTGCTGCTCCGGCTGGACGACCACGCCTTGCCCTTCCTCGACATGCAATACCTCTACGGGCTTGCCCGCGCCGGCCGGCCGGAAGCGGCCGCGCTGATGCACAACATCGAGCTGCATGCGCGCAGCCTGCAAGGCCCCGGCGCGGCGGCTTGGCAGCGCGTCTGTGTGCCGGCCAGCCGCGGCCTGCTGGCGCATGCGCGCGGCGAGTGGGCTGATGCCGTCGAGGAACTCGGCACGGCCCTGCCCCGGCTGCTGGAGATTGGCGGCAGCCACGCCCAGCGCGACCTGTTCGCGCAGATCCACCTTGACGCGATGATCCGCAGCGGGCAACTCTCCGGTGCGCAGCACCTGCTGCAGCAGCAACTGCGCGGGCAGCCGGAGTCGGTGCGGCTCAAGCGCCAGGCGGCGGCCGTCTACCGGGCACTGGGACTGGGCGCGCTACAACTGCCCGAGTGAGATCAGCGACAGCACATCCGGCTCCAGGAGTTCCTCCATGGCCGGATCGGTGCCGCGCCACAGCGCAGCGGTGGCAACCGTGGCAAGTACCGCGGTTGTGACCAGCAGCATCACCATGCGGCGTTTCAGGCCGCGCAGGCCCAACACACTGGAGGCTTGCGGCCCGGCATCAGCAGGGAACGCCGCGCGCATCTGCCACTGCGCAATGATCCGCGACTGCAGGGCATCCAGTTCGCCGGCAGGCGGCGGGGGCAAGCCCGCATGCATCGCCGCACGCAATGATGAATCCTGCCTGTCCACTGCGGCATCGCGCGGGCGTTCGGGCCGGTGCTTCATGACCCCGCTCCTTCAAGGCGGCTGCGCAGCGCCAGCTTGGCCCGATGCAGCAACTGGTGCGCTGCATTGGCATCCATCTCCAGCGCACGCGCGATCTCGGCTGGTTCGGCATCGGCATACGCCCACATGGCCAGTGCCATGCGCTGCCTTGCACCCAGCGTGCCCAGGGCCTGCTGCAGCTGGAAGGCGGTGAATGCCCCTTCATGAGCGCCTGCGGGGTCCGCCACCTGCTGGGCATCCGCCAGGGCGACGAGCGTGTCATGGTCGGCCGCAAACTCCCGCCGGCGGACCAGGTGCGTCTTGCAGCGGTTGATCACGATGGTATTGAAGAAGGTGGCCAGCTGCGCGCCGCATGCATCACTGGGCCGGCTGTTCCACAGGCGCAGGAAGGACTCCTGCACCACATCCTGGGCATCTTCGTTCCTGCGCAGCAGCTGCATCGCAATGCCGTGGGCCCGGGGTGTCAGGAGCCGCACCAGCGATGTGGCGCTCGGGCCGTCACCATGGGAAGCGCGGTGCCACATGGCCCAGTCTTCCCCTGCAGGCACTGCCGTGCGCCCGCCAGGGAAAGCGCGCCCCAGCCTGCTGCCCAACTGGCTCATCAGGCTCAGGTGGGACGCCATGTGCAGCGTTGGCAGTTGTGCAGCAGTCATCAACACACTCTACCTTGCCGGCAGCTTCTCGCGCAAAGCCGCGCGCTCTTCCGGGCTGAGCTTTTGCAGCATCTCGCGGCGCTCCCGGATCAGGTCGCGGCGCTGCTCGGGCGGCATGGCCTTGAGCTGGGCCCGGCGCTCCTGCCGGAAGCGCTCCTGTTCCTGCGGCGTCATGGCGCTCCAGCGCTCACGGGTACTCGCAATCAGCGCCTGCCGCTCCTGCGGGCTCAAGCCCTGGATGCGCTCGCGCAGCCCGGCACGGAAAGCCTCGCGTTCCTGCGGGCTGGCCTGCTCCAGCTGGCGCCGGATGTCGGCGCGCCGGGTGGCCTGCTGCTGCGGCGTCAGGGCGGACCACTCCTTGGGGTCGGGCACCGCGACGGCCTGGGCGTGAACCGCTGGCACACTGGCCAGCGCAGCGGCCACTGCCAGCCCGCACAGCCCAGACGCCAGCGGGCGGTGCAGGCAGGCAGTGATCCGCACGGGCGAGGCCATACCCATCATGCGCGCCACAGTTCAAGGGCTGACTTGCCCGCGCCGGGTAGCACCACGCCCTGCAACTGCGCGTTGCTCAGGCCAAACTGTCGCTGGAGTGCAGGCGCAATCAGGGCACGCAAATCCAGCGTGGGCTTCAGGTCGCGGCCATCGAGCAGGGCCGGCCGTGCCAGCCCCGGCCAGTCTGCATGCACGCGCCCGCCCGCCACCTGGCCGCCAGCCATGAATGCCACGCCGCCGGTGCCATGGTCTGTGCCACCTGAGCCGTTTAATGCGGCAGAGCGGCCGAACTCGGTCATGACCAGCACGGTGGTAGTGGCCCAATGGGCGCCGAAAGACTCGCGCAACGCGCCCAGCCCCTCATCCAGCGATGCGAGAAGTCGTGCAAGCCGGGGCACCTGCTGGGTGTGTGTGTCCCAGCCGCCGGTCTCCAGCCAGGCCACTCGCGGGCCCTTGGGGTCTGACAGGAACAGCCCCGCCTGGCGCGCGAGCCCGGTAAAGCCGGTTCCACCTGCAGCAGCGCCTGGGCCCATGATTGCGTCCCCCGCGCCCATCGCCATGTCCTGCTGGTCCATCGCCTGGGTCAAGGCGTTGTGCAGCGGCGCGTCGCCGCCGTACATCTGCGCGACGCGCGCCAGCAGGTCCGATGTATCACTGCCGGCGCGGCGGGCCGGTGTCCAGGTGCTGGCGCCGTCCGCTCCGCGCAAGGCCACGGGCATGGCCGCAGTGAGCGCCATGGCGTTCTGGCCGGAGGCCTGCAGCGCGCGGCCAAGCCAGCCCGTGGCCAGCGCAAAGGGGCGCTCGCCACCGCTCTCAAGCTGTTGCTGCGCGTCAAAGTGCGAGCGCTCGCGATACGGGCTTGCTGCGGCGTGCACCACAAGCAGCTCCTTCTGGCCATACCACCGGTGCAGGTTGACCAGGGATGCATGCATGCCGAATGTATTGTCCAGTTGCAGGGCGGGAACCGCAGCCGCCTCACCGCGCAGGCCGGACCAGGCAGGGTCGCCAGTGGCAGGCACGGCGGCCAGGCCATCAAGCGCGCCGCGCAGCATCACCACCACAAGTCGCTGTCCATTGGCACGGCCGGCAACCGCAGGCGCTGCCATCGCAAGGCTGGCGGGCATGGCACCCGCAGCGGCTGTGGCGGCGGCAGCCCCGAGCCAGCGCAACGAGGCACGGCGGGAAAGAGGGGAATGCATGGATTTATCTCCGCTGGAATTCGGGGCTCGCCAATGCGAGGGCCAGGGCCTGGGCCGGACTTTCGGCCCGGTCGATCTGCTGCTGCGAACCGCTGCTCAGGTCAGCGCCCCAGGTCAGCCGGGCCAGTGCACGGGCATCGGCGGCGCCGCTGTGTGTTTGCGCGAAACGGTCAGCCCACTGCACCCGCTTGAGCACCGCATCTGGCGAGAGCCAGTCTTCGGTGCGGTCAGGCCAGCCCTGTGGCGAGGGCGCGCGGCCAGTAGCCTGGCCCATGCCCTCGATCGCGGCAAGCGTCTGCGCCACAGACGCCACCGGCAGCTTGAGCATGCGGTGCGCCGACAGAACACATTCTTCGGGGCGCTTGAACTTGGCCGCGTGGTCGGGCTTCCAGGCAAGGTTATGGCCAAAGAGCGTGGCGGCCACAGCGCGCAAATCGCCGTCGCTGGCGCGAAAGCGGGCCGCCACTGCGTCGATCAGTGCTGCGGGCGGATCGTCGGTGACGAAGTGGCGGGCCAGCTTGGTGGCGACAAACTTCGAGCACGACGGATGGCGCGACAGATCGCCCAGCAACATGTCCAGTGCCCCCGGGCCCTCGGGGTAGGTCTTGCCCATGACAGTCTTGGTGCCGGGCTGGTGCAGCAGGGCAATGAACTCCGCGCGTCCGCCGGCCTGGGGCTGCACCGTCCAGCCTGTGAGCAGCTTTGCCGCCTCGGTCACGTCCTGCTGGGTGTAACCGCCATTCACGCCAAGCGTGTGAAGCTCCAGCAATTCACGGGCAAGGTTTTCGTTCAGGCCTTTCTCGCGGCGCCTGCCTGCACGCGAGTCGGGGCCGATGGACTGCGCATTGTCCAGGTACAGCAGCATTGCAGGATGCAGCACGGCGGCGCGGGCCAGGTCGCTGAAGCGGCCGAACGCATTCGGGCGGATGGCCTCGTTCTCGTGAGGCCACACCAGCGCAAGCATGGTGCCCTTTGTGGCTGCAACGCAGAAGTGGTTGCTCCAGAACTGCACCCAGCGCTCGGCAACGGGCGCGGGTGTGGCAATGACATGCTGCCAGCGGCGCTCCAGCGCCTTGAGGTTCGCCTGCCGCAGCTGCTGGCGCGAAGGCGTCATGACGCCCAGCGGGTCCTGCCCAGCCTGCATGGCGGGTTGCAATGCGGCCCGCAGGACCTCACGCGTCATCACGACCGCCTGGGCACTGTCCAGCAGACCGGCGCTGTCAAACGCCGCCGGCTGGCCGAACTGCGCCAGCACCCAGCCGCGCGGGTCGGACTGGATGGCGCGCGTGCCGGTCTCGGAGTAACCGAAGCGGTGGGAGGCAATGGTTGCAGCTTGCATGGCTTGACGCCTTGTGTGTGGATGACGCAGGTGCGCCCGTGAGTTTGAACCCGCGAGCGGGCGCTCTCTTACGCCATGCCCCTGCAAGGCAGTCGGGATTGCGCCGCTTCAGGCCAGGCCGGGCGCGGGTTCCACCCTGGCCAGTTTCGACTGGTCGTACACAGGCTGCGGCGGCAGGTCGGCCAGGTGCTGAACATCGGCCCAGCCGAGGATGTCGATCGCATCGCCGTTGAAGCGCACACGGTTCAGCCCCGCATTGGGAATGTCGCTCTGCCTCGGGCCGCTGAGGTCCAGCGCGCGGGCGGTACGGTAGACCATGTCGAGCACGCCGCCGTGGGTCACGACCAGCAGGGTCTGGCCGGGGTGGGCTGCGACCAGCCTGCGCACGGCCTGCATCACCCGCGCATGGAACTGCCGCGTGCTCTCGGCGCCGCCGTCAAACGCATAGTCGGCGTCAAACTGCGTCCACCTGTCCCAGGCTGACGGGTGCTGCGCCTTGATGTCGTCCACCCGCATGCCGTCCACCAGCCCGAAGTTCTGCTCGCGCAGCCCTGCATCTGCCACGCCCTGCAGCATGAGCTGCCTGGCCACCGGCTCGGCGGTCTGCTGCGTGCGGATCAGGTCGCTGGCATAGAGATGCTGCACCTGCTCGCCCGCAAGCCGCTGCGCCAGGCGCCGCGCCTGCTCATGCCCCACCGCATTGAGCGGCACGTCCACCTGGCCCTGGAAACGGAACTCCCGGTTCCAGTCTGTTTCGCCGTGGCGGATGAGGATGAGTTCGGTCATCAGACGATTATCCCTGCTCAGCGTTCACGCCGGCGCGCGAAGGCGGCTGCCAGCTCTGCGCGGCAACGCTGCATCGGCCGTGAAAACGCGGCCTTGCGCCGCCAGAACAGGGCAAGCTTGAGGTTCCACGTGGCGGCCGGGGCCGGCAGCGGCACGAGGCCCGCCCCCATCGACGAAGACAGCATTTCCTGCGTCAACACGGTGACGAGGTTCGTGTTCCTGACCAGCGCCGCGAAGATGGCCGGCGTCGCGTCAGACTGCACATAGACCTGGGGCGGCTCCAGCCCGGCGTTGCGGAACATGGCGACCACCCACTGCGTCAGCGACACATCCTGCGGTGGCAGGAGCCAGCTCTGCCCTGACAGGTCTTCCAGCGTGAACTGCCGGCGCGTCAGCGCATGGCCGCGCCGCACGACGACGGCGCTCACCATGGTGCCGAGCACCGACCAGGACAGGTCCGGGTGCGGTTCGTCGGGCATGGCCGCAATGGCCAGGTCAAGCTGGCCCGCGCGCAGGTCGCGCAGCAGCGTGGAGCTCAGCTGCACATGCATGTCAAAGCGCAGCGCTTCCTGCGCGGCGGAAAAATGCGTCAGCACCGGCGCGACCACGGATTCAACAAGCGCGGGCACCACGCCCAGCCGTATCAGCCCGGAGTCACCCGCCTTGTGGTCCGCAATCTCGTTGCGGATGTCGCCCACCAGGCTGTCCAGTGCGCCGCCGCGTTCGTAGAACACCTTGCCGATCGACGTGAGCGCGACCCCGCGCGGCGTGCGCTCGAACAGCTTCACGCCCAGGGCTGTTTCCAGCCGCCGCACGGCCTTTGTCAGCGCCGGCTGCGTAATGCCCAGCGCCTGCGCGCCGGCATGCAGGCTTCCGGCATCGGCGGCCTTGAGGAATGCGTGGACATCCTTGATCTGCATGATCGCTGCGGCTCCTCCTGCGGCCCTGTGGCTGCTGCACCCATGCCGGGTGATTCCATCTGGTTATCAACAATGCACCGATTGTAGGCACCGGAACGGGCTGCCCTTGCCCATAATCCGCACGAACGGGCACCGGGCCGGACGGCGCGGGCACCGTGGCGACAACACAGGAGACAAGATGAAACGACTCATTCCCGCCGCCGTCGGCATTGCCTTGCTGGGGCTCACCGCTGCCATGGCGCCCGCACCGGCCGCCGCGCAACCATCGCAGGCCGCGCCCGCCGCGCAGGCCTGGCCCGCAAAGCCGGTGCGCGTCGTGCTCCCCTACCCCGCCGGCGGCAACACCGACGTGATCGCCCGCGAAGTCATGCGCGAGGTCTCCGCGCGCATGGGCCAGCAGTTCGTTGTGGACAACAAGCCCGGCGCCAACGGCAACATCGGCACCGACATCGTGGCCAAGGCCGCCCCGGACGGCTACACCTTCGCGGTGGTCATCGGGGCGTTCGCACTGAGCCCGTCTCTCAGCAAGTCACTGCCCTACAGCCAGCGCGACCTGGCGCCGGTGTCGCTGATGACGCGCACCTCGCTCGTGCTCGTCTCCAGCCAGGAACTCGCGCCGAAGACGTTCGAAGAACTGGTCAAGGCAGGCCGCGCCAAAAGCCAGCTGACGTTCGCCAGCAGCGGCGCCGGCTCGGCCGCCCACCTGCTGGGCGTTCGCTTTGCGAAGGCGGCCGACTTCAAGGGAGCACACGTTCCCTACAAGGGCTCGACAGACGCGGTCAACGACCTGGTGGCCGGCCGGATCGACTTCATGTTCGACGCCGTGTCCGCCATGGGCGGGCTGGTCCGCCAGGGCAGGCTGCATGCGCTGGCGGTAACGGGCACCACCCGCTCGGCGCAACTGCCCGGCGTGCCGACCATCGGTGAGCTGGGCTACCCGCAGCTGGCCACCAGCGCATGGTCAGGCGTGCTGGCGCCGGCGCAAACGCCGCGCACCATCATCAACCGGCTCGCCACCGAGATTGCAGCGGCGCTGAAGGCGCCCGCCGTGAAGGAAAAGCTTGCGGGCATCAGCACCGACACCGTCGGCAGCACACCGGCCGAATTCGAAGCCTTCATCGCCGAAGAGACGCGCACCGGCGCGGAGGCCATCCGGCAAGCGGGCATCGTCCCCGAATGAGCACGGCAACCCCGGACCGCAGCGCGCCGCCAGTGCGCATCGGCGGCGCCTGCGCCTTCGTCGGCGACAGCGTGCTCGGCCCGCGGCAGCTTGCCGACGTGCCCGGCATGCAGTACCTTGTGTTTGACTACCTCGCCGAGATGACGATGTCCGCTTTCGTGCAGGCGCGCCGGGGCAATGCCGCGCTGGGCTACGCGACGGACTTCGTCGATGTGGCGCTGCGCGAGCTGCTGCCGCGCTGCGCGCAGCGTGGCATCAAGCTGGTCGCCAACGCGGGCGGCCTGAACCCCCGGGCCTGTGCCCAGGCCTGCGAGGCGCTGCTGCGCGAGATGAATTGCGAGATGCGGGTTGCCTTTGTCGAGGGTGACGACTGCCTGGGCCTGCTGGCCGGCGGGAGTGCGGGCGACGTGCGCGACTTCTACAGCGGCGAGTCCATGCCCGCCGGCATCGACAGCGCCAACGCCTACCTCGGCGCCCTGCCCATCGCGAAGGCGCTCGACCTGGGCGCCGACATCGTGATCACGGGCCGCATCGTCGACAGCGCCACGACGCTGGGCGTGCTGATCCACAGCTTCGGCTGGTCCGCCACGGACTACGACCTGCTGGCCGCCGGCTCGCTGGCCGGCCACCTGCTGGAGTGCGGCCCCCAGGCCACAGGCGGCACCCATACCGACTGGCGCGACGTGCCCGGCTGGGAAAACATCGGCTACCCCTTCATCGATTTCCAGGCCGATGGCAGCTTTGCCGTGGGCAAGCCGGCAGGAACAGGCGGCCTGCTCAATGTGGCGACCGTCAGCGAACAGGCCTTGTACGAAGTGGGCGACCCTGCCAACTACCTCCTGCCCGACGTGACCTGCGACTTCAGCGCCATCTCCATCACCCAGGCAGGCGACAGGGTGCTGGTGTCGGGTGCGCGCGGCCATGCACCCGGCCCGGATTACAAGGTGTCGGCCACCTGGCAGGACGGCTACCGCTGCGTGGCGCAGGTCGCGGTATTCGGCATTGATGCGCTGGCCAAGGCCCGCCGCACCGGCGAGGCCCTGCTGAACCGTGTCCGCGCGATGCTGCTGCATGAAGGCCTGCCCGACTTCGAGAAAACTGCGGTCAGCGTGATCGGCGCCGAGGACGGCTACGGTCCCCGTGCGCACCGGCACATGTTGCGCGAGGCCATCGCCCGCGTGGCGGTTACGCACACCATGTCAAAGGCGCTGGACATCTTCTCGCGCGAGTCGCGCGCCGCCGGCGTTTCCTGGGCGCCCGGCACCACCGCCGGCAGCGCGCTCACACTGAACAGCCGTCCGCCGGTCGAGCCGCGTTACCGGCTCTTCGCATGCCTGCTGCCGAAGGCGATGCTCCAGGCGCCGACGGTGGTCATGGAAGGGCGAAGTGCAACGGTCGATGTCCCTGTGGCTGCGGAAGTTTCCGGCAAGCGCGCGCTTGCGCCACCGCAGGCCGCAACCGCGACATCGCCCCTGCCCTCCGGAGGCCCCCTCGTTGAAGTGCCGCTGATCCGCGTCGCCTATGCCAGGTGCGGCGACAAGGGAAACAACTCGAACATCGCGGTGTTCGCGCGTGAGCCCCGGTTCCTGCCGTACATCGAGG
The DNA here is from genome assembly GCA_040385105.1 of Pseudomonadota bacterium. GTDB lineage: Bacteria > Pseudomonadota > Gammaproteobacteria > Burkholderiales > Burkholderiaceae_C > JACMQX01. The sequence goes on from JAZKHY010000004.1 coordinate 48,384, forward strand.
CTTCGCTGCAAGATTCAGACGTGCAGGCCTGGTTTGCCCACCTCATCCACGGCCGCGTTGAACACTACCGGATCCCGACCCTGAACGCGGTGAATTTCATGCTGTACGAGGCGCTTGACGGCGGCGGCCCGACATCGCTGCGCACCGACCCGCTGGGCAAGGGCATGGCGCAGATGATCCTGGAAATGCCGGTGCGCGTACCGGCAGGCTGGGCAGGCTAGCCTTCAAATTGGGGATGAAACTGCCTGATGCGGTTCATGGCCATCGCCGCCGCCGCCGTGCGCGTCTCGACGCCGAGTTTGGCGAAGACGCGCTCCAGGTGCTTCTTAACCGTCATCGGGCTGGTGCCCAGGATGTCACCGATGTCGCGGTTGATCTTGCCCTTGACGACCCAGTACAGCACCTCCGCCTCGCGGGCGGTGAGCTTGAACGACAGGCTCATCGACTCGATGATGCTGGCGTCGGAGACCTCGCGCATCACGATCAGCCAGTCATCGTCCCCGGCCTGCTGGTGCAGCCGGAAGGTCAGGCGGCGCGCGCCCTGCTCGATGGCCAGGCGCGGCGGCTCGGCATGGGCTGCCAGCAGCGGCAGCTGGTGGCGCAGCCAGGCCTGCACCTGCTCGGGCGCGTTGGGTGAAGGCGCGCCGAAGTACGACTGCAGCAGCTCGCGGGCCAGCGGCGTCTGCCACATCAGCCGGCCGTCGCTCGCGCGTACCGTGATGCTGGCGTAGCCGAAGGCATCCAGCGCATTGCGCGTCTGCCGCGCCTGGCGCGCGCCCTGCATGTGCACATTCATGCGGGCCAGCACCTCCTTGGGCTTGATCGGCTTGGTCACGTAGTCCACGCCGCCCGCCTCCAGTGCCGCGACCAGGTGCTCGGTCTCGGTCAGCCCGGTCATGAAGATGATGGGGATGTGCGCCGTGGCGGGTGCGGACTTCAGCCGCTTGGCCACCTCGAAGCCGTCCATGCCGGGCATCATCGCGTCCAGCAGCACAATGTCGGGCAGGGCCTGCGCGGCTCGCTGCAGCGCCGCCTCGCCGTGGGTGGCCACGAGCACCGTGTAGCCGGATTCGTCGAGCGCATCGTGCAGCACCGACAGGTTGTCGGGCACGTCGTCCACGATCAGCACCACCTCGCTGTTGGCGCGGTCCAGCTTCTGGTCGAGCGTGGTGTCAGGTCGGTTGGGGAGCATGGGGTGATTGTGGCGCCTGCTGCAGGATGCGGCTCATGGCCTCGAACTGGAACTGCCTGGCGAGTTCCCGCATTTCCGCCACAAAGCCGGTAGTGGCCGGGTGCGCAGCCTCCATCTCGTCCAGCTGGTTCATGATGCCGCGATAGTAGCCCAGTGTCACCACCTCGGTCAGCGAGGCCAGTTGCGCGGGCGGCGGGTAGACGCGCGCGGCGCGCGGCGGCTCAACGGCGGCAGGCCCCTGCGGCACCGGCGTGTCCACCCAGGTCAACGACAGGTGGCGCTCCAGCCAGTCGAGCAGTTCGGCGTGACGCACCGGCTTGAGGATGAAGTCCTCGGGGCGGATGCCGACGTCGTTGTCCAGGCCCTTGTCAAAGGCATTGGCCGAGACAATGGCAATGTGGATGCCAGCATCTTCCCCAAGCGGCGCGGTATGAAGGGCCCGCACGCGGCGGATCGTCTCCCACCCGTCAATGCCCGGCATGGCCAGGTCCATCAGGATCACATCCGGCTGGTAGCCCGCTGCCAGCAGGTCCAGGCAGTCATGGCCGCTGGCGGCCACGCGCAGTTCAAAGCCCAGCGGCTCCAGCAGGCTCACCAGCAGGTCGCGGTCGGACTCCTCGTTGTCCACCACCAGGACGCGGCGGCGCGCGCCGGTGTAGCCGCGCCGGGGTTTGGGTGCCTGCACCGCCACGGCCTGCGCACCGGGCTTCACATGCACTTCCGGCAGGAACAGCTTCACGCGGAACACCGAGCCCACGCCCGGCGTGCTGGTGGCCGTGAGCTCGCCGCCCATCAGGTCAGTCAGCATCTTCGCAATGGTCAGGCCCAGGCCCGCGCCAGGCGCAGAAGGCCCGGCGGTGGCAGCGCGGGTGAAGGGCTCGAAGATGCGGTCCATCTCCTCGGCCGTCAGGCCCGGCCCGGTGTCTTCAATCTCGATGCTGGCCATCTCGCGCGCATGCCGCAGCCGGAATGTCACGCTTCCTGCCGCCGTGAACTTGATGGCATTGCCCAGCAGGTTGATGAGAATCTGCCGCACCCGCTTTTCGTCCGCCCGCACCACCTCGGGCAGCACGCCGCCGGCCTCGAAGTGAAAGTCCAGCCCCTTGCCTGCTGCCTGCAGCTCGAACATGCCGGCGATCTCGTGCACCACGTCCGAGAACTGCATCGGCTTGACGTTGAGCGTGAGCTTGCCGGCCTCGATGCGCGCGATGTCCAGCGTGCCCTCGATGAGCGACAGCAAATGCTCGCCGCCGCGCCGGATGACGTTGACCGCCTGCTTGCGGTGCGGCGGCACCGACGCGTCTTCGCCCATGAGCTGCGCATAGCCCAGGATGCTGTTGAGCGGTGTGCGCAGCTCATGGCTGATGGCGCTGATGTAGCGGCTCTTGGCCTGGTTGGCCTGGTCGGCCGCATGGCGTGCCTGCTCGGCCGTCACCCTGGCCTGCTGCAGGGCTTCATCGGTCTGGCGGTGTGACTCGATTTCCTTCATCAGCAGGTGGGTCTGCCGGTTGGACTCTTCCTGCGCCACCTGCCGGCTCTTGTGCGCCAGCACCAGCCACCATGCGACGATGCCGGCGGTGACCAGCAGCGCCATGTAGGCCTTGAGGAAGCCCGACTTCAGCGCGGCCTCGGGCGCGTCGAGGATCTGCGTGTCGGTCAGGGCTTCGGTCAGCGCGCGCAGCTCCTGGTGGTACAGCAGGCCGAACACCGTGGCCAGCAGCGGCACGATGATGATCATGAGCAGGATGAAGTGGCCCAGGCCCGTGTCCAGGTACGGCCAGATGCGTTTGGGCAGGGCCCAGCGCAGCGCGGCAGACCACTGGTGCGACAGGCTGGCGTCGGGCTTGCACAGGTCGCCGCAGCGCGCGTCCAGCGTGCAGCACAGCGAGCAGATCGCACCCTGGTAGGCCGGGCAGTGCGCCATGTCGGGGCCTTCGTATTCGCGCTCGCAGATCACACAGCGCTGCACGGAATACCGCTTGTAGCTGCCGCCGTCCGTTCCGCCCTGCGGGCTTGAATCCCGTGCGATGTAATAGCGCCCCCTGGTGTACCAGGCAATGGCGGGCGCCGCTGCAAACGCAACCGCCATGGCAATGACGGCCGAGAAAGCCTGCGCCGTCGGCCCGAAGAAACCCAGGTGCGCCGAGATGGACAGGACCGACGCCAGCGCCATGGCGCCCACGCCCACGGGGTTGATGTCGTACAGGTGCGCCCGCTTGAACTCGATGCCCTTGGGCGACAGGCCCAGCGGCTTGTTGACGACCAGGTCTGCCACCACCGCCATGATCCAGGCGATGGCGATGTTGGAGTACAGGCCCAGCACGTCGCCCAGCGCCTGGAACACATTCATCTCCATCAGCATGAAGGCGATCAGCGTGTTGAACACCACCCACACCACGCGGCCCGGGTGGCTGTGGGTGAGCCGTGAGAAGAAGTTGGACCAGGCCAGAGACCCGGCATAGGCATTGGTGACATTGATCTTGAGCTGCGAGATCACCACGAACAGCGCCGTGGCCGCCACCGCCCAGCCGTAGTTGGGAAAGACGTATTCGTAGGCCGCCAGGTACATCTGGTTCGGGTCCACCGCACGGTCCAGCGGCACCATGTGGGTGATGGCCAGGTAAGCCAGGAAGGCGCCGCCCAGCATCTTGATGACACCCAGGATCACCCAGCCCGGCCCGCCGGCCAGCACGCCGAACCACCAGCGCTTTCTCGTTGCGGGCGTCTGCACCGGCATGAACCGCAGGTAGTCGGCCTGCTCGCCCATCTGGGTGATCAGCGCAATGCCCACCGTCAATGCAGCACCAAACAGGTGCATATCAAAGGACGAGGTGAAACCCTTCTCCCCTTTGTAGTGCGTTATTCCGTTGAATGCACCAGGATCGTTTGCAAACACATAGATAAAGGGCACCACGAGCATGAACAGCCAGAGCGGCTGTGTCCAGACCTGCAGCCGGCTGATGACCGACACGCCATGGGTGACCAGCGGGATCACCACCAGCGCGCAGACGAGGTAGCCCCAGCTGGGCGGTATGCCCAGCGCAAGCTCCAGCGCATAAGCCATGACGGCCGCCTCCAGCGCGAAGAAGATGAAGGTGAACGAGGCGTAGATCAGCGAGGTGATGGTCGAGCCGATGTAGCCAAAGCCCGCGCCGCGCGTCAGCAGGTCCATGTCCACGCCATACCGGGCGGCATAGATGCTGATGGGCAGGCCCGCCAGGAAGATGATGATGCCGGTGACCATGATGGCCCAGAAGGCATTCATGAAGCCGTATTTCACCAGCAGCGTGGCGCCCACGGCCTCCAGGATGAGGAACGACGCGGCACCGAAAGCGGTGTTCGCCACCCGCCATTCCGACCACTTGCGAAAGCGCTGGGGCGTGAAGCGCAGCGCGTAGTCTTCCATCGTCTCGCTGGCTACCCAGCTGTTGTAGTCACGCCGGACCTTGACGACGCGCTGCGGCGCGTCGTCGTCCGGGCCGGGGGGCGGGGCGGCCAGGCCCGGGTTCACGGGAAGGATCGGAATGGTTCTGCTCACGGTGAACAGGTGCAGTTTCCATGCCTGTAGTTGTTGAACACCCCCGAAGCGGCTGCGCCGCCTCCCCCTTGCAGGGGGCAACACCAGCGACCCGGCAAAGCCGGTTCCGCGGTGTTCCGCGAACAGGCACGTGCGCCAAGAGGCGTATGGCCGGGCACAGGGATTGCAGCATAATCATTTCAAAGACCCACCCAGACTGCGGCCCATGGAACTCACACCCCGGGAAAAAGACAAACTCCTCATCTTCACCGCAGCGCTGCTGGCCGAGCGCCGGCGGGCCCGCGGGCTGAAGCTCAACTACCCCGAAGCCATTGCCTTCATCAGCGCCGCCGTCATGGAGGGCGCCCGCGACGGCAAGACCGTGGCCCAGCTCATGAGCGAGGGCCGCAGCCTGCTCACCCGGGCCGACGTGATGGACGGGATCGCCGAAATGATCCCCGACATCCAGGTGGAAGCCACCTTCCCCGACGGCACCAAGCTCGTCACCGTGCACCAGCCCATCGTCTGAAAATTCCCCGGAGAACATCCATGCCATCCTGGTCTCGCATTTCCCGCTTCACCACTTTCTCGGCGCTGGCCGCAGCGCCTGTGCTTGCGTTGTCCCACACCGGCGTCGATGGCGGTGAGCACCACAACTTCCTGGACGAGCTGGCGCATGGCGTCTCGGACCTCGACGGCACAGCCGCCTTGCTGGCCCTGGGTGTCGGCATCCTGGTACTGGTGGTTCACCAGTGGGTCAAGCGTTCCGCGGCAGAGCGCCAGCGCAGGCGCGCCGCTGATCCTGACCGCAAGCTTTGAGGCCTGCACCATGATTCCCGGCGAACTCTTCACCGACGGTGCCGACCATGCGCTCAACACCGGCCGGCGCACGCTGACGGTGGTGGTGCAGAACACCGGCACACGGCCGATCCAGGTTGGCTCGCACTACCACTTTGCCGAAACAAACGCAGCGCTCGGCTTCGACCGTGCCGCAGCGCGCGGCATGCGGCTGAACATTGCGTCGGGCACGGCCGTGCGCTTCGAACCGGGCCAGCAGCGCACCGTTGAACTGGTGGACTTTGCCGGCAGCCGCGAGATCTATGGCTTTCAAGGCCAAGTGCAAGGGAAACTGTAATCATGGCAACCATCGGACGCCGCGCCTATGCCGAGATGTTCGGCCCCACCATTGGCGACCGTGTGCGCCTGGCCGACACTGAACTCGTTGTTGAAGTCGAGGACGACTACACACTGCGCGCCGGCAGCTACGGCGAAGAGGTCAAGTTCGGCGGCGGCAAGACCATCCGCGACGGCATGGCGCAGAGTCAGCGGACCAGAGCGCAAGGTGCCATGGACACCGTGCTGACCAATGCCCTCATCATCGACCACTGGGGCATCGTCAAGGCCGACATCGGCCTCAAGAACAGCCGCATCGCCGCCATCGGCAAGGCCGGCAACCCCGACACGCAACCCGGCGTGGACATGATCATCGGCCCGGGGACCGAGATCATCAGCTGCGAAGGCATGATCGTCACTGCCGGCGGCATCGACTCGCACATCCATTTCATCGCGCCGCAGCAGATCGAGGAAGCGCTCACCTCCGGCGTGACCACCATGCTGGGCGGCGGCACGGGCCCGGCCACCGGCACATTCGCCACCACCTGCACGCCCGGCCCCTGGAACATGGAGCGCATGCTGCAGGCGGCAGACGGCTTCACCATGAACCTGGGCTTCCTCGGCAAGGGCAATGCCAGCCTGCCGGCCGCGCTGCAGGAGCAGATCAGCGCCGGTGCCATCGGCCTGAAGCTCCATGAAGACTGGGGCACCACGCCCTCGGCCATCGACAACTGCCTGGATGTGGCCGAGGCCACCGACACGCAGGTGTCGATCCACAGCGACACGCTCAACGAGTCGGGCTTCGTGGAAAACACGATTGCAGCCACCAGGGGCCGCGTGCTCTGCGCCTTCCACACAGAAGGCGCCGGCGGCGGCCATGCGCCCGACATCCTGCGGGTCGTGGGCGAAGCCAACTTCCTGCCATCGTCCACCAACCCGACCATGCCCTACACGGTGAACACGGTGGACGAGCATGTGGACATGCTGATGGTCTGCCACCACCTGGACGCAGCCATTGCCGAAGACCTGGCCTTTGCCGAAAGCCGCATCCGCAAGGAAACGATTGCGGCCGAAGACATCCTGCACGACCTGGGCGCCATCAGCATGATGTCCAGCGACTCGCAGGCCATGGGCCGTGTGGGCGAAGTCATCATCCGCACCTGGCAGACGGCGCACAAGATGAAGGTGCAGCGCGGCAAATTGCCCGGCGACGGCGCCCGCAACGACAACTTCAGGGTGAAGCGCTACATCGCCAAGTACACCATCAACCCCGCCATTGCCAACGGCGTGGCGCACGAGATCGGCTCCCTTGAAGTCGGCAAGTGGGCTGACCTCGTGGTCTGGCGCCCGGCCTTCTTCGGCGTCAAGCCTTCGACCATCCTCAAGGGCGGCTTCATTGCGATGGCGGCCATGGGCGACCCGAACGCCTCCATCCCGACGCCGCAGCCGGTGCACTACCGGCCGATGTTCGGCGCGTTCGGCGGCGCCGTTGCCAGGGGTTCGCTGACCTTCCTGTCGCAGGCCGGCCTGGATGCAGGTGTGAAGGAGCGCTTCGGCCTGGGCAAGAACGTGGCCGCCGTGAAGGGCATACGCGGCATCCGGAAAAAGGACATGGTCCACAATGGCTATGCGCCGAAGATGGAAATCGACGCGCAAACCTACTCCGTGCGCGCCGACGGCGAACTGCTCACCTGCGAGCCCGCCCTGGCGCTGCCGATGACGCAACGCTACTTCCTTTTCTAGTCCTTCATGCTTCAGGTTTCCAAACTGCTCCCGAACGGCAAGGGGCTGGCCCCCGTGCTGCTCAAACGCGCCGCCACCGTCGAACTCGACTGGGACGTGCGCCAGAAAAGCCGCTTCGATGCCACCGACTCGCAGGGCCGGCAGGTCGGCGTGTTCCTGCCGCGCGGCACGCTGGTGCGTGGCGGCGACGTGCTGGTGGCCGAGGACGGCTCGCTCATCAAGGTGATCGCCGCGCCGCAGCCGGTGCTTGTCATCACGCATTGCAGCGAGCATGGGTCGCCGTTTGACCTGATGCGCGCAGCCTACCACCTGGGCAACCGCCATGTGCCGATCGAGCTGCGGCCCGATCACCTGAAGATCGAACCCGACCATGTGCTGGCGGAGATGCTGCGCAGCATGCACCTGATCGTGAGCGCGCAGGACGCGGCGTTCGAGCCTGAAGGGGGTGCTTATGGATCACATGGCCATGGTTCGCACGGTACCCACAGCCACGCACCGGCCAAGCCGAAGGAAAAGGGCTTCCGCCCCTGGGCGCCCGAGTTGCTGCCGGATGACCTGCCGGATCACGCGCACAACCACGGCCATGACCAGAAACACGACCACTCACATTGAAGTGGCAACAGGCCTCCCCGCTGCCAGCTTGCTGCAGCTGATCTGGCTGGCATCGCCGGCATTGCCTATCGGCGGGTTCTCGTATTCAGAAGCGCTGGAAGCCGCGGTGGACCGCGCAGGCGTGACCACCGAAGCAGCGGCGTCGGACTGGCTCGCGGGCCAGCTGCACCTGGCCATTGCGCGCGGCGACCTGGCCGTTGCGGCGCAAGCCGTCACCGCCTGGCGCAACGCCGACCTGGACCGCATCGCCTCACTCAATGCCTGGGTGCTGCAGACCCGCGAGACCAGCGAGCTGCGGCTGCAGACCACCCAGATGGGCCGCTCGCTCGTCGAATGGATGCGCAACCATGAACTGGTGCAGGACCAGGTCGAGTGGCTCGCGCGCAATGACCCGACCTACCCTGTCGCCTTCGCCCTCGCCGCCTCGCAGACCCAGGCCCCGGTGCGCGACTGCCTGCTGGCCTTCGCCTTCGGCTGGGCCGAGAACATGATGCAGGCCGCGCTCAAGGCCGTGCCACTGGGCCAAAGTTCGGGGCAGCGCATGCTCGCCCGGCTGGCCCGTGAAATTCCATCGGCCGTCGATGAGGCCATGTCCCTGACCGACGACGACCGCCAGGCCTTCAGCCCCATGCTGGCCATCCTTTCCGCACAACACGAAACCCAATACTCCAGGCTGTTCAGATCATGAGTTTTCATCACATTGCCAACCGTACGAAGAAGCTTCCTCCCTTGCGCGTCGGCATCGGCGGTCCGGTGGGCTCGGGCAAGACAACCCTGCTGGAGATGCTCTGCAAATCCATGCGCGACAAGTACGACCTGGTCGCCATCACCAACGACATCTACACCAAGGAAGACCAGCGCCTGCTCACCGTCAGCGGCGCGCTGGCGGCCGAACGCATCATGGGCGTTGAGACCGGCGGCTGCCCGCACACCGCCATCCGCGAGGACGCATCGATCAACCTCGAAGCCATCGACCGCATGCTGGAAGACTTCCCCGATGCCGACGTGGTGTTCGTGGAAAGCGGCGGCGACAACCTGGCCGCCACCTTCAGCCCCGAGCTCAGCGACCTGACGATCTACGTGATCGACGTCGCGGCCGGCGAGAAGATCCCGCGCAAGGGCGGCCCCGGCATCACCAAGAGCGACCTCTTCGTCATCAACAAGACCGACCTCGCCCCCTACGTCGGCGCCGACCTGGGCGTGATGGAGGCGGACACCATCCGCATGCGCACCACCGCCGGCGGGCTGAAGCCCTTCGTCATGACCAACCTCAAGACGAATGACGGGCTGGCGAAAGTGGTGGCATTCATAGAAGCCAAGGGCATGCTGCAGCAACACGCAGCGGCATGATGCCTGCGCCGTCAGCCGTGCGGCGGGGCCTCGCCCAGCGTGAAGCTGAACTTCGCGCCCTTGCCTGGCGCTGAATCGGCCCAGACCCGCCCGCCATGCCGCGTCACGATGCGGTGCACTATGGCCAGGCCCAGGCCCGTTCCTTCGAACTCGTGGACGGCATGAAAGCGCTGGAAGGCGCCAAACATCTTGGTGGCAAGCGCCTTGTCAAAGCCCACACCGTTGTCTTCAACAAAGCAGCAGCGGCGCCCCTGGCCATCCAGCTCCATGCCCACCCGGATGACGGCCGGCTTGCTGTGCGCGGTGAACTTCCAGGCATTGGCCACCAGGTTGTCCATGACCTGTGTCATCAGCACGCGGTCGCAGTCCAGCACCAGGCCCGGCTCGATGATGACCTGCACGTCGCGGCCCGGTTCAAGCCCGGCAAGGCGGTCAACGGCCAGTCTTGCCATGGCGCCAATGTCCGACGGCGCCCAGTCCAGTTCGGTCCGCAGCAGTTGCGCCAGCGACAGCAGGCCGGTGGTCAGCTCGTCCATGTGCTGGACCTGGGAGCGGATGCGGTCCAGGGCGCGCTCGCGGGCGCTCTCCGCCTCCGGGCTCGCGCCGCGGTTGCGCCCGATCAGGTGGGTGAACCCGTTGATGCTGATCAGCGGCCCGCGCAGGTCATGCGCCACCGAATAGGCGAAGGCCTGCAGCTCGCGGTTGGCCAGCTCCAGCTGGCCGGTGCGCTGCCGCACGCGCTCTTCCAGCTGGGTGTTGAGTTCCAGGATCTCGCGCTGGGCCTTCTTCCTGGCGGTGATGTTGCGCGCCGTGCCCCAGTAGCCGGTGAAGCTGCCTTCGCTGTCAAACACCGGCTCGCCGTTGATGGACAGGAAAACAGGGGTCCCGTCCGTATGCACGCCCTTGTACTGGAAATCGCGGAAGGGTTGCCGCGCCTGCAGCACCGCACGGTGCTCTTCCCAGGACGAACTGAGCGGTTCCAGGCCGGGAATCTCCCAGCGGGTCTTGCCTTCAACCCCTGAACGGAACTTGAACGGCGACCCTTCGTCAGTCCCCGAGAAATAGATGAAGCGGAACTGCGCGTCCTGCTGCCAGTACCAGTCGCTGGACATGGCGGTGAGCCTGCGAAAGCGCTCTTCGCTGGCTCGCATGGCAGCCTCCTTGCGCCGCTGTTCAGTCACATCGTCCGCAATGATGAGCATGTGCGTCGCAACGCCGGACTCGTCGTGGATCAGCACCTTGCGCATGTGCACCAGGACCTCGCGGCCGTGCCGGGTGCAGGCCGGCCTGTCCAGGAACTCCTGCCGGCCGCCCTTCTCCAGCAGTTCCCGGTCGGCAGCCGCCATGGCGGCTGCGGCCTCGGGCGGCCACAGTTCGTGCACATTGCGGCCGATCGCCTCGGAGCGGGATACGCCGTACAGGGACTCGGCGGCCTTGTTCCACAGCACGATGCGCAGGTCGTCGCCCACCGCCTTGACATGGACCGATGTCGGGATGTTCTCCACGATCTTGTCCAGCAGCAGCCTGTCGTTGCGCCGTGATTCCTCCGCCTGCCGGCGCACGGTGACGTCAGCCAGCGTCAGCAGCACACCGCGGCGTGCGTCTTTTTCCAGCGCAACGGCGGTCAGTTCGGCATGGCGGTTGCCCTCCTGCACGAATTCCTCGCGGAACACCGGCGCCTGGCCTTCCAGCACGCGCAGCACGCCGGCCTTGATCCGTTCAGTCGTCAGGTAGCCTAGCTCCAGGCTTTCGCAGATGTCCCGGTAGGTGCGGCCCCTGGCGGGCTGCACGCCGCCATGCGCGGTCCATGCCGCATTGACCCTTGCAATGCCGCCGCCGGCGCCCAGCACCGCCAGCCGGTCGGGCAACGCATCAAAGACCAGATCCAGCATTCCGGCGCCATGCTCATGGGCGGGAGGCCTGGGTGAAACGACCATATGCTCCTCAAAGGGAAACGATTGAGTCGAACTTTGACACCAGTTTCGGCCTCCGCCTTAAGAAAATTGCCTGCCTGTGCCAAGATTGCCGGTAAAGCCTGCCGGGGGCGGCATCCAGGCCACAAACCCGGGGCTTATGTCACGTCCGGTTAGAATTCAGGCCCGATCCGGAAGCGTGGCAGAGTGGTCGATTGCACCGGTCTTGAAAACCGGCAACCCGCAAGGGTTCGTGAGTTCGAATCTCACCGCTTCCGCCAATGCCCCCGCATTCGCGCACAATCCTGCTGCCTGCCGGTTCACCCTGTCCACGCCAGCGGTAGCGACTCGTCCAACAGCATTTGCCCGGCCTGCCGAGTTGCCGGGTCTTGCGAACAACCGGGCCATGGGTGGATGATGGTCGCGCACATCAAAGAGTCACCGCTTCCGTCAACGGCGTCCCTGCGCCATTGGGTACCCGTGCTTGCCCGTGCGTGTCAACGCCCCCTGAACACAGGCGCGCGCTTTTCGACAAACGCCTGCGCGGCTTCGCGGTGATCCGCCGTCCGGCTCGCAGCCACCTGGTGCCGGGCCTCCATGTCCAGCACTGCCGCCAGCGTGTCGCCCTGTGCTGCATTGAGATTGCGCTTCATCTGCGCAAACGCGAGCGTGGGGCCACCGGCAAGCTGCCGGGCCAGCGCGTTCGCTTCTGCGTGAAGATCGGCGTCCGGCACCACGCGGTTGACCAGGCCCAGCGCCAGCGCCCGGCCTGCATCAAGCGTTTCGGACGTGAAGTAAAGCTCGCGCGCCCTGGCTGGGCCGACAAGCTGCGACAGGAAGAAGCTGCCGCCAAAGTCGCCGGGCAGCCCCACCCTGGCGAATGCCGTGGTGAAGCGCGCGGAACTGCCGGCAATGCGCAGGTCGCACGCAAGGGCCAGTGACAGCCCGGCGCCGGCCGCAGGCCCGTTCACCATGGCGATCACGGGCTTGGACAGCGCATGGAGCTGGTACGCCAGTTCCATCTTCCCGCGCAGCACCGCCTCCGCGTCAGCCGCATTGTGGTCGATCGCGCCGCCATTCATGCGCTTGACGTCGCCGCCGGCGCAAAAGCCCCGGCCCGCGCCGGTGAGGATCACCGCCCCCACGGTGCGGTCGGCGTCGATGCGATACAGCGTGTCTCGCAACTGCGCCAGCATCTCCGCCGTAAACGCATTCAGGCGGTCCGGGCGGTTGAGCGTGAGCGTCGTCACGCCCTCCTGAAAGTGTTCGAGGACATCTTCGGTCATAAGCGCGCGGATAGTGCCTGATTGCGAGATTAGTGTCAATTTGTGATCTTCAGAGGCAATTTCATTTATTTCTTTATTTGAACATCCAAAAATGCTTCATAATGAGACTTTACAAATAAAAAATTCCAGTGGTTTGGGTGGCAAAGGCGGCCCCGTTCGTAAACAAACAGTTCAGGAGACAACCATGTTGATGAAACGCAGAAAAGCCATGGCGCTGGTGGGCGGCGGCGTCCTTTCGCTGGCGACCGGCTCCGCACATGCCCAGGAATACCCGAACCGGCAGATCCGGCTGGTCGTGCCGTTTCCGGCCGGCGGGGCCTCAGACCTTATCGGGCGGATCACGGCAGGCGAATTGCAGGGCGTGCTGAAGCAACCGGTGATCGTCGACAACCGGGCCGGGGCCAACGGCATCATCGGCGTGGAGCACTTCCTGCAGCAGCCCGCCGACGGGTACACGCTTCTTGCAGCCGGGGGGTCGGCATGGACTCCCGCGCAGGTCAAGAACCTGAAATTCAATGTGTTGACCGATTGCGAGCCCGTCTCGCTGGTCTGCCAGACCCCGCTGGCCCTGATCGTTCCCGCGCAGCTGGGCGTCAACACCGCCCAGGAGTTCTTTGCCATGGCCAAGCGCAGCCCCGGCAAGCTCAACTACGCTTCCGTGGCGCCGAACGACCTGCTCTGGACCGAACTGCTCAAGTACCGCGTGGGCGTGGACATCACCAACATCCCGTACAAGGGCAACGCGCCGGCGCTCACCGCGCTGCTGAGCAACGAGGTGCAGATGACCTTCACCTCCATCGCCGCGTTCCTCCCGTTCATCAAGGAAGGCAAGTTCAAGGCCCTGGCCGTCAGCACCGCCGAGCGCTCCGCCGTGGTGCCCGATGTGCCCACCCTGGCCGAGGTGGGCGTGCCCAACCTCGTCACCGCGTCAACGAACGGCGTCTGGGTTCCGCGCGGCACGCCCAGGGAGGTGACGCGCCGCCTCAACGCGGCCTACAACGAGTTCCTCACACGCCCTGCCGTCAAGGCCGCATTCGTGGAGAAGCTCGCCGCAGTCACGTTCGGCGGGGCGCCCGACGCCCTCCTCAAGGCCATCGGCAACGACCAGCGTTCGCTTGACGAGGCAGCCAGGCTGATCAACTACCAGCCCGCCTGACCGTGGCGGTGCGATCCTTCGACCCCACGACCCTGGCACCCCTGTTCGAGCCGCGCAGCATCGCGGTGATCGGCGCATCCGATGACCCGGCACGCATCGGGGGGCGGCCCATCGCCGGCTGCCTGGCGTCGGGCTATGCGGGCGGCCTGTACCCGGTAAATCCGTCCCGCACCCAGGTGCAGGGCCTGCGCTGCTATCCCGACCTGATGGCCATCGGCCAGGGCGTTGACCTGGCGGTCATTGCGCTGCCGGCCGCCCAGTGCGAAGCCGCCATCGCGCAATGCGCACAGGCCGGCGTCAAGGCCGCAGTCATGCTGAGCGCAGGCTTCGCGGAAGTGGATGAGGCGGGGGCCGCGCTGCAGGAACGCATTCAGGCATCGGCACGCCAAGCAGGCATCCGCCTGATGGGCCCGAACTGCATGGGGCTGCTCAACCTGCGCCTGGGCCTGGTGGCCAGTTTCACCAGCCTGGTGGACGGCTCGGCAGACCGCATCGGCCACATCAGCGTCATCAGCCAGAGCGGCGCCTTCGGCTCACACTGCCTCGCGCTGATGCGCGAGCGCGGGCTCGGCCTCGACCTGTGGGCCACGACGGGCAACCAGGCCGACGTGGACTTTGCCGACGGGCTGGCCTGGATGGCCCAGGCCGCGAATACGCGCGTGATCGTCGGATGCCTTGAGGGTGTGACTGACGGCGCCAGGCTGCGCAGCGCGCTGGCGCTGGCGCAGCGCAACCGCATCCCGGTGGTGCTGATGAAGCTGGGCCGCTCCGACGTGGGGCGGGCCGCGGCATTGACGCACACCGCCGCGCTCGCCGGCTCCGACGCCGTGTTCGACGCCATGCTGCGCGACTACGCGGTTCACCGCGCCAACGATGTCGATGAACTGTTCGACATTGCCTATGCCTGCACTGCGGGCAAGTTCCCGGCGTCCGGCGACGTCGGCCTCATCACCACCTCGGGCGGCTTCGGCATCGTCATGGCGGATGCCGCCGCAGCCCACGGCCTGGCCGTTCCGGCGCTGCCCGCCGCAACGCAGTCGCGGCTGAAGGCGATGGTGCCCTTCGCGAGCCCGCGCAACCCGCTCGATGTGACCGGCCAGTTCATCAACGACCCGTCGGCCGTGCTGCCGATGTTCGAGGCGCTGATCAACGACGGCGGCTTCCCTGCAACGGTGTGCTACATCGGCAGCGCCGGTGTCATCCCGCACCTGATGGACAAGCTGGCGCCCAGCTTCGAAGCCGTGGCACAGCGGTTCGACTCGCATCTGCTGATGCTCTCGATGATCGCCGACACAGCCACGCGCAAGCGCTTCGAGGCACTGGGCTACCTTGTGTTCGAGAACCCGGAGCGCGCGGTAGGCGCCGTCGCGGCGCTGGCGCGGTTCGCCCGCCAGTTCGCAAACCCGCAAGCCGGGACGGCGGCGTTGCCGCAAGCCACGGGCGCGCCAGCAGCGGGCGCCGCCACGCTCGACGAGGCGCACTCCAAGCGGCTCCTCGCACAGGCGGGCATCCCGGTGCTGGACGAGCGCATCGCGCATTCGGCAGCCGAAGCTGCGGCATTTGCGGAGGAGCTCGGCTTCCCGGTCGTGATGAAAATTCTCTCCCCGGACATCCTGCACAAGTCCGATATCGGGGGCGTGCTGCTGGGCATACCCGGCAGGGAAGCCGCGACGCACGCGTTCGGGCAACTGCATGAGGCCGCGCAGGCCGGCGCACCGGGCGCACGCATCGAAGGTGTTCTCGTCGCCCCGATGGCCGACGACGGCATCGAGATGATCGTCGGCTGCGACCACGATGCGGCTTTCGGCCCGGTCGTGATGCTGGGGCTGGGCGGGATCTTTGTCGAGGCGCTGGCGTCCACCGTCCTGCGCATGGCGCCCATCAGCCGTGCTACCGCCCATTCGATGATCGACGAGCTGCAGGGCGCGGCGGTGCTGCGCGGTCTGCGCGGCAAGCCGCCGGCGGATGTGGCGGCACTCGCAGACGTGCTGGTCGCCCTGTCGTGCTTCGCCGCCGCCAACGCGGCATGGCTCGCCAGCGTGGACATCAATCCACTGGTGGTGCGTGCCGCAGGCCGCGGGGTTGTGGCGCTCGACGCGGTGGTCGTCACGCGCGGGTGAATCCACGCGAATGAAGCTGCGCGGCCTTGCCTGGCACTCGCCAGGCGGGCATCAGGCGAACATCAGGCAGGCATCAAGCGAGTATCAGCCAGCGGGAAAGATGCCGCCCAAGGCAGCCAGGCGCTGCAGGTGGTAGTCGGCATCGCCCAGGTCCGTCTCAATGGCGGTGAGGCGCTTGAAATAATGGCCTGCCGGGTACTCCAGCGTCATGCCCATGCCGCCGTGCAGCTGGATCGCGCCCTGCCCCACAAGCCGGGCCGAGCGGGCGATCTGGACCTTGGTAGCCGCCAGCGCCCGCGCGCGCGCCAGCGGGTCGGCATCTGCCGCCATCATCTGCGCAAACATCGACATGCTTCGCGCCTGCTCCACCGCTGTGAGCATGTCGACCGCGCGATGCTGCAGCACCTGGAACCGGCCGATCGGCTGGCCGAACTGCTCGCGGGTCTTGAGGTAGTTGACCGTGAGTTCGAGCAGCGAATCCATGCAGCCCACGGCTTCAGCCGCCTGCGCGACGATCGCCAACCCGGCGGCGCGCTCCAGCAGCGGCAGGGCATCGCCCGGTACGCCCAGCACGTGGTCGCCATCGACGCGAACGCCGCGCAGCGTGAGGTCGGCGGCGCGCCGGCCGTCGTAACGATTGAACGCGTCGATCTCCAGCCCGGGCGCATCGCGCCGCACGGCAAAGATGCCGAGGCCGCCGGCGTCGCGCTGCAGACCGCCCCCGATGCGTGCCACCACCAGCAGCAAGTCCGCACCGCCACCGTTGCACACGGCCGATTTATGCCCGTCAAGACGCCACGAGTCGCCATCGCGCCGCGCAGTGGTAAGGACATCCGCGAGGTCGTACCGTGCCTGCGGCTCTGCGTCCGCCACGGCCAGTTGCAGGCGGCCCTCGGACAGCGCAGGCAGCCAGCGTTCGCGCTGCGCATCGCTGCCCGCCAAGTGCAGCAGGCCCGCGCCCTGCACCAGGGTCGCCGCCAGGGGCTCGAGGGCGGCCACCCGCCCGCCGGCTTCCATCGTCAACGCCAGGTGGATCAGGTCTTCCTGGTGCGAGGCGCTGCCATCGCAGACGAGGCCGAGGATGCCCATGCCGGCCAGGTGCGACCAGACCGCCGTGCTGTAGCCCGCAGCGCCTGCGCAGTGCCTGGTGCGGTCGGCGGGCGCATAGTGGTCGGCAAACAGCCGCCTCACGCTGTCGCGCACCATCGACTGTTCGGTGTTGTATTCAAAGTCCATGTCAGAGCCCCAGCACCGAGCGGGCGAGGATGTTGTGCTGGATTTCGTTGGAGCCACCGAAGATCGACAGCTTGCGCCAGTTGAAATAGTTGGTGGCCATCATCTGCAGTGCGTCGGCGCCGGCCTCGACATCAGGGCTGGGTTCGGCCAGGGCTTCATCGCCGGGAATCCGCATGCCGTTGGGGCCGGCGAACTCCAGATACAGCTCCGACACTGCCTGCTGGATCTGCGTACCGCGCATCTTGAGCATCGACGACAGCGGGTTCGCCGTGTTGCCTCCGCGAAGATGCTCGTCTGCAAGAACCCGCAGGGTCGTCATCTCGTGCGCCTGCAGTTCCACCTCAAGCGCCAGCACCCGCACGCGGAAGGCGGCGTCGGCCAGCAGCGGCCGCTTGCCGTCCACGGCCGCCAGCCGCTTCAGGTTGCGCAGGCGCTCCTTGGAAATCCCCACGCGCGCCGACCCGGTGCGTTCGTTGCTGAGGAGGTACTTGGCATAGTCCCAGCCGCGGTTCTCCTCGCCGACCAGGTTGGCAACGGGCACCCGCACGTTGTCGAAGAAGACCTGGTTGACCTCCTGCCTGCCGGGCGGCGCGTCGTCAATGGTGGCCAGAGGGCGCAGCGTCACGCCCGGACTGCGCATGTCGATCAGAAGGAATGAAATGCCGCGCTGCTTCGCAACGACCGGGTCGGTGCGGACGAGGCAGAAGATCCAGTCCGCATACTGCGCGTGGGAGGTCCATGTCTTCTCGCCGTTGACGACGTAGTGGTCGCCATCGCGCCGGGCCGATGTGCGCAGCGACGCGAGGTCGGACCCTGCTCCGGGCTCCGAAAAGCCCTGTGCCCACCACTCGTCGCTGTTGGCGATGGGCGGCAGGAACCGCGCCTTCTGCGCTTCATTGCCGAAGGCGATGATGACCGGCGCAACCAGATTGATGCCAAGGGCAATCAGCGGCGGCGCAGGCGCGCAATCCATTTCCTCGCGCAGGATGTAGCGCTGAACCGGCGTCCAGTCGCGGCCGCCGTGCTCCACGGGCCAGTGCGGGACCGCATAGCCCTGCTGGTTCAGCAGCTTCTGCCAGGCGACGATCTCGTCGCGCGAGATCCTGCGCCCGGCGCGCACTTTGGCGCGCAAGCCTTCCGGTAGTGCCGTGCGGATGAAGGCCCGCACCTCCTCGCGGAACGCGTTCTCGGCATCGGTGAAGCGCAGGTCCATCTGTGCCTCACGCCGTCATGAACGCGCCGCCGTTCACCGACAGGTTCTGCCCGGTGATGTAGGAGGCCGCATCGGAAAGAAGGAAGCAGACCGGCTGCGCCACTTCCGCAGGCGCCGCCCAGCGGCCCATGGGGATCTTTGCAAGATAGGTGTCGCGGAATTTCTCGCTGCGGATGGTCTCGGTCATCGGGGTTTCTACGACACCGAAGCACAGCGTGTTCACCCGGATCGAATGGCGCGCCCACTCCTGCGCGGCACTCATCGTGAGGCTCAGCATGCCGGCCTTGGCGGCGCCGTAGTTGATCTGCCCGAACGTGCCCTTGCGCCCGGCGTCGGCGGAGATGTTCACCACCGATGCGGCAGGCTGGCCGGCCCGGCCCTGCCCGATCAGCGCGCGGCCAAATGACTGCAGGCAGTTGAATGCACCGGTGAGGTTGACGTCCAGCACGTCGTGCCACTGCTGCTGCGTCATCTTGTGGATCATCGCAGGCCGGGTGATTCCGGCATTGTTCACAAGGCCGTCCAGCCTGCCGAAGCGCGCCGCCGCCTGCGCCACGGCGTCTTCGACGAACCGCGCGTCCGCCACGCTGCCCGCCAGGCCCAGCACACGGTCAGGGTCGAACGCGGCCGCAGCAGTACGCAGCGTGTCCGCGTTGGCGTCAACCAGCGTCACGCACGCACCGAGTTCCAGCGCGAGTTCGGTGATGGCGCGGCCGATGCCCTGCGCCGCCCCCGTGACAATGATGTGGCGGCCTTCGAGTTCCATCGGGTTGCGCATGGCGGTAAAGTTTCTGCAATAAAAATAATATTATCTCTACATACGAGATTAAAAGCAAATTCAGGATTTGGCATCCTCGCCTTCGCATTTCTTTTTCATAAGTCCATTTATGTTCAAATATTCTTATATTTGAGATATTATTACTTTCTTTACGGGTGACTGGAGGATCGCGTGACGGCAGCAGAAAGACAAGGACAAGGCAGGCCCCTGGGTGCAACCGAAGGCAGCACGGGCGCGCCCCTGGCGGGTGTTCGCGTCGTGGACCTGAGCCGGGTACTCGCCGGCCCGTACTGCGCGCAGTTGCTTGCCGACATGGGGGCGCAGGTCATCAAGGTCGAAAGCCCGGAAGGCGACGAAAGCCGGCGCTGGCCACCGCTGTGGGAAGGCAACGACGTCAGCAGCAACTTCGGCAGCGTCAACCGGGGCAAGCTCGGCATGACGCTCGACCTGAAATCGGACGCCGCGCCCGAGATGCTGCGCCGGCTCGTGGAGTGGGGCGACGTGCTGATCCACAATTTCCTGCCCGAGACGGCGGTGCGTCTGGGCATTGACTACGAGCGCATGCGCGCCATCAACCCGCGCCTGGTCTTCTGTTCGCTGACGGGTTACGGCGAGCGCGGCCCGCTGCGCAACAAGCAGGGCTACGACCTCATGATGCAGGCCTTCTCCGGCGCGATGGGCATGACGGGCTACCAGGACAGCGGCCCGGTGCGCATCGGTGTTTCGTTCATCGACATGGCGACCGGCATGCTGGCTTATGGCGGCGTGGTGACCGCCCTGCTGGCACGCCAGGCCAGCGGCGAAGGCCGCTGGGTGCAGGTGTCGCTCCTGGAAACAGCCGTGGGCCTGCTCGGCCACCACGGCTCGAACTGGATGCAGGCAGGCGTGCTGTCGCCCAAGCTCGGCTCCGCCGCCGGAAACCTGTCGCCCTACCAGGCCTTTGCATGTTCCGACGGCTACCTCGTGGCCGGCGCCACCAACGACAGGGTCTTCCGCAGCTTCTGCGAGGTGCTGGGATGCACGCAGCTGCTGGCCGACCCGCGCTTTGCCAGCAACGCGCTGCGCGTGGAAAACCGCGAAGGCATCAATTCGGTGGTGGGCCCCATCTTTGCGGGCAGGACCGTGGCCGAATGGGTTGCGGCGCTGGAAGCAAACGGCATACCCAGCTCACCCGTGAATACGGTCGACCAGATCATCGAGCATCCGCAAGTGCTGGCCAACGACATGGTGATCGAGGTCGACACCGACGAGGGCACGTCACCGCGCTTCATCGGGACGCCGTTCAAGATATCGGGGCACGCGGGGCCATCGCGGCGGGCCGCACCCCACAAGGCGGCGCACACGCGCGAGGTGCTGGAAGACGTGCTGGGCCTGGACGCAGCGACCGTTGCACACCTGCGCGCTTCGGGCGCCGTCTGACCGCGCCGCGCCATGACTGACGGCCACCTGCTGGAATCCTGCATCGACGGGGTGACGACCCTTACCTTCAATCGCCCGGACCGGTTGAACGCGATCTCGGCCCCCATGTTCGAGCGCCTGCTGGACATCCTGGAACGCATCGCTGCCGACAACACGGTGGGCGCCGTGGTACTGGCCGGCGCGGGGCGCGCGTTCAGCGCCGGCGGCGACGTCGGCGAGATGGCCAACCGCGGGTCGGCGGAAACCCCCGAAGATGCCGTGCGCACGCTGCGCCGGCGCATGGAGATCGTGCGCCTGCTGCATGAAATGCCCAAGCCCACACTGGCGTGCGTGCAAGGCCCGGCTGCAGGAGCAGGCATGTGCCTTGCCATCGCCTGTGACATGCGGATCGCAAGCCCTTCCGCGACCTTCACGACCGCCTTCGCCAAGGTCGGCTACTCCGGCGACTACGGCGGCAGCTATTTCCTGCCCCGGCTGGTGGGAGCGGCCAAGGCGCGAGAGCTTTATTTCACGGCTTCAAGCGTCAATGCCCAGGAGGCGCAGCGCATCGGCCTCGTGAACCGCGTGGTCGAGCAGGCGGAGCTTGCCGGCATCACGCATGCCATGGCGGCTGCGCTTGCCGGCGGCCCGCGCCTGGCCCTGGCGCAGATGAAGCGCAACCTGAACCTCGCAGGAGGAAGCGGGTTGCCGGCCCTGCTCGACCTTGAGGCCGAAGGCCAGATCCGGTGCCGGCTGACGGAAGACCACCGTGAGGCGGCGCGCGCATTCATGGAGAAGCGGCCACCCGTGTTCAAGGGGAGATAACGCCCCCGGGGCCGGGTAATCCAGAACGATTTACCTTTGCAAACTTATTGCAAATGGAAAGACAAACGAATAATCTGGCATTCCACTCAAATCCATTGGGGACCTCGTGATGAACAAGAATTTCCGTGCTGTTGCCATGACGCTTGGCGCCTGTGCAATCGCCTGCGCGGCGCAGGCGCAAACCGCAGCAGCGGCCTACCCGGCCCGCACAGTTCACCTCATCGTGCCGTTCGCGCCGGGGGCCTTTACCGACGGGTCGGCACGCCTGCTGGCCAAGGAACTGTCGGAGCAGACGGGCCAGCCGTTCGTCGTTGAAAACAAGGTGGGCGCAGCGGGCGCCATCGGCGCGGACTTCGTCGCCAAGGCCGCGCCTGACGGCTACACGTTGTTGATCACCGAGACCTCGTTTGCCATGACGCCCGCGCTCAACCCGCGCCTGCCCTATGACGCGACCCGCGACCTGGTGCCCGTGAGCCAGTACGCCGACGCCACCGCCGTGCTGATGATGCGCAACGGGCTGGGCGTCTCCTCGGTGAAGGAGATGGTCGCCAAGGCGCGCGCCACGCCCGGGAACCTGAGCTTCGGCTCCGCCGGCACGGGCTCGTCGTCGCACCTGCCGATCGAATGGTTCAACAGCCTGGCGGACGTGAAGATGCTGCACGTCCCCTTCAAGGGCGCTGCCGCTTCCATCCCTGAACTGATTGCCGGCCGGGTGGACTTCGTCATGAGCAGCGTGGCCACCGGCGGCCCGCACATTGCCGCCGGCAAGGTTGCGGCGCTGGCCGTGACCGGCAAGGAGCGCAGCCCCGCGCTTCCCAATGTGCCGACGTTCGCCGAGGCCGGCTTTCCCGAATACAGGATGAGCTATTGGTTCGGCCTGTTCGCCCCTGCAGGAACGCCCCGTGAGGTAGTGGCAAGGCTGGAACGGGAAGTTGCCAAAGCCATGACCAGCCCGGCCCTGCGCGACGCCTTCGCGCGCCAGGGTGCGCAGACCGTCGGCAGCAACTCGGCCGAGTTCACGCGTTTCGTCAGCAATGAGATTGCGCTGTGGAAGAAGGTGGTGGTCTCGGCCAACGTCAAGATGGATTGAGCCGCCCCGCCATGTACCGGGCGCACAGGTAGCCGAAGGTCATGGCCGGCCCGAGGTTGGAGCCGGGCCCGGGGTAGTGGCCGGCAAACAGGCTGGCCATGTCGTTGCCCACGGCAAACAGCCCTTCTATGGGCGTACCGTTCCGGTTGAGCACGCCGCCATGGGCATTGGTGACAATCCCCATGAAGGTGCCCAGGTCCCCCGGCACGATCTTCACGCAGTAGAACGGCGGCTGCACGATGGGGGCGAGGCAGGGGTTGGGGCGATGCGCCGGATCGCCCTGGTAGGCGTTGTATGCATTGACTCCGCGCCCGAACGCCGGGTCCGTGCCGAGGGCCGCGTTGGCATTGAATTCGGCAACCGTGCGCTCCAGCGCCTCGGGCACAATGCCGGCCTTCCCGGCCAGGGCGGCCAGCGTACCGGCACGCTGCAGGTAGCCCGAGCGAAGGTACGGCCGCAGCGGCAGCGGGAACGGCTTGGCAATGCCCAGGCCGTAGCGCTGCACGAAACGATGGTCGCAGACCAGGAAGGCATGCACGGGCCGGCCGCCGGCCTGCGTCGCAATCAGCGCCTGCACCACGTCGTGGTAGGAGTTGCTTTCATTGGCAAAGCGCGTGCCCGAAGCCGTGACGGCCATCACGCCAGGCTTGCCGCGCTCGTAGCTGTGCGGAAAGGTGCCCGAGCTGCCATCTGCATAGGGCACGCGCGAGACCGGCATCCAGGGCGCCGCCGCCACGAAGCTCGCGTCCACATAGCCGCCCGCGCTTTCTGCAAGCCGCAGCCCGTCGCCGGTGCTGCCCGGGGCCGCCAGCGAGTAGTGCTCCCCTGCGGCAGGCTTGTGCGCAAACAGCTGCTGCCGCCGCGCCATGTCGTGCGGGAAGCCGCCACCGGCGCAGACCACCCCGCAGCGTGCGCTGACATGCACCGGCCGGCCCTTGAGCCGCACGATGGCGCCGCGCACCTGCACCGTGCCGTCCGCACCGGTGTCCTGCAGGAGTTCCACGGCCGGCGCGTCCAGCCAGAGCGGGATGCCGAGGTCCAGCGCCGACCGGGCCAGCCGCGCGGCCAGGGCATTGCCGCTCATCAGCAGCACGTCGCGGCCGTGGCGCATGACATCCGCTGCATGCCTGGCGATGCGGCGCATCACGTACCAGGCCGAGCGCAGCGAGCGGCGGGCGTTGAGGAAGTGATGGAAGTCCGGCCCCGAGCCGACCTTCAGCCCATACAGGGTCATCTCGCGCACCGGCGGCCGCAGCCGCGCAAGGTCTGCGCCCAGCTCCAGTCCGTCGAAGGGCATGGCGCAGATGGCGCGCCCCGCCGCCCTGCCCCCGGGCTGGTCCGGGTGGTAATCGGGGTAGGTGGGGCCGAGCATGAACCGCACGGCGGTTTCGCGCTCCAGGAAGTCGACCATGCGCGGCGCGTTCTCCAGGTAAGCGTCGACCTTCGCGGCATCGTAGGACGCGCCGAGCTCGCTGCGCAGGTATTCGCGCGCGCTGTCCAGGCTGTCCGCGATGCCGGCCTTCACCGCATGGGAGCTGCAGGGCACCCAGAGCCAGCCGCCGGACAGGGCCGTGGTGCCGCCGAAGACCGGTTCCTTCTCGACCACCAGCACGTCCAGGCCCAGCTTGCGCGCGGTGATGGCCGTCGTCAAACCGGCCGCCCCGGCGCCGATCACCAGGACGTCGCAGCTGTGCGCATCCTGGCCGGTTTCGTCCGGCATCGATGACCAAGACATGCTCACGGCCGGCCTCAGGCTGCGGTGGCTGAAGCGCCCGCCGCATTCACCTGCCTGCGCCAGGCGATCAGGCGGCCGATGCCTTCCTCGATGGATGTCTGCGGCGACCAGCCCAGCAGCCGCCGGGCCTTCGCGATGTCATAGTGAAACGGCGCGTCGGCCGTGATGCGGAACCCGCCGGTGGGCGCCTGCCTGTACTCCGGAGTCACCGTGGCGCCCGCCAGCCGGATGACCGTTTCTGCCAGGAACCGCACCGTCAGGGGCTTGCCGCCCGCGATGTTGATGGCCTCGCCGGAGACCTGCGATGCCATGGCCAGCAGGTTGGCGTTGGCCACGTCCCCCACATAGACAAAGTCCTTGGTTTCCGAGCCGTCGCCGTACAGCACCGGGCGCTCGCCGCGCGCGCAGCGGTCGTAGGCATCGATGATGTACAGCGCGTTGGTGGAACGGTAATGCTGCCGCTCGCCATACACCGTGGAGTACCGCAATGCGACGAAGTCCAGCCCGGACTGCGCGCGGTAGAGGTGGCACAGCTGCTCGCCGATGACCTTGGAGGCGCCGTACAACGCCGGTGGCGCGGGGACACCGGCCGAATGGAACGGCTCGTCCTCACCGAGAGCACCGCTGATCGCACCGTAGCCATAGGCTGCCGACGATGATGCAAAAACCAGCTTGCCGACTTTCTGCGCCACGCAGGCCTGCAGCACGTTGTGCACGCCGCGGATGTTGACGTCCAGCCCCAGGGCCGGGTTGGCTGCGATGCCCGCCGACATGAAGCCGGCCAGCGCATAGACGCCGTCCACTCCCTCGCAGGCTGCAGTCAGCCCGGGCAGGTCCAGCACGTCGCCCTTGACCAGCCGTACCTTGCCCGAGGCGCACAGCCTGCCCACGGCTTCATCCGGCTGGTCGAAAGACAGGTTGTCGAACAGGAGCACCTCGCGTGCGCCGGCCTCAAGCAGCAGCTCGGTGGTGCGCAGGCCGATCAGGCTGGCGCCGCCGGTCAGAAGGAATCGTCGGGACTGGATTTGCATGGTGGGTGTTTCCGGTGCACGTGAAGGTCTGGAATCAGGACAGGACGGCCAGCGGCAACCCGTCGCCTTCCGGGATGGGCAACTGCGCGGTATTGAGCGTGAACGCGAGCAGCGTGTAGTAGCCGCACAGGGCCAGCATGTCGAGCGCGCCCGCGCGCCCGAAGGCGGCGGCAGCCGCATCGAACGACGCGTCGGAGGGCGCGCCCTGGCGCAGGGTGCCTGTGCAGAACCCGTGCACCAGCGCCTGCTCCGCAGACATGGCGGGGGGCACGCGGTTGTCGTTGATGGCGGCAATGATGTCTTGCGGCAGGCCCGCCTTGCGCGCCAGCTTCTCGTGGGCATACCACTCGTAGGCGCAGTTCCAGTGCCGGGCCGTGACCAGGATGGCCAGTTCCACCAGCGCGTCCGGAATGCCGGTGTTGAAGCGCAGGTGCTCCCCCAGGCCCTGCACATGTTGCGCGAGCGGCGGGTTGTGCAGCAGCGCGATGAAGGGGCCGCGCAGGCCGCCGCGCGGGCCGGAGGCGATCGCGTCATGCACGACGCGCTGGTCCGGTGTCATCTCCTCCAGCGCGAGAAGGGGGAAGCGTTGTGGTTGGGTCATGGTGTGTGTATTGTGGTCACGCAGCGGCGCCGGGGGCAACAGCGCGAACGGCAATCGGCCGGTCGTGGGTGAGTGAAGGAATGGCCTGGCGTGCCGCATCTGTGGCGCCGAGGTCCAGGTCGGCGATGAAGATGCCCGGTTCAGTGCCGCCCTCCTCCAGGATCACGCCGTCCGGGCTCACGATCAGCGTGTGGCCGTAGGTCTCGTGCTGGCCCGGGTGGGTGCCGCAGGTGGCAGGCGCCAGGATGTAGCAGGCGTTCTCGATGGCGCGGGCCCGCAGCAGCGTGTGCCAGTGGCGCTCTCCGGTGGCGCGGGTGAAGGCCGACGGCACCGCGATCATCCGGCAGCCGGCCTGCGCGAGGGCGCGGTACAGCTGCGGAAACCGCAGGTCGTAGCAGATGGTCATGCCGAGCCATCCCCAGGGCGTGCCCACGGCCATGGCTTCGTTGCCGGCGTCGTAGGTTGACGACTCCTTGAGCACGCGACCGGACGGCAGCGTGGCATCGAACATGTGGAGCTTGTCGTAACGAGCCGCAATGCGGCCCTGCCCGTCGATGAAGAAGGAGCGGTTGGCGATGCGCTGCGGCCCGGTGGACACCGTGAGCGAGCCGGCCAGCACGCTGGCCCCCGTGTCGCGCGCCAGCTTGCAGAAAGCAGCGAGCGCGGAGTGCACCTCTTCGGCGGGCGAATGGTCGCGCATGAAGCGGCCGCTGGCATGCAGCAGCGCAGCGTATTCAGGCAGCAGGATGAGCTGCGCGCCCTGGCTTGCGGCGTCGGCCATCAGGGCGGTGGCGGCCTGGATGTTGGCCGCCATGTCTTCGCCCGGCGACAGCTGCACGCAGGCAACCCGCACGGTGTTTGCAGGCGTCATGCCGGCACTGCCGCTGCCGCAACCGCCGGCTGGCCCAGCCCGAGCATGGCGCGCGCCTCGGCGGGCGTGGCCAGGTGGCTGCCCAGCAATTCGATGATCGTGCGGGCCCGGGTGACGAGGGCGGCGTTGTCGGGGGCGAGCACACCCCTTTCGATGTACAGGTTGTCCTCGATGCCCACGCGCACATGGCCGCCCAGCAGGGCGGCCTGCGCCACCATCGGGAACTGGCTGCGCCCGACGCCAAAGGCCGCCCAGGCTGCGCCCGGCGGCAGCATGCTCTTCATGGCGGCCAGCGCTTCCGTCTGCGCCGGGGCGCCCCAGGGGACGCCGAGCACCATCTGGAACATCGCGTCGGGATCGATCAGCTTCCTCTCCAGCATATGCAGCGACAGCGCCAGGTGGCCGGTGTCAAAAATCTCCAGCTCGGGCTTGACGCCTGCGGCCCGGATCGCGGCCGCAATCACCTCGATGTGGCGCGGCACATTGATCAGGGCGCCCTTGCCGAAGTTCAGCGACCCCATGTCCAGGCTGCAGATCTCGGGCCTGAGCTCGGTGATGTGCCGCACCCGCTCCTCTGGCGTGCGCAGGTTGGAGCCCTCCGCGCAGGTGTTTTTCTCGCTGTCGCTCGGGATGAACCGCGCGCCGGGCCCGGTGGTCAGGTTGATGATGACGGGGCTGCCGCTGTCGCGGATGCGGTCGACGACCTCGCGGTACAGCGCGAGTTCCATGCTCGGCTTTCCCGTGACCGGGTCCCGCACATGGATGTGCACGATGGCTGCGCCGGCGGTGCACGCGTCGATGCAGGCCTGCGCCACCTCCTGCGGGGTGACCGGGACGTTCGGATACTTGAGCCCGGTGTCGTCGCCGCCGGTTACTGCGCAGGTCAGGATGATTTTCTTGTGCATGGTTCTTAGACGTTGGATATCTTGATGACGGGCCGGGTGATGGAATGCGGTGCGGTGCGTATGCCTTCCGGCAGGGTCCGCCAGTGCAGCGCACGCAGCTCGCCAAACTCGTGTTCCATGCGCTCCCAGCGGTTGCCACCATCCGTGCTGCGGAACAGCTGGCCGAGGTTCGTCGCGCAGAACAGCAGCTGCGGGTCGGACAGGTGCTGGGCCAGGCACCAGACGGTGCTGTTGATCTCGCCGGGCAGGGGCACGTTGGCCCATGTCGCACCGGCGTCATGGCTGCGCAGCAGGCGGCCGCTGTTGCCGGGCGGGCCGTTGCCGATGGTGACGTACACGGTGGACAGGTCATGCGCCGCCGCCACGATGCTGCGGGCGTACTGCCAGTGGGCCGGCATTTCTTCATACACCCAGGTCTCGCCCAGGTCGCGGCTGCGGTGCAGCCCGCGGTTGGTGGCGGCGATGATGCTGGCCGGCCCGCCTTGCGCGCGCACCACGGCGATGCCATGGACGTCGCTGGACAGCAGGCCCGACTCAAGCAGCGTCCAGGTCCGGCCCCGGTCCCGGCTGCGCAGGACGCCGCCGATCTCCACCGTCGCCCACACCGTGTCCGCATGAACCGGGTCGAACAGGATCTGGGTGACGCGGGTCGGCCCCATGTTGACGTCGGAGAACTGCCGCAGGCCATCGGCGCTGGCGGCCGTCCAGGTCAGGCCCGCATCGGCGGAGCGGTAGAGCGACGCAGGCCGGCCGCCGGCCAGCAGGACGCCAGGATCGTCGGGGTCCAGCGCGACGGACCAGACATCCCCGATCGGCGACGGCAGGGCGGTCCAGCGGGCGCCGGCTTCGTCCCACCGGTACAGCCCCATGTCGCTGCCGGCATACAGGTGCCCGGGCTCGGCCGCGTGGCTGGCAAAGCACCAGACCCGCGCTTCCAGATACATGCCGGAATGGCTGTTGGGATGGACCCACGATTGCCCGGCATCCTCGCTGAACCACGCCGAATGGCCGGCGGTGCCCGCGTAAACATGAACCTGGTTGCGCTTCATGCTGCACTCCCTTCAAACACTGCAATGTCCATACGCTCCTCGCTGTCGCCATCGAACAGGTGGACCCGTCCGGCCGCGACGCGCAGATGCACGTGCTGTCCGGCCTCAACCATCGGGCGTCCCGGCATGAGGACCGTCAGGTCATGGTGCCCGGCCTTCATCACCACCTCGGTCTGGGGCCCGACGGGCTCGACCAGGCTCACCACGGCGTCGATAGTCTCCCCCGGCACCGGTCCTGCGGCAAGCGCCAGGTCCTCGGGACGCACGCCGTAGTGCACGCGCCGGCCCGGGACGAAGCTGTCATGTTCCCCGGCCACCGGCCACAGCGCCCCCGCCGCGTCCCGCACCCACCACACGGGGGTGCCGGCGCGGTCCGTACGATGCAGTTCGCCCTCGAACACGTTCATGGCCGGGGAGCCGATGAACTGCGCGACGAAAAGGTTGCGCGGGCTGTCGTACAGCTCGAGCGGCGCGCCGATCTGCTCGACGCGGCCGTCGCGCATGACGACGATCCGGTCCGCCATGGTCATGGCCTCGACCTGGTCATGCGTCACGTAGACGGTGGTGGCTTTCAGCCGCTGGTGGAGTGCCCTGATCTCGCCGCGCATCGAGACGCGCAGCTTGGCATCCAGGTTGGACAGCGGCTCGTCGAAGAGGAAGAGCTTCGGGTCGCGCACGATCGCGCGGCCCATCGCCACGCGCTGGCGCTGCCCGCCGGACAGCTCACGCGGATAGCGGCCAAGCAACGGCGCCAGGTTGAGGATGGACGCCGCATGCTCGACACGCCCGGCGATGACGGAGCGGTCCTGCTTGAGAAGCGTGAGGGCAAAGGCCATGTTCTCCGCGACCGTCATGTGGGGATACAGGGCGTAGGACTGGAACACCATGGCGATGTCGCGGTCCTTGGGCGCCATGTCGTTGACCACGCGCCCGTCAATGCTGACCGTGCCGGCTGAAGTGTCCTCCAGCCCCGCGAGGATGCGCAGCAGCGTCGACTTGCCGCAGCCGGACGGGCCGACGAGTACGAGGAACTCGCCGTTGCGGATGTCGAAACTCGTCTCGCGGATGACCTCCGTGGTCCCGAAAGACTTCCGTATCCGGTCGAATGCAGCCGATGCCATGCGTTCCCCTGTTGTCAGTCGTTGGCCACGGCATCCAGCGCCATGGGTTGGAGCATTGGCTTGATCTCGCGCAGCGCAAGCCCGGTGCGAGCGGCCTCCAACAGGAGCGGCGCGGGCGCCCAGCGCGGCCCGAGTTCGGCATGCCACCGGCTCACCTGCTGCGCGATGGCAGCCGCACCGAGCGTATCCGCCCAGAACATGAGCCCGCCCCGAAAGCGCGGGAAGCCGAAACCGTGCAACCAGGCCACGTCGATGTCGCTGGCCCGGTAGATGCGCCCTTCCTGCAGGATGTGGCAGCACTCGTTCACCGAGCTGAACAGCAGGCGGTGCAGGATCTGTGCGTCGGTGAACGACTTGCCGCCGGTACCCAGCTGCGCGGCCATCGCGCCGATCAGCGCGGTCATCTCCGGGTCGGCAAGCGGCGTGCGCCGGCCGGCTTCATAGCGGTACCAGCCCGCGCCTGTTTTCTGGCCGAGCCGGCCCATCTCCACCAGCCGGTCCGGTACTGGCAATTTGCGGAAGTCCGGGTCGGCCTTGGCCCGCGCCACGCGAACGGCATGCCCGATGTCCAGGCCCACCAGGTCGCTCACGGCGAAGGGGCCCATCGGATAGCCGAAGTCGGTCATCACCCGGTCGATCTGTTCGGGCAGTGCGCCCTCCTCCAGCAGGATCATGGCTTCCGTCGTGAGCGGCGTGCGGCTGCGGCTGGTCAGGAAGCCTTCGCCGTTGCGCACGACCACGCAGGTCTTGCGCAGGCTCCGGCCCAGCTGCACCGTGGCTTTGAGGGTGGCGGCCGAGGTCGCGTCGCAGCGGACGATCTCCAGCAGCTTCATGACGTTGGCGGGGCTGAAGAAATGCGCGCCCGCCACGCTGTGCGGGCGCGCCGTCGCGGAGGCGATGAGGTCGACGTCGATGGCGGAAGTATTGGTCAGCAGCAACGCATCCGGCTTCATGATGGCATCCAGCCTGGCGAAGACCTGGCGCTTGACATCCAAGTCCTCGAAGACGGCCTCGACGACGGCGTCACAATCGGCCAGCTCGTCCAGGCTCGCCGCCGACCCGATGCGCGCGATCCGCTCCAGCGACTGCGCCTGTGTCAGCTTCCCGCGCTCCACGCTGATGCCGTAGTTGCGGCGGATGCTGTCCATGCCGCGAACCAGGGCCTCGGGCGTGGCGTCGTACAGGCGCACCTGAAGACCGGCATCGGCCGCGCTCATGGCAATGCCGCCGCCCATGGTGCCGGCGCCGATCACGGCCAGCGAACGCACCTCCCGGGCGGCGTCCTGTCCGGGCACGGCGCCCGCCGCAGGCATGTCGGGCAGCTTGGCCGCCTCGCGCTCCGCGAAAAAAGCGTAGCGCAGCGCGCGTGCTTCGGTGGAAGATTCGATCTCGTGGAACAGGCGCCACTCCTCGCGCAGCCCTTCGTCGAACGGCAGCGTGCAGCCGGCTTCGACGGCGAGCAGGCACTGCCGGGGCACCTGCTGCTCGCGCGCCTTGCGGGCCAGTCCCTCGCGGGCATCGCTGAACAGCCGGGCAAGCGCCGCAGGTTCCGCAGGAACCGGCCGGTTGCGCAGGCAGGGCAGCGGCCGCGTGGCGGCGACGCCGAGTGCAAAAGCGACGGCGGCAGATCGCAAGTCCTGTTGCGGCTCGACGAGCGCATCGACGAGACCCAGGCTGTGCGCTTCCACGGCCGGAACATGGCGGCCGCTCAGGATGATGTCCAGCGCCGCGGCAGGGCCGATCAGGCGAGGCAGCCGCTGCGTTCCGCCGCCGCCGGGAATGGCGCCGATCAGCACTTCCGGCAGACCCAGCCGCGCATCGCTGCGCGCGATCCGGTAGTGGCAGGCCAGCGCGTATTCCAGGCCGCCACCCAGCGCATACCCGTGGATCGCCGCGACGACGGGCTTGCTGCCCAGGTCGATCAGGTCCGACACGCGGTCGCCAAGGCCCAGGCGCTTCGCGCCCTTGCCAAAGTAGCGGATGTCGGCCCCGGCAATGAAGCTGCGGCCGGCGCCGATGATCACCATGGCGTCAATGCCGCTGTCGGCCTCCATCGCGCGGAAGATGTCGATGACGCCCTCCGCGATGCCCGGGCTGAGTGCGTTGACGGGTGGGTTGTCGATGACGATGACGGCCACGCGGCCCTCGCGCTCGAGTGAGACTTGCGGCATGCGTCAGGACCTTTCAGGCGAGGCGATGGTGAAAACCGGCAAGGCGCCGCCTTCGAAAGACACAAAGCGCAGTTCGACGGGCTGGCCGATGCGGATGCGGTCGAAGTCGCAATCGACAATGTTGGTGAGCATGGTCGGCCCTTCCTCCAGCGTGACGTAGGCCACCGCATAGGGCACGGGCGCGCGGCGCATGATGCTGAAGGCGTAGAGGGTTCCGCGGCCGCTGCCGGGCTGCCACTCGGTCTTGCCGCTGAAGCAGAACGGACAAAGGCTGCGGGGGTACCAGTGCGCCTTGCCGCAGTCCAGGCAGCGCTTCACCAGGAACCGGCCCGAGGCGGCGGCGTCCCAGAACGGCTGGGTTTCCGGGTTCATCTCCGGGCGGGGAATGGGCCGCGAGGCCGCTTGCGACGTGCTCATTCGCGCTCCATGATCAGTGTAGTGCTGGCGTGCCGCGTACCGAGCGAACCGCCGGTGCCCTGCGCCAGCGCCAGGCCGCAGTCGCGCACCTGGACCGCAGGATGGGCTTCGCCCCGCAGCTGCCGCACGGCCTCGATGACCTTGGTCATGCCGCCACGGTTGGCGGGATGGTTGTTGCACAGCCCGCCGCCGTCAGTGTTGAAAGGCAGCTTGCCGACGCCGGAGATCAGGTTGCCATCGGCCACGAAGGCACCGCCCTTGCCTTTCGCGCAGAAGCCCAGGTCTTCAAGCTGCAGCAACACGGTAATGGTGAAGCTGTCGTAAATGGAGACATACCGGATATCCGCCGGCGTCACGCCTGCCTGCTCGAAGGCGCGGGGTCCCGACCAGGCCGCGCCGGAATAGGTCAGGTCAACCATGCCGCCCATCTGGCCCTTCACCGCTTCGCCCGCGCCGATCACTTTCACGCGGGGCCGTGAAAGGCTGCGGGCGATTTCGGGGCGGGCCACGACGAGCGCGCCTCCGCCGTCGCTGATGACGCAGCAGTCGAGCCGGTGCAGCGGGTCGGCGATCATGGGCGAGGCCAGCACATCTTCCACGGTCACCACCTCGCGCAGCATGGCCAGCGGGTTGTGCTGCGCGTGGTGGGATGCAGCCACCTTGATCCACGCCAGCTGCTCGCTGGTGGTGCCGAACTCGTGCATGTGGCGCGCGGCGCACATGCCATACATGTTGGCAAGGATCGCGCCGTAGGGAATCTCCCACTGCCGGTCCGGCTGGGCCGGGTTGCCCACCGCCGGCTTCGTGCCGGTGGCGGCGCCCTCGCTGCGCGGCCGGCCCGCGCAGGTGATCAGCGCCACGGAACACTTGCCTGCGGCGATGGCTTCGGCCGCATGGGCGACGTGCGCCAGGTACGACGCGCCGCCCAGTTCCGTCGAGTCCAGGTGGCGCACGCGCAGGTTGAGGTAGTCCACCATCGACAGCGGCCCCAGGCCCGGCGCATCGCCGCCGCAGAAGTAGCCATCGACGTCGCTGTGGCGCAACCCGGCATCCGCGAGCGCGCCCGCCGCCGCCTCGGCGTGCAACTGCACAACGGACTTGTCCGGCGCCAGCCGCGTGGGATGCTCGAACGCGCCGACGATGTAGGAAGGGGTGCCGGAATACTTGCCTGAACGCATCTGTCCGCCTGACTTGTTTATTTGTACACGCCGCGCTCGGTGAATACCTTGTCGACACGCTGGGCCGCGTCGTCAAGCGCGGCCTTGACCGGTTTCTGGCCGGTGACCGCCTCCTGCAGCGTGCGGCTGAGCAGGTCGGTGACGTCGCCAAACTCGGGGACTTCCGGCATGCGCTTGCCAACTTTCAGCGCAGCGGGAATCGCGCTGTAGTAGCGGAACTGGCGCGTCAACTCCGGGTCCTTGAGCACCGACTGGCGCACCGGGATGATGGTGGAGGCGGCCTCGCGCATCCCGGCCGCATCGGTCGCGGTGGCCGCCAGGCGGAACATCGTCTCGCGGTCGGCCTTGGAGAAGCGGGAAATCGCAAAGCCGTTGAAGAAGATCGGCTGGCCGCCACCAGGAGGCGCCACCCATTCGATCTTGCCGACCACGACTGACTTCGCAGGGTTGTCCATGGTGGAGGCGCGCGTGACCCATTGGCCGCCCATAGCCGCCAGGTCCTGCGACAGGTTCAGCGTGGACTCGTCGTTGCCCTGGGCGATGAAGCCGGGCGGCGCGAAGCGCGCCATGGCCTTGAGCGTTTCGACCGCCCGCACGCCGGCGGCGTCGTTGAAGACCGGCTTGTTCCTGTCATTGAGCCAGCCCTCGCCGATCGCGTTCATGTACCAATGGGCGGTGTTGACCCCTTCGACCAGCTTCATGGGCAGAACGGTGCCGGCGCGGCGCGGCGTATGAAGCGCCTCGGCAGCCGCCAGGTACTCCTTGAAGGTTTTGGGCGGCTGGAGGCCCTTTTCCTTGAACAGGTCGGCGCGGTAGGCCAGCAGCATGGTATTGGACAGCACCGGGATTGCATACAGCTTGCCCTCGAAGCGCATCGCCTCCACGGCTTCCACGACGAAATCGTCCAGGTTGTACTCCTTGCGGTATTTGGCCCACAGGTCGTCCAGCGGCTGGAGCCAGCCATTGCGCGCGTACTGGCGCAGGATGCCGTCATTCATGTACATGAGATCCAGCGAGTCCGACCTGGACGACAGCTTGATCGAGTAAGCCTCCATGAGCTTGTCCACCGGCAGCATGGTCGACGCGATCTTCACGTCCGGCACGGCCGTGGCCATGCGCTTGACGAAGATTTCATAGGACGGGCTGCGGATGGTGTCGACCTTGATCACCCGCTGGGCGCTGGCCTGGAACGAGCAGGCCAGCAGCAGCGCGCCGAGCCATATGGATCGCTTCACGGCGCGTTGGGGCCGGTCTGTGCGGGCGGTGGGATGGGGCATGCGATGTCTCCTTCGTTGTTTCCGGATTATTGTATAGTATCACTAAATGAGATTAATTGAAATAATGAAAACGCCTTTCGGGCGAAGGAACTGTCATCCATGACCATCAGCCGGCCGGAACGCGCCTACCTCTTCTTCCTGTTGCCCAGCGCCCTCGTGGTGGCCGTGGTGCTGCTGTTCCCGCTCGGCTATGCGGTGTACCTGAGCTTCTTCCGCTACTTCATGGGCGGGGAAGATCCGGTTTTCATCGGGCTGGCCAACTACACGGCCCTGCTTTCCGATGCCCGGACCCTGTGGGCCCTCGTGCACACGCTGGTGATCGTGGTGGCCAGCGTCGCGCTGCAGTTCGCGCTGGGGTTCGCCGTGGCCTACGGGATGTTCCGGCTCACCCGGGGCGGCGGCGTCGCCGCGACACTCAATTTCATCCCGCACATCGTGACCCCGGTGGTGGGCGCGCTGTTCATGAAGTGGATGTTCGCGGGACGCTGGGGGCTGATCGACGGCCTGCTCACGTCGGTGGGGATCACACCGCCCAACTGGCTCGGCGACCCGGCCTGGGCGACGGCCACCGTCATCCTGGCAGACACGTGGCGTTTCGCGCCATTCATGACACTGGTTCTGTACGCCGGGCTGCAGGCCATGGACCAGAGCATCCTGGAGGCCGCAGCGGTGGACGGCGCCGGCGGCTGGGCCATGATCTACCGGGTCATCCTGCCGGTGCTCAAACCCATCATCCTTTTCGTGCTGGCGATCCGCACGATGGACGCCGTGCGCTACTTCGACATCATTTACGTGCTGACCGGCGGCGGGCCTGGCACCGCCACGGAAACACTGACAACCTACACCTACGTCCTGGGGTTCCGGGCGCTTGAGATCGGCAAGGCCTCGGCGCTGGGCGTGCTGACGCTTGCGTTGATCCTTCTCATGATGACGGGACTGATCTCGTGGATTTACCGGCGCGAACGGGGAGATTTTTGATGAAATCACGTCACCAGTTCCTGCTGATGCTGGCCTTGATCGTTTTCACGGCGATCAACCTGACGCCCGTTTTCTGGGCACTCCTCACGTCGCTCAAACAACCGGTGGACGCTTTCGCGATTCCGCCCAAGCTCATTTTTTCGCCCACGCTGATGTTCCACAAAGAGGTGTGGACGGAGCGCGGCTTCTGGAGCTTCCTGGTCAACAGCATGATCGTGTCGGTGGCAACGGTCGTCATCTCCGTGCCCCTGGGCGCAATGGCCGGCTATGCGCTGGCGCGCACGCGCTCGCGGCACCGCCAGCCGGTGCTGTTCGGGATACTGGCCGTGCGCATGTTTCCGCAAATCCTGCTGGCCATCCCGTTCTTCATCATGGCCAATGCACTGGGCCTCATCGACACCTATTTCGCGCTCATCGTATCCTTCGTCGCGGTCAACCAGCCTTTCACGATCTGGCTGATGCGCAGCTTCTTCGTCGACATCCCGCTGGAGCTGGACCAGGCGGCACGCATCGACGGCTGCAATGAATGGCAGGTGTTCTTCAAGGTCCTGCTGCCGGTGGCCAAGCCCGGGCTGGTTGTGGCGGCGATCTTCAGCTTCCTGCTGGGCTTCAACGAATTTCTGTTTGCGCTGATCCTGTCGGGCTCAGGCACCAAAACCCTTCCGGTGGCCATCGCGGAGTACGGCGGCGAGGACGTGGCCTACTGGTCGATCTCGGCCGCCGCCGCCATCGCCATCATGCTGCCTCCGCTGATCCTCACCTTGTTTGCACAGAAGCATCTGGTGCGCGGCATGACCGTCGGCGCCGTGAAAGGCTGACCGATGGCACCTGCAGCACTGTCCCTTGCCCCGTTCTTCAGCCCCGCTTCCGTCGCGGTGATCGGCGCCTCCAGCGAAGCCGCGCGCATTGGGGGGCGTCCGCTTTACGGCATGAAGCTCGCGGGCTACGCCGGCCGCATCTATCCCGTGAACCCGCGCTACCGCGAGGTGATGGGCATGCCCTGCTACCCGGCGCTGGACGCCATCGAAGGTCCGGTGGACCTTGCGCTGATCGCGCTGCCTGCCGCGCAGGTGTCTGCGGCGCTGGCGCAATGCGTGGCGAAGAAGGTGGGAGCGGTCAGCGTTTTCAGCTCCGGCTTCGCGGAGGTGGGCGGACCCGGCGCGCTGGCCCAGGAAGCCATGCTGCGGACGGCGCGGGGCACAGGCCTGAGGCTGCTGGGACCCAATTGCATGGGCACGCTCAACGCAGCCAACGGCTTTGTCGGCACCTTCACCAGCACGCTGCGGGAGGCGCCTGTGGCCGGCCCGGTCAGCGTCGTCAGCCAGAGCGGCGCGTTCGCGGCGCATTGCTACACACTGCTGCGCGACCGCGGTGTCGGCATCGACCTCTGGGCCGCGACGGGCAACGAGGCGGACGTGGGTGTGGCCGCCTGTATCGCCCATATGGCGGCCTCGGCATCCACGCGGGTCATCGTAGCCTGCGTGGAGGGCATCGGGGATGCGCGCGGCTTCATCGACGCGCTGGCATTCGCGCGGCTGGCCGGCAAGCCGGTCGTGCTGATCAAGCTGGGCGGCTCGGCCATCGGCGCCGCGGCCGTGGCGTCCCACACAGCGGCCCTGGCAGGCTCGGACAAAGTGTTCGATTCGGTGCTGGACGACCACGGCGTGTACCGGG
The DNA here is from genome assembly GCA_040385105.1 of Pseudomonadota bacterium. Taxonomy (GTDB): domain Bacteria; phylum Pseudomonadota; class Gammaproteobacteria; order Burkholderiales; family Burkholderiaceae_C; genus JACMQX01. The sequence goes on from JAZKHY010000004.1 coordinate 85,934, forward strand.
CACACAGCGTCGACGAGGTCATCGACGTCGCCTATGCCGTCGCAATGGGCCGCCCGGCACGCTCGCGCCGGCTCGGGCTGGCCAGCATTTCGGGCGGCTTCGGCATCATGATGGCCGACGCGGCCGAACGGGCCGGCCTCGATCTGCCGGAACTCGGCGAGGCGGCCCAGCAGGCCTTGCGCGGCCATGTGCCCTTCTCGGGCACGCGCAACCCCGTCGACCTGACCGCGCAGATCATCAACGAGCCCGCGCTGCTGGAGCCAATGATGGACGCCATGCTGGAAGACGGGCGGTTCGGCAGCGCGGTGCTGTTCCTGGGCGCCTCCGGGCAGATTCCCGCGATCTTCGACCGGCTCGCCCCCGCTCTGGAGCGGCTCGCACGCCGGCACACGGGCCTGCCTGTCGCCATGTGCCTGATCGCCGGTGCCGAAACCCGCGCCCGGCTGGAATCCTGGGGCTACCTGGTGTTCGAGGACCCGACACGCACCATCCGTGCACTGGCCGCGCTGGCGCGTCTGGGCAGCCCGCAGCCGCGTGTCCGCTCCACGCCGGCAGCGGCCGGCGCCGGCGGGCTGGCGCCGGCCGCACTGCCCCCCACGCTCAACGAATGGCAGGCCAAGGCCCTCCTGCGCGACGCCGGCATTCCGGCAGTGCGCGGGGAGATGGCGTCGACCCTGGCCGAGGCCCTGGCGGCGGCGCACCGGCTGGGCTTCCCGGTGGTGATGAAGGTGCTGTCGCCCGACATCCTGCACAAGACCGAAGCGGGCTGCGTCTGCCTGGACCTGCGCGACGACGCAGCGGTCACGCAGGCCCATGCCCTGCTCAACCGGAATGCGGCCCTCGTTCCGGGCGCGCGGATCGAGGGCATCCTGGTGGAAGCCATGGCGGGCGAGGGTGTGGAAATGATCCTGGGTGTGCAGAACGACCCGGTCTTCGGCCCGGTGGTCATGGCGGGCCTGGGCGGCATCTTTGCCGAGGTGCTGTCCGATGTGGCGCTGCGCGTGGCGCCGGTCAGCGTCCAGGACGCGGACGGCATGCTGCGCGAACTCAAAGGCCATGCCATCCTGGCGGGGGCACGGGGCCGGCCCGTGGACACGCAGGCGCTGGCGCAGGCCATCGCCGCGCTGTCCAGCTTCGCGACGGCACACAGCGGGCAGATCGCCTCGGTGGACGTGAACCCGTTCCTGGCAGGCGCCAGCGGGGGCCAGGCGCTGGACGCGGTGATCGCGATGAAACCCGCAGGCGCCTAGCCGATCGCGCGCGCCGGGAAGTCAAGGTCCGAGTCGAGCACGCCAATCCTCATCGTGACGGAGTCGGCCGCAGCGACCACAGTGGCGGCCAGGGCCGCCATGTCGGCCCTCCTGAACCGTGACTCCGCATCCGCGATGCCCAGGCTTCCCAGTATCTGGCCCGAGCGGTTGAACACCGGCGCAGACAGGCCCAGCACGCCGGCATTGAACTCGCCGACGGTGGAGACATAGCCGGCCTTGCGCATCTGGGCCAGGGCATCGCGAAAAGCCGTCCAGTCGGAGCCGAGGCCCGCGGTGGCGATGGCCTTCTTGTGTTTGGCGTACACCCCGCGCATCTGGTGGGGCGGCAGGTAGGGCAGCATGATCTTGGAGGCCGCGCCGGTGAACAGGGGTCGCTTCTGGCCGCGCGACAGCAGGTTGGGAGGGCTCTTTCCCGCCAGTTCCTCGCGCACGCACATGACCGAGTCGCTGAAGAGCGCGCACAGCAACACGGAGTATCCGGTCGTCTCGGCCAGTTTCTTCATGATGCCGTCGCCGGCAATATAGAGCGGGTCCGTCTGGCGCAGCTGGCGGTCCAGCTCGATGACACGGGGGCCGATGATGTAGTTGCCATTGGCCACCGGGCGGATGAAGCCGGCTTCGTGCAGGGCCCGCACATGGCGATAGATGGTGGCGCGCGACGCGCCGGTGTAGCGGATCAGCGAGTCGGCCGACCAGAACGGCGCCGCAGGCGTGAACAGGTCCAGCAGCTCAAGCATTCGCGTGAGGCTGTTGTCTTTTGCAGAAGATGCAAGCGGGTCTTTTGCCATTGCCTGGACTGGTTCTTGAGGGGGGACGGGAACCAATAATAACGGGGGCGCCCGCCGGCCTGTTGCGCTACTTCAATGAATTGGGGCGGCACCGCCCATCCGCGCCTCTACATGCTGCCTCCAGCATCTGGCCGACTTGACTATATCAATTTAGTGCGTAAAATATTGAGCACTAACTTATAAATATTTCAATATCGCTCATAATGCTGGACTTTAACCTGGCGTCCCCTTCAGAGGTATGCATAGAGCTCGGCGACCGGCTCAAAGCAGCGCGCCAGGCCAAAGGCCTTCAGCAAGCAGAGCTCGCATCACGCTCGGGGGTTTCACGCAACACGCTGCTGGCCCTTGAATCCCGCGGCCAGGGGTCGATGGCCACATTTGTCCGGGTTGCTTCGACGCTGGGTCTCATTGACCAGCTGCAGCCTCTCTTTGTCGCCCAGATCCAGAGCATCGCGCAACTTGAAGCGCGGGCAGCACCGGCGCCGCAGCGAATCCGCAAGCCCTCGAGGAAAGTGAAGCCGTGAAACGCGTAGACGTCTACTACGAAGGCTGGGGCGAGCGCTGGATTCTTGGAACCCTGGCGCACGGAAACGGGGAACTCCTGTTTGAGTACAGCGCACAGGCCCTGGCGCAGAAACTGGAACTTTCCCCTCTCAAGCTTCCGCTGCAGGCTGCAGCTTTCTCCAGGTTTCCCCAGGCGCTGCAGGGCTTGCCCGGCCTGATTGCAGACAGCCTCCCTGACGGGTGGGGGTTGCTGCTGATGGATCGCTGTTTCCGCAAGTATGGTGTCGAGGTCTCCAGGGTGTCTCCGCTCGACCGGCTGATGTTTCTGGGTCATCGCACGATGGGCGCCCTGACGTTTGAACCGTCGCAGGCGCCGGCCGATACGACGGGCGCCGTTGACCTTCTCCAGCTTGCGCAACAGGCCCATCAGGTCATGAACGGCAAGGACAGCAAGCTGCTTGCCGAGCTGGTCCTGCTGGGCGGATCCCCTCACGGTGCACGGCCCAAAGTCCTGGTGGACTATTGTGCCGCCACCGGAGAGATGGGAACGCAGGGCGTCAGGAACGGCCACCCCTGGCTGGTGAAGTTCCAGTCCCAGGGAGAGCACAAGGAGGTCTGTGCCATTGAAAACTGCTATGCAGCCCTGGCGCGGGACTGCGGACTGGACATGCCTGCCACGCAGTACTTTGATATTTCTCCCGGGCTTGGGGGGTTCGGCATTGCCCGCTTCGACGTGGAGAACGGAATGCGGGTGCCGGTCCACACCCTGGCCGGTGCGATGAACGCAGACTTCCGCCTGCCGGGCACGCTGGATTACCTGACCTTCCTGCGCGTCACACGCAACCTCACGCGGGATGAGCGCGAAGTGGAGAATGGCTTTGCACGCGCGGTGTTCAACGTTGTTTTCAACAACCGCGACGACCATCCCAAGAATTTCTCATTCAGGCTCAACAGCGAGCGCCACTGGAAGCTGTCGCCCGCGTATGACCTGACTTATTCGCCGGGCCCCGGCGGCCATCACCAGATGGATGTGATGGGCGAGTCGCAGGCCATCACACGCAAGGACATGCTTGAACTCGCCACCAGGGCCGACATCCCGGCCGGGAAAGCAGTGGCGCATCTGGACCGCCATCTGGCCGTTGCCGGCGGCTACGCCAGAACACTCAAGGCCGCGAAGGTGCGTCCAGCCACCATCAAAGACCTGGCAGCACGGGTGACGGCCAACCTCAAGCGTTTGAAATAGCCTCCGCCGCGACGGCCTGTTTTGCTAGCGCACGCCGCGCGCCTCCAGCTTGCGCACGTTGTCGGCCGCAATGGGCAGCCCCAGCGCCGCCGCCTTGCGGAACCACTCCAGCGCCTTGACCAGGTCAAGCTGCAGGCCCCCGCCGCCGCGCTCGTAGAGGATGCCCAGGTCGTTCATGGCGGGCGCGATCCCGGCCTCGGCGGCCTTGGCAAACTCCACTGCCGCTCTGGCATCATCCTGCGCCACACCCAGGCCCTTGAAATACGACCAGCCCAGCATGTACTGGCCGACCGGCAGTTCCAGCTCGGAGGCACGGCGGAACATCTCGAAGGACTTGGGCAAGTCCTTTGGCATACCCTCCCCGTCACGCAGGCGCAAACCCATCCGGTAGATGGCACGGCCGTCGCCGGTGGCCACGCCTTTTTGCAGCCACTCGAGCGACTGCGCCAGGTCCTTGAGCATGCCGCCCTCGCCGTTCTCGTAGAGGATGGCCATACCGGCCATGCTGCGGCCGTCGCCGCCCTCGGCTCCCTTGCGCCACCACTGGGCCGCCTGCGTCGCATCCTTGGCGCCGAGCCTGGCGTTGTAGTACATCGCGCCCAGCCCGCCCATGCCGGCCGGGTTGCCGGCCTGCGCGGACTTGCGGTACCACTCGGCGGCCTGCGCCATGTCCACGGCCATGCCCCTGCCGTCTTCAAAGCGCCTGGCCACATCCGCCATGGCTGCGGCATCGCCCGCCTGCGCGCGGCCCAGCAGCTGGCTCCAGGCCTGTTGCTGGTTCTGGCGGGCCTGCGCGTCGCGCCGGGCCTGCTCGCGTGAGACGCGCATCACGTCGGCGCTTGCGTCCGCCCGTGTGTAGCGCACCAGTTCGCGCGAGGTGCGCGTCGTCTTCCAGCCCTCGGACATCACGTTCTCGGCCTTGACCGGCTCGGGCAGCTCGGGCACCACCCAACGGGTGGTCGTCATTTTCATGTTCAGGGTCTTGCCGATGCTGGTGGTTTCGGACTCGATGCGGAAGGCGTCGAATGTTCCTGCGGGCACCGTCACCCGCTCGCGCGCCACCACCCGGTCCTGGCCCACCGACGTCATCTTGCCCAGGGCGTCCGTGAGCGCCTTGGTCGCGAATTCCTGCTCATAGCCGGTCTTCCAGCTCTGGCCGACCTGCAGCAGGCCCGCCGGCGCCAGGTAGGACGGCGGCGTGTGGGTGAAGCTGTCCGGCATGCCGATGAAGCCGCCCTGCGTGTTGTAGAGCATCTTCATCGCATTCGGACCGGTGGCCGGCGATCTGAGTTCCACCAGCACCTTGCCGTCGCGCGCGCTCACGACCTTGCCCGTCTGGTTGAAGCTGGAGACGCCGCTTGACACGATCCGCACCTCGAACTCGTCGCCCAGCCTGTAGCGCGCCACGCTGTAGGGCGCGTCCTTGCCGTCCGCACCTGCACCCTGCACCACCAGGTCGCTGCCGGTGAGCTCTTCCAGCCTGGCATTGGCGGCTTCGGCAATCGTGCCGCTGGTGTGCCGTGCGAGGAAGGCGTAGAAGTCGTCCGGGTTGCGGCTGTCCTTGATGCGGCTCCAGTCCTGCTGCTCCTGGGTGAACGCGGCCAGCAGCACTTCTGTCGTGGGCTTGGCCACCGCCACCACGCGGCCATCGTTGAACTGGAAGTCCTCCTCCAGGCTGGTGCTCTCCCACGGGATCTGCCGGCCGCTGGACGCCTTGCGGACCGCGAAGCGCACGCGCTTGAACACATCCTCGATGCGCGCCATCGGCTTCTTCAGCTCCTGCAGGAGGTACTGGGTGTACAGGCCGTTGCCGGACTTCACGTCGCCGTCTTCGGCCACATTGCCGGGCGCGGTGGCATAGGCCAGGAAGGTACCGCTCGGCGCATCCAGCGGCGCCAGGCCCTTGCCGGTGGTGGCGCCGCCAAAGGGGTTGTCGCGGCAGGCGTCCAGCACGACGATGTTCATGCGGTTGCCCGCAAGCTTGAAGGCGTCGATCACCTGCCCCACGTCCACCGACTGCGCGGGCACGTCGGCCGACGTCTTCAGCCGCGCATCCACCGGCACCATGTAGTTGCGCAGGTCCATCTGCACACCGTGGCCCGCGTAGTACAGCATGCCGATGCCCTGCTTGCCCTTGAGCCGGTCACGTATCTGGGCAATGGCGTCGGCCATCTGCGCCTTGCTGCCGTCGCGCACCTCGATGACCGAAAACCCCAGGCCGCGCAGCGTCTCGCCCATGGCCCTGGCGTCATTGGCAGGGTTGAGCAGGGGTGCCTGGGCATAGCTGGCATTGCCAATGACCAGCGCGACCCGGAAGTCCCCCGGCGCCTGCGCGGACACCGCAAACGTGGCCAGGACCAGAAGTGCGGCAAGGCTCTTGAAGGCTTGCGCGGCGGAAACAAAGGGCTTCATGCAGGGCTGTCGCGTCGGGTTGTGGTGCAACCGATCATACGGGCGTACCACCTGCGGGACAGCGGCGTTACATGCCACAGGGCCCGCAGTTTCGCGCGCCTTACCTCGGCGGCATGCGGATGGCGCCGTCCAGCCGGATGGTTTCACCGTTCAGCATGGCGTTCTCCACAATGTGCAGCGCCGTCATCGCGAACTCGTCGGGCGAGCCCAGGCGCGACGGGTGAGGCACGGCCTGGCCCAGCGATGCGCGGACGGGCTCCGGCAGGCGGGCGAGCAGCGGCGTGTCAAAAATGCCCGGCGCGATGGTGCAGACCCTGATGAGCCGCTGCGACAGGTCGCGCGCCGCAACGATCGTCATGCCGACGATGCCGGCCTTGGACGCCGAATACGCAATCTGCCCGACCTGCCCCTCATAGGCTGCCACCGAGGCCGTCAGCACGCAGACGCCGCGCTCGCCGTCCACCGCCTCGTTCGCCGCCATCTTCGCGGCGGCCACCCGCAGGGCGTTGAAGCTGCCGAGCAGGTTGATGCCGATGATGGACTCGAACTTCTCCATCGAGCCGGGCGTGCCATCCTTTTCCACCACACGCACCGGGCCGCCGATGCCGGCGCAATGGATGAGCACCCTGAGCGGCGCCATGGCGCCGGCCGCGTCGCAGGCGGCGGCGATGTCAACGGCATTGCGCACATCTGCGCGGACAAACCGTGCATTGGCGCCCAGTGCCGCAGCGGCTGCCTCGCCGTTTTCCACGGAGAGGTCGGCAATCACGACGGCCACGCCGCGTTCTATGAGTTGCGTGGCGCAGGCCAGGCCAAGGCCGGAGGCGCCGCCGGTCACCACGGCGGAAAGGTTCTTCAGTTTCATGGGGTCCCCAGGAGGTCAACGCGTCAAAGGCGCTCGATGATGGTGGCGTTGGCCATGCCGCCGGCCTCGCACATGGACTGCAGGCCGAGCCGCCCGCCGGTGTCTTCCAGCGCATGCAGCATGGTGGTCATCAGCCGTGCGCCCGACGCACCCAGGGGGTGGCCCAGCGCAATCGCGCCGCCGCGCGGGTTCAGCCGCGCCGGGTCAGCCCCGAGCTCGGCGGCCCAGGCCATCGGCACCGAGGCAAAGGCCTCGTTGATTTCATAGTGGTCGATGTCTTCCAGCCGAAGGCCGGCCTTGGCCAGCGCGCGCCTTGACGCCGGGATCGGCGCGGTGAGCATCGCAATGGGGTCGTCGCCGATCACGTCAAACGCCCTGAAGGCGGCGCGCGGCCGCAGGCCGAGGCGAAGGGCGGTGGCTTCACTCATCAACAGCAGGGCGGCTGCACCGTCGGTCATCTGCGATGAATTGCCGGCGGTGACGCACCAGCCGATTTCAGGAAAGCGGGCGGACAGCGCGTCATCCCGGAAGGCCGGCGCCAGCGTGGCCAACCGCTCGGGCGTGGTGCCGGCGCGGATGGTCTCGTCCTTCGTGACCAGGCCGCCCGCCGTCATGATGGGGACGATCTCCCTGTCAAAGGCGCCCGCTTCCTGCGCGGCATGGGCGCGCTGGTGCGACTGCGCGGAGTAGGCGTCCATGGCCTCGCGTGAGAGCTTCCAGCGCGCGGCCACCAGGTCGGCCGCCACGCCCTGCCCTATCAGGCCGGGCGCATAGCGCGACTCGAACGACGGCCCATAAGGATTCTTCCCGATGCGCGACGAGCCCATCGGCACGCGGCTCATCGACTCGACGCCGCAGGCGATGACGATGTCGCAGATGCCGCTCATGATGGCCTGCGCCGCGAAGTGGACTGACTGCTGGCTTGACCCGCATTTGCGCTCGATGGTGGTGGACGGCACATGCTCAGGCAGGCCCGCCGCAAGCCAGGCGACGCGGCCCACGCTGGACGACTGCTCGCCCACCTGCGAGACGCAGCCGGCGATGACGTCGTCCACCTGGCCCGGGTCGATCCTGTTGCGCTCCACCAGCTGGCGCAGCACCTGCGCCAGCAGCTCCGTGGGATGCATCTCGGTAAAAGCGCCACCCGCCTTGATTCTTCCCATCGGGGTCCGGATGGCGTCCACGATGACCGCCCGTTGCATGCTGTGTGTTGTCATTTTCTGGTGTCTGTATGCGGTTGTTGTTGATCGGGCTAGCATGTTTCTGCACACGTGTGCACGACGTGGGTGGCCATCACCTCACGCCATCGCTGCGGCCGGCCCAGAACGGCTGCCTCAGCGCCTTCCTGTCCACCTTGCCGACAGGGGTGTTGGGCAACGCGCCGATGAAGTCGACCGACTTGGGCGCCTGCACCGCGCCCTTGAGGCCGCGCACATGCGCCGCCAGCGCCTGCGCATCGGCGCTGTGCCCCTCGCGCAGCACGACGAAGGCCTTCACCGCCTCGCCCCACACCTCGTCAGGCACACCGACCACCGCACAGGCCGCCACGGCCGGGTGGGTGGCCAGCGCATCTTCCACTTCGCGCGGGAACACGTTGAAGCCGCCGGTGATGATCATGTCCTTGATGCGGTCCACGATGTACATGAAGCCGTCGGCATCGCGCCGTGCGACGTCGCCGGTGTGCAGCCAGCCGTGCGCGAAGGTGCGGGCGGTTTCCTCCGGCCGCTTCCAGTAGCCGTCCATCACCAGCCGGCCGCGCACGCACAGCTCGCCGTCGGTGCCGTCGGCCACCTCGCGGCCCTCCGGGTCGAGCAGCGCGACCTGGATGCCCGTCATGGGCCGGCCGCAGGATGCCAGCCGCTCCGGGTGGCCCACCGGGTCGTGCTCTTCCTTGCGCAGCATGCAGATGGTGTTGGGCGACTCGGTCTGCCCGAAATGCTGCATGAACACCGGCCCGATGCGCGCCAGTGCTTCGGTCAGGCGCGCCGGCGAGATCGGCGCCGCGCCGTAGATGACGGTGGACATGCTCGGCATCTCGGCCGGGTTGCACTGCGGCCGCTGCAGCAGCGCGCCGATCATCGTCGGCACGATCCAGGTCGTGGTGATCTGGTGCAGGCGCACCGTCTGCACGAACTCGTCGGGGTCGAAGCGCGCCAGGAGGTGCACCGTGCCGCCCTTGAGCAGCGTGGGCAGCACCAGCGAACCCGCCGCATGGCTGAGCGGCGTGGCCAGCAGGATGCGGACTTCATCGGGCCACTGGTAGGAGCCCATCATCATCATGAGCTGCTGCACCATGCAGCGGTGCGGCAGCACCACGCCCTTGGGCTGGCCGGTGGTGCCGCCGGTGTAGGCAATGCGCGCGATGCCGGCCTCGGAGCCGGGCGTGCTGAAAGGCGCATCCGGCAGCGATGCCGCCTGGGCCATCAGGTCGCCGGCTGTGCGCCCGCCCAGCGGCACGATCATTTCGCAGCCGGCCTGCGTGCCAGCGGCGCGGGCCCGCTCCGCCAGCGCGTCGTCATGCACCAGGATGCGGATTTCGGCATCGGCCAGCACATGCTGCAGGTCCTGCGGGCCGGCCATCGTGTTCAGGGCGGTGACGCGCACGCCGATGACCCAGGCCGCAGCCTGGATGAAAAAGCATGCGGGGCAGTTGTGCATGAACAGCGCCAGGCCGTCGCCGGGCCGCAGGCCCCGCGCCACCAGGGTCTGCGCCAGGGTGTACACATGGCGGGAGACCTCGCGGTAGGTCCAGCTGCGGGTGCCCTGCACAAACGCGATCTTCGAGTCGCGGCCGCGCAGCGCCTCGCGCACGATGTGACCCATGGTGACGCCGCCCGCCGGCAGAAGCATGTCGTTCATGAGGCGTCCTGCACGGAAGCAAACGGGTACTGCTGCAGCACATGGCGGTGCCCGTCCTCCACCGCAATCTGCAGCGACTGCAGCAGGATGGCAACGCCGTTGTAGAAAGCCATGGTCAGTACCAGGTTGGTCAGCTTGTTGTGGTCAAAGTGCGCCCGCAGCGCCGTGAAGGTGGCATCCGAGACGGCGCGCTGCTGCACTGTCTCGCGCGCGGCGCGCAGGATCAGGCGGTCGGCTTCGGCCAGGTGGGTGGCGCGCCCGGCTGTCTCATCGCCGATGGCCAGGATGTCGCGGCTTTCAACGCCGTGCTGCAGGCTCAGCCGGATGTGGTGGACCCACTCGTACTCGGTGCGCGTGAGGTAGCCGATCTGCAGGATCGCCAGCTCGACGTGGCGGCGCTCCAGCCCGCAATCGTTCCAGATGTAGTTGACCATCGCCTGGAATTGCCGGCTGGCGGCAGGCGCGTTGGCAAGCGCCTGCCACAGGTGGAACGGGCGGACCAGCACGTCGCGGTCCTGCGGCGCGATGTCGGACTGTTCAAGATAGGGGATTCGGGCCATCGGGTCTCCTGCGGTTTGACGATTGCGCGATTGGCAATCTAGAATGCAGCTATTATGCACACGTGTGCATTTATGAATCAAGTAAGTGTGAATCAAGCCGGAACAGGAATGCAATGGAAGCTGCAGCGCTGACACAGGAAGAAGCCACCGAACTGACGGGCGCGCTGGTTCGCATGGGCCTGGCAGCCCCGGCGGATGTCCCGCGGTACACGCCGCTGGCCGGGGGCGTCTCGTCGCTGATCGTGCGGGCGGACATTGCCGGCCGCAGCGTCTGCATCAAGCGCGCCCTGGCCAAGCTCAAGGTGGCCAGCGACTGGAGCGCGCCAGTGGAGCGCAGCGATGCCGAGGCCGCCTGGCTGCGCGCCGCGGCCGCCATCGTGCCCGGCGCGGTGCCGCAGGTGCTCGGCCAGGACGCCGTGACGCGTGCCTTTGCCATGGACTACCTCGAGCCTGCGGCCAACCCGGTCTGGAAAACGCAATTGCTCGCAGGCAAGGCCGACACTGCTACGGCCGCCGCCGTGGCCGGTGGCCTTGTGGCCATCCACAATGCCACGGCGCTGCGGCCTGATGTGGCGGCGGCGTTTCCGAACCATGTGAATTTTTCGGCGCTGCGGCTTGAGCCTTACTTCGCAGCAGCAGCGGCTGCGCACCCTGCGCATGCCGCCGTGCTGCACAGCCTCATCGCGCGGACCGGCGGCAACCGCCTGGCGCTGATCCATGGCGACGTGAGCCCCAAGAACATCCTGGTCGGCGCGCAGGGGCCGGTGCTGGTGGATGCCGAGTGCGCCACCTTTGGCGACCCGGCGTTTGACGCCGCTTTCTGCCTGAACCACCTGCTGCTCAAGTGCGTCTGGCGGCCGGAGGCGAAGGCCGGCTACCTTGCCTGCTACGACGCATTCGTGCAGACCTACCTGGCCGCCGTGCAATGGGAGCCGCCCGCCGGCATCGAGCAGCGCATCAGCACCCTGCTGCCGGCGCTGCTCCTGGCCCGCATCGACGGCAAGTCACCCGTCGAATACATCACCACCGCCAAAGACCGCAGTGCGGTGCGCGGCTTCGCGCTCGAATCACTCCACAAGCCCGCCGATACGCTGACGGGCCTGCGCAACAACTGGAACAATCAGCTCCCATGAACCAATCCACCCACATCAGCAGGATCATCGGCCGCCGCATCTGGGACTCGCGCGGCCGGCCCACCGTCGAGGCCGAAGTCCACCTGGAAGGCGGTGCCATCGGGCGCGGCATCGCACCGGCCGGCGCCTCGCGCGGCAGCTACGAAGCCATTGACCTGCGGGACGGCGGGGCCGCCCTGGGCGGCTTTGGCGTGAGCAAGGCCGTGGCCGGCATCAACGGCACCATCGCTGCCGGGCTGCGCGGGCTTGACGCGCTGGACCAGGCGGCGGTTGACCAGCGCCTCATCGCGCTGGACGGCACACCCAACAAGGCCTCGCTGGGCGGCAACGCCACGATTGCCGTCTCGATGGCGGTGCTCAACGCCGCCGCAGCCGCCGCGCAGCTGCCGCTGTGGCGCTACCTGGCGCAGGGGCGCGCAGTCCGCATGCCGCTGCCTGAAGTGCAGATCTTCGGCGGCGGCGCACATGCGGGCCGGCGCATCGACATCCAGGACCTGCTGATCATGCCGGTGGGCGCGCAGAGCTTTGACGAGGCGCTGGTGATGGTGGCCGAGGTGTACCGTGCAGCCGGCGAGCTGATGACCGGCCTGGGGCGCCAGGCCGGCGTCGCCGATGAAGGCGGCTGGTGGCCGGACTTCCGCTCCAATGAGGAGGCACTGGAGATGCTGGTGCGCTCCATCGAGGGCGCGGGCTACCGCAACGGCGAAGTCGTGATCTCGCTGGACATCGCGGCTTCGGAGTTCTGCGAGAACGGGCGCTACAAGCTGGCGCTGGACGGACGGGAGTACGACACCGATGGCTGGCTGGAGGTGCTGGAGGGCTGGGTCAACCGCTACCCCATCCTCTCTCTGGAAGACCCGGTGGCCGAGGACGACACACGCGGCATGCAGGCCATCACCCGCGCGCTTGGCGCCCGTGTGCAGCTGATCGGCGACGACTACCTGGTCACCAATGCGCAGCGGGTGCGCGATGCGGCAAAGGGCGGCGCCTGCAATGCGGTGCTGATCAAGCCCAACCAGGCCGGCACCATCACCGAGACCTACGAGGCCGTCAAGGCCGCGCGCGAACTCGGCTGGGGCATGATCGTCTCGGCGCGCTCCGGCGAAACCGAAGACGTCACCATCATGCACCTGGCCACTGGTTGGGACACCGGGCAGTTCAAGGTTGGCTCGTTCGCGCGGTCGGAGCGCATGGCCAAGTGGAACGAGGGCGTGCGCATCGAATCGTCCATGGGTGCCGTCGCAACCTTCGCCGGGCGGGCCGCCCTGCCCCTCAAATAATGCGCAGTGCATGAAAGCCGTCCTCCAGTACCGGGCCAGCCCCGGCTTCACGGCCAGCCTCACCGCACTCGCGCCGCCGTGGCTTTCCATCACCATCGTCGATGAGTCCGACACCGCCGCCTTCGCGCGCGAGATGCAGGATGCCGACGTGCTGCTGCATGTGCTGGAGCCGGTGACCGACGCCGTGATGGCCGGCGCGCCGCGCCTGCAGCTCATCCAGAAAATCGGCGTCGGCGTCAACACCATCGACCTGGCCGCCGCCGCGCGACGCGGCATCAAGGTGGCCAACATGCCCGGCACCAACAGCCAGGCCGTGGCCGAACTCACGCTGACGCTGATGCTGGGCGTGCTGCGCCGCGTGACCTGGCTGGACGCCCGCACCCGAGAAGGCCAGGGCTGGCGGCTTCCGCTTGATGCGATGGACACCGTGGGTGAAATTGCCGGCTCGACGATCGGCCTGGTCGGCTTCGGCGAAGTTCCCGCGCGGCTCACGCCGGTGCTGCAGGCACTCGGCGCGCGCGTCGTCTATACGGCACGCTCCGCACGCGAAGGCACCCCGGCGGAGCGCCTGCCGCTGGCCGGGTTGCTGGCTGCGTCCGACATCGTGTCGCTGCACCTGCCGCTGTCGGACGAGACCCGCCACATGATCAACGCCCAGGCACTGGCCCGCATGAAGCCGGGCAGCATCCTCATCAACACCGCGCGCGGCGGCCTGGTGGACGAGCAGGCTCTCGCTGCCGCGCTGCGTGACGGGCGGCTGGCCGGCGCCGGGCTGGACGTCATGGGAACCGAGCCCTTGCCCGCAGACAGCCCGCTGTGCGGCCTGCCCAATGTGATCCTCACGCCGCATGTCGCCTGGCTCACGCCGCAGACCCTGCGCCGCAGCATCGGTGTGGCCATCAGCAACTGCGCGAGGCTGGCGGCGGGAGAGGCGCTGGCCCACCAGGTCGTGCCATGAAGGAAACAGCGGCGGTCACCATCCGCGACATTGCCGCCCACCTCGGCATCTCGCACACGACCGTCTCGCGCGCCCTGGCGGGCCACCCGAAGATCAACAGCCTGACCAAGGCCCGCGTGCGCGCCGCCGCCGACGCGATGGGCTATGTGGCCAACGCATCCGCACGCACCATCCGCAACTCGCGCAGCCTGCTGGTGGGGCTGGTCATCCCGGACATCCAGAACGACTTCTATGCCTCGGTGGCCAAGCGCGTGGCCGACATGCTGGCGGCCAAGGGCTACCAGCTCGCGCTGTCGGTGACGGAGGACGACCCCGAGCGCGAAATGCGCGACGTGCGCGCGATGCTGGAAGCGCGCGCCGCCGGCGTGATCGTCACGCTGACCAGCGCGCCCCGCAAGGAGACGCTGGCCATGCTGCGCCAGGTGCGCACCGTGCAGCTGGTGCGGCGCCAGGCGGAACTGGAGACGGATGCCGTCACCATCGACGACCAGAGCGGCACCCATGCCGCCACACACCACCTCGTCCAGTACGGCCACCAGTCCATCGCCTACATCGGCACCACCACCGCAATGAGTTCAGGCCGCGCCCGGCTGGAAGGTTTTACCCAGGCCATGACGCAGGCCGGGCTGGATGCCGGCACCCACTGGCTCGGCCCGCCGCGCCCGGAGTTCGCGCGCCAGGCCATCAGCCTGATGCTGCGCATGAAGCAACGCCCGACCGGTCTTGTGCTCGGCAGTTCGGAGCTCACGCTCGGCGCGCTGCAGGGACTGCAGGCCGGCGGCATCAGCTACCCGCAGCAGATTTCACTCGTCGGCTATGGTGACCCGCCCTGGTTCAGCCTGGTGGGCGGCGGCATCACCACCGTGAGCCTGCCGGTGGCCGACGTCGCGGCGACGACGACTGGCCTTGTGCTGGGCGACCTGCATGAAGCAGATGCAGGTACCGGGCAGGAAGCGCAAACCACCGTCTCTGCCTTGAGCATCCGCCCTTCGCTGGTGCTGCGCGGGTCAACACAGCTGCACCAGGTGCCAAAAAAGCCCCGCGCCTGAGATTGGCGTCCCGCAGCCACGCGTGCCGCCGGCTCACCGCGCCAGCGCCAGCGCGAGCCTCGCCCCCACCTCCGCGTTGTGCTTGACCAGCGCGATGTTGGTGGCCAGGCTCCGGCCTTCCGTCAGTGCCTTGATGCGCGCCAGCAGGTAGGGCGTCACGCCCTTGCCAGTGAGCCCCTGCGCGGCGGCTTCTGCGAGCGCGAGCCGGGTGAATGCATCGATCTCATCGCGCGGCATGGCTGCGGCTTCCGGCACCGGCGTGCTCAACACCACACCTCCCGCCAGCCCCAGGCTCCACTTGGCGCGGATGAAGCGCGCCTGGTCCGCCGCATCGTCATAGCGGTAGTCGGCAGGGAAGCCGCTGTCGCGGGTGTAGAACGCAGCGAAGTTGTCCTGCCCGCAGCTGAGCACCGGCACGCCGTGGGTTTCCAGGTATTCCAGCGTGAGGCCGATGTCCAGGACCGACTTGGCACCCGCACACACCACGGCCACAGAGGTCCTGGCCAGCTCCTGCAGATCGGCCGAGATGTCGAAGGTCTCCTGCGCACCGCGGTGCACGCCGCCGATGCCGCCGGTGACAAAGACTTCAATACCAGCCAGTTCCGCGCAGATCATCGTGCCCGCCACGGTGGTGGCGCCAAGGCCGCCGCCGGCCAGCAGGGCCGGCAGGTCACGGCGGCTGGCCTTGACCGCAACGCCGCTGCGGCCGAGGAACTCCAGCTCGTCGTCTGACAGGCCGATGCGGATCTTGCCGCCGAGGATCGCGATGGTCGCGGGTTCGGCGCCCATGGCGCGGATGATGGACTCCACCTCCCGCGCCGTCTGCACGTTCTGCGGATACGGCATGCCATGCGCAATGATGGTGGACTCCAGCGCGACGAGGGGCCGGCCGGCAGCCCTGGCAGCGGCCACGGGTGCGCTGAAGGCCAGCCAGTCGCGGCCTGCGTTGGCCGTCATCCCTGCACCCGGCGTCAAGGCGCGATGTCCGCAAGGCTTGCGACGAAGGCGTCAACACTGCCGACTCGCAGGTAAGCCAGGGCGCAGGACAGGCCCGGGTCGCGCTCCCTGGCTGCGGCTACGCAACGCCCAGGGTCCACGCGCGCCTGGGCCGTGCGTGCCGGTGCCGTGCCTGCGGGCACGAACGAATTGCCGGCAGCCGGCCCGGACAGTTCAATGTCGGGCGCCACACCCACCCGATGGACGGTGTTGCCGGACGGGCCGTGGTACAGCGCAGTCGTCAGCTTGAGGGCACCCCTCTCGTCGCCCAGCGGGAAGGTGGTCTGCACGCTGCCTTTGCCAAAGCTGCGCTGGCCCATCACCACCGCGCGGCCATGGTGCTGCAGCGCGTCGGCCACCAGCTCCGATGCAGATGCGGAACGGCCGTCAATCATCACCACCATCGGCACGCCTTCCAGCAGCTCTGCTGCATCGGCCTGCCATGCGCGCTGCCGGCTTGTGGAGCCGCCGCGCAACGAGACGATGTCACCCTTGCCAAGGAAGGTGTCCGCAACCCTCACCGCTTCGTGAAGCAGGCCACCGGGATTGCCGCGCATGTCGAGGACCACCGCCTGCGGCCTCACGCCGCCCGCCTCGCCGCTTGCCTCCGCAATGGCCTGCGCCAGCGAGGCCGAGACCGGGCCGCTGAAGGCGCCCAGCCGCAGCACCAGCACGTTGCCTTCCATGCTCCAGCGCAGCACCTGCCTGCGGATGGTGTCGCGGGTCAGCGCCACCGTGAACTCCTGCGCGGTGCCTGCCGGGGCGGCCCCCGCTTGTGCCGGCGTGCGCTGGATGGTAATGGTCACCGGCGTGCCCGGCTCGCCGCGCATGCGCGCAATGGCCTCGGCCAGCGGAACGCCCAGCAGCGGCAGCTCGTCGACCCGCACGATCAGGTCACCTGGCACCAGGCCCGCGCGCGCCGCCGGGCTGTCCGGCATGGGCGCCACCACCCGCACCGCGCCGGCACTGGACTCCACTTCAAGCCCCAGGCCGCCGAAGCTGCCGCCCGACTCGCTGCGCTCGTTGGCATGGGTGCGGGCATCAAGATAGCGGGTATGCGGGTCGAGCGTGCGCAAGACCTCCTGGATGGCCTTCCTGAACACCTCGGCCGGCTCCCCTGCGCCGGGCGGCAGCGGCTCGACCACCTTCATGGCGGTGGCGGCCAGGCCGGCCAGGTCCACAGGCAGCGCATGGCTGCGCTTGACCCGCTGCAGCACGGTCGCAAAAAGCTCCTGGTAGCGCAGTGACTGTTCACCGGGAACCACGGCCCGGGCATAGGCGCCCTGCAACGCGGCCAGCGCTTCATCGTCGATGGACGCAGGGGATGAAGCAGCAAATGAAATGCCTGCGCCAAGGAGCAGGCAGCCAGCCGTGAATGCGCGAAGCGTTGTGGATGTGTGATTCATCGCCGGCCCGTTAAAGCATTGGAAAGGACAGTATGTCACCTGCAAGCTTTGGCCGCCAGATTCAAAACCCCATTCTGCAGGGCTTCAGCCGGCAACGTCCAGCCGAGCCTCCAGGCCACCACCACTGCGGTTCGCCAACGTCAGCGTCCCGCCCAGCGCGAGCGACAGCTGGTGCGCTATCGCCAGGCCCAGGCCGGCGCCGCCGGTGTCGCGGTTGCGCGAGTTTTCAAGGCGGCGGAAGGGCTGCAGCACCGCGGCCAGCTCAGCCTCGGGAATGCCCGGCCCGCGGTCACGCACGGTGATGCTGAAGCCGACCTGCCCCAACGGTTCCATCAACAACTCCGCCGCGCCCGCAAACTTGAGCGCGTTGTCTGCCAGGTTGCCAACGATGCGGCGCAGGGCCAGCGGGCGGGTGAGCGCGGCAAGCCCTGTTCCGGGCAGCAGGCTGACCTGCCTCCCGGCATCGGCATAGTCACAGGCCATGCTGTCGAGCAGCGCCCGCAGGTCCACCCGCACCGGCGCTTCGTTCGCGCTGTGCGCGCTGCGCGCATAGGCGATGCCCTCGCGCACCAGCTCCTGCATGGCGTCCAGGTCCCGCTGCAGCTTGTCGCGCAGCGCGGTGTCGTCCAGCAGGTCGGCGCGCAGCCGCATCCGGGTGATCGGTGTCTGCAGGTCGTGCGACACGGCAGCCAGGATCTGCATGCGCTCGGCCAGGTAGGTTTCGATGCGTTGCTGGATGGCATTGAGCGCGCGCGCCGCCTTCACCACCTCGCGCGGGCCATCCTCACTGAGCGGCCGTGCCGGCGTGCCGGGGCCGAGCGCGTCGGCCGCTTCGGCCAGCCGCTGCAGCGGGCGCGTCGCCAGCCGCACGGCCAGCCAGGTCAGCAGCAGGAGCAACAACAGCTGGATGGCCAGGACCGCTACCAGCAGGGGCGACACCTCCATGCGCGGCGCCACGGCGCGCACGGCAAGGGGCGTTCCATCGGCTAGCCGGAAGTCAAAGCGGAAGCCGCCTGCCGCATCCGGGCTGCGCACCGCCGTCACGCTGTAGCGCGAACCCAGGGTGCGCGACAGCTGCTCGCCGGCCTGCCGCGCCAGCGGCGAGTCGTCGGCCGGCCCGGGCTGGCCGGCGCCGAGCACCAGCTCATAATTGCGCCGCGCCAGCTTCGGCAACCAGGATGCCCGCTCCTGTGCCGGTACCCTCTCAAGAATGGCCACCGAGCTGGCCAGGTCCTGCGCCATGTAGGCAGCCATCATCGTGCGCGCCGCCGCGCCGCGCTCCAGGAAGACCAGCCAGAACGACAGCGCATGGGCCGCAACCAGCCCCGCCAGGAAGATCAGCGCGAGCCGGCCGAACAGCGTGTCGGGCCACAGCCGCCGCACAACATCCTGCGGCTTCATGCCGCAGGCCCTGCCGGGGCTTGTGCCGGACGCACCTGCTCGCAGAACACATAGCCTTCATTGCGCACTGTCTTGATATAGCGGGGCTCGCGCGCGCCGTCGCCCAGGCGCTGGCGCAGCCGGCTCACCAGCAGGTCGATGGAGCGGTCGAATATCTCCGCGTCGCGGCCCTGGGTCAGGTTGAGCAGCTGGTCGCGGTTGAGCACCCGCTGCGGGTTGTCCAGGAACACGCGCAGCAGCCGGTACTCGGCGCCGCTCAGCGCCACCTGTGTGCCCGTTGCGTCGGCCAGGTGCCGGCCCGTGGTGTCAAGCTGCCAGCCACCGAAGGCCAGGAGCCGCGAAGGCTCGCTGCCCTGCATGTTGGGCGGCAACATGCGGGTGCGCCGCAGGACCGAGCGTATGCGCGCCAGCAGCTCGCGCGCCGCAAACGGCTTGGCCAGGTAGTCGTCCGCGCCCATCTCCAGGCCCAGGATGCGGTCTGCCTCGTCGCCGCGCGCGGTGAGCATCACCACCGGTATGGCCTGCGGCCCGCTGCGCAGCTCACGGCACAGGGCCAGGCCGTCCGTGCCCGGCAGCATCAGGTCGAGCACGATGAGATCGACCGTGTGGCCGGCAAGGAAGGCGCGCATCTGCCGGCCGTCAGCCACGGCGCTGGCTCGCAGGCCCTGCTTGTGCAGGTACTGCGTGAGCAGCTCGCGGATGTCGGCGTCGTCGTCGACAACGAGGATGTGGTCGGGCTCGTCCATGCCCGTTTGTACTCCATCGCCCCGGCCTGCCCGGTCGCTGCCATGTATCCCACTGTATCCGGAGCGCCTCCAGACAAGCCCGCTTGCAAAAATGCCGCGCGGCGACACAGCCCGGATACACCGGCGCGATGCAATGCAGTCCTCACCAACGACAGGGGCCTTGCATGACAACACACACTTCTGAACCCGCGCACCGGAGCGCGCCATGATCGACCCCGTCCTGGCGGTGCTGGCCGGCATGCTGACCATTGCCGCGCCCTGCGTGCTGCCGATGCTGCCGGTCGTGCTCGGTGCGTCCGTCGGCCAGCAGGACCGCACGCGCCCCGTTTTCATCTCGCTGGGTTTCGCCCTCGCCTTCTCGGCGGTCGGGCTGCTGTTCAGCGGCGTCTCGCGCATGGTCGGCCTGTCGCAGGAGAGCCTGCGGGACCTCGCGGTGTTCATGCTGCTGCTGTTCGGCGTGCTCATGATCTGGCGCGCGCCATTCGACTGGCTGGCGGTGCGCATGAACGGCCTGCTCAACCGGGTCCACGCCGTCGGGGCGAGGGCCGGCGGCGGCAAGGCCGGCGGCCTGGTGGTCGGGCTCACCCTTGGCGCACTGTGGACGCCGTGCGCAGGGCCGGTGCTCGGCGCCATCCTCACGCTGGTCGCCACCGCGCCGGGCATTGGCCATGCGGGCCTGCTGCTTGCCTGCTATTCGCTGGGCGCCGCGCTTCCGATGATGGCCATTGCCTATGGCGGCCAGTACGTCACCACGCGGGTGGGGCAGCTTGCGCGGCGGGCGCACGGCACCCGGCAGGCCTTCGGGATTCTCATCATCCTCACTGCCCTTGCGATGTACTTCCAGTACGACGCGGTGGTCACGGTGTGGCTCTCCGGCTTCTACCCGCAAACGGGAACAGGACTCTGACATGAACAACACACCCGCCGGTCTCCAGCGCCGCGCACTGCTCGGCTCCGCGCTCGCGCTGGCCGCAGGCACCCCGGCCGCCCTCGCTGCGCCCGCCCTGCGCGACTACGGTGCCGCACCGGGCTTCACCGGCATCGTGCAGTGGCTCAACTCGCCGCCCCTGGCGCTGGACGCGCTGCGCGGCAAGGTGGTGCTGGTGGACTTCTGGACCTACTCCTGCATCAACTGCCTGCGCACGCTGCCGTATGTCAACCGCTGGGCCGGGACGTACAAGGCCCAGGGCCTGGTGGTGGTGGGCGTGCACACGCCGGAGTTCGCCTTCGAGCACGCCACTGCCAACGTGCAAACCGCCATGAAACGCTTCGGCGTGAAGCACCCCGTGGCCCAGGACAACCACTACGCCACCTGGAAGGCCTGGAGCAACCAGTACTGGCCGGCTGTCTACCTCGTTGACGCGCAGGGGCGCATCCGCTTCAGGAACTTCGGCGAAGGCCGTTACGAAGAGACAGAAGCTGCGATCCGCTCACTGCTGGCCGAGGCTGCGGCCCGCTGAAATTCCACCCGTTTTCCACCACCCTGAAAGTGCAACCATGACATCATCCTCACGTACCGGCTTCCGCCTCGCCATCCTTGCGGCGGCCCTGGCCGCAACCACCGCAGCCTGGGCCCAGGCGCCACAGCTTCCGCCGCCCGAAGCCAGCGACCCCGTCGCGCTCGGCATCATGCTGGGCTTCCCGCCGGCGGCCGACAAGACGGTACGCCTGGCCAATATACTCAAATACCCAAATACGCGCTGGGCCATGCAGCATATGCGCGAGCTTGCACCGGCGGTGGCCGTCTGGCGGGGCGCAGGCGCGCCATCCGCCTTGCCGGCCGCACCCCGCGCGCTGGAGGCCGTCCAGTTTGAGGACGACAAGGGCCAGCGCACCAGCATCGCGGACTGGCAGCGCAACACCTACACCGACGGCCTGATCGTGCTGCACAAGGGCAAGGTGGTCAGCGAGAGCCTGTACGCCGGCATGCAGGCGCACGCTCCGCATGCACTGTGGTCGCTTTCCAAGTCGTTCACCGGCCTGCTGGCCGCCGCGCTGATTGCCGAGGGCCGCATCGACCCGAATGCACTCGTCTCCAGCTACCTGCCGGAACTCAGGGACAGCGCCTGGGCCGACGCCACCGTGCAGCAGACGCTGGACATGACCACTGGCGTCGCCTACGCCGAAGATTTCCGCGACCCGAGCTCGGGCATCTTCCAGTACCTGTTCGCCGCCGGCCTGGTTCCGGCGCCGGCGGGCTACGCCGGCCCGCGCACCATTCCCGAATACCTGAAGACGGTGAAGAAGCAGGGCGAGCACGGCGCCGGCTTCACCTACAAGACGGTGGACACCGAAGTCATCGGCTGGGTGATGTCGCGCATCACCGGCAAGAGCTTTGCCACGCTGCTGTCCGAGCGCGTCTGGTCGCGCATCGGCGCGCAGGAAGATGCCTATGCGCTGGTGGACCCGACGGGCACCCAGCTGGCCAGCATCGGCGTGAACACCACCCTGCGCGACCTGGCGCGCGTGGGCGAGATGCTGCGCCTGGACGGCCGCCACAACGGCCAGCAGGTGGTACCGGCCGCTGCCGTCGCCGGCATCCGCAAGGGCGGCGACCCGGAGAAGTTCAAGGCCGCCAACATGCCGATGCGCGCCGGCTATTCGTACCACAACCATTTCTGGATACCGCACGACGCGGCCGGCACTTTCGAGATGAAAGGGCTCTTCGGCCAGCATGTCCATGTCAATCCCGCCGCAGGTGTCGTCATCGTGAAGCTGTCATCGCACCCGGTTGGCGACACGCGCTTCACCCATGCGCTGGACCGCAAGGCCTTTGCGGCAATTGCGGCAGCGGTGTCGGCACCCTGAGCGCACTGCCCGGGCCGGGCGCAAAGGCTCAGCGCGCCTTGCGCACACCCGGCACGGGCCTGCCGTCCGGCCGGCGGCTGACAGCCAGGTCCATCAGCGCGTGCGCCGCGACCGAGAGGCTCTCCCCTGCGCGGGCGATGATGTAGATCTCGCGCCTGAGACCCATCGAGCGCATCGGCCGCGTGACGATGCCGGCCTTGTCAAAATGGAACAGCGTGAGCGCCGGCACCACGCTGATGCCGACATTGCTTTCGACCATGCCCATGACGGTGGCCAGGTGCTCAACCTCCAGCACCGTGTTCATCTGCAGCGGGTGCAGCAGCGCCTCCAGGTGCTGGCGCACGCTGCTGGCGCGCGACATGTGCACGAAGGGATGGCTCACCAGGTCTTTCGGGCGCACGGTCTTCTGCCGTGCGAGCGGGTGGTCCCTGTGGCACACCAGGTGGAACTCGTCCGAACAGAGCAGCCGGGTGGACAGGTCGCCCTGGCCGGGGCTGCTGGAGGCCAGCGCCAGGTCCACCTTGCCCCGGCGCACCAGCTCCACGCACTGGTCCGACAGGGTGTCGGTCAGCGACAGCTCGATGCCTGGGTACATGCCCCGGAACTCGCCGAAGACACCCGGCAGCCAGCCTGCGCACAGCGAAGGCAGCGCCGCGACGGCGACACGGCCCTTGCGCTTGCCGACATGCTCGCTCATGTTGGCCAGCACATCGTCCATGTCCCGCAAAAGCCTCGCGGCGGATTCGGCGAACAGCCGGCCCTCGCTGGTGAACTGCACATTGCGCGTGTCCCGGTCAAACAGGCGCGTGCCCATGCCCGACTCCAGCTGCCGGATCAGCGCGCTGAAGGCCGGCTGGGACAGGTGGCATTGCTCGGCCGCACGGGTGAAGTTGCGCAACTCGCCCAGGGTGAGGAAGGCGCGGAGGTGGCGGCTGGACAGATTCATCTGAAAACCGGATTTGTTGATCTGAATTACCAATTTCACAAATGATACAGCCCGGCCTACAGTGCGGGCACAGATGACAACGAGACAAGTCGACTATTCCGCCAACGCAGCGCCGGTGGCCGGCACCGAGGCCAGCCACGGCATCGGCCGCTTCGCATTCGAGGCCGGCGGCGCGCTGGACGACCTGGTGGTCGGCTACGTCACCCACGGCGTCCTGAACGGCGCACGCGACAACGCCATCCTGCTGCTGCCGGGCACGGCCAACAACCGGCACAGCGCCGACGGCTACATCGGCCCCGGCAAGGCCTTCGACACCAGCCGGTACTTCATCATCGCGGTCGATGCCATCGGCGCCGGGACATCGTCCAAACCTTCGGATGGACTGGGCGGGCGCTTTCCTTCGTACAACATCCGCGACATGGTGCGGGCGGAGCTGGCGCTGGTGCAGCAGGTGTTCGGCATTTCCCGGCTTCGGGCGGTGGCCGGCGCATCGATGGGTGCATTCCAGGCGCTGGAGTGGTCCATCCTGCAGCCGGACATGATGGACTCGTCCATCCTCATCGTGCCTGCGGCGCGAGCGGGCAACACATTCAAGTCCATCGTGTCCGTCGCAACGCAGGCGGTGAAGCTCGACCCGGAATGGAACAACGGCGAGTATCGCAACCAGCCTCTCGCAGGCCTGCGGATGGCCGGGCGCCTCTACTACCCGTGGACAGTGACGGACGCGTGGATCGAGCAGCTGTCACCCGCGCAGCTGGACGCCGAGACAGGCAACACCATCGAGCGCGCCGCCCGGTGGGATGCCTGGGACTTCATCAGGCGGTACGAGGCATCCGCCAGCCACGATGTGTCGCAAGCTTTTGGTGGAGACATGGCTCGTGCCCTCGCCTGCGTGAAGGCACGCACGCTGGTGCTGCCATCGGCCACCGACCGGCTGCTGCCGGTGGACGCAGCGCGCGCAATGGCGCAGGGCATCCGCCACGCGGCATATGCCGAAATCCCCGGCGCAAGGGGCCACCTGGGCTGGCGCGCTGTGGAAGGCGCCCCCGAAACCGGATTTATCAACGACCAGATCGCCCTGTTCCTGGGCAGCCTGGGCACACAAGGATGAACACCATGAAATCACTTCGTCTCATCGCCATTGCCGCTTCGGCAGCCCTTCTCGCTGCCTTGAGCGGCGTCGCCCAGGCGCAGGCCTATCCGTCAAGGCCCATCCGCCTGATCGTGCCGTTTGCCGCCGGCCAGGGCGCCGACGCCGCCGCGCGGCTGGTTGCGCAAAAGCTTTCGGACAACCTCAAGCAGCCCGTGGTGCTGGACAACCGCCCCGGCGCGGGCGGCAACATCGGCGCCGAAGCGGTGGCCAAGGCGGCGCCGGACGGCTACACGCTGCTGGTGGGCTCCAACGGCACGCATGCCGCCAATGCTGCGCTGTATGCGTCGCTTCCGTTCAATCCGCAGGCGGACTTCATCCCGCTGTCGTACATCGGCTCGGTCGCGATGGTGATGCTGGCTGCCCCCGGTTTCCCGGCCCAGAACACGAAGGATGTGATCGCGATGGCCAGGGCGAAGCCGGACAGTGTGAGCATGGCCATCCCCAGCTCCACCGCGCGCGTGGTGCTGGAGCTGCTGCACAAGACCTCCGGCGCCCGGTTCAACCCGATTGCCTACAAGGCCAGCGCCGCTGCGGTGACCGACCTGATGGGCGGCCATGTGAACCTGTCCATCGACACAGTCATCGCCGCTGCGCCGCATGTCACCGCCGGCAAGCTCTCGGGCATTGCGGTGAGCACGGCGCAGCGCACCTCCGCCCTGCCCAATGTGCCGACCCTGGCCGAGGCCGGCCTGGCCGGCTTTGACCTGGCCGCATGGAACGTCTGGTTCGCGCCCAAGGGCACACCGCCGGAGATCGTGGGCAAGCTGAATGATGAACTGCGCAAGGTGCTGGCCGACCCGGACATCCAGGCTCGCCTGCGCGCGCTGGGCTATGAGCCTGGCGGCAGCCAGAATGCGAAGCAGGTGGCGGACTTCGTGACGGCCGAGTCGAAGAAGTGGGGCGACCTGATCCGCGCAGCGGGCCTCAAGGCGGAATGACACGCCCGCCCGCGACACACCTGCATTGCAAAGCATCCGCACATGACCCATACACCGGAGGCTGACCGCCTGCTCATCGGCTGCGCCGCAGGTTTTTCCGGCGACAGGACGGACGCTGCCGGGCCGGTGGTGGACACGCTGATTGCCATGGGCGGCCCGGCCTTCCTGATCTTCGAAACGCTGGCCGAACGCACACTCGCGCTGGCGCAGCTGCGCCGCCGCGATGATGAAAACACCGGCTATGAACCGCTGCTGGAAGACATGCTGCGGCCGGTGCTGGCGCGCTGCATGGCGCACGGCATCCGCATCGTCAGCAACTTTGGCGCGGCCAACCCGCAAGCTGCCGCGCGCCGGATCCGCGAGCTGGCGGCGTCCCTCAACATTGCCGCGCCGAAGATCGCGGTCATCCACGGCGACGACCTGTCCGGCATCGGCAAACAAAGCTGGCTGCGCGGGCACCTGGGTGCAGGGCTGGATGCAGTCAGCGTCGTCAGCGCCAATGCCTATCAGGGTGCGGAGGCCATCGCACGTGCGCTGGATGCCGGTGCGCAGATCGTGGTGGCCGGCCGCGTGGCCGACCCGTCGCTGGTGGCCGGGCCGGCGCTGTCGCATTTCGGCTGGGCCGCTGACGATTGGGACCGCATTGCGGGCGCCACCATGACAGGGCACCTGCTGGAATGCGGCGCCCAGGTCAGCGGCGGCTACTTTGCCGACCCCGGTTTCAAGGACGTGCCCGGCCTGGAGAAGGTGGGCTACCCCATTGCAGAAATATTCGCGGACGGCAGCTGCGTCATCGGCAAGGCCGCGCACACCGGCGGCGCCGTCACCCTGGCGACGGTCAAGGAGCAGCTGCTGTATGAGGTGCATGACCCCGCCGCCTACCTCACGCCCGACGTGGTGGCAGACATCACCGGCGCGCGGCTGGAGCAGGTGGGGCCGGACCGCATCCGCCTGAGCGGGGTGAGCGGCCACCCCCGTCCCGCGTCGCTCAAGGTCAACGTCTGCTACGAGGGCGGCTGGTTCGCCGAAGGCGAAATCTCCTACGCCGGCCCGCGTGCCGAGGGCCGCGCCCGGCTGGCCGCCGACGTGCTGCGCAAGCGCCTGCCCGGCCTGGCGCTGCGCTGCGACCTGATCGGCGCCCTCAGCGTGTTTGCCGACGATGGCGGCCGCATGCTGGGCAGCACGCCACCCGGCCAGGCGCGCGACGTGCGGCTGCGCGTGGCCGCGACCCACGACGACAAGGCGCAGGCCGAGCTGCTCTGCCGGGAAGTCACGGCGCTGTACACCTGCGGCCCCGCCGGCGGCGGCGGCGTGCGCACCAAAGTCACGCCGCGGCTCGGGCTGCTGTCCGGCCTGATTCCAAGGGAGGAACTGCCCTGCGGATTCAGTTTTCCGGGAGGCCATGATGAATGACGCCACCCGCCTGAAGACTCCGCTGTACCGGCTGGCGCATGCGCGCACCGGCGACAAGGGCAACCGCTCCAACATCAGCGTGATCGCGTACCGCCCCGAGTTGTATGAGCTGCTGGTCGCGCAAGTCACCAGCGAAGCCGTGGCGCGGCAGTTCAGCGGCCGCGCGCCGGCCGTGGTGGCGCGCTACCTGCTGCCCAACCTGCACGCCATGAACTTCGTGCTCGACGAGGTGCTGGACGGCGGCGTCAACGGCTCGCTCAACCTTGACAGCCATGGCAAGGCCCTGGCCTTCCACCTGCTGGAGCTGATGGTGGACGTGCCGGCCAGCCACCTTCCTTACCTCACCGGCCCTGAAGAGGGCTGACCCCTTACCCCCACACCCGCACTTCAACAGGAGACACCGCCATGCCATTCACCACCCGCAGATCCGTCCTTGCCGTTGGCGCCGCGCTGCTCGCACTGCCTGCCATGCAGGCTGCCGCGCAAGGCTACCCCGCCAAGCCCATCACCTTTGTCGTGCCCTTTGCCGCCGGCAGCGCCACCGACCAGCTGGCGCGCGCCATCGGCCAGGGCGTCACGGCGGAAGGCAAGCAGAGCGTGGTCATCGACAACAAGGCCGGCGCCTCGGGCTTCATCGCCTCGCAGCTGGTGGCCAAGGCTACGCCTGACGGTTACACAGTGCTCATCACCACCAACACCACCCATGCGGCCAACGAGCACCTGTACAAGAAGCTGCCGTACGACCCCATCAAGGACTTCACACCCGTCACGGCGCTGGGCAAGGGCGGCCAGATCATGGTCGTCAACCCCAGCCTGCCGGCAAAGACGGTGGGCGAGTTCATCGCGCTGGCCAAAAAGGAGCCGGGCAAGTACAGCTTTGGCAGCGGCAGTTCGTCCAGCCGCATCGCAGGCGAGCAGTTGATGCAGATGGCCGACATCAAGCTGCTGCATGTGCCCTACAAGAGCAACCCGCTGGCCGTGACCGACCTGCTCGGTGGCCAGATCAGCATGATGATCACCGACAACGCCACCGGCATCCCGCAAGTGCAGGCCGGCAAGCTGCGTGCGCTCGGTTACTCAGGCGCCAAACGCACGCCGCTGGCGCCCGATGTGCCGACCATCGGCGATACTGTCAAGGGCTACGAGATGGGCTACTGGTTCGCGGCCTATGTGCCTGCCGGCACACCGCCGGCCGTGGTGAACGAACTCAACCGTCTGCTGATCGCGGCGACGAAATCGTCCGGCGCGGTGAGCTTCTACCAGAGCACCGGCACGGAGGTGTACACCACGACGCCGGCGGACCTCGGCAAGTTCCAGGTCGCTGAAGCCCAGAAATGGGGAAAGATCATCAAGGCAGCCGGAATAGAAGCAGAGTAAGCGCTCAACCGAGCTCGACCATCACGGGCTGGTGGTCGGACACCTGGGTCACGCCGTCGATCACCATCCTGCGCACCTTGCCCTTGAGCGCATCACTGACAAAGACAAAGTCGCAGCAGATGGGCACGGGCCCGTAGCGGCGGTCATGCAGGCGGAAGGTGGGGGGCTGCGGCGCGTTGCCGTGCAGCACATGCCAGCCGTCCCACCACTGGCCCTGTGACGCAAGGTCCGCAGGAGCCGCCGTCAGGGCGGCGTATTCGGGCTCGTGTGCTTCCAGGTTGAAGTCACCGCAGAGAACGGCCTGCGCCGTGTGCACCCGGGTCTGGAACGGCGAGCCGTCGTCGCTCGGTTCCGGCAGCGCCAGCGCATGGGCTGTGTACTGGCGGTGCAGCGCGAGCAGCGCATTGGCCTGCGCGATGCGCTGCGGCTTTGAATAAAACTCAAGATGCGTCGTCATCACCCGCACATAGCCGAGCACCGGGTCCGCCACCGTGACCACACTGCACATGCGCGGCATGCTGCGCACACCGCCGTCGGCCGGGTACGGCAAGGGGTGGTGCTGGACCTGCTGCACCGGCAGGCGTGTCGCAATGAGGTTGCCGAACCGCTGGCGGCCCACCGGGTCATGCCATTCATCCACCGCCGCACCGAAGAACAGCTGGTAGCCCGGCAGCAGGGCCTGCAGCAGCGCCGGCTGGTCATGGCTTGCATCACCCTGCAGGCGCGGGTAGTTGACTGCAATCTCCTGCAGGCACAGCACATCAAAGCCGCCCTCGCCCGCCAGGTCGCGTGCCGCATTCACAATGCGTTCCGGGCTGACGACGCCGTCGTTGCCGCAGCACCACTGGGTGTTGAAGGTGACGAGTTTCATGGGTTCACCCTGGAAGAATCATTTGATGCCCGCGCGCATGAAGCTCTGCACGAACTGCCGCTGGAACAGCAAAAACGCGATCAAGAGCGGCGCCGAGGTCATCAGCGTGGCGGCGGTGATGATGGACCAGTCCACGCCCTGGTCGGTGGACGAGAAGATCTGCAGCCCCACCGTGAGCGGACGCGCATTGACGCTGTTGGTGATGATGAGCGGCCACAGGAAGTTGTTCCAGTGGAAGCTGATGGACACGAGCGCAAACGCCGTGTACACCGGCCTGGCCAGCGGCACATAGACGCGCCAGAGCACCTGCATGGCGCTGGCGCCTTCCACCCGCGCCGCTTCGTCCAGCTCCTTCGGGATGCCCATGAAGGTCTGGCGCAGCAGGAAGATGGCAAACGCCGACGCGAAGTACGGCAGGCCGATGGCCAGCAGCGTGTCCACCAGGCCCAGCTGCGACATGGTCTTGTAGTTCTCCACCAGCAGGATGTCGGGCATGATCATCAGCTGCACCAGCACCAGCGAGAACGCAATGTTCTTGCCGCGGAATTCATAGCGGGCAAAGGCATAGGCGGCCAGCGTGGACAGCACCAGCTGCACGGCCAGGATCATCGTCACCAGCATGGTGGTGTTGAGGAAATAGCGGGCAAAGGGCGCTGCGGCCCAGGCGTTGCGGAAGTTGTCCAGCGTCAGCGGGGCCAGCAGCACAAACCGCGTGGAGAACTCGGCCGGGTGGAACGCCGTCCACACCGCATAGGCCAGCGGCAGGATCCACAGCAGCGCCAGCAGCCACGCGGCCAGGGTGTCGAGCCAGCCGGGCTCGTTGTAGGCGGGGCTCATCGCGGCGCTCATTTGTAATGCACCCGCTTGTCCAGCACAAAGAACTGGAACAACGCCACGCTGGCCAGCACCACCACCAGCACCACCGTGATGGCCGACGCATAGGCCGTGTCCCAGAACTTGAAGCCAACCTCGTACAGGTGGTACAGCAGCAGGGTGGAGGCGTTGTCCGGCCCGCCGCGCGTGAGCACGAACACATGGTCCACCATGCGGAAGCCGTTGATCACGGCATTGACCAGCACGAACAGCGTGGTGGGCATCAACAGGGGCCACTGCACCCGCCTGAAGAAGTACCAGCGCGACGCGCCCTCAATGGCCGCGGCCTCGCGCAGGCTGGGGTTGAGCGTCTGCAGCGCGGCCAGGTAGAAGATCATGAAGAAGCCGGCCTCCTTCCACACCGCCACCAGCGTGATGCAGGCCAGCGCCGTGCGCTGGTCGCCGAGCCAGTTGTGCGACGGCAGGCCCAGCAGGCTGGTGAACTGCTCAAGCAGGCCGTACTGCGGCGTGTAGAAGAACAGCCAGATATTGGCCACCGCAATCATCGGCAGCACCGTGGGCGTGAAGTAGGCCATGCGCAGGAAGGCGCGGCCGGCAATGCGCTCGTTCACCCACAGCGCCATCACCAGCGCCAGGCCGATGGACAGGGGAATGGTCGCGCCCGCGAACCACAGGTTGTTCTTCACCGCCTTCCAGAACACCGGGTCGTCCGCCATGGCCTGGTAGTTTTCGATGCCCACCCACACGGCCGGGCGGCTGCCCTTGGGTGTGGAAAAGAAGCTGTCGATGAAGGTGGCAAGCGTCGGCCAGTGGGTGAACGACACCAGCAGCACCATCGCCGGCAGCAGCAAAAGCCACGCGTGGATGGCCGCGTGGCTTTGATGGGAAGGCGCAGCGCGGCCGGTCACTGGTTCTTACTTGTAGGAGCGCAAGAGCCGGTCAGCTTCCTTCTGCGCATCCTCCATCGCCTGCTTGGGCGTCTTGGTGCCCAGCAGCGCAGCCTGCAAGCCGTCGTTGAGCGCCTTGGTCACGCGCTGGTTGTCATGGGTGGACAGCTCGGGCATGGACACGGGCAGCTGGTCGCGCGCCACCAGGGCCGGCGGGAAGTCCCGGCCGTACTTGCGCAATGTGTCGGTGCCGTAGGCGGCGTCAGACACGGCGACGTAGCCGGTTTCCATGCTCCACTGGGCCGCGCGCTCGGGCTGGGTCACCCACTTGATGAACCTGAAGGCCGCTTCCTGCTGCGCAGGCGTGGCCTTCTTGGAGATGTAGAAGTTGCCGCCGCCGGTGGGCGAGCCCTTGCGCTTGTTGCCCGGGATCATCGCCACGCCAAAGTCGAACCTGGCATTGTTCTTGACGTTGGTCAGGTTGCCAGTGGTGGTGAAGATCATCGCGGCTTTCTTCTCGAAGAAGTCCTTGGGCGTGGTGCCCCACTCCACGATACCGGGCGGGTGCACGCCGGCCTTGGTGAGGTCCACCCAGTACTGCAAGGCCTCAATGACCTTCGGGTCGTCGTACTTCACCGCAGTGCCCGCTTCGTTGGCCAGCACGGCGTCATTGGTGGTGGTCAGCGTCTGGAACAGCCAGTACGGGAAGCCGCTGGACGGGATCTGCACGCCCCACTGCGTGACCTTGCCGCTGGCGTCCTTTTTGGTCAGTTTGGTGGCGGCGTCCTTCAGCTCGGCCCAGGTGGCGGGCGGGTTGCTGATGCCGGCCTCCTTGAGCAATTCCTTGTTGTAGTACATCACCACGGTCGAGCGCTGGAACGGCACGCCCCAGGTCTTGCCGCCGGTCTGGCTGTTGGCCATGAAGGCCTTGTAGAAGCCGTTCAGCCAGGCCCTGTCGTCGGCGGTCTTGACGAAATTGTCGATGGGCACGATGGCGTCTTCATCAATCAGCGTGAACATGTCGGTGGACAGCAGCACCGACGTGACAGGCGGTGTGCCCGACTTGTGCGCCGTCAGCGCCTTGACGATGGTCTCCTGGTAGGTGCCCGCATAGATCGGGTTGACCTTGATGCCGGGATTGGCCTTGGTGAAGTCGGCGGCATAGCTGTCGATGATCTTCGTGATGGGCCCGCCCACCGCGACCGGGTAGAAGAATGAAATCTCCGTCTGTGCCTGCGCATGGGCCGTACCCAGGCCCAGGGTGGCAGCGGCAGTGGCTGCGAGCATGAAGCGGTTGAATGTCTTGCGTTGCATGGTGAGTCTCTCCTTTGTTGTGTCAGCGTAAATGAACCGTGTGAAATGTGTGTGTCACTGCGGCGTCACGGAGCCGGGCGGCTCAGCCCAGCCGCTGCCCCTGCTCGTCAAAATGGTGCATGCCCGATGCTGGCCACTCCAGCATCACCTGGCTGCCCGCGCCCAGCTCGGCCTGGCCGCCGGTGCGCACGCTCAGCGTTTCGCTGCCCACGGTGCAGTGCAGGATCAGGTCGGCCCCCAGGTATTCGATGTTGCGCACCGCTGCCGGCACTCGCCCGCCCAGGCCCACCGCCTCGGGGCGGATGCCCAGCCAGTGGGCCATCCGGCCGTCAGGCGTGCCGCTGCGCCCTGCATCCACGTCGCTTCCGGCCACACGTCCGCCCTCCAGCCGCAGCAGGTTCATCGACGGCGTGCCGATGAAGCTCGCGGCGAACGTCGTCGCCGGCTGTGCATAGAGTGTGCGAGGCGAGGCCGCCTGCTCGATGCGCCCCTTGTTCAGCAGCACCACCTGGTCGGCCATGCTCATCGCCTCGGCCTGGTCATGGGTGACATACACCACGGTGAGGTTCAGGCGCTGCTGCAGCTCGCGCAGCTCGGTGCGCATCTCCTGGCGCAGCTGGGCGTCCAGGTTGGACAGCGGCTCGTCCATCAGGCAGACCTTCGCCTGCGCCACCAGCGCCCGGCCCAGGGCCACCCGCTGCTGCTGGCCGCCTGAGAGCTGCGAGGGCTTGCGGTCCAGCAGCGCCGACAGGCCCAGCAGTTCCGCCGTTTCGGCCAGGCGCCGCGCCGTCTCGGCAGCCGGCATCTTGCGGACCGACAGGCCGAAGGTGATGTTGTCCGCCACATTCAGGTGCGGGAACAGCGCATAGTTCTGGAACACCATGGCGATGCCGCGCTGGGCGGGGGGCAGGCCGGTGACGTCCCGCCCGTCAATGAAGACCTGGCCGCTTGTGGCCGATTCAAGGCCCGCAATGATGCGCAGGGTAGTGGACTTGCCGCAGCCGGACGGCCCCAGCAGCACGCAGAAGCTCCCGGACGCAATGTCCAGCCGGATATTTTCAAGCGCTGTGGTGTCGCCCCAGCGCTTGGCCACATCGACCAGCTGGATGGATGACATCAGGCCAGTATATGAAGCCCATGTGACAGTTCGATGCGGGTAAGTCCTATGAAGCAATTGGACACACTCGTCAGCAATGTCCTTGCGACGACAACTTCGCGCCGCGCTTGCCTCCAAGATCGCCCTGTCCAAACCAAGGAGACCACGATGCAAGCCACACAAGAGCAATTGCCACAGCACCCGGATGAACTTGACGCAAGCGCGGCGGCCCCGCCTGCGCTGCGCAGGCGGACGCTGCTGGCCTATGCAGTTTCGGCCCCTGCGCTGACCGTTGCGGCCGGCTTCGGCCTGATGCCGTCCACCGCCGCCGCGGCGCTGCCGCTCACCCCGCCGGACACGGTGGACTTCTATGACGTGGGCGACTCGCTGGTGCAGACCGCGCTGCCGACCATGCCGCTGGTCAAGCTGGAGATCGGCACCGACGGCCGCGTGCGGCTGGACCTGCCGCGCCTGGAGTCCGGCCAGGGCATTGCCACCGCCTGCGGGATGATGGTGGCGGAAGAGCTGGACGTGCCCCTGGGCATGGTGGACGTCACCTCGGCCGATGCACGGCCCGAGCTGATGTACAACCAGATCTCCGGCGGCTCGGCCGCGGTGCGCTGCTTTGACCTGGCCCTGCCCGTCATGGCCGCCGCCGCGCGCGCCCGCCTGCTCTTGGCCGCGGGCCAGCTGTTCGGCGTGTCCCCTTCGACGCTGACGGTGAATGCCGGCGTGGTGGCCACCTCCGACGGCCGCGTCGCCACCTATGCGGACCTGAGCGCCGCTGCTGCGCTGCTGGCCCTGCCTGGCAGTGTGGTGCCCAAGGCACCCTCGCAGTACCGCGTCATCGGCACGGCCGCGCGGCGCCTGGATGCACTGGACATCGTCACCGGCAAGAAGAAATTCACCATGGACCAGGACGTGCCGAACGCGAAACCGACGATGCTGCGCATGCCCTCGCAGATTCGCGGCACGGTGGTCAGCGTCAACAACCTCGGCGCGGTCAAGGCCATGCCCGGCGTGCTGGACGTGGTGGTCATCCCCGGCGGCGGCACCATCGTGGCCAACCCGCCCGGCGTGGCGGTGATGGCCGAGACCTTCGGCCAGGCCTATGCCGGCGCCCTCGCGCTGGACATCACCTGGGGCAACGGCCCGCTGGCGGGCAAATCCGACGCGGACATCCAGGCCCAGCTCAAGGCCTCGCTGCTGCCGCTGCCGGCACTGCCGCTGGGCGCCCTGTCGGTGGCGGGCGACTTCCAGTTTGCGGCGGCCACCCACTGCCCGCTGGAGGTGGAATGCGCGATTGCCGATGTGCGGCCCGGCAGCGCCGAGATCTGGGCCGGCCTGCAGTCGCCCATCGTGACGCAACAGGCCATTGCCATCGACCTGGGCCTGCCGCAGGACAAGGTCAAGGTGCACGTCGTGCCCTCGGGCGGCTCCTTCGGCCGGCGCCTGTTCTGGGACCCGGTGCAGGTGGCGGCGCAGGTGTCAAAGCTCACGGGCCGCATCTGCAAGCTGATGTATCACCGCACCGACGACATCCGCCAGACGCGGCTGCGCCCGCCCCAGTTCCACCGCGTGCGCGCCACGCTGCTGCTGGGCCAGGTGGTGGCCTATGACCAGCAGGTGGCAGCCGTGCGCCTGGACGCGCGCCATGGCTACGGCGAGATCGGCACCGCGCTGGGCGGCTCGCTGCCGCCAATGGTGGCCAACACCGTGGGCAACCTCGGCTACGAGCAGTTCTTCTTCAAGACCATGGTCGCCTCGCCCTACAACTACGGCGTGAGCTCCAAGCTGCTGCTGCCGCTGGCGCTGGACATGAACACGGTGTCGTACCGCTCGGTGCACATCATGCCGGCGCGCACCTGCGAGGAGGTCATCACCGACGAGATCGCCCGCCGCATGAACAAGGACCCGGTCGCGTTCCGCCTGGAGTTCGCGCGGCAGGAGCGCGCGAAGGCCTGCCTGCGCAAGGTGGCCCAGTTGGCCAACTGGGGCAAGGCCATGCCCGCAGGTTTTGCGCAGGGCTGCAGCCTGCATCAGGAGTCGCGCTCTTACTGCGCGGCCGTGGTGGAGGTGGATGCGCGCGACCCGGGCAATGTGAAGGTGACAAAGGCGGTGATCGCCATCGACGTGGGCAAGCCGATCAACACGCTGGGCATCGACGCCCAGATCCAGGGTGCGCTGGCGGAGGCCATCGCACTGGTGCTGAACGCCGGGCTCACCATCAGGGACGGCCTGCCCATCGAGTCGAGCTACAGCAACTACCGCTTCACGAAGATGAAGGACTACCCCAAGGACGTGCAGGTCATCATCATGCCGAACACCGGCGAGGCCGTCGGCGGCCTGGGCGAAGTCGGCCTGTCGGTGGCCGCAGGCGCCATTGCCAATGCCTATGCGCGCGCCACCGGCATCAAGCCGCGCAAGTTCCCGCTCAATGCCCAGCCCGAGTATGTGCTGGTGCCCCCGGGCGAGCTGCCCGCCCCCGTCTTTGTGTCCTGAAAGGAACTGCCATGCCCAACTACAACCTCACCGTCAACGGCGCCGCAGTCAACGTGGAAGCGCCGGCCAACATGGCATTGCTCTGGGTGCTGCGCGACAAGCTCGGCATCACCGGCCCCAAGTACGGATGCGGCGTCAACGTCTGCAAGGCCTGCACCTGCCTGGTCAACGGCAAGGCGGTGCAGACCTGCGTGACCAGCGTCGCATCGGTGCGCGGCAAGAGCGTCACCACCATCGAGGGCCTGGCCACAGGCACCACGCTGCACCCGGTGCAGCAGGCCTGGCTGAACCGCGACGTAGCCCAGTGCGGCTTCTGCCAGCCCGGCCAGATCATGGCCGCGGTGGACCTGCTCAGCCGCACGAAGAACCCGACGGACGCCGACATCGACGCGATTGAGAACATGTGCCGCTGCGGCACCTACGGCCGCATCCGCGAGGCCATCAAGGAAGCGGCATCGCTGATGCCGTGATTCAGGAAGACGGCGCGCCAACCCTGGCGCGCGCGTCCAGCACCTGGCTGGTCGCGGGGTCGAAGTCGCACTCGTAAGCCACCGGCATCTTCGCGCCGCCCGCGTTCTGGAAGTGCACCTTGTTGCCCAGGTAGGTGATGGTGCCCTTGCGCTCGTCCAGCCAGTTGTAGTCGTGGAAGATGGAGTCGGCGCCCGGCTCCGTCCACTGCGCGCTGAAGGCGGCGAGCTGCTCGATGGGCAGCCTGCAGTGCAGGCTGGCCTCGCGCACCGCCTTCAGGGCGGCACAACGCAGGTACCTGCTGCAGTCCTGTTCCGCAGGTATCGCGGCACGCGTGACCGGCGCGGGCGCGCTGCCACCGGTGCCGGCGGCCCACCAGGCGGTGGCACCGATCAGCGCCGTGGCGCCGACGCCCAGCCAGAGCGGCCATGACCTGCCGGCCATCGTGCGGCGCGGCCTCATGCCGCCAGCCTTTCGCGCCGGGGGCGCTCCAGCCGGCCCGCGCTGCCGGCATAGCCGCGCAGGCCCGGCAGGTCCAGCACCGCCACGCCGCCATACTCCACCCTCAGCAGGCCCGCGCGCTCCAGGGCATGCAGCGCCTCGTTGGCCCGCTGGCGCGAGATGGCCGCGAGCAGGCCGATCTCTTCCTGGCTCAGCTTCACGAAATTGCCCGCACGCGGGTTGAGCTCGGTGTCAAACAGCCCGGCCAGGCAATGCGCGACGCGGGCATCCGGCCCGAACATGCGGTCGTATTCCACAAGCCCGATGAACATGCTCAGCCGCGCATTGATGTGGCACAGCAGGAAGCGGTTGAACGCGAGGTTGGTGGACACCAGCCGCTCGAACGTGGCCCGCGGCACACAGGCGATGCGGGTCGCGCGTATCGCCACACCGTCAAATCGCCAGCGGCCGGGGCGCAGCAGCGAGCCTTCACCGGCCCAGGCGCCGGCCATGACACCGGTCAGCGTTGACTGGCGGCCATCGGCCTGCGAGACCGACATCTTGACCAGGCCGTCGATCACGCCGATCCAGTGCTCCGCCGGCTCGCCGCAGCGGATGGCATAGCCGCCCGCCGGCACCTGCCGCTCGCGTGTTTCGGATATGACGCGGTCCATCTCGGACGGCGTCAGCGTCTGTGCCCAGGTGCTGCAGCGCAGCATCTCCTCCAGGCCGAGGGTGTTTTTTGTCTCCATGGGGACGCTACGCGGCAACGGCCCGAACGGATTCAGGTTTGGCGCGGTTCCTTGCGGCCATGCAGCAGACGCAGGAAATGCTCCGCCGGCCGGCTCAGCGGCCGGTCCTTGGGCACCAGGCTGCCGTAGGCTTCCAGCTTGCGCTTCATCTGGTAAGCCACGATGTGCAGCACGCCATGGTCGGCATCGCGCCGGGCCACGAGCGCCGGTATCACGCCGATCATCTGCGAGCGGCGGATCAGGTTGATGGTGGTGAGGATGGAGCCGGTTTCAGTCAGGCCCCGGGGCATCGGCAGGTTGTGGTCGCGGAACTCGCGCTCGATGACTTCGCGCATCGGGCTGCCGTGCGGCTGCAGGATCCACGGGTAGGCCACCATGTCCTCAAAGGCCACGCGGCGCTTGCGCGCCAGCGGGTGGTCCGGCCCGACGACCACCGACAGCGCCTCATCCTCGATCGACCTGAAGGTGCATTCGATGCCCGGGTGGGCCGTCAGCCGGCCGATCACCACCTCCAGCACGCCCTCGCGCAGCTGCGCAACCAGCCTGTCGCTGGTGTCCACGGCAATCTCCATCGACAGCAGCGGGAACTGCGCCTTCAGGCCCACCAGCGCATCGCTCAGCCGGCCAGGCGACGCCGCCATGATGCTGCCCACTGAAAACCTGCCCGCGCTGCCCTGCCGCAGTTCGCCCAGCTCGCGGTTCAGCGCCTCCATGTTGCCGCGAATACTCTGGAAGTAGCCGGTGACGCGTTCACCCGCCGCATTGAGCTGGATGCCGCGGCCGACACGGTCAAACAGCGGCTGGCCCAGCGCGCTTTCCAGCTCATGCAGCATCTTGGTGGCAGCCGGCTGGCTCAGGCCCAGCGCGCCGGCCGCAGCACGCAGCGTGCGGTGGTCCTTGATGGCCAGGATGAGCGCAATCTGCCGCATGCGCAGCCGGTTGAGCAGTTGCGGCGTGCTGTCCTGCGTATCAATGGAGCCCATGATTGATTACCTCAGGTTATTTTTCGATCAAATACTTTCAGTTTACGGGAATCAATCAGGCGCCTACGATCAGTCCCAGCCGATTCATTCAAACCAGCCGGAGACAAATTCATGAACAGACGTATTGCCATTGCGGGCGCAGCATTGCTCGCCCTGGGCGCCACCACAGCGCATGCACAGGCGCAGGCCTGGCCCAACCGGCCGGTGAAAATCCTTGTCGGCTCCGCGCCCGGCGGCGGCACAGACGCCATGGCCCGCGCCGTGGCTGACCGCCTCGGCCCGCTGCTGGGCCAGCCGGTGGTGGCAGAAAACCGCCCCGGCGCTTCCAACACACTGGCAGCGGACGCCACCGCCAAGTCCACCGACGGCCACACCATGGTGATGGGCGTGGTCACGGCGCATGCCATTGCGCCGCACCTGCTCAAGCTGGGCTACGACACCAACAAGGACCTGGTCCCGGTCGTGTTCGTGGGCGCGGTGCCCAATGTGCTCGTGGTCAGCAACAGCGTGGCGGCCGACTCGGTGCCATCGCTCGTCAAGCTGGCCAAGGCCTCGCCCGGCAAGCTGAACTACGCCAGCAGCGGCGCCGGCAGCACCCAGCACATCGCCGCAGAAGTGTTCAAGGACGCGGCCGGCGCAGACATCGCCCATGTGCCGTACAAGGGCTCCGGCCCGGCGCTGATCGACCTGATCGGCGGCCAGGTGCAGATGAGCTTTGACACCATGCCCTCGGTCATCGGTCACATCAAGGGCGGCAAGATCCGCGCGCTCGCCGTCACGACCGCCAAGCGCAACCCGCAGCTGCCCAATGTGCCGACGATGGCCGAGCAGGGCATGCCGGGCGTCGAGATCAGCGCCTGGTATGGCATCTACATGCCGTCGTCCACGCCGAAAGCGGTGCAGGACAAGGTCCACGAGATGGTGACCCAGGTGCTGGCCATGCCCGAGACCAGGACGCGGCTGGAGGCTGTGGGCGCAGAAATCACTCCGATGACGCAGGCGCAGTTCGCGCAGTTCCAGGCGGCCGAGTACAAGCGCTTCGGCGACATCATCAAGAAGAACAACATCCGCCTGGATTGATTCCCCATGAGCCATCCTGACCTGCCGGCCAACCTGCCCGTTGTGGCGCTCACCCTGGGCGACCCCGCCGGCATCGGCTCCGAACTGATCGCGCGCCTGCTGGCGAAGCCCGAGGCCATGGCCCTGGCCAACATCGTGCTGGTGGGCGACCGCTGGCTGTGGAAAGACGGGCAGAACATCGCGGGCCTCAGCGTTGCCACTGACGAAGTGCAGTCCCTGGCCCAGGTGCGCGGGCGCAGCAGCACTGCACGCCCCGCATTCCTGGCGGTGGACACCATCACGCCCGTCATGGTTCACCGCGGCAAGGCCGAGCCTGCGGGCGGCCAGTCGGTGCTCAAGGTGCTGGACCAGTGCATGGATGCGACGCTGGCGGGCCAGCTCGATGCCATCTGCTTTGCCCCGCTGAACAAGCAGGCGATGAAGACCGGCGGCATGCAGCATGAGGACGAACTGCACCACTTTGCAGAGCACCTGGGCGTGACGGGCTACTTCTGCGAATTCAACACACTGGGCGAGCTGTGGACGTCGCGCATCTCGTCGCATGTGCCGCTCAAAGACGTGGCCAGCTACCTGAGCGTGGAGCGCATCCAGCAGGCTTCAGAGCTGATCTACCGCTCGCTGCTGGCCACCGGCATCCGCAACCCGAAGGTGGCCATTGCCGCATTCAACCCGCATGGCGGCGACGGCGGCGTCTGCGGCCGCGAAGAGATCGACATCATCGGGCCGGCCGTCAAGGCCCTGCAGGCCCGCGAGTGGCCGACCGAAGCGCCTTTCCACGGGCCGTTTCCGGCCGACACGATTTTCCTGAAGGCGCAGGCAGGCGAGTACCAGGCCATTGTGACCATGTACCACGACCAGGGCCAGATCGCCATCAAGCTGCTGGGCTTCAGCCGCGGGGTGACGGTGCAGGGCGGGCTGCCCATTCCCATCACAACACCTGCGCATGGAACTGCGTACGACATTGCCGGCCAGGGCAAGGCCAGCGCCGAGGCGATGTGGCAGGCCTTCAGCATTGCCAGCCGCATGGGCCGCGCCCACCGCGCGGCGCAGGCCGGCCAGCCCGCGACCGCCGCCACCACCGCCTGAATCTTTTTCCATTCACCAACATCTCTGACCAACATGAAGATCAAATCCGTACGCGCCCGCGTGTTCCAGTGGAAGGGCAAGACCGTTCCGCCCCAGGGCAACTTCTGCTCCAACGCCATGGACCTGGTGTACTCCAACACCGAAACCATGAGCACCTTCCGCTTCCACTCCTGGACAGTGGTGGAGATAGAGACCGACGATGGCATCGTGGGTCTCGGCAACGTGGCGCTCGCGCCGGCCATCGCCAAGGCCATCATCGACCAGTACCTCACCCCCCTCATCGTCGGCCAGGACCCGTGGGACTATGAATACCTGTGGCAGCGCATGTACCGCGCAACGCATGCCTGGGGCCGCAAGGGCGTGACCATGGCCGCCATCTCGGCCATCGACCTGGCCATCTGGGACATCCTGGGCAAGTCGGTCAACAAGCCGGTGTTCAAGCTGTTGGGCGGCCGGACCAAGGAGAAGATCCCCTGCTATTACTCCAAGCTCTACCGCACCGACCTCAAGGCGATGCAGGACGAGGCGCAGAAGTACCTGGATCAGGGCTTCACCATGTTCAAGTCGCGCTTTGGCTACGGCCCGGCGCATGGCACCAAGGGCGTGGCGGAGAACCTCAAGGCGGTGGAAGCGCTGCGCGAAGTCATCGGCTATGACAACGACCTGATGCTGGAGTGCTACATGGGCTGGAACGTCGAGTACGCCAAGCGCATGCTGCCCAAGCTCGAGAAGTTCCAGCCGCGCTGGGTGGAGGAACCCGTGATCGCGGATGACATCGACGGCTATGCAGAGCTGAACGCCTTCACCAGCATCCCCATCTCGGGTGGCGAGCATGAGTTCTCGCTCTACGGCTTCAAGCAACTGCTGGAGCGCAAGGCGGTGAGCGTGGTGCAGTACGACACCAACCGCGTGGGCGGCATCACTGCGGCGCACAAGATCAATGCGCTGTGCGAGGCGTATTCAGTGCCGGTCATCCCGCATGCCGGGCAGATGCACAATTACCACCTCACCATGAGCACGATTGCCTCGCCGATGGCCGAGTACTTCCCGATGTTCGATGTGGAAGTGGGCAACGAACTGTTCTACTACATCTTTGACGGCGAGCCGGTAGCCGAGAACGGCTTCCTGCAGCTCGATGACAACAAGCCGGGCCTCGGGCTGACGCTGAAAACCGAGTTCCTCAAGGACTTCGACATCATCGAATAAGCTGTTGCCATGACGACTCCCCAGCCTACCCGTACCACGCCCCGCTACCAGGGCCTGTTCCCTGTCGTGCCGACGCCCTTCACCGAAAGCGGCGAGCTGGACCTGGCCAGCCAGAAGCGCGCGGTTGACTTCATGATCGACGCAGGCTCCGACGGCCTGTGCATCCTGGCCAACTTCTCCGAGCAGTTCCTCATTGCCGACGACGAGCGTGAAGTGCTGACGCGCACGATCCTCGAACATGTGGCAGGCCGGGTGCCGGTGATCGTCACCACCACGCACTTCAGCACCCGCGTCTGCGCCGAACGCAGCAAACGCGCGCAAGACATGGGCGCCGCCATGCTGATGGTGATGCCGCCCTACCACGGCGCCACCTTCCGCGTGGGCGAGCCGCAGATTTACGAGTTCTATGCGCGGCTGTCGGATGCGGTGAACATTCCCATCATGATCCAGGACGCGCCGGCGGCCGGCACGCCGCTGTCGGCAGCGTTCCTCGCGCGGATGGCCAAAGAGATCGAGCATGTGGCCTACTTCAAGATCGAGACGGCCAGCGCGGCCGCCAAGCTGCGCGAGCTGATCCGCCTGGGTGGAGACGCCATTGAAGGCCCGTGGGACGGCGAAGAAGCCATCACGCTGCTACCCGACCTTGACGCGGGCGCAACCGGCGCGATGACGGGCGGCGGATTCCCTGACGGCATCCGGCCCATACTCGAAGCGTACAGAGCCGGAAATCGCGACGAAGCCATCACCGCCTATGAACGCTGGCTGCCGCTGATCAACATCGAGAACCGCCAGTGCGGGCCGCTAGCGGCCAAGTCGCTGATGAAAGAAGGCGGCGTGATCGCCTGCGAGGCACCGCGCCACCCTTTTCCTGCCATGAACCCGCATAGCCGTGCGCTGCTCATTGAGACGGCAAAGCGGCTGGATGCGATGGTTTTGCGCTGGACTCGCTGAATGCCATCGCGGCGAAAAAACACCCGTTAAACTCACACCGTCTCGCAAGAGACACGGGCTTGGCGGCCCGACACAACGCGTTGTACTCCGCGCGGCCCCGCAACGGGTCGCGCGGTTTCCTGTACAGCGCGCACGGCTCCCATTAGGCGGGCCGTGCGGGAGTCCCGCAAGGGGCTGCTGGTCTTGTGTCCGGTCCGCCAACCTGCACGGTCTGCCGCCTTCATCTTTTGATCTGAAGGCGGCAGGTTCTTACAAGTCTGGAACCGGAGCCCCGCATGTCTGATGACGCCCTCGCCCACCTCAAGTCCGAGATTTCCCAGTTTGCCAACGCCGTTGACCGGCTGCGTGACATGATCATTGCCTACAAGGCGGCGTCGATGTCAGACGTTGTCGAAACCGACTCGCTCTACTGGCCGCACCTGCTGGAGACACTGCAGGAGATGATTCCCAGTGACGAGGGCTTGAACAGGGCGTTGATCAGGATGCACAAAGCAGCTGCAGCGCGATAGCTCCTGCCGGCGGCGCGGCACAGTCTTATGAGCGTGTCCGCGCGCGCAACAACTCCATCGCCGCATTGGCCAACGCCTGCAGGTCGGCCAGTTGCGCCTGCGTCACTTCATGCGGCTTCATGTCATACACGCAGAGCGTTCCAACCGTCTGCTCATTGACCGTGAGGCGCGCTGCGGCATAAAAGCGGATGTTCGGCGGGCCTGCAACCAGCGGGTGCGAGGCAAACCGCGCATCGAGCGTGGTGTCATTGACGGCGACAAGATCGTCCGTTGTGCCAAAGAACACTTCGCAGAACGAAGTTTCCGCCGGCGACTCCTCCATCGGCAGCCCGATGCAGCTCTTGAACCAGTCACGCTCGGCGTCCAGCAGGTTCACCATGGCAATCGGCACATCCAGGCTTTGCGCCACTAGCCGTGTCAGGTCGTCATAGACGCGCTCGGGCGCTGTGTCCAGCAGCGCGAGCTGCTTCAGCTGGAGCAGCCGGTCGGGGGTTTTGCGCATGGGGAAAGTATAGGGCGGTGCGGCAATGCTGTTGGTCACCTGCCGCACAGACGATCACCCGAGGTTTCGCAATAGCTTGCAATCGCCGGGCATGACCATTATATTTAGCATGTAAATATCAAAAATTGATACATGAGTGCTTTATACAGTCCTTCCGAAAAAGGTTTTGACGACCGCCTGACCGCCATCGACCGGTGCCAGGTCGCCTTGCTGCGCGAAATCGTCAACCAGTATGGACCACGACTGATTCTCAAGGGCGGCATGGCCATGCGAGCCGTCTTCGGCAGCATGCGGCTGACCAAGGACATCGACTTCGACCGCGAGCCTTCGATGTCCCTTGAGAGCGCAAAAAGCGGCCTTCCCAAAACGCTCGTCCGGGCCGCATCGGTAGCCGGCATCCGCCGGCCGGAAGCCGAGGTGACCAAGCTCACCGCAACCACCATACGCGCGCGCCTGGCCGGTGAAACGAACGGCGGTGTACCGCTGCGCTTCGAGGTAGAGGTCTCCGGCAGGGGAAATCTGAACGCAGGCGAAAGACGCAGGGAAACGGTGGTGCCGCCCTCTTCCTATGGCATGGCGCCGTTTCTGGT
Organism: Pseudomonadota bacterium; assembly: GCA_040385105.1. Taxonomy (GTDB): domain Bacteria; phylum Pseudomonadota; class Gammaproteobacteria; order Burkholderiales; family Burkholderiaceae_C; genus JACMQX01. Next base: position 130,112 of record JAZKHY010000004.1, read on the forward strand.
GGAGTCCTGGTCTGGCGACATGCTGGCCGCCATGAAAGTAGCCGCCGCCATGTCCGAAGCACGCAACGTGCCTCGGGACATCTATGACCTCTACGACCTGCTCAATGCAGGCGTGAATCCGGCCAGCCTGCTTTCTTCCGCACCGGCCGCAGACCTGGAGCGCATCCAGGCCGGCGCTACCAACAAACTCGACGGGATCGGCTTTGCGCTGGCGCGGGAAGAACTCCTGCCCTACCTGCCCCCTGACATACGGCAAACGCTGGACGAAGAACGTTGGCTCGAGTACACGCTGGCTGTGGGTGAAGCTGTGGAACGCTGGGCCGGCGAGGCATTGCTGCTCAAAGGCATGCCGCCATGAGGCCCGAATGGAAGCTTGAAGCCGAAGCACGGCTCATGAGCCCCGACACACCGGCTGTGCTGACCACCGGCATGGTCGAGATGCTGGCTAGCGCCGGTACGACGGGCGCGCCCTCCAGGCCCACCATCCAGCGCTGGCTCAAGGACCTTGTGCAGTCCCAAAAGCTGCGGCCGGTCATCAAGGGCGTCTACCTCAACCGCCTGGGCCACCGCGACGTGAGCCCGGCTGCCGCCGCGCAGTCGGTGCGCACCCGCAGCATCGTCAGCCTCGCATGGGTGCTGGAGCAGGCGGGACTGACCAACAACTTCGGCGATACGGTCACCTGCGTCATCCCCATCGAGGCGGGCTGGGCAACGCCGCAGGTGTCCGACCGCAGGACGCAGGCCGGCACCTTCCGCTTCTTCGCGATGCCGGCGCATTTGAATGATGAGCGGGCGGGCAAGCATGACGACCTGCAGGATGCCAGGTTTGACTACCGGCGCGCAACGCCCGAGAAGGCATTGCTGGACTGGATCTACCTGGGCGCCTCGCCCCGCAGCCGGATGACGCGCCCGCCATTCGATCTGGAGATCGAGCCGATGAATGTGGCCCGGCTCAAGCGGCTGGCGAAAGGCATGGGGATTGCGCCGCTGCTTGAAAGCTGGCGTGACGAACGTGCACGCTATCAGGCCGACCCGGAAGTCCGGGACAACGCTTCGTCCTGGCTGAAGTTCTAGGAACTGACGCGGCTACTGCCCGCCTGCGTCGGGTCACGCTCCGGCCCCGCCACCACACCCGCATCATGCAGGCGCCCGATGGCCGCGCTGTCCAGGCCCAGCACCTGGTGCAGCACTTCGTCTGTGTGCGTGCCCAGCAGCGGCGCCGGCGCCGTCGGCAGGCGCGCTTCGCCTTCCAGACGCGCCGTCGCGCCGGCGGCGGTGTGTGCCCCAATCGCCGGTGTCGTGATGCGCTCGAACACCGGGTTCTTCGCCGGGTCCACCCGTGCATCGCGTTCCAGCAGCTCACGCACCGTGCCGTAGCGGCCCCAGCACACGCGATGCTCTTCCAGCACGCGCTCGGCCTGCTCGCGGGTGCGCGCTGCAAACCAGGGCTCGATCAATGCGCTGATCGCGTCATGCGCGTCATACCGCTGCGCCTCGTCGCGGAAGTCAGCGCCGGTGCGCGCCTCCAGCTGCGCGATGGCCTCGCCCACGCCGCAGGCCTTCACCAGCGACTGCCACTGCCCGATGGAAATGGCCGCGACCATGACGCGCCCGCCGTCCGAGCAGCCGAAGTCGCGCCCGAATGCGCCGTAAAGGTTGTTGCCGATGGAAGGGCGGTCCTGCTCCAGCAGCTGCGCCTCCGCCATCACGCCCAGGTGCGACAGCGTGGTGAAGGCGGCATCCGACAGCGCAATCTTCATCAGCGCACCCTCGCCCGTCGCCCTGCGCCGCATCACGGCCGCCAGGATGGTGAAGGCCGCCTGGTAGCCACAGGCCAGGTCCCAGGCCGGCAGCGCATTGTTCACCGGGTTCTGCAGTGAGCCATGGCCCGTCATCGCGGGGTAGCCTGCGGCGCAGTTGACGGTGTAGTCCAGCGCGGTGCTGCCGTCGGCATTGCCCTGGATGATGCAGCTGATGAGGTCGGCCCTGCGTCGGGCCAGCAGCGCATGGTCCAGCCACGGCGTGGCGATGTTGGTCAGCAGCACGCCGCCGCCCTCGCCGGGCGCAGTCACCATGGCCTGCACCAGTTCACGGCCTTCGGGGCGCTTGAGGTCGATGGCGACCGAGCGCTTGCCCTTGTTCAGGCCCGTCCAGTAGAGGCTGCGGCGGTTCTCCATGCGCGGCAGGCGCGCATAGTCCAGGCCGCCGCCGATCATGTCGACGCGGATCACGTCGGCGCCGTACTGGTTCAGCGTCAGGCCCGCGAGCGGCGCGGCGACGAAGGCCGAGCTTTCGATGACGCGGAGGCCATCGAGCATTTGGTAGCTCATACAGCCTCCTTCTTTGCAGATTGCAGTGCGCCTTCAAGCAAACCGCGCGCGATGACCTTTAACGCCAGCGTTTCTTCTGCACCTTCAAAAATGGACAGCACCCGCGCGTCCACAAACTGCCGGCTCACCGGCGTTTCTTCTGCATAGCCCATGGCGCCGTGGATCTGCAGTGCTTCGCGCGTCACCTGTTCGGCGCTGCGGCACGCCAGCAGCTTGGCCAGGCTCGCCTCCATCGAATGCGTCGGGCTGGAGGGCGTGAGCGCGACAGACTCGGCCAGCACGCGGCAGGCCAGCCAGCTGGCAGCCATGCGGGCGATCTTGATCTGCGTGAGCGGATACTGCGCCAGCGCGCGGCCGAACACCTTGCGGTCCAGCGCCTGCGCCACCGCTGCCTTGATGCCGGCGCGCATCACGCCGCAGCCGCGCCCTGCAGTCTGCAGCCGGCCGCCGGTCATGCCGGCCATCGTGTAGTAAAAGCCCTTGCCCAGCCCTGCATCGCCGCCGATGAGGTTGTCTGCAGGCACGAAAAAATCCTCAAAGGCCAGGTCATAGGAATGCATGCCGCGGTAGCCGATAGTCGGTATGGCGCGGCCGGTCAGCGTGCCGCCGCCAGGCGACTCGACACGGAACTCATGGGTATCGACCGAGGGCTTTTCCACCAGGATCACCGACAGGCCGCGATGGCCCAGGCTCCGGTCGCGATCGGTGCGGGCCACCACCATCAGCAGGTGCGCCTTGCCCGCAAAAGTGCACCAAGTTTTGGCGCCGTTCAGCCGCCAGCCGCCATCCACCTGCGTGGCCGCCAGCTGCAGGCTGGCCACGTCAGAGCCGTAGTCGGGCTCGGTGATGGAGATACCGCACAGCAGTTCACCCGAGGCCATCTTCGGCAGCCAGCGTTGCTTCTGCGCGGGTGTGCCGCCGGCCAGCAGCGCCCGCGACAATATCTCGGGCCGTGTGATCAGGCTGCCCGCTGCTGCCAGCGATGCATCGGACAGCACCTCGGTCACGGCCAGCATCAGGGCATTGTCATGCGCGCCGCCGGTGGCACTGCCGCCGTACGCCTGCGGGATCGACAGGCCGAACACGCCCATCTCGCGCATGGGTTGCAGCAGCGCTTCAGGCACCGTCAGGTTGGCGCGGTGGATCTCCTGCGCCAGCGGCGCGACCACGGTCCGGGCAAAGCGCTCGAAGGCGTCGCGCGCCATGGTGATGTCTTCGTCGGCCGCCGCCAGCGACAGGACTGCGGGCGATTCCATCACCGCAGCGCCCATGCGTGCGAGCGCCTGCGAGCTGCCATCGCGGCGCCGCAGCGCCAGCAAGGCAGGCGATGACGACAAGGCACTCAGCGCCGATTCGTCATGGCCCAGGTCCAGGCAAACGGATTGCAGGCGGGCGATCACGCGGGGGACGGCCTCCGCCACAAAAGCGCCGGCGAGCTGCTGCTGCAGCGCCGACAGCCCGCCGGCCTGCGTCAGGGCAAGGGCAGCCGCGAGGTCGGCCCTGGCCCAGGCCAGCTCGAACTCAGCGCCCTGCTCGCGGTTCAGCGCCTCACTGTCCAGCGTATCGCCCTTGCAGCAGGAACGGGCCAGCGCAGAGCAGGCATCGTCAAAACAGGAACTCAATGCCTTCAGCAGGTCGTCGGCGGGGTGATGTGCAGGCATGGATGGAACGGCGTGGAGTGAACGGGCGCCTCCATCATCGCTCAACCCGGGGCCGTCTTCCTTCGCAAAAACAGAAGCCATTGTGCGTCCCTGTCGAAGGCCGCGCCGTGCGTGCAGGCATTGGGCTGGATTCAGTCCTGATGCAATCCTGATGCGCCCGGTGGTACGCTGGCGCATCATGAGTTCTCCCGAGCTTGCCGACGCCGGCGCGCCTTCAGCCAGGGGCTGGCTGACAGCTGCCTCGCTTCTTGCCCTGGCAACCGCCATTGGCCTGGTGCTGGACAGGCATGTCTCCCTCACCAGCCTGGCCATGGTCTATGTGCTGGCCGTGGTGATTGCGGCTTACCGGCTGGGCTGGGTTGAGTCCGCCGCCTGCGCCGTGGGCGCGGTGGTTGCGCTCAATTTTTTCTTTGTGTCCCCGCGCTACACGTTCGAAGTGGACAACCGCGAGAACCTCATCGCGCTGGCTGCCATGCTGGCGGTGGCGCTGGTCATCAGCCGCCTGGCTGCCGGGCTGCGCCGCGAGACCGGGGCGGCGCGGCTGGGTGAGCGGCGGGCACGGCAGTTGCAGCGGCTGGCAACGGCACTGGCCGGCGCCGGCTCGGCAGATGAGGTGCTGGCCCTGGGCGACAGCGCTCTGGCCGAAGCCCGTGCCGGCCCGGACTACCTTGCCTTTGAGGGCAGCGAGGCCGGCCGGCAGCATGCGCAGGCGCTGCACACCACGCTGGAGCAGGCGATGGCCAGGCAGCGGCTTGCCGCATCCATGCGCGCGGCGCAGGAGGAAGCACAGCACCAGCAGGTGCAGAGCACCTTCCTTGCAGCCATCTCGCATGACCTGCGCACGCCGCTGGCGGCCATCGTCGGCGCGGCATCGTCGCTGCTGACCCAGCGCGACAAGCTGGGCGCGGCGCAGCAGGAGCGCCTGCTGGGCAGCATTGCCGGCGAGGCCGCCTACCTGTCCACCGTGACCGAGAACACGTTGCAGCTTGTCCGCCTGCAAAGTTCGGCGCAGGGCATCAGGCGCGACTGGGAGTCGATCGAAGAGATCGTGGGCGCGGTGCTGGCACGCGTGCGCCTGCACGACGCCGGCCGGCGCATCACCTCGAAAGTGCCCGAAGGCCTGCCGCTGGTGAAGGCCGACCCGGTGCTGATTGCGCAGCTGCTCACCAATCTGCTGGACAACGCGCTCAAGCACACCGCAGGGACGATCGACCTCGTGGTGACGGGCAGTCCCGGCGAACTCGTGGTTTCGGTCAAGGACCGCGGCGCGGGCATTCCGGAGGCTGAGCAGGCGGGCATCTTCGAGCCCTGGGCCCGGGGCGACCAGGCCGGCCCGCGCGGTGCCGGGCTGGGGCTGGCCCTGTGCCGCGCGATTGCGCAGGCGCACGGCGGGCGGTTGACACTGCACCAGCGCCACGGGGGTGGCAGCACGTTCGCGCTGACGCTGCCGGTGGAAGCGCAGCAGCCCCAGGGAGACGCGCCATGAGCCTGCGCGTGCTGGTGGTGGAAGACGACCGCGAGATCCGGGCGCTGATGCAGTCATCGCTTTCGGTGGAAGGTTTTGAAGTGCAGACCGCCGTATCGCTGAGCGAAGCCGCCGCGCTGCTGCGCCATCAACCGCCAGACGTCATCGTGCTGGACCTTGGCCTGCCCGATGGCGACGGCGCGGCGCTGGTGCGCGAAGTGCGCAGGCACCATGCCACGCCCGTCATCGTGGTGTCGGCGCGCCACCAGGAAGAACAGAAGATCCGGCTGCTGGACGCGGGCGCCGACGACTACCTGACCAAGCCCTTCAGCGTGGGCGAGCTGCTCGCGCGCATCCGGGTGGCGCTGCGACATCGCGGCACGTCGCTGGCCGCCGCGGTGACGCTGCATGAGCTGGACGGCCTGCGCATTGACCTGCAGACGCGCGCCGTGCAGCGCGACGGGGCTGCGGTGCACCTCACGCCCACGGAATACGCACTGCTGGCGCGCCTGGTGCGCAGCGCGGGGCGGGTGGTGACGCACCGGCAGTTGCTGGCGGATGTGTGGGGCGCCGAGTTCACCGACCACACGCACTACCTGCGGCTGTACATGGGGCAGCTGCGCGCCAAGCTGGAGCGCGACCCTGCAGAGCCACGGCATTTGCTGACGGAGACGGGGGTCGGGTACCGGCTGGCGGTGGCCTGACGCCGCTGCGCGGCTTCCATATGTGTTCCATATGCTGGCGCGGCGACATTGAACGCCATGTTCAACACCAATGGATCGACATGACCCGATCAACAACGAGCCGCGAAGGCATGGCGGCGCTCACGCTGGGCGCCATGGGCGTGGTGTACGGCGACATCGGCACCAGCCCGCTGTACACCATGAAGGAAGTGTTCGCCCCTGCAACCGGCATACCGCTTGATGCGGCGCACCTCATAGGCGCCACCTCGGTGATCTTCTGGGGGCTGATGCTGGTGGTCACGCTCAAGTACGTGCTGCTGATCCTGCGCGCCGGCAACAACGGCGAGGGCGGCATCATGGCGCTCACCGCGCTGGCGGCAAAGGCCGCAGGCAGCACGCCCCGGCGGCGCGTCATGCTGCTGCTGGCGGGCGTGTTCGGCGCGGCGCTGTTCTATGGCGACAGCGTCATCACGCCGGCAATCTCGGTGCTCAGCGCGGTGGAGGGGCTGGAGGTGGTGACGCCGCTGCTCAAGCCCTGGGTGCTGCCGGTATCCGCCGGCGTGCTCATCAGCCTGTTTGCGATGCAGCGCTTCGGCACCGGTGTGGTGGGCAAGCTGTTCGGGCCCATCATCGTGCTGTGGTTCAGCGTGCTGGCCTTCACCGGTGTGCTGCAGATCATCCAGCAGCCCGCCATCCTGGCGGCGCTCAACCCGCTGGAGGCATTCGGCTTCCTGCGCGCGCAGGGCTGGCACATGTTCGTGGCCTTCGGCGCCATCGTGCTGGCCTTCACCGGTGCAGAGGCGCTGTATGCCGACATGGGGCACTTCGGCAAGCGGCCGATCCAGTTTGCCTGGATGGGCCTGGTGCTGCCGTCCCTGGCCATCAACTACATGGGCCAGGGGGCGCTGCTGATGCGCGACGCCTCGGCACTGGCCAACCCTTTCTACAGGCTCTTTCCCGATGCCTGGCTGATTCCGGCCGTGGTGCTGGCCACCATGGCCACCGTCATCGCATCGCAGGCGGTCATCTCGGGCGCCTACTCGATGACCCGGCAGGCCATGCAGCTGGGCCTGCTGCCGCGCATGGAAGTGCGGCACACCTCGGCGAAGGAAGCAGGCCAGATCTACATGCCGGGCATCAACTGGCTGCTGCTGGCGGCCGTGCTGCTGGCCGTGGCGGGCTTTGGCAGCTCGTCGGCGCTGGCATCGGCCTATGGCTTTGCGGTGACGGTGACGATGCTGGTCACCACCTTGCTCACTTTCTTCGTGGTGCGCCATGGCTGGGGCTACCCGCTGCCGGTGGCACTGGCCGCCACCGGTTTCTTCCTGGCGCTCGATGCGCTGCTGGTCATCGCCTGCTCGCTCAAGTTCTGGCAGGGCGGCTGGTTCCCGCTGGTGCTGGGCGCGGCCATCTTCATCATCATGGCCACCTGGCGGCGCGGCCGCGAGCTGCTGCTGGACAGCATCACCCGTGGCGACCCCGAGCTGCAGCCCTTCATTGAGGCGCTGGCCAGGGAACGCATGCACCGCATCCCGCGCACCGCCGTCTATGCGGTGGCCAACCCCGGCACCGTGCCGCAGGCGCTGATGCACAACCTCAAGCACAACCAGGTGCTGCACGCGTGCAACATCATCCTCACCGTGGTGTTCCACGACGTGCCCTCGATCCCGCTTGAGCAGCGGGTGGAGGCCACGCCGCTGGCGCCGGGGTTCTGGCGGGTCCAGGTGAACTACGGCTTCATCAACACGCCCGACATACCGCAGGCACTGGCGCTATGCCGCGACAAGGGCCTGCCGGTCAACCTGTTCGAGACCTCGTACTTCCTCAGCCGCGAGATCGTCGTACCCACGCGCGGCGCCGGCATGGCGCACTGGCGTGAAGCGCTGTTTGCCGTCATGTCACGCAATGCAGGCAGCGTGGCGGCTTTCTTCAGGCTGCCGGACAACTGCGTGATCGAGCTGGGGACGCGGGTGCAGATCTAGCGTGCGTAGTTCCACCTATACCCCCTTAAGAAATTAGCTAGTTGCGGCGCATTCGTGCTGCAGGAACAATTTCCCATATTCCCCGGGCTAACAGGTGCGGCGCAAGCCGAAGGTGGACCCGGGGGCAATGCCGGCACAGGCACGACAGGGGTTGGATCATGACGAACACACACGCGTCTGCGGGGCGCGCTGCGCTGCGCTTCAGCATTCATGGGCTTTCAGCCCGGGATGAGACGCTTTTCAAGTCCTACCTCCGCCTGCTCGACCACCGCACGGAACAGCATTGGGAACACCAGCAGGACCAGGCCGACGTGCGGGTGGTGGCCGACGGCGTTGCACTGCTCCCGGGTGACGCCGCAACCGCCAGCATCGATGCGCGCTGGCAGCTGACGGTCGGCGCCACGGCGCGGGAGCTCAGGCATTTTGTCTGCGTGCCGTTCAGGGCTGACCAGCTCGAATCCGAACTCAATATCCTGGGGGCGCTGGTCATGGCCGGCCGCGCGCATGTACACGCCAGCCAGCCGGCCACGGTGCAGCACGCAGTGGCGGGCACCGCCGGTGGCGAGATGCTGCGGCTGCTGCGCTGGCCCAGCGCCGCCATGCTGCAAACCCCCGAGCGCCTGCGGCTTGCCACACTGATGAGCGGCCGGCCGTTCACCGCCGCCTCGCTCATTGCACGGGCGGGCCATGCCACGGATGCCTGCGCCGCACTCATCGCCGACCTGCGCAGCGCGGGCCTGCTGGTGCCGGCCGTCGCCATGGCGCAGGCAACAGCCGCCGCCACTCACCCTGCACCGGCCACACGCGCCAACCCGGTCGCACAGCCGGGTCTGCTGGCCCGCATCCGCAGCCGCCTGGGCATGTCGGGCCTCAGCCTCTCATGACCGAACACAAGATCCTCTTCACCGGCACGACCGGGGCCGGCAAGACCACCGCCATCGGCTCGGTCAGCGAAGTCCCGCCCCTCAGCACCGACGTGCGCAATACGGACGCCACCTTTGCCAAGGCCATGACCACGGCCGGGCTGGACTACGGCGAGATCACCCTGGACAACGGCGAGAAGCTGCGCCTGTACGGCACGCCCGGGCAGAAGCGCTTTGACTTCATGTGGAGCATCCTGTCGCGCGGCGCCCTCGGCCTCGTCATCCTGATCGACAACAGCCGGCCCGACCCGCTGGAAGACCTGGACGTCTACCTGGCCGGCTTCGCCCGGCTGATCCAGGAAGCCTCCTGCGTGGTGGCTGTCGGGCGCATGGAGCAGCACGGCACGCCCGACCTTGAGGCCTTCGCGCTGCGCCTGGAGTCGCGCGGCGTGCTGTGCCCGGTGCTGCCCATCGACGTGCGCGACGCGCAGCAGGTCACCCAGCTGCTCGAGTTGCTGCTGCTGCAGCTGGAATCCAGGACAGGGAATGAAGTACATGCAAATTGATCCACGGCTCAACACCGCAGCGCAGCTCGCTGTGGACCAGGTGATGCGCGAAGTCGCCGGCGCGCGGGCGGCCGTGGTCTCGACCGAAGACGGCTTCGAAGTCGCCAGCCGGATGGCGAACCAGGCGGAAACAGCCCGGCTGTCGGCCATGGCCAGTTCAATGGCGGCCCTTGGCGCCATGGCCGGCCAGGAAAACCACATCGGCGCCTGCTCCAACGTGGTGATCGAGGCCGACAACGGCCACATCATCATGCTGCAGGCGCGACGCCCCCAGCTCAACCTGGTGCTGAGCGTGGTGGCAGGGCGCGACGCCATCGTCGGCCAGATGCTGTACTTCTCCAAGCTTGCGGCGCGTTCGCTGGAGCAGGCATGAGCGACGCAGTGGGCCGTTTCGTGGAGCGCCTGGCGCACTTCCCGGGCGTGCAGGGCTGCGCGCTGGTGGAGGCTGACAGCGGCATGGTCTGGTACCACGCCGGCAGCCTGCCCGACATCGAGAGTACCGGCGAGGCCGGCATTGAATTCTGGCGCGTGCCGCAGCGCCTGTCGGCCAGCTTCTCGGGGCTGGGGCCACTGCAGTCTGCGGCCTATTCGTTCGCCAGCTGCGTGATTGCCCTGTTTCCATGCAGCGACAGGCCGGCGCTGGTGCTGGTCTGCGTGGCTGCCAAGCAGGGCATGGCCTGGGGCGACTGGGGCCAGGAGGTGCTGGGCCTGAAAAAAGCCCTTGCCGCCACCTTGCACGCAGGGCGCGCGAAAGCTTGATCACACAACCGGCAGGCGACGTCCCTGACGCCGCGGCGCCTGCCGGCTCAATTCTGGCGACAGACAAGGAAGAACAAGAATGTCAAATATCAAACAGGCGATGGACGACATGATGGTCGCCGACGGGGCGATGTGCGCCGCGATCGTGGACTCCTCCAGCGGCATGATCCTGGGGCAGATCGGCTCGGGCGTGGACCTGGAGGTGGCCGCCGCCGGCAACACCGAAGTCGTGCGCGCCAAGCTCAAGACCATGCGCGCGCTGGGCCTGAACGACGTGATCGAGGACATCCTGATCACGCTGGGCAAGCAGTACCACATCATCAGGCCGATGGCGCGCAAGGAAGGCCTGTTTATCTATCTCGTGCTGGACAAGTCCAAGTCCAACCTCGCCATGGCCCGCCGCAAGGTGCAGGACATCGAGCGCGAGCTGATCATCTGACGGGAGAGCTGCGGCGCCCGGCCGCAGGCATACTACGGCAAGGTGGCCGCCGGCATGAGCGGCCGCACGACAACTGCCTGAAGGAAACCACCCGTGGCCGCCCTGATCGAACGCGAAGAACTCCACCACCGCCAGGTTGACCTGCGCTTCTACCGCCGCAGCGACGGCCTGTATGAGGTCACCGGCAAGCTCCTGGACCGGAAGACCCAACCGTTCATGAGGCAGCTGGCCGCTGAGCCCACGCCGCCGGGCACGCCGGTGCATGACATCAGCGTGTACCTCGTGCTGGACGAGGACTTGGTGGTGCAGGATGCCGGCGCCGTGATGGACACCACGCCGTATGACGTGTGCCGCGGCGCCACCGCAACGCTGGCGCCGCTCAAGGGCCTGCAGATCGGCGCGGGCTGGAACAGGAAGGTGCGGGACGTGCTGGGCGGCGCTGCCTCCTGCACCCACATTGCCGAGCTGCTCGGCCCGATGGCCACCACCGCCTTCCAGGGGCTGGCGCCCAAGCGGCTGGCCGTCATCAACCTTCCCGGCCACGAGAAGCAGCGGCAGGCCAAGGTCAACAGCTGCTTTGCCTATGCGGCGCACCGCTCGGTGGTGGCGCGGCTGTGGCCGGAGCTGCATGAGCCTCTCTGAATTCAGGCGGCCGCGCCGGGTTTCCAGGAATGCGCCTCGGATATGCCCTGAGACTGCAGCCTGCACCATGCATACAGCGCGTCATACAGCGGCATGGCCGCTTCAAGCATTCCGGCATCGTCCGTCGCGTGGAGCGAAGACAAGCCCAGCGAGAACGCGAGCAGCCCTGCCGATTGCGGTGTCAGCGCCAGCTGGTCAGTATCTGCCCCTCGGACAATACTCGCCAGCATGCCCAGCGCCGCAACCTCCTCAAGACCAAAGGCACGCAACAAGGCATCAAAGCTGCACAGCTCGCCTTCATGGCTGATCGGTGCGCCGGGTATGTCGTAGGCCACCGCATTCAATGCCGCCGCCTGCGACAGCACGGACGGTGTCGGCACATAGTGGAATTCCGCCCGGGCATCGATGAACCGCCGCACCAGCCAGGGGCAGGCAATGCGGTCAATCCTGGGCCGCTGCCGCGTGATCCAGCGCGACGGCTTGACGCCTGTCACACCAAGGTCAGGGCGCTTGAGGATGGCTGGCGGGCGGGCCTGCTTCCACTGCAACATGTCGGCCGGCGCATCAACGCCTTCCTCGCCGCCTTCGAAGCCTCCCGCGAGAACCGCTGCGTCCCAGCCTGCCTGCAGCAAGGTGGCTACTGCCTCCTCGCTGACGTTGTGGCCATACACGCAGTAGGCAACGACCGTGCGCGGCGGCCCTGCTGCGGCAAATGCCGCAATGTCCTCCGGCGCGCAGCGCTGTGCCGATGCGAGCAAGTGCGCGCTCGCATCAAAACGCGGCGCACGCCTCACGTCAAGAACAAGCGGCGCGCCAGGCGTGCCGATGCGTTGCGCAAGGTCTTGCGGTGAAATCCTGGGAATGGTTTTGGGGATGGCTTGGAAAGCGGCTGAAGCAGAGGTGTCCACGGAATACTCCAATGAGTTGCCAGCGCATGGATGGGACACCATCTTTCCGTGAGGAGCCGGGAGGCTGAAATCCCGATGCGATGAATACTAGCATGGGCAAGCGCTGTGAAACAAGGCGAGGCGTTCTTGCGAGAATCCCCGCATGTATCACCTCCTCGACAACATCATGTGGAACGCCCTCACCGGCCCGCACGCGCGGTTTGCGGTGGGTGCGGGCAATGCGCGCCGGTTTGCGCCAGGGTTCTCGCCGATCGTGGGCTTTGCGGATGCGGAGCATCCGGACCTTGATGCGCTGGCGCCATTCTGCGCGGCCGGAGAGCATTTCTATTGCGACGGCTGGTCAGGTGCCGCACCCGCCGGCTGGCAGATCGAGGTGGAGTCCACCATGTTCAAGATGGTGTGGCATGCGGGCATGCCCGCCATGGACGAAGCACCCGAAGCCGTGCGGCTGGTGCCTGAGCACACCGCACAGGCCATGGAACTCGCTGCGCTGACCAGGCCCGGGCCTTTCGGCCCCCGGACACCCGAGCTCGGTGAATACTTCGGCGTGTTTGAAGGCGAGCGCCTCATCGCCATGGCCGGCGAGCGCATGTGCGCGGGCACGTTGCGCGAGATCAGCGGCGTTTGCACACATCCCGACGCGCAGGGCCGCGGGCTGGCGCGGCGGCTGATGCTCAAGCTCGTCCGCCGCCAGATGCTGCGTGGCGAAACGCCTTTCCTGCACGTCATGCAGGGCAACGCCGGTGCGCGGCAGCTCTATGAGCGTATGGGGTTCGTGAACTACAGGGAGACGGTGGTGCGGGTGATCTCCCGCACTTCCTGAAAGACGCACCCGGATATTCAGGCCCGGCCGTGCAGCCTTTTTTGATTGCTGTTGAAATCGTCCCATCACTCTGGAGACTTCATGGACCTGCAACTGAACGGCAAACACATCCTCATCACCGGCGGCAGCAAGGGCATTGGCCTGGCCTGCGCACAGGGCTTCCTGCGCGAGGGTGCGAAAGTCAGCCTGGTCTCGCGTGATGCAGCCAACCTCCAGGCCGCCGCGCAGACGCTGTCGGGCGAATTCAGCGATGCCGCAGCGCGCGTGGGGACCTTCGCCGCAGACCTGCAGGACGCCGGCCAGGCGCAGCGCTCGCTGGAACAGGCCGAGGCATTGCACGGGCCGGTTGATGTGCTGGTCAACTCAGCGGGCGCGGCGCGCCGCACGCCGCCGGATGAACTCAACCCGCAGGCCTGGCGCGACGCAATGGACGCCAAGTACTTCACCTACATCCACATGATCGACCCTGTGATCAAGCGCATGGGCCAACGCGGCAGCGGCGCCATCGTCAATGTGGTGGGCGGCGGCGGCAAGGTGGCAAGCCCGATTCACCTGCCCGGGGGCGCGGCCAATGCGGCGCTGATGCTGATCAGCGCCGGGCTGGCCTCGGCCTATGCGGCGCGGGGGGTGCGGGTGAACGCCGTCAACCCCGGCGCCACCATCACGGGGCGGCTGACCGAAGGCCTGAAGGCTGCCGCAAAGCTGGAGCAGATCAGCATGGACGAAGCCCTGGCGCGGGCCACCCGCAATGTGCCGATGGGCCGGCTGGCCGAACCGCACGAGATTGCCAATGCGGTGCTGTTCCTCGCATCGCCGCAGGCCAGCTATGTGACTGGTGTCGTCCTTACGATGGATGGGGCATCAACGGCCATGGTAGTCTAGAGAGATATCCGCTACCCTCTGCCCGTGAAACTCGCCCGCTATATCAAAGACCACCTGGGCGAAATCCTTGCGGAGTGGGATGCGTTCGCGCTCACGCTGCAACCGGCGGCCGCGCAGATGTCCAAGAAAGCGCTGCGCGACCATGCGCAGCAGATCCTCGCCGCCATTGCCAAGGATATAGAAACCGGCCAGAGCGCCCAGGAGCAGCAGGCCAAGTCGCAAGGCCTGGCGCCCGACGACCCGGCCATCCAGACGGCGGCCGCCACCCACGGTACCCTGCGCGAGATCAGCGGCTTCACCCTGGTGCAACTGGTAGCCGAATACCGCGCGCTGCGCGCCACCGTGCTGCGGCTGTGGCTGCCGCATGCCGGCGACTTCAACGACGCCGTGGCTGAAGACGTGGTGCGCTTCAACGAGGCGGTGGACCAGGCGCTGGCGGAATCCGCCGTCACCTATTCTGAGCATGCCAACCGCACGCGCGACACCTTCCTGGCCATCCTGGGTCATGACCTGCGCACGCCGCTTGCCGCCATCAGCATGGCCGGCGAACTGCTGGAGCGTTCGCCGCAGGCCAATGCCGAGCGCAATGTCATGACGGGCCGGCGCCTGCGGCGCAGCGCGGCCACCATGTCCACCATGGTCAACGACCTGCTGGAGTACGCCCGCACCCAGCTGGGCGCCGAGATGCCGGTCACACGCGCGCCCTCTGACCTGAAGGACATCTACTTCGCCGCGCTGCATGATGCGGCCGCAGCCCACCCCGACTGCGACTTCCAGCCCGACCTGGACGGCGACCTGCGTGGCGACTTCGACGCCGTGCGCATGCAGCAGCTGATCACCAACCTGCTGACCAATGCGGCGCAATACCGGGCCGAAGGCACGCCGGTGCAGGTGTCGGCACGCGGCAGCGATGGCTTTGTGACCCTGGCGGTGACCAACCATGGCCCGGCCATTCCACAAGCATCGCTCACGACCATCTTCAGCCCGCTGGTACAGCTTCCGGTCGATGAAGAGCAGCCTGGCAGGCCCGCCACCAGCCTGGGCCTGGGCCTTTTCATTGCGCAGGAAATCACCCTTGCGCATGGCGGCACCATCTCGGTCACTTCCAGCGAGGACGCTGGCACGGTGTTCACCGTGCGGCTGCCTGTCGCAGCCGAAGGTTAAGCCATTGACCTACAAGGCTGTGTGCGCCAACACACAGACCGTGCACCGACCCCACCGCAGACTGGGATACCCACCGGACAAGCGGCATCTTGCCTCCTGTCTTCCGCGTGACCGGCTGCACACAACAAGCCGATCTGCCGGCGCCTCGAAAGCGCCGGTCAGGCAATAACAAGAAAGCCATCATGCGATCCCTGTTTTCAAGGTCTTACACCGCGGCTGCGCCGTGGTTCTTCGCGCTGCTTGCAGCCGCCCTCGTTGCCGCGTGCGGCGGCGGCGGCCGCGACCCGGTTCTCGGCAACGGCGGCGCAACGCTCGCGCCTTCGGTCACGGCCACGACACCGCTCAATGCAGCGGCCGGCGTCTGCCCGAGCAGCGCGGTCACTGCAAGCTTCAGCGGCGCACCGGGCTTCCGGCTCGACCCCGCCACGGTCAATGCGGCCAGCTTCACGCTGACCGGCCCCGGCGCCACGCCAGTCGTGGCATCGGCCATTTCGGTGGACGCCGCAACCGGCCGCATTGCCACCTTCAAGCCGGTGGCAGCCCTCACGCCGGGCGTCGTGTACACCGCCACGCTCAAGAGCGGCGCTGCCGGCGTGAAGGACAACGCAACACCCGCCAATGCCATGGTGGCCGATTTCAGCTTTGCCTTCACCGCAGGCGCCAGCACACCAGCCTGCCTGCAGGCTGCCATCGGCTCGGGCGACGCGGTCGGCTCCGGCAATGCCAGCATCCTTGGCATGGCCGCACCCTTCGGCACCATTGGCGGCTCCGCAGGCATGACCAACCAGGGCATCCTCACGATCATCAACGGTGACATCGGAACCACGGCCGTCTCCACTGCGGTGACCGGCTTCCACAGCACCGGCCCCGGCTGCACCTACACCGAAGTCCTCGGCATGAACATGGGCCTGGTCACCGGCAGGATCTACACCGCGGCCCCGCCGCCCACCGTGGCCTGCCCCACTGAAGGCACTGCCGAGACATTTGCGATTGCCAACCAGGCCCGCCTGGATGCCGTCACCGCGTACAACGCGCTCGCTGCCCTGCCTGATGGTGGTGTGCCCGCTCCCGCGAACCTTGCTACCCGGACACTGGCTCCCGGCGTATACAAGGCTCCGGGCGGCTCGTTCATGATCCAGGGCGGCGACCTGACGCTTGATGCGCAGGGCGACCCGAATGCCGTATTCGTGTTCCAGATGGCCTCGACGCTCACCGTTGGTGGGCCGGGCGCTGCTGCGCCGCAAAGCGTGACGCTGATCAATGGCGCACAGCCAAAGAATGTGTTCTGGCAGGTCGGCACGGCAGCCACCATCAATGCAGGCGGCGGCGGCACCATGGTGGGCACCATCATCGCCAGCTCCGGCGCTGCGTTCTCCACAGCGGGCAACGTGGCAGTGGTCACGCTCAACGGCCGTGCGCTGTCCCTTGGCGCCTCCGTCACGCTGGTGAACACCGTCATCAACGTTCCGGCACCTTGAGCCGCAGAGCCCCACGGAGAACCCGCATGAACACAAGAAACACACCCCTCAGGTCGTCGGTGGCCCTGGGCATTGCCGCCCTCGCAGCATTGGCGGCGCCCCATGCGCAGGCGCAGTCAACAGACAGCGGCTGGTACACCGGCGGCAACATCGGCACCACCCGCGCCACCATCGACGATGCGCGGATCCAGGCCAACCTGCTGGCCGGCGGCTATGCCACCACGTCCATCGTCGACGACGAACGCAGCGCCGGCTTCAAGCTGTATGGCGGCTACCGCATGAACCGCTACTTCGCGGTCGAAGGCGGCTACTTCAGGCTTGGCGACTTCGGCTACACCGCCACCACCGTGCCACCCGGCACGCTGACCGGCAACATGAAGGTGCAGGGCCTGAACCTGGACCTGGTGGGCATCCTGCCGCTGGGCGAACGCTTCGAGGTGTTCGGCCGCGTCGGCGCCGCCTATGCGCAGACGCGCGACCGCTTCACCGGCACCGGCGCCGTCATCGTGAACAACCCCAACCCGCGCAAGAGCGATACCAACCTGAAGGTGGGCTTTGGAATGGGCTACCGCTTCACCGACAACCTGGGCGTGCGCATTGAAGCCGAGCGCTACCGCGTCAACGACGCCGTCGGCAACAAGGGCGACATCGACATGCTGTCTGTGGGCCTGGTGTACCGATTCGGCGCAACGCCACAGGCCGTCATGCCGCGCTCTGCCGTATATGTGCCGCCACCGGCGCCGGCCCCGCTGCCACCACCTGTCGTGGCTGTGGCACCGTCTCCACTGCCGCCGCTGCCCGTTCCTGCGCCTGCGCCGTCACCCATGCGCGCGAGCTTCTCGGCCGACTCGCTGTTTGACTTTGACAAGTCCGTCGTCAAGCCCGCCGGCAGGCAGTCGCTCGACAGGTTTGGCCAGGACCTCAGGGGCATGCGCTATGACTCGGTGTCCGTCACAGGCCACACCGACCGCATCGGCTCGAAGGACTACAACCTCAAGCTGTCCACCCGCCGCGCCGAAGCGGTGAGTGCCTACCTTGTGGAAGCAGCGGCCGTGCCTGCTGCAAAGATCACCGCCAGGGGCGTCAACGGCGCAAACCCTGTCACCAAGCCTGGCGATTGCCCGGGCAACAGGGTCACGCCGGCGCTGATTGCCTGCCTGCAGCCCGACCGCCGGGTTGAGGTGGAAGTGACAGGCACAAAGTAGACGGCCAGGGAGCGCCGCACAGGCGCACAATGCAGCAGGGGGCAAAGCGACGAATATGGCATTATTCGGGCCGGATCACCATGACCGCCCGAGCCAGGGAACCTGATGAGCCTGCAACTCCCCGACCTTGCGCAATGCGCCGATGAACCCATCCGCGTGCCTGGGGCCATCCAGCCCCATGGCCAGATGATCGTGCAGCACGCAACCCGGGGCCAGCTGGTGGCCTGGAGCAGCAACTGGTCCAACGCGGCGGCGGCTGAAAGCGCCATGCAAAACCGGGCAATCGTTCCAGGCGACCTGCCTGACGGAGAGGCGCCTGCCTGGCTCGGGCAGATCAAAGTCGAAGGCGAGGCGTTTGACGTTGCTGCTCACCGCTGCGGCGATCTCCTGCTGCTCGAGTACGAGATTGGCGGGGCGGACCTCGGCGCGCGGGCTCCCATCTACTCGCTTGCCAGGCATACCCTACCGGGTCTGCAAAAGACCCGCTCGATCACACAGTTGCTGCAGTTTGCGGTTTCGCAGTTCAGGCAGCTGAGCGGGTTTGGCCGTTGCCTCGCCTACCGGTTTGACCCGTCAGGCCACGGCGAGATACTGGCTGAAGAGGCTGCGGCCGGCTACGAGTCCTGGCTTGGCCACCGGTTTCCTGCATCGGACATTCCCGCCCAGGCACGCGCCCTCTACGTTCTGAACCAGATAAGACTCATTCCCGATGCCGGCTACCGGCCCGTTGACCTCATCTGCGAAGACCGTGCCTGGCAGCCGCACATGATCGACCTGTCCCACGCCGGGCTGCGCAGCGTCTCCCCGGTACATCTGGAGTACATGCGCAACATGGGCACCCATGCCTCGATGTCCATCTCCATCGTCGTTCGTGGCCAGTTATGGGGGCTGATTTCCTGCCACAACCGCGAACCCATGCTGCCATCGCTGCAGGTGCGCATTGCCTGTGAGCACCTTGGCCGGCTCCTCTCGTTGCAGATTGAGGCCATGGAAGACGGCGCCGAAGTCTCGGAGAGGCTGCGCAGAAGAAAGCTGACCTTTGGCGTCGTAGCCAGTGTGGCCGATACCGACTTCACGCTCCAGGGCCTGTTGAATGAGCCAGCGGCCCTGCTTGAACTTGCAGATGCCAAAGGAGCGGCCATCGTCCATGCAGACAGTTGCCGCACAGCAGGCCTGACCCCTGATGCCGCAGAGGTTATGGCCCTTGCGAAGTGGTTCTCGGAATGGGGCGCGCTGAGCTATCACTCGGAGCGGCTGGCCGACGAGTTCCCGCAGGCTGCCTCATACAGGCAGATGGCAGCAGGCGTACTGATGACATCCATCTCGCAGGCAGAGCGGCACATGATCCTGTGGTTCAGGCCGGAGGTGATGCAGACTGTCCAGTGGGCCGGCAATCCGCAGGGTGCCCAGCCAGGCAGCGACGGGCGTATTCATCCGCGGCGCAGCTTTGCCACCTGGGTGGAGGAAGTCCACGGCAAGTGCCTGCCCTGGACCGAGAGTGACGTGTCAGTGGTAGCCGAGCTGCGTCAGGCGCTGATCGGCATCGTCCTGTCGCGCGCGCAGGAGGCCGCCAGGTCGGCAGCGGAACTGGGCCGGGCCAACCAGGCCCTGGAGCAGGTCAATGCGCAACTCAAGTCATTTGCCTATTCGCTCGCGCACGACCTGCGCCAGCCGCTGATCTCGGCCGGCGGCTTCGGCCAGCTGCTGCGCAAGCGGCTGACAGCTTCCGGCGACACCGACGGCCTGCATTACCTGGACCGCCTCCAGGCAGCCACCCGCCATGTGGATGCAACCACCGACACGCTGCTGGAGCTGGCCCGGATCTCGCGTGTGAACCTGCGCCTCAGGGCCGTGGACATCAGCGCGCTGGCCCATGAAACTGCAGCGCGCCTGGCGCGCAAGGAGCCGGAGCATGAGGTGGACCTGTCCATCCAGCAGGGCATGACAGCAGTGGCCGACGCGGAACTGCTGGACATCGCTGTCGGGCACCTGATCGGCAATGCCTGGAAATTCACGGCGCGGCAGCCGCACGCCAGGATTTCCATGGGCTCAGAGACAGACGCCCAGGGCCAGAGCTGCTGGTGGATACAGGACAACGGCGTCGGCTTTGACGCGGCCTATGCCACCAAGGTGTTCGCACCCTTCCAGCGCCTGTACCCGGATTCGGGCTTCCCCGGACTCGGCGCAGGCCTGTCCATCGTCGAGGCGGCCATCCAGCGCCACGGCGGCCGGGTCTGGGCAGAAGCCGAGCCGGGAAAAGGCGCCACCTTCAGGTTCACACTTGAACGTGCCGCTTCATCGTGACTGCCGACCGCATTGGTTATCCTTGAGCCCATGTACGCGCAATTCTTCGGCCTGACCCACGAGCCTTTCTCGATCGCGCCCGACCCGCGTTACCTCTTCATGAGCGAGCGGCACCGGGAGGCGCTCGCGCACCTGCTGTACGGCGTGGGCGGGGGCGGCGGCTTTGTGCTGCTGTCCGGCGAGATCGGCACCGGCAAGACCACGGTGTGCCGCTGCTTCCTGGAGCAGATACCGGCCAACTGCAATGTTGCCTACATCTTCAACCCCAAACTCACCGCGCAGGAGCTGCTGCGCTCGGTATGCGACGAGTTCCATGTGCCTTACCACGCAGCCGACCTGCCGGGCGCGCCATCGGCCAAGGACTATGTGGATGCGCTTAACGGCTTTTTGCTGCAGGCCCATGCCGACGGCCGCAACAGCGTGCTCATCATCGACGAGGCGCAGATGCTGTCGGCCGATGTGCTGGAGCAGCTGCGCCTGCTGACCAACCTGGAGACGAACGAACGCAAGCTGCTGCAGATCATGCTGATCGGCCAGCCCGAGCTGCGGGCGATGCTGGCGCGGCCCGAGCTGGAGCAGCTTTCGCAGCGCGTGATCGCCCGCTTCCACCTGGACGCACTGACTGAAGCCGAGACGGAGCAATACATCCAGCACCGCCTGTCGGTGGCGGGCCTGACGGGCGCAATGCCGTTTGACCGCAAGGCGCTCAAGCGCATCCACCAGCTCACGCGCGGCGTGCCCCGGCGCATCAACCTGCTGTGCGACCGCGCCATGCTCGGCGCCTATGCCACCGGCAAGGCAGTGATTGACAGGCGCATCATCGACAAGGCGGCGGGCGAGGTGTTCGAGAGCGCTTCATTCGCGCCACGCGGTACAGGCGCTGCGGCGGGCCCGGGGGCCGGCAAGCTGGTGCTGGGCGCCCTGGCAGGCGCAACCTGCACGGCGGCAGCGGTGGCGATTTATTTCGCAGGGCCGTTCGGCCATGCGCCGGGTCTTGCCTCCACTGCGGCGCGGCCGGCGTCGGCACCCTCCGCGCCTGCCGTGGCAGCCTCCGCCGCTGCTGCGGCAGCCAGTGCGGCAGCGCCGGCTGCGACGGCCACACCCGCAGAATCTGCTGCAGCCAGCGCGGCTGCTGCCGCCCCCGGCCCTGCCGCGCCGCCTGACCTGAAGTCCAGTTTCGCCATGCTGGCCGCCGACGAAGACGCCGCCCTGCGCCAGCTCGCAGAGGCCTGGGCGCTGACCCTGCCGCCGGGCGATGCCTGCGAAGCTGCCGCGCGCAGCCAGGTACAGTGCTTCCGCCAGAACGGCAGCCTGGACACACTGCGCAAGCTCGACCGGCCGGTGGTGCTGGCGCTGCAGGACGACAGCGGCGCGCAGGCCTTTGCCGTCATGACGGGCCTCCATGGCGAGACAGCCACGCTGCGCACCGGCAGCACCACCCTTGCCGCGCCGCTGTCGGCGCTGGCCGGCATGTGGCAGGGCAACTTCCGCACGCTGTGGCGCGCGCCCTCCGGCTACACGCTGGTGCGTACCGAAGGCAGCAAGGGCCCGACGGTGGACTGGCTGGCCCAGCGCCTTGCGGTGCTCGACAAGCGGCCCGCGCCGCCGCCCGGCCGCGCCATGGACGCCAGGCTGCGCTCGCGCCTGCAGTCGTTCCAGCTTGCCAACGGCCTGGCGCCTGACGGCCGGGCCGGCCCCCTCACCATGATGCTGCTGAACCGCGCCACGGGCGTGGACGAGCCGCGCCTTGCCACGAACTGATCAACCATGTCCTATATCCTTGATGCGCTGAGACGGGCCGAGGCCCAGCGCGAGCGCGGCGCGGTGCCGGGCATCCATGCACAGCCGGGCGCCACGCGGCCCCCGCACGCCGGCCGCGAACGGGGCGGCAACCCGCTGTGGTGGGCACTGGCGGCACTGGCCGTCGTCGCCGCAGCCTCGCTGGCATGGTTTCTTTCAGGGCGTGCAGCGCCGCGCGAGGTGGTGGTGGCGGCACCCCCTGCGCCTGTCGTGGTGGCTGCACCCGCTCCTGCTTTGCCTCCTGCGCCCGCAGCGGTTCCACCGCCACAGGCCTCACCGGTGCCCGCCCCCATGCGGGAGCCCTCCCCGGAGGCAACGCTGCCCCCCGCACCGTCTGCCAAGCCCGCCCCCACAACGGCGGCAAAGACCGAGGCCGCCAGGGCGCGCGCCGCCGCCTCCCGGCCCCGCGCTGCGGCACCTGAGGCATCTGCCGCCCCGGCGCAGAATGCCGCACCGGCCGTCCCGGCCTTACCGCGCATCTACACGCGGGAAGAGTTGCCCGGCGACATCCGCGGCCAGCTGCCGCAGGTCAAGATCAGTGGATCGAGCTGGTCGGAGAACCCGGCCCACCGCATGCTCATCGCCAACGGCCAGGTGTTCCACGAGAACGAAAAGATCAGCGCCGACCTGGCGGTGGAGCAGATACGCGCGCAGGCGGTGGTCCTGAACTTCAGGGGCTACCGCTACCTCGTGCCGTACTGACACCGGGGGCTGCCTGTCAGCGGCCACTGACAGGCAGTGACGAACTGCGCCGGTGCCCGCCGCCTCGCAGCGGCGCGATGATGCAGGCTCCTCCACTGCCGCCGCATGAACCTGCCATGGCCAGAGACGACGCCCTCAAGACCTACCGCGCCAGGCGCAACTTCAGCATCACGCCCGAGCCGGCCGAAGGCGGTGACATGCAGCCGGGCGTGCTGCAGTTCGTCATCCAGAAGCACTGGGCCTCCAGCCTGCACTATGACTTCAGGCTTGAACTGGATGGCACCATGAAAAGCTGGGCCGTGCCCAAGGGCCCGAGCTATGACCCGGCCGACAAGCGCATGGCGGTGCAGGTCGAGGACCACCCGGTTTCGTACAACAGGTTTGAAGGCGCCATTCCGCCCAGGCAGTACGGCGCGGGCAAGGTCATCATCTGGGACAAGGGCAGCTGGACGCCCATCGGCAACCCGCAGCAGGGCCTGCGCGACGGCAAGCTCAAGTTTGAACTGCATGGCCACAAGATGCGCGGCCACTGGACGCTGGTGCGGATGAAGGGCAGGGGGGAGAAGCAGGCGCCGTGGCTGCTCATCAAGGAAAAAGACGAACACGTGCGCGCCGCTGCCGAGTTCAGCGTGGTCGATGAAATGCCGGACAGCGTGGCCCGCCTGCCGCCGCCGGGGCCGGCAGGGGCGTCCACAGCCCCGCCTGACGGCGCACGCAAGGCCACCCTGCCCGCGACCTTCTCGCCGCAGCTGGCCACGCTGGTGGATGCGCCGCCCGCCGGCGCCGGCGACTGGGTCTACGAGATCAAGTTCGACGGCTACCGCCTGATGGCGCGCATCGACAAGGGCAAGGCACAGCTCTTCACCCGCAACGGCCATGACTGGACGCACAAGCTGCCCGAGCTGGCAGAAGCCCTGGGAAAGCTGCCCATCAGCTCCGCCTGGCTGGACGGCGAGATTGTGGTGCAGGGCGACAAAGGTACGCCGGACTTCCAGATGCTGCAGAACGCCTTCGAGTCGTCCCGCACCTCAAAAATCATCTACTACCTGTTCGACATTCCGCATTGCGAGGGCTACGATCTGACCGGTGCGGCGCTGGAGCAGCGGCGCGCCGTCCTGCAGCGCATCATGCAACGGGTGACGTCACCGCTGCTGCGCTTCAGCGAGGCGTTTGACGCTGCCGCCGGCGACGTGGTGCACTCGGCCTGCGCCATCGGCCTTGAAGGCGTGATCGGCAAGCGCCGCGAATCGACCTATGTGCAGCGCCGGTCGCCGGCCTGGATCAAGCTCAAGTGCGGGCTGCGTCAGGAGTTCGTCATCGGCGGCTACACCGACCCCCAGGGCTCGCGCACCGGCCTCGGCTCGCTGCTGCTGGGCGTGCATGACGGCGAGGGCCGGCTGCAGTATGCCGGCAACGTCGGCACGGGTTTCAACGACAGGACGCTGAAGTCACTCAAGCAGGCGCTTGACGCCTTGCCTTCGGACCAGAGCCCCTTCGCACAGGCCACTGACATCGACAGGCGCGCCCGTTGGGTCAAGCCGCAGCTGGTGGCCGAGGTCTCGTTTGGCGAATGGACGCGCACCGGGCGCATCCGGCATTCGGTGTTCCAGGGCCTGCGCAGCGACAAGAAGCCGGGCGCCATCGTGCGCGAGACCGCCGTCCATGCGCCCGCGGTTCGCAAGAGTGCGCGTGCGCCGGGCCATGATGCACAGCTGCCCGCCGGCCTCAAGGTCAGCCACCCGGAGCGCATGGTGGACACCGCCAGCGGCACCACCAAGCTGGACCTGGTGCGCTACTACGCGCTGGTGGCGCCGCTGATGCTGCCGCACCTGGCGGGCCGCCCGGTGGCGCTGGTGCGCGCGACGGACGGCATCCAGGGCGAGCTGTTCTTCCAGAAGCACCCGGACACCGCAAAGCTGCCCGGCGTGCGCCAGCTGGACCCGGCGCTCGACCCGGGCCATGCACCGCTGGTGGAAGTTGCCACGGCCGAAGGCCTCACGAGCTCGGCCCAGTTCAACGTCATCGAATTCCACACCTGGAACGCGGTGAAGACACGCATTGACCGCCCCGACCGCATGACCTTCGACCTGGATCCGGGCGACGGCGTGCCGTGGCAGCAGATGCAGGAGGCGGCAGCGCTGGTGCGCGTGTTCCTGACCGAACTTGGCTTGACGTCGTTCCTCAAGACCAGCGGCGGCAAGGGCCTGCATGTGGTGGTGCCGCTCAAGCGCCTGCACGGCTGGGATACGGTGAAGGACTTCTCGCAGGCGATCGTGCAGCACCTGGCGCAGACCATACCGCAGCGCTTCGTTGCGAAGAGCGGGCCGAAGAACCGCGTGGGGAAGATCTTTGTGGACTACCTGCGCAACGGCTTCGGTGCGACAACGGTGTGCGCCTGGTCGGCGCGTGCCCGCCCGGGGCTGGGTGTTTCAGTGCCTGTCGGCTGGGAGGAGCTTGAGGGTCTCAAGAGCAGCGCGCAATGGACAGTGAAGAACATCCATGAGCGCCTGGATTCGGCCAACCTGCCGTGGAAAGACTATGAAAAAAGCCGCCAGGGCCTGGCGGCTGCGATGAAGAAACTCGGCTTCGTGGCTTGAAGCGGGCGCAGACCATCAGCCAAAGACGCCGACGGCCACGCCGGCCACCACGCCCGCGACTGCCGAGACGCTGAACATGGCCAGCGCAATCAGGCCGTACTGCACCACACCCACCACATGGGTGTGGATCTGCCGGACCTGGCGCTTGGGCAGGTGCGGGATGAAGTCTGAAATGTGATGCTGGGGGCGGGCGATGATCATGATGGGACCTCAGTAAGCGTGTTCGTGAATGCGGCGGTGTGCGGCGCGTCCGCGCGGGTGCTCCGGCTTGCTTTCCCGGGGGATCGACTCCTTCTCCGGATTGGCATTGCGCTTCAGGTTCAGCGGCGGCTCCGGCGACGGTGGCGATGGCGGCGGGTTGTCAATCATGGCGTTGGACTCCTTGGGACAGATGATCGCGCGCGTGCCTAGCCGGCGCAGCAAGGCTGCACCGCATCGTGATGTCAGACCTTTCCTACACACGGTTACACATCCATGGGTGAGTGGAGGCAGGCAGAGGAAACTGCTTTGTCCTACAGCGGCCCTTGCCAGGCTGGCTTATGGTTGAAAACCTCCGTTTTCATGCAAGGGTGCCTCCATGGCCACAGGTTCTCGCGTTCTCTGGAAAGGGGCCATCTCCTTTGGCCTGGTCCACATTCCGGTGGCATTGCACTCGGCCACGTCCGAGAGCGGCCTTGACTTTGACTGGCTGGACAAGCGCAGCATGGACCCGGTGGGCTACAAGCGCATCAACAAGAAGACCGGCAAGGAAATCACCAAGGAACACATCGTCAAGGGCATCCAGTACGAGGAAGGCCAGTACGTGGTGCTGACCGACGAGCAGATTGCTGCCGCCTACCCGCGCTCGACCCAGACCATCGAGATCGAGGCCTTCATCCGCAACGATGAGCTGCCCTTCCTCTACCTGGAGCGGCCCTACTATGTGGCGCCGATCAACAAGGGCGCCAAGGTCTATGCGCTGCTGCGCGAGACACTGCTCAAGACAAAACAGATCGGCATTGCGCGGGTGGTGATCCAGACCAAGCAGCACCTGGCCGCGCTGGTGCCGGCCGGCCCGGTGCTGGTGCTGAACCTGCTGCGCTGGGGCGCGGACATCAAGTCGCTGGAAGGTCTGTCACTGCCGCCCGAAGGCATCAAGGCGTCCAAGCTCTCTGACAAGGAGATGAAGATGGCCGAGCAGCTGGTGGACGACATGAGCACGACATGGAACCCCGACGATTTCCGCGACGTGTTCAAGGAAGAAGTGATGAAGCTGGTGGAGCAGAAGGTCAAGGCCGGCCAGACCGAATCGGTCGTGCAGCCCGAGCCGCAGGAAGCCGGCAGCGGCGGCGGCGCGGAAATCATCGACCTGACGGAGCTGCTGCAGCGCAGCCTGAAGGGGGGAAAAGCCGGCGCGAAAACTGCGGCGAACCAGGCCAGGGCATCACCGGCCAAACCGCGCCGCAAGGCCGCCTGAGCTACGCTGCTCAGCGCTTTCCGCGCGAGCGCTCGTACAAGGCCATCAGCGGCGTCACCGAGATCCCGTGCAGCACGATGGACGACACCACTACCGCCAGTGTCAGCGCCGTCAGCTGGTCGGCAAGCCCGGCCTCCAGGCCGTGGTTGACGGCGTACATCAGGTAGTACAGCGAGCCGATGCCGCGTATGCCGAACCAGCTGGTCATGCCGCGTTGCAGCGCAGAGGTGTGTGAGCCGATCAGCCCCACCGTGACGGCGACGGGACGCACCACCAGCAGCAGCAGCGGCACGAACCACCATGCCACGTAGGGCCACTGCACGGCCCACAGCAGCGTGCCAATGGCGATCACCACCACCATCTCGCCGATGCGCTCGAGCTTCTCGTTGAACCCCAGCAGGGCATGGGCCATGAAGGCCGGTGCATGCGTCTCGTCTACTGCCAGGGCCTGCGCGGGCGCATGGCCGGGGCGCGGGTCGGCCTCGGCCTGCGAGACAGCATCTTCCTGCCGCGCGCTGGCAGCGGCCACCGCTGCAGCCACCCCTGCAGCATCAGGCAGGGCGGCGCCCTCTTCCGCCGCCAGGCCGACTGACGCGGCGGTTTCGCTCTGCTCGAGCCGGCGCAGCGCAACGCCGGCCGCAAAGACCGCCAGGAAGCCATAGCCTTGAGCGAGCACGGCACAGCCGTAGGCCAGGCCGATCAGGCCCATGGCCAGGAATTCATCGAGCCCCACGGCCTCCTTGTGCGTGCGTCGCAGGTACAGCACCAGGCGCCCGACGGCCGCGCCCAGCGCAGCGCCAATGCCCAGGCCGCAGGCGCTGGCCCACAGCACATCCACCGCCAGCCAGCGCCAGCCCGCCGTGCCGATGTCGTGCAGGCCGAGCAGGCCCAGGCCCAGCATCACGAACGGGAAGGCCGTGCCGTCGTTCAGCCCCGCCTCGCCGGTGAGCGCAAAGCGCAGGCGGTCCCGGTCGCCATGGCTGTGCACCTGCACATCGGAGGCCAGCACCGGGTCGGTCGGCGCGAGGATGGCGCCCAGCAAAATGGCCGCGCCAAGCGGCAGGCCGAGCATCACACCCGCAGCAGCGATCAGCAACACGGTGATGACCATGGACGTCACGGCAAGCCGCAGCGGCAGCAGCCAGCGCCTGTCCTTGAGCCCCGGGCTGAGCTTGAGCCCGGCCGTGAAAAGCGACACCAGCACCACCAGCTCGGTCAGGTGCTCCAGCAGCACCGTCTGCTTGCCCGGGTCTGTCCACACCAGGCCCAGCCAGAGCGGGCTGGCGAGCATGCCCACCAGCAGGTAGAGCATCGACGTGCTGAGCGGCAGGCGTGCCAGCACCGTCCCGCCCAGCGCCATGAGGATGAGCAGCAAACCCCCGATGACCGACCAGAGCGCAAAGACCATGCGGGCGATATTACGTTCCGGCAAGCCGCAAAAGAACACAACTTGCAACGTTCTGGTGTTTGCCTTCGCCGGGGCGCGGTGTTTTCCTACAGGAACGTAACAGGCCCAACCCTAGGATGAACCCATGACGACGCGTCACGTAACCGCGCGTTGTGGCCTGTAACCCGGAGATTCCCATGCTGACAACTTCGCTTCCTCCCCAGAACCATTTGCTGGCCGCCCTGCCGGCCGAAGAATTCGCGCGGCTGGCGCCGCACCTGGAGATGGTCAGCCTGGCCAACGGCGACCAGCTCTATGCCCCCGGCTGCCGCATGCAGCATGCGATCTTCCCGGTCAGCGCCATCGTCTCGCTGCTGTATGTGACGGAGGAAGGCCACTCGACGGAAGTCGCCGTGGTGGGCAATGAAGGCATCGTCGGCGTGTCGCTCTTCATGGGTGGCAAGACCACCATCAGCGCAGCCGCCGTGCAAAGCGCAGGCACGGCCTACCGCCTGCCTGCGCCGGTGCTCGTTGCCGAGTTTGACCGCGGCGGCCCCACGATGCACCTGCTGCTGCGCTACACCCAGGCACTGATGACCCAGATGACGCAGACCGCCGTCTGCAGCCGCCACCTGTCGATCGACCAGCAGCTGTCGCGCCGGCTGCTGCTGAGCCATGACCGCGAGTCGTCCAACGAATTGAAGATGACGCATGAGCAGATCGCCAACCTGCTGGGTGTGCGCCGCGAAAGCGTGACCCAGGCCGCCAACAAGCTGCAGAGCTCGGGCCTGATCCAGTACCGCCGCGGCCACATCACGGTGAGCAACCGCGCCGGCCTGGAAGCGCTGGCCGGCGAATGCTATGCCGTGGTCAAGAAGGAATTTGACCGCCTGCTGCCGGCCACGGCGCGCCGGCCCGAAGTGGCCTACCCTTCCTGATCCTGACGCCGCCATCCTTCAGAACTTGCTCTCGACATAGGTGTAGATGTAGTTCGAGCCGCCGTTCACATTGCCCAGCAGCCGTGACGAGGCAAAGATGCCCGAGCGGTGTGAGACGCCGAAGCCGATGAAGGTGTCCTTGAGCGGCACCGAATTGATGAGGTCGCCCAGGCTGACGTCGATTGTCGGGTCAATGTAAGTCAGCAGCCTGGAGGTCGGCCGCCCGCGCGCGGCCTGGCTGCTGGTTTCCTCATACGGCGCGCGCTGCGCAATCGACACGCCAAAGCCCCAGCCCAGCCGCGTCTTGACGCGATGGCTCCAGGGGAAGCCGCTGTAGAACGCCTTCATGAAGGCATCGAGCTGCACGCCGTTGCGCTGCAGGCCCTTGTCGTCATGGTGCGTGAGGCCAAGGTAGCCCACAAAGTCCAGCGGCAGGCCGTTGAGGTTTTCAATGAAGGGCTTGCCGATCTGGATGCCGGTGATCGAGGTGCTGTTGGTGTCCTTCAGCGACAGGCAGGTCAGCGTGATGATCTTGATCAGGTGGCAGCCGTCGGCCGATGCGCGCCCGTGCAGCAGCTTGACATACGTGTCGGACTTCTCGTCGGTCCAGGCACGCTTGTAGGCACCAAAGTCATAGGCCGCGCCAAGGTACACCGATGTCTGCCCCGCATCGCGCACGATGGGGCTGCGGCGGATGTTGCGGTCATACATGGTGTGCGACACGCCGCCCAGCAGGCGCCAGCGCCCGGTCAGGTCGTATGAGCCGTACAGGCCGATAGTGGCATTGACGCCCGCGCCCGGCGCATAAGCCGGCCGTGTTGCGTTGGCCTCGAAGGGCTGCACACCGTAGTAATAGTCGTTGAGCTTGGCGTCGCGCAATGACACGCTCACACCCGGCTGCAATGCGAGCCGCCCCGAGCGGAACGGGTAGCTGTAAGACAGCCTGGCCTCGGTGCCCTGCGAAGTGTTGCCGATGTCGTGCAGCAGCTCGGCCTGCACCTTGCCCCAGTCATGCCGCGTGGTCCAGGAGATGCCCAGGTCCAGCCCGGTGCTGCGGGCGCTCATGCCGGCCAATGCGGCGGGCACCTTGTCGGCCGGGAAGCCTTCAAAGCGCTGCTCGATGAACAGGTTCAGGTTCTCGCTGTCGCTCTTGCGCAGCTTGAAGCCCACGCGGTTGCCATGCAGGAACAGGCGGTCGCCCTCATAGAGGTAAAGCGGCAGCAGGTCGTAGCGCGTGCCGCCATCAATGTAGGGCGACTTCTCCGCCCGCACCACGGCGCCCAGGCCGGCGCTGCCGGGAATCTCGAGCAGGTCGGCAAAGGGCTCGGCCTGCGCGCCACCGGCCGACAGCAGGCCGGCGGCCAGCAGGCCGGCGGCCAGCGCTGCTGCGGCAGCGGTCTGCCGCAAGCGGGAGCGTGGATGGCATGGAGCGGACTTCATGCAATGAAGATTAATCCGCGTGAAATTCCGGGTATGTGCGGACCCGCACACAGCATGCTTTTTCAGCGTGGCGGGCTGCGCAGTGTGCGGCTGAGCAACACCACCGGGAACAGCCCGACCAGCACCAGCGCCAGCGAGGGCAGCGCCGCCTCGCCCAGCCGCTCGTCGCGCGCGAGCTGGTAGGCCACCACGGCCAGCGTGTCGGAGTTGAACGGGCGCAGCACCATGGTGGCCGGCAGTTCTTTCATCACATCCACAAACACCAGCAGCGCTGCGGCGGCCGTCGAGCGCCTGAGCAGCGGCCAGTGCACCCGCGCCAGCAGGCCGAAGCCGCCGGTGCCCAGCATGCGGGCCGAGTCGTCAAAGCTGGCCGGTATGCGCGCATAGCCGCTTTGCACCGACTGCAGCGCCACCGCGCAAAAGCGCACCAGGTAGGCCCAGACAATGCCCAGCGCGGTGGCCGTGACCCAGTAGCCCACGCCGCTTTGCGGCGCCGCCTGCTGCAGCCAGCCCACCGGCAGCAGCAGGCCGACGACGATGACCGCACCCGGTACCGCATAGCCGAGGCTGGCAAGCTGCACCACGCCGCGCGTGACGGCATCGGGCGTGCGGCGCAGGCTGAAGGCCAGGCCCAGCGCCAGCGCCACGGCCAGCGCCGCGCTGATGGCGCCCAGCCGCACGCTGTTGAGCGACCACTGCAGGAACCTGTCCCACGGCAGCACGGACCAGTCCGCCGCCAGCGGGCGCAGCATGAACAGCACCGGCAGCACAAAGCCCATGAGCACCGGCAACGCGCAGACCACCCAGGCCACCCACCGGCGGCTGCCGCGCAGCACGGCCGGCTGCGCATCGGCCGAGCCCGCGCGCGCGCCGCGCCCGGTGACAAAGCGCATGCGCTGCTGCGCCTTGTGCTCCATGCGCAGCAGCACCATGACCACCAGGAGCAGCATCGTGGCCAGCTGCGCCGCGGCAATGCGGTTGTCCATCGACAGCCAGGCCTTGTAGATGCCGGCGGTGAAGGTCTGGATGCCGAAGTAGCTGGACACGCCGAAGTCCGCCAGCGTTTCCATGAGCGCCAGCGCCACGCCCGCCGCCACCGCCGGCCGGGCCAGCGGCAAGGCCACCTGCCGGATGCGGCGGGGCAGCGGCGCGCCCAGCAGCCGTGCGGCTTCCATCAGGTGCGCGGCGCGTTCACTGAGCGCGGTGCGGGCCAGCAGGTATACATAGGGATACAGCGAGAAGGTGAACACCCAGGCCGCGCCGGCCAGGCTGCGGATCTCGGGGAACACGCGGCCCTCCAGGCCGAACGCCCCGCGCAGGCCGGTCTGCAGCGGGCCGCTGAACTGGAGGAAGTCTGTGTAGGCATAGGCCGTCACATAGGCCGGCATGGCCAGCGGCAGCAGCAAGGCCCATTCAAAGGTGCGGCGGCCCGGGAAGTCAAACAGCGTCACCGCCGCCGCGCCCGCCATGCCCACAAGCATGACGCCAAGGGCTACCAGCACGCACAGCACCAGCGTCGTCCAGGCGTAGTCCGGCAGCACGGTGCGGCTCATCTCGCCGAGGATCTGGGCGCTCTGCGCATTCCACTGGAACCACGAGGCGAGCACCGCCAGCACCGGCAGCGCGAGCACGGCGGCGAAGAGCAGGAGGAAGGGGTGGCTGAGCCGGCGCGTCGGCATTGAAGGGGCAGTAAAGGGAATTGGGCAATGCTGATGTAAATGAGAATTGTAAGCATCTACAATCAAGCCCATGTTTCTAGAGATCTCGCAGCTTGCGGTGCAGTACCCGGGCCGTCCCCGGCCGGCCGTGGACGGCGTGTCGTTCGGGCTGGCTGCCGGAGACATCGGCGTGCTGATTGGCCCCTCGGGCTGCGGCAAGACGACCTTGCTGCGCGCCGTTGCGGGCCTGGAGCAGGTGTCGGGCGGCGAGATCAGGCTGTCGGGCGATCTCGTGAGCAGTGCCCGGCAGAACCTGGCGCCGGAGTCGCGCCGCATCGGCATGGTGTTCCAGGACTATGCGCTGTTCCCGCACCTGGATGTGGGCCAAAACGTCGGCTTTGGCATCCACGGCATGCCGCGCGCACAACGCGCCGCCCGCGTGGCCGAGGTGCTGGCCCTGGTGGGCCTGGAAGGCAGCGAGCGGCGCTACCCGCATGAGCTCTCCGGCGGCCAGCAGCAGCGCGTGGCGCTGGCCAGGGCCCTGGCGCCGCAGCCGCGCCTGCTGCTGCTGGACGAACCCTTCTCCAACCTCGATGTGGACCTGCGCGAGCGCCTGGCCCATGAGGTGCGCGGCATCCTCAAGGCCGCGCAGGCGACGGCCCTGTTCGTCACCCATGACCAGCTGGAGGCCTTTGCCATCGGCGACGTCATCGGCGTGATGCACGAGGGCAAGCTGCACCAGTGGGACGATGCCTACACGCTGTACCACCGCCCGGCTTCGCGCTTTGTGGCGGACTTCATCGGCCACGGCGTGTTCACGCCGGCGCGCATCTCGCAGCAGGGCGGCAACGTGGTGGTGGAAACCGCGCTGGGCGCGCTGGCCGACATGGAGGAGTGCCCGCTGCCCGGTGCGTTTGCAAACGGCGAGTGTGATGTGCTGCTGCGCGCCGACGACATCGTGCATGACGACGATGCACCGGTGAAGGCCGAGATCATCCGCAAGGCGTTCCGCGGCTCGGAGTTTCTCTACACCTTGCGCCTGAAGACCGGCGAGACGGTGCTGGCCCATGTGCCCAGCCATCACGACCACAGGATCGGCGAGTGGATAGGCATCCGCGCCGAGGTGGACCATGTGGTGACCTTCGAGCGCACCTGCCCTGCTGCGGGACGCGGCTTGTGCCAGATGCCCTGTGATGTGGCTGAGGGTGAGCGGTGCGAGGCTGCTGCGCCTTCCGGGCTTTCATCTGCGGTTTCTTCCTGAAGCTTTTGAGTGCAGCGCCTGCGGCGCTGAGAACGTGGGGCCGCGCGTTGCGCGGCATTCAATAGCGAATGCCTTTGGTGTCGGCCCCGCAGGTTGGCGGCGACGGGCACCCGCCTCCGTTCATGTCACCCGGCCGGGCTTCGCCCGACCTCCTTCTTTACTTCACTGCGGCGGGTACCCATCACCGCCAACCTCCTGCACTTTTGGTCGGGAGCCGATCCGGCTAGGGCGCCTTGTGTGCAAACAAGCCAGACCAACCCTGCGTTGAGACCTGGAGTTGGCCAACGCCCTGGCGCCGCAGCAGGAACATCAGTCCGTTGCCCAGGGCATGCCGCAGCAGCCAGGGTGCTGCGGGCCCCAGGCTGACGGCGCTCAGCTTCACCTCCAGCTCCGCGCCCCGCTGGCAGAACTTTGCCACGCCAGTGGCCCAGTGCCCTTCCCCGGACTTGTGAAATTCCAGTTGGAGTGCGCCCTTGTGCTCCGATATGGACAGGACAAGCGGCTTCCCGTCGGACATGGAGGTTTCATGCCAGGTATGGTGCAGATGCTCGTCAAGCCTCTTGAGGGTTGCGAGTGTTTCCGCGCAGCCCTCCACCGCCGGGCTGGCTGCTGCCAACGGCAGAAGTACAAGGACGAGAAAGCCGCAACGGCAGGCGTGTGCAAGCATGCAGGATTGACTTGAACACTCCCGCATGACAACCGCGTTACACCTCAGGCCTTTCCATGGACTCAAGGGCCAACTCTGGCGCAAAATATCCCCCATGGCCCAAGACGCAGACCCCCAGCTCCAGCCCCATCTTGCGCGCATTGCGGCGCTGGTGGCCAATGCACCTGGCACGCCCCTGGAGAAGCGGCGCGCGGCCTCGCTGGCGCTGTCCAGCTATGTGGACGACAACACCCTGCCCACGCTCAGGGCGCCGCGCACTGCGACGAAGGATGGCGCCGTCTCCGCGCGCGGCAGGCGCATCGGCACACGCACCTACATTCCTGAAGACGGCCCGGGCGGCGACCTGACGCTGCTCTACTTTCATGGCGGCGGATGGGTGTCGGGCAACCTGGAAAGCCACGACGACCTGCTGCGCCGCGTGGCGCACATGCTGGGCTGCACGCTCATTGCAGTGGACTACCGGCTCGCGCCCGAGCATGCCATGCCCGCCGCGCTGGAAGACGCGGCCGAGGTGCTGGGCCACCTGCGCGAAAACCTCAAGGGCCGGCCGGGCGCGCGCTTCGCGCTGGGCGGCGACAGTTCCGGCGCACACATTGCCGCCGTCACCGCCAACACCATCGCGCCCGACGCCGCCGGCCTGCTGCTGTTCTACCCGGTGGTGCGGCCGCACTTCACCACCCGCAGTTACATCGAGCGCTGCAACAGCAACCTGACCGTCGGCATGATGAAATGGTTCTGGGAGCAGTACCTGGGCATGGGCATTGAGGGCGACAAGCTGGACACGCCCGATGCGCGCATCGACCTGCTGCAGCAGAAGTGGCACCGGGCACCGCCGCCCGCCGTGGTGCTCACTGCCTGGCATGACCCGCTGTGCGACGAAGGCAGCGCCTATGCGCGGCACCTGGCCGAAGCCGGGGGCGAAGTCCGGCTGACCTGCGCCAACGGCATGCCGCACGGCTTTGCGCGCTTCTGCGGTATCAATGCGACGGCCGAGCGGCACATCGCGCAGGCGGTGCGGGATTTTGCGGGGCTGGTCCAGGCGGACAGCATGGCCTCAGCCCGCTGATGCGCCGTTGAATCTCCCCGAAGCCGCGGGTCTCAGCGCTGGCCGTCTCCCACCGAGACCTTGTCTTTCGTCAACCCGCCCAGGCGCTCGTGCACCCGGCCGCCGGTGCCCATGACCAGCGCAAACAGGATCTCGTCAGGTCGCGGCGCGTCCTGGATGCCGATCTCGGTGTTGTTGAAATGGCTGCGCACATAGGCGGCGTGGATGTAGTGCACCGGCACCATCATGCGGTAGCCCGTGGCGGCGACCGCCATGTTGGCCGGCACGATGGCCTTGGGCTCGCCCAGCAGCGCGCGCATGGCCCAGCCGCCGGCTTCATGCCACACGGCGGCGTGCTCCAGTTCCCCGTTGACGCCGACGATAGCGGCCTTGCTGTACACCTCCACCTTGTCCTTGCCCAGGGCATCAACCAGCTCCTGCGCGAGCAGCGTGCCCAGGCTACGCAGCTCGGCCATGAACGGCAGGAGGTTGGGCTCATAGCGGCCGGCGTAGGGGTTGCGGATGACGGCGCAGGCGGAGGCAAGCTTCAGCGGCACGGCAGGCGGCGGCCCGCCTTCATGCAGGATGGTCTCGACGGTCAGGCTGCGTTTGCGGATCTCGATCAATGACATGGTGGAACCTGTTGGCGGTTGGGTGGCGGGTGCTTATTGCTTGGGTATTTTTGCGTCGTTGACGACCTGGATCCATTTCTGGGTCTGCTCGGCGACCATGGACCTCATTTCTTCCGGCGTGCTGCCGCGTGCCTCGCCGCCCATTTCTTCCAGGCGGGTCCTGACGGACGGCACCAGCAATGCCTTGTTCACTTCGGCATTGAGCCGCTCGACGATGGGGCGCGGCGTGCCCGCAGGCGCCATCAGGCCGCCCCATGAGCGCACGTCATAGCCTGCCACGCCCTGCTCGGCAATGGTCGGCACATCGGGCAGGCCGGGCCAGCGCTGCGGGCCGGTGGCCCCGATGGCGCGCAGCTTGCCCGCCTTGATGTTGGTGATGACGGCAGTGGGCGGTGCAATGATCAGCGGCACATCGCCGGCCAGCAGCGCGGTGAGCGATGCCGCGTCGCCACGGTAGGGCACATGCAGCATCTGCACGCCCGCCATCTTTGCCAGCAGTTCGCCGGCCAGGTGGTGGGTGGAGCCTATGCCTGCGGTGCCGTAGGCCACGCTGCCCGGCGCGGCGCGCGAAGCCGCCAGCACGTCGGCAAAGCTGCGGAACTTCGAGTCGGCGCCGGTCACCAGCAGGAACGGGAAATAGGTGATGGTGCTCACCATCTCGAAGTCCTGCACCGTGCGGTAAGGCAGTGTGTTGTACAGCGCGCCGGCCACCGCATGCCCGCCGGTTGCCAGCAGCAGCGTGTAGCCGTCAGGCCTCGCGCGCGCCACCGTGTTCGAGGCAATGGTGCCGCCTGCACCGGCTTGCGCCTCGACGACGAAGGGCTGGCCCAGCGACTTGGTCATCTCGGTGCTGACCGAACGGGCCATGGCATCGGCATTGCCGCCCGGCGCAAATCCCTGGAGGATCTTGATCGGACGGTCCGGGTAAGCCTGCGCCTGCGCAAGCGTTGCAGTGAAGGGCATGGCGCCGGTGGCGGCAAGGGCGGCGGCGGCCTGGATGATTTGTCTGCGTTGCATTGAGTTGTCTCCTCAGGGGGGGGTTGAAAAGTTGCTGCATCCCGGGAATCTGTGCCCCGTGGCATGCGCGTTGCGAATGAAATCAGGGCTGCATCACGATCTTTCCCATGGTCTGGCCGTCGTCCAGCAGCTTGTGGGCCTCGCGCACATCCGCCATCGGCAGCAACTGCGTGGGTGGCGCCTTCACATGGCCGGCAGCCATCAGCGCAATGGCCGACTCCATCAGGCTGCGGCGCCGCGCACGGTCCTCGTCAAAGGTGTGCATCGAAAAGCAGCGCACCGCCAGGCTCCGGCCCAGCAGGCTGCGCAGCGTCTTGAACACGTCTTCGGCGGGCATGCCTGCAACGATGTTGTATGAAACCGCCGTGCCCAGCGGCGCCAGGCAATGCAGGCAGTCGGTGAACAGCTGCGCGCCTATCGGGTCAAAGGCAAGGTCCACGCCTTGCCCGCAGGTCAAGGCCTTGACCTGCGCCGGCAATGGCGATGCGGCGGCGTCAAGCACGGCATCAAAGCCCATGGCCAGCGCAAAGTCGCGCTTGGCGGCTGACCGCGCCGTGCCGATGGCCAGCATGCCGTGGTGCCGGGCCAGTTGCCCGAGCATCCCGGCCACGCCGCCGGCAGCCCCGGTAATCAGTACGCTGCGCGCGTCGGGCCGGCCGCGGCTCAGGCCCAGCAGCAGGGCATGCGCCAGTTGCAGGTTGGGCAGGCTGACGGCATCGGCAAAACCCACCGTTTCCGGCAGCAGGTACGGCGCATCGGCCGGCACCACGATGGACTCCACATAGCAGCCGCCGCGTTGCGCCAGGTCGCGGGCGCTGACCAGCACGCGCATGCCGGCGGCAAGGGAGGTGACGCCCTCGCCCACCTGGTCCACCACGCCGGCGAGTTCGGCACCGGGTATGGCGGGCAGCGGCGGCATCCATTTGTAGGTGCCGTTGCGGATCAGCACATCAGGCCGGCCGACGCCGAGCGCATGCGCCCGGACCCGGACCTCGCCCGGGCCGGCAACCGGCTCGGGCAGCTCGACCTGAAGCAGCGCCTCGGGCCCGCCCGGGGTGTGAACCTGGACCGCTCTCACAGGCTCATCCCTGCGCGACGATGGGGTTGACGAGCTTGCCGACCTTCTCGATCTCGACCTCGCAGACATCGCCGGGCTTCATGAACAGCGGCGGCTTGCGGCTCCAGCCCACACCGGCGGGCGTGCCGGTGGCGATCACGTCGCCGGGCACCAGGGTGAAGATGGTGGAGGCGTAGCTGATGAGTTTGGCAATCGGGAAGATCATGTGGCCCGTGTGGCTGGACTGGACGGTCTGGCCGTTGAGCCGGACCTCCAGCTTCAGCTCCTCATTGGGCTTGATCTCGTCGGCCGTCACCATCCACGGGCCAAAGCCGCCGGTGGACTCGAAGTTCTTGCCAGAGGCGATCTGCTTGGCATGGAACTGCCACTCGCGCACGCTCGCATCGTTGTAGCAGGCATAGCCGGCCACATGGTCGAAGGCCTTGTCTTCCGGAATGTCGCGGCCCGGCTTGCCGATGATCACGGCGAGCTCGCCCTCCCAGTCCAGCGACTCGGACACCTTCGGCCGCACGATGGGCTGGTTGTGCGCCACCTGGGAGCGCCACACGCGCAGGAAGATCGGCGGCTGCTCCGACAGCTCGCGCTGCATGCCGGCGGCCAGAACTTCCTTGTGGTGGTCCATGTAGTTGCGCACGGCGCAGACGATCTTCTCGGGGCGGGGAATGACGGGCAGGTACGTGATGCCGGCAAGCTTTGCGTCAGGCGCCTTGCCCGCCACGTCCTGCGCCGCATTCAGGTAGGCACCGGAAGCGATGTAGTCGGCCAGGGTGGCGTATTGCGGCATGGCGCGGCCGAGGTCCACCACACCATCGCCCACCACGGCGCCCCAGGTCTCACGGCCATTGGCCACGAATGAAAGCAGTTTCATCAGAACTCCAGAAATTGAATGTCAGGGAAAGATCGGTCAGGTCAGGTCAGGTCAGGTCAGGTCAGGTCAGGTCAGGTCAGGTCAGGCCGGGGCAGCGCTGCGTTGAAGGAACTGCGCCTCCCACTGGTCCAGCGGCATGAAGGTCGGGTCGGCGCGGCAGATGGCCTCGGTCTCGCGCATCAGCGTGGCGTCGTCCTTGGCAAGGTCCAGCGGGTCACCATGCGGCTGCGCTATGTAGAAGGGCATGTCCACATAGATCTCGACGGTGTTGCCTTCGGGGTCGGCAAAATAGACCGACAGCGCGTTGCCGTGATTCAGGGGGACGAACTTTGTCGCGCCCCGTGCCTCGGCCTTCGCGCGGATGTCGCGCAGGCTCTGGATGGCGGGCACGGCAAACGACAGCTGCATCACGGTGCTGAAGGTCGCCTCGGGCGGGCGGCCGCCTGCAATCACCAGCTGGTGGTGCTGGTCGCGGCTGGCGCTCAGGAACACCAGCGTGTTCTTGAAGGTGCGGCCCACGCCGGTGTCGGTCTGGGTCAGGCCGAACACCTCGGTGTAGAACGCAACCATGCGCGGCACGTCCGTCACAAAAATTCCAAAATGCGACGGCGTCGGTCGCGTGACATTCAGCATGTTGTCTCCTGCTTGTTTTTGATGGGGGAACTGTTGTCAGCCGGCGCCGGCCAGCTTGCGAAGGGCGGCCTGCACATTGCGCTGCGTGCCCAGGATGTGGTCTTCCAGCAGGGCGCACGCCGTTTCGGCATCACGCTTGAGCGTGGCGCCCATCAGGCGCTTGTGCTCGTCATGCTTGCGGCGCGGTATCTGGCGGTGGCGCGCCGAGATGCGCCGGTAGCGTTCAGCCTGGTCAAACAGGCTGGCACTCCAGGCCAGCTGCCGCTCGGACGTGCAGGCGGCCAGCAGGCACATGTGGAAGTGGCGATGCACCGCGCTCCAGTCGTCGCCCAGCAGCGCGGGGCCGTCGGGCAGGCGCAGCTCCAGGCGCTCCAGCCGGTGCGATGCGGCAACGATGGCGGCCTCCCACTGGTCGTCACCATGGGCAATGGCATCACGCAGTGCGGGCACATCCAGCATCAGCCGCATGCGGGTGATGTCATCCATGTCGGCCTCCGACACAGCCGCCACGCGGAACCCGCGGCGCTCGTCGGCACGCACCAGGCCCTCCTGTGCCAGCCGGTTCAGCGCCTCGCGCAGGGGGCTGCTGGAAAAGCCGTAGGTGGCCTGCAGCTCGTCGAGCTTGAGCTTGGCGCCAGGCTCATGCGTGCCCTGGAGCACATCGCGGCGCAGCAGCGCCAGGGCCTGCTCCAGCACTGTGGAGCCCGAAGCATCTGCCCGCGCGCCGGCAAGCGCCGCAGCGGGGGTGTCATTGATACGGCTTCCAATCATTTCGCTTCCAGTCCGGCTTCCGTCAAAATATGCATAACATTTAAAAAATGCATTAAACGCATTTTATGCATAAAAATATCAGGAAGTCCAGCCACATGGACTGCGGGTGGCGCCACAAAGGCCAATGGGCGCCGGGAAGCGCCTTGTCACCCCTTCTGCCTGAACCCCTCCAGCCGAGCGGCCATGTCCGGCGCAGCACCGGGGTTGCGGAAAAACTCGTGCGCCAGGCCCGCCTCCAGCGTCATGCCTTCGGTCTCCCGGATCAGGCGCTTGACGTGCTGGCTGGTGTGCCATGAGTTGGCGGTGAGCTTTGCGGCCCAGTCCGCCACCAGGCTGTCGAAGCCGCTTTCCGCAGCCACCTCGTCAACCAGCCCGATGGCCAGGGCTTCCTGCGCCGTGATGACCTGGCCGGTCATCATCAGGCGTTTGGCCTGGACGGTTCCGATGCGCCGGGGCAGGCGCTGCGTCATGCCCCAGGCCGCGACCAAGCCCCACTTGCCGTGTGTGTCTGCGAATGTCGCTGTGTCGGCGGCGACGATGAAGTCCGCCGCCAGCGCAAGCTCCAGCCCGCCGGTGTAGCAGTAGCCATGCACGGCCGCCACCACCGGCTGGGGCAGCGAGGCCAGGCGCTCGATCACCCGCGTCTTGTACATGGGTGTCGGCACCACCACACCCTGCTGGATCGCCGCAAGGTCGGCGCCTGCGCAGAAGGCCTTGCCGGCG
Source organism: Pseudomonadota bacterium (assembly GCA_040385105.1). Taxonomy (GTDB): domain Bacteria; phylum Pseudomonadota; class Gammaproteobacteria; order Burkholderiales; family Burkholderiaceae_C; genus JACMQX01. Next base: position 170,939 of record JAZKHY010000004.1, read on the forward strand.
CCGCGCAGCACCACGCAGCCAGTGGTTGCGGCTTCAGCCTCCAGGCTGGCCAGGTGGGCATCCAGCTCGGCGAACAGTTCGGTGTTCAGCGCATTGCGCTTGTCCGGCCGGTTCAGGGTCAGCGTGCAGGTGCCCGCCGCGTCATGCCTGAGCACAAGTGCTGTCATGTTGTTTCTCCTTTTGGGTTTGCGTGGGCGCCTCAGCCATCGGCCAGGCTCGCCTGCCGCGCCATGCTGGGTGTCTCGCAGGCCGCCAGGTATTCCCGGCGCAGGCGCTGCACCAGCTCCGCCACACCCGGCACGTCGTGGATCAGGCCGATGCCCTGGCCTGCGCTCCAGAGCGTCTTCCAGGGCTTGACGTTCTCCGGCAGGTGGCCCGTGCCCCGCGCCGAAGGCTGCACCAGGTTGGCCGGGTCCAGGCCGTTGCGCCGCATTGACTCCACCAGCCAGTTCGCATGCACGCCGTTGATGGCCGATGTGTAGAGCACATCAGCGGGCTGCTGCGACACGAGAAGCTGCTTGTATTCATCAGGCGCCATGGACTCGCGGGTGGCAATCAGCCGTGTGCCGATGTAGGCCAGGTCCGCGCCCAGCACTTCAGCCGCGCGGATGGCGCCGCCGGTGCCGACAGCGCCTGCCATGACGATGACGCCGCCGAACATCGCGCGTATCTGCGGGATCAGCGCGAGGTGGCTGATGGTGCCGCTGTGCCCGCCGCCACCGGCGCCGATCGCGATGATGCCGTCCACCCCGGCGGCGATGGCCTTCTCGGCGAAACGGATCGAGGTGCAGTCATGAAAGACCAGGCCGCCCCAGTCATGGACCATGCCGACCATCCTGCGCGGGTCGGCGGTGGAGGTGATGATGATGCGCACGCCATGACGCCGGCACAGCTCGCCGTAAGCCTGCATCTCGCTGTCGCCGTAGTGCAGCGACAGGTTGACCGCAATCGGGCCGATGCGCCGGCCAGGATTCTGCTCGCGGTGGACCGCCAGGCGCTGGCTGACCGCTGAAAGCTGCCCTTCGAATTCGTGGATGTCGCGGCAGTGGTTGCTCGTCAATGAGCCGATAAGGCCGGCCTTGCAGGTCTCCGCCACCAGGTCCACGCCGCTGCACAGGAACATGGGCGCACCGATAGCGGGCAGGACGATCTGGTCGCGGATGTCGGGAGGCAATGCCATGTTGTGGGTATTCCTTTGGTTGCGGGTGAGTGGATGGAACCGTCTCAGGCCGGGGTGAAGAAAGGCATCGGTGTGCCGTCTGCTGCGTTTCGCCAGGCGACTTTCACCTTCATGCCGATATGGATCAGCGCGGGATCGGCATCCACCAGGTTGGTCATCATTACCGGCCCTTCCCCAAGCTGGACATAGGCCATCACCAGCGGCGGTTGGGTGTTCATCACGCTGAAGCTGTAGACGCTCCCCAGGCCCGGCGACTCCTGCATTTCAATCCTGCCGCTGAAGCAGAAAGGGCAGAACGGGCGCGGGTACCAATGCGCCCGGCCGCAATCCGCACAGCGGGGCACATGGAAGGCGGTGCTGTTCCCGCTCATGCGCTCCGCTCCAGAATCAGCGTGGCACTGCCGTGCCGGGTGGCCAGGCTGCCGCCGGTGCCATGCACCAGGGCCAGGCCGCAGCCCGGCACCTGCACGGCGGGGTGGGCCTCGCCGCGCAGCTGGCGCACCGCCTCAATGATCTTGGTCATGCCGCCGCGGTTGGCCGGGTGGTTGTTGCACAGGCCGCCGCCGTCGGTGTTGAACGGCAGGCGACCGATGCCGGAGATCAGGTTGCCGTCCGCCACGAAGGCGCCTCCCCTGCCCTTGGCGCAGAAGCCCAGGTCCTCCAGCGTCATGACCACGGTGATGGTGAAGCTGTCGTAGATGGAGGCGTACTGGATGTCCTGCGGTGTCACGCCGGCCTCGCGGAACGCGGCCGGGCCGCTGCGCACGGCTGCCGTATGCGTCAGGTCCACATCGCCGCCGTTCTGCCCCTTGACGGCTTCGCCACTGCCGATGATGCCGACCAGCGGCCGCTTGAGCTGGCGGGCAATCTCGGGCCGCGCCACGATGACGGCGCCGCCGCCATCGGTGATCACGCAGCAGTCCATGCGCCGCAGCGGGCTGGCCACCATCGGCGAGGCCAGCACCTGCTCCACCGTCACCACCTCGCGCAGCAGCGCATGCGGGTTGTGCTGCGCATGGTGCGACGCCGCCACCTTCACCCAGGCCAGCTGCTGCGCCGTGGTGCCGTATTCATGCATGTGCCGCATCGCGGCCATGCCATACATGTTGGCCACCGTCGGCGAATACGGGAACTCCCACCTGGCATCGGGCTGGGCCGGGTTGGGCACGCGCGGCGCGGTGCCGGTGGCCTGCCCTTCGCTGCGCGGCCGGCCTGCCAGCGTGATGAGGGCGACGCTGCATTTGCCCTGTGCGATGGCCTGCACCGCATGCGCCACATGCGCGACATAGGACGAGCCGCCGATGTCGGTGGCATCGACATGGCGCACCTTGAGGTTGAGGTAGTCAACCATCGACAGCGGGCCGGTGCCCGGCGCATCGCCGGCGCAGAAGTAGCCGTCGATGTCGTCCTTGCCTAGCCCGGCGTCCAGCAGCGCGCCGCGCGCCACTTCGGCATGCAGTTGGGCGACCGTGTGATCGGGCGCCTTGCGCAGCGGGTGCTCATAAGCGCCCACCACACAAGCAGGCGGCCTCCTCATCATTTCGCGGAGGATGGCTGCAGGCCCTGCTTGACCAGCAATGGCTTGAGCGGGTGCTTCTGAACCTTGCCGGTGGGCGTCTGCGGCAACACGTCGATGAAGAAGACATGGGCCGGTTGCATGTACCGGGGCATCACGGCGGCATTGTGGACGCGCAATTCGTCCACCGACAGTACCTGCCCGCTCTCCAGTTCCACAAATACCGCAATCTCGTCTTCACCGCCTGCGTCAGCACGCACGCCGATGGCCGCCGACTGGCGCACCTTCGCATGCCTCGCGACCAGGTTCTCCACATCAAACAGCGAGACGTTCTCGCCGCGCACGCGGCAGAAGTCACCCATGCGCGACACCCAGGCGAAGGTGCCGTTGCCTTCGGCACGGCCCAGGTCGCCGGTGTGGAACCAGCAGTTGCTGAAAGCCGTGAGCGTCGCGGCGGGCTTGTTCAGGTACTCCCGCATCAGCAGGCCCGGAAAGCGCGGGCGGATGGCGATCTGGCCCACAGTCCCCGGCAGGCAGGGGTAGTCCCTGTCGTCCAGGATGGCCACCTCCAGCATCGGGTTGGGCTTTCCGATGAACCCTTGCGGAAGCTTGCCGCGGCCATCCACCACGCAATAGTCCAGGGCACGCGCCTGCGCCAGGTACTGGTCCTTCGGCAGGCCCTTCCAGAGATGCCGGGGCGTGCCGTATTCGTCTTCACCGAACTCGCTGATGATGGCGTGAAAGCTGCTGCCCGATTCGGTCTGGCCGAAGGTGGCCCTGACAAAGTCGATGCCGAAGCGGCGGGCGATCTCGTTGTGGTTCTCCGGCAGCGGCGCCAGGGTCACTTTGTTCAGCGTGTTGTTCCTGTCGTTCCCAGAGGCCGGGGCACCCATGAGCCAGGGAATCATCACGCCGATCATGGTGCAGCTGGTGGCGCCGCACTCGGCAATGCGGGCCCAGAACTGGGAGGCGCTGAAGCGGTTCCACAGCCCGACCGTGTTGGCGTGCCACACGGCGCGGGCCACCGTATTGAAGGCACCGGCCACATGGTAGAGCGGCAGGTCGCAGTAGATCACATCGTCTTCCGTCATGCCCGCGCGCAGGGTGTAGCTGTACTGGGCAATCCACCTGAAGTTGTGGACCACACCCTTGGCCGCGCCTGTGGTGCCCGAGGTGTAGATGATGTTGGCCAGTTCATCGCTCGTGCGCTGGAAGGCGGGAACCTCGCCGCCCTGCTCCATCAACTGGTCGAGGAAGTGGACGGCCCCGACGGCCGGAGACTTCAAAAAGCCGGCGCTCCGCTCCTCCTGTTCGGGCAGGATGAGGTTGCCGATCTTCACGTCCTCAGTGAGGGTTTCAAGGATCGACAGGCTGTCCGCGTCCGTCAGCACTGCAAATGGATTGGTGTCCTTCACCTGGTAGCTCAGCAACTCTCCTCGCAGGTTGAAGTTCACCGGCGCAAAGAGCCCCCCTGCGCGCCAGACAGCAAACATCCACAGCGCATTCAGCACGGAGTTCTGCGTCAACACACAGACAGGCGCGCCGCGCGGCAGGCCGATGCCCGCCAGCGCAGCCGCGATCCTGTCGGTGCGTACCTTGAACTCGCTGAAGGTGATGTGCGCATGGTTCTCGCCATCGAAGATGAAAACCTTGTCCGCATGCGACACCGCGCAGGCGTCCAGACGGTCCAGGACCATCTCCCCCTCGTCCAGGAATTTCCTGAAGTCGTCTTGAGCCGCTCTCATGCCTGCTTTCATCCCTGCGTTCAGTCCAGCTTGATGGAGTAGTCCCGGATGGCCTTCTTCCACTTGCCTGCGTCGCCGTTGATGTACGCGGAAGCGTCGGCGGAGTTCAGCCACATCGGCACGATGCCAAGCTCCAGCATCTTCTGGTTGACTTCCGGCATGCGGCCAACCTTCACGAAGGCCCGGGTCAGCTTCTCCACCGTGTCGCGCGGTGTTGCCGCCGGCACCATGAAGGTCGTCATGCCGTTGATGGACATTTCCGGGTAGCCCAGCTCCTTGAAGGTGGGAATGTTCGGGTACTGCGCCATCCGGTCCTCGGTCGTGATGGCCAGGATGGTGAAGGCGCCGGTAGGCAGCAGCCGGCCCAGGTCGCCCGGCCCGCCGAAGGACGAGGTGATGTGGCCGGCCACAAGGTCTGCATACGCCGGCGCCGCGCCCTTGTAGGGCACATGCGTCATGCGGGTCTTGGCCAGGCCGTTGAGGATTTCGCCGAGCACATGGCCGGAGGAACCGGAGCCCCAGGTGCCGTACTGGTACTTCGTGGGGTCGGCCCTGACGAGGCCGAGGTAGTCATTCAGTGTCCGGGCCTTGGTGGAGTTGTTGATCGCATACACGATGGGCGACTGGCCAACCAGGGTGATGGGCGTCAGTTGAGACAGCTCGTAGGGGCGCTTTGACTGGGTCGCCTCATTCTGCGAGATGGCGCCGTTGATCAGCAGGATGGTGCGCCCGTCGGCGGCCGCGCGGGCGACGGCCGATGTGGCGATCATGCCGTTGGCGCCGGCCATCGACTCCAGCACCACCGGTGCGCCAAGCTCCTTGGACAGCTCGGGCGCCATGGCGCGGCCGACGATGTCCAGGTAGGCACCGGCCGGCGTGGACACGATGAACTTGTAGGCCTCCTGGGCCTGTGCGGTGATGCAGGCACCCATGGCATACACGCCAAGCAGGCAGCTCATCAATTTAAGCGTATGTCTTTTCATGAAAGTCTCCAGTGGTGGTTGAGTCGGTTGGAACAGGGGGAGCAATTACCAGGTGTCGATGAAATTGCGCTTCTTGCCGCTGCGGCGCGCGGCGGGCACATGCGCCATGGACGATGCAATCCAGTGGCGGGTGTTCACCGGGTCGATCACGTCGTCAACGACGGAGAAGGCCGCTGCATTGAGCGCATTGCCCTTGCGGTATTCCTTCGCAATCAGTTCCTCGATGCGGGCCTGCTTTGCCCCCGGGTCGGAGATGGTGTCGAGTTCAGCCCGGTGCCCGAGCTTGACCATGCCCTCGAAACCCATGATGCCGATCTCACAGGTCGGCCAGGCCACGGTGAACACCGGCTCGTGGAAGCCGCCGCCGGTCATGGCCTGCGCGCCGAGCCCGTAGGCCTTGCGCAGCAGCACCGAAAATATCGGCACGCTGACATTGGCCGCGGTCACGAACATGCGCGACACATGCCTGACCAGGCCCGAGCTTTCGGCCGCCGGCCCGACCATGAAGCCAGGGGTGTCGCACAGCATGAGCAACGGTATGTCGAAGCCGTCGCACAGCTGCATGAACCGGGCCGCCTTGTCCGCACCGTCGGAGTCGATCGCGCCGCCCAGGTGGCGGGGGTTGTTGGCCACCACGCCATAGGGCCGGCCTTCGATGCGGATGAAGGCGGTGACGATGCCGATGCCGAACGCCTGGCGCAGCTCAAGCACCGAGCCGGTGTCGGCCAGCGCGGTGATGACCTTGCGGATTTCATACGAGCGCAGGCGGTTCGCCGGGATCAGCTGGCGGAGGATGCGCTGGTCTTCCGCCTGCCAGGCTTGCAGGCGGCCCTGGAAATAGCCGAGGTATTTCCGGGCGGCATCGACGGCGGCCGTTTCGTCCTTGACCAGCAGGTCAATGACGCCGTTCGGCGACTGCATGGCCGGCGGGCCGACCTCGTCGGCCGACACCACGCCCAGGCCACCGCCTTCGATCATGGCCGGCCCGCCCATGCCGAAGGAGGAGTTTTCGGTCGCGATGATCACATCGGAAATGCCCAGCAGCGCCGCATTGCCCGCGAACGAATAGCCGGACACGATGCCGATGCGCGGCACCAGCCCGCTCAGCTTTGCGAATTTCGAGAACGACGAAGTGTGCAGGCGCGGCACCATCTGCGCATCGACCTCGCCCGCACGGCCCCCGCCGCCCTCGGCAAATACGACGACCGGGACCTTCCATTGTTCAGCCAGCGTGAGCGCACGGTCCAGCTTGTCATGGCTGGTGCGGCCCTGCGTGCCGGCCAGCACGGTGTAGTCATAGGCCAGGGCCATGCAGCGCGAGTTCTCTGCGCCGTAAAGCTCCTTGTTGACCGTGCCGGTGGCAACGACCAAGCCGTCCGCCGGCGTCCTGCGGATCAGGTCGTCCAGCGAGCGCTTGCTGTACTGCTGGGCGAGGCCGAGCGCGGCATACTCCACACGGCCGTCTTCGTCGAGCAGGTGGTCCACGTTCTCGCGCGCTGTACGCTGCCCGCGCTCATGCCGGCGGGCCACCGCATCGGGGCGGCGCGCATCCAGCGTCCACTGGTGGCGCTCCAGTACCTCCGCCAGTGCCGGCGAGATGTCGTCCAGGCTGACGGCTTCTGTTTCCGCCACGAGGCCTTCCGACGCCCCGCCAGGGCTGACCACCAGGATCGCCGCGCCCTTCGCAACCGTCTCGCCAGGCTTGACCCGCAGTGCCTCGACCACGCCTGACACAGCCGACTCCACCGTGTGCTGCATCTTCATCGCTTCAATGACGGCCACCTGCTGTCCGGCCCGCACCTGCGAGCCCGGCTGCACATCGATGCTGATGACGGTGCCATAAAGCGGCGCCGTGACGGCCGCGCCGCTGGAAGGGTCCACGTCCTGCACGGCGACATTGCCCGCCACGCCTGCGCCCGGCATCTGCCGCTGCCCGCGCCTTGCCTTGCCGCCCGCGAGCAGGGCCGGCATGTTGTCCTCCACATAGCGGGTGTGCACGCGGTTGGCCGCCACCTGTTCATCGGCCAGCAGGCCGAACAGGATGTCCTTGTTGGTTTCAACACCGTCAATGCAGAACTCGTCCAGCGCACGGGCGGCCTTGCGCAGCAACGCGGGGTAGCCGCCCTGCGAGCTGTGCACCACCAGCTTGGCCAGCAGCGAGTCGAAGCGTGAATTCGTGGTGTACCCCGGGTAGCCAAAGGTGTCCACCCGCACGCCCGGCCCGCCGGGCGGTGAAAACACCGACAGCGTGCCGCCCGAGGGCGACACGCTGCCATCGGCATTCATGGTTTCCATGTTGATGCGCAGCTGCACCGCATGGCCGCTGGTCATTGCGGCGCGTGGCTGGTCAATGCCCATGGACTGCAAGGACTCGCCCGCGCAGACGCGGATCTGCAGCTGCACCAGGTCCAGGCCGCTGACCATCTCGGTGATCGTGTGCTCGACCTGCAGGCGCGGGTTGGCCTCCATGAAGGCGTAGTCGTCCGGCGCCGCGCCTTTTCCGTTGCCGGTGTCGGTGCCCTCATTCACCAGGAACTCGAACGTCCCCAGGCCCTGGTAGGCCGCATCCGATGCCAGCCGGAGCGCGGCATCGTGCAAGGCCTCGCGCGTGGCCTGCGACAGCGTGGGGCTCGGGCTGATCTCGAACAGCTTCTGGTGCCGCCGCTGCAGCGTGCATTCCCGCTCGCCAACATGGATACAGGTACCCTGGCCGTCGCCAATCACCTGCACCTCGATATGCCGCGCCTTGCCAACCAGTGTCTCGGCATAGACCTCATCCGAGCCGAACGATGTCAGGGCTTCCGAGCGGCACACCTGCCAGGCGGCGGCAAGCTCTGCGGCATCAGACACGATGCGCATGCCACGGCCGCCACCGCCGGCCACGGCCTTGATGATGATGGGCTTGCCGCCCACGGACTCATGGAACGCACGCACCTGTTCAAGCGATGCCGGCCCGTCCGTTCCCGGCAGCACCGGGACGCCAAGCCTCGTCGCATGCGCACGGGCCTGCGCCTTGTCGCCGAACAGCTCCAGGCATTGCTCCGACGGGCCGATGAATACCAGCCCGGCCTGCCTGCACCTGCCCGCAAAAGCAGCGCTCTCGCTGAGGAAGCCGTAGCCGGGGTGCACCGAGTCGCAACCCGTCGCCAGCGCTGCGGCAACGATCTGCGCCATGTCCAGGTAGGCCGCCGCGCCCACGCCTTCAAGCCTTGCGGATTCATCGGCCAGGCTGACGTGCAGCGACGAAGCATCGTCACCGGAATAGACCGCGACGGTTGCGATCCCCAGGTCGGCGCAGGCGCGGCTGATGCGGATGGCAATCTCGCCCCGGTTGGCAATCAGTGTTTTCTTGAGCATGGATCTCGTTTCAGGGAATGGCCCGTCAGGCGCCAGACTTGCGGACGGGCCACTGGAACTGCGCCGGCTCCTTGGCCAGGAAGCGCCGGCGCGACTCGGCCATGTAGTCGCTGCCCAGCGCAATGGCCTGGCCGCTCACTTCGATTTCCATCATGGTGTCCAGCGTGTTGTCCAGCGACTTGTTGAGCGCCCGCTTGGTCAGCGCCAGGGCCGTGGGCGACGCGCCTGTGAGGCTGCGGGCGAGCTCAAGCGCCCGCGCCTGCAGTTCAGCGGGGGGCAGTACTTCCAGCGCGATGCCCATCTCGTGCGCCTGCGTACCCGTCACCACCCTGCCGGAGTAGATCAGCTCCCTTGCGCGCTGCAGGCCCACGATGCGCGGCAGCGTGTACAGCGCGCCGCAGTCGGGCAGCAAACCCACCCGCGCGAATGCCATCGACAGCCTGGCCCGGTCACTGACCAGCACCAGGTCAGCCAGCAGCGCCAGGCTGAAGCCGGCGCCATAGGCGACACCATCGACGCAGGCGATCACCGGCTTGTCGATGTCATGCAGCTCCATCGTCATCCGGCGGTAGCGCTGCATGTCGATGCGCGCCTGGCCCGCCGTACGCGTGCCGCCCGCAGCCATGCCGGACACATCGCCGCCCGCGCAGAAGTCGTTGCCCGCGCCCTGTATGACCAGCACCCGGACTTCATCGTCCTGGCGCACCGCCTGGAAACAGTCTCCGAGTTCGTCCCCCATCTGCCGGCTGATGGCGTTCTTGACGTCCGGGCGGTTCAGCGTGACCGTGGCGACGCCATGGTCCAGCGTGTGCATGATGGTTTCAAAAGCAGGCATCAGATGACCCTCGCAGTCCTGAGGGCGCCAATCCGCGCGTCATCCATCTCCAGCACCTCGCGCAGGATCTCGTCGGTGTGCTGGCCCAGCACCGGCGGCGCCAGGTGCGGCGGCGGCTCGATGCCGGCAAAGCGGATCGGGCTGCCGAAGAGCTTGACGGTCCCCGCGGTGGCATGCGGCATCTCCACCGTCAGGCCCCGGTGCACCACCTGCGGGTCCTGGAAAACCTCCGGGTAGGTGTTGATCGGCCCGGACGGGATTCCCGCGGCCTTCAGCGCCGCCAGCAGTGCAGTGGAATCCTTCTGCGCCGTGATGGCATTGAATGTTGCCGACAGCTCGGTGCGATGCGCAAGACGCTGCGCGTTGGTCACGAAGCGCGGGTCGTCGGCGAGTTCCGGGTGGCCCAGCACCTCGCAGAACGCGCGGTACTGCGGCTCGCTGCCGCAGATGACGATGATGCCGCGGTCCAGGCAGGGAAAGGCCTGGGACGGCAGGCCGCCGTTGCCTTCAGTGCCGCGCCGTGGCGGCACCGAGCCGGTGGCAAGGTAGGTCGTCACGTAATGCGACTGGGCGGCGATGGTGCAGTCCATCAGCGCGATGTCGATGTGCTGGCCTTCGCCCGAAAAGGTATCGCGCTCGTACAGCGCGGCCACGATGGCGGTGGTGGCGTACTGGCCGGCGATGAAGTCCGCCAGGCTCGGGCCGGTCTTCATCGGCCCGCCACCGGGCACGCCGTCAGGCAGGCCGGTCACACTCATCATGCCGCTCATGGCCTGGAACACGGTGTCGTAGCCGGGGTATTTGGCATAAGGCCCGTCCTGGCCGAAACCGGTAATGGAGCAGTACACCAGGCGCGGGTTGACGGCGCGCATGGACTCATAGTCCAGCCCGTGGCGCTGCAGGTCGCCAACCTTGAAGTTCTCGATCAGCACGTCGCAGCGCGCGGCGAGTTCCTTCACCAGCGACTGGCCCTCTTCAGTGGCGATGTCGATCGTCACCGAGCGCTTGTTGCGGTTGGCGCACAGGTACATCGGGGACTCACGCGTGTCTTTGCCTTCGCTGTCCTTCAGGAAGGGCGGGCCCCAGCGCCGGGCCTCGTCGCCGGTCGCGGGCCGCTCCACCTTGATGATCTCGGCGCCAAGGTCCCCCAGCGCCTGGCCGGCCAGCGGCGCGGCGAGGATGCGGCCCAGGTCGAGCACCTTGATGCCCTGCAATGGAAGGCGCTTCATGCGGGCACCTCCACATGCTGTTCAGGCCACTGCGCATCGGCCAGCAGCGCGAAATGCCCGGCCGCGCCGGCCAGCTCCGAGCGCAGCAGCTTGGTGCGGTAGGTCCAGCGGTGCAGCGGGTGCTCCAGCGTCAGGCCCATCGCACCCATGAACTGGTGCAGGTCATAGGCCACCTTCGTTGCCATGTCCTGCGCAAAGCCGGCGGCCAGGGCCGCGTCGGTCTCCAGGCCCGTGCCTGCCGCCTTCAGCGCGAGCCAGCGCGCGCTCTCGACCCACGAGGCGCATTGGGCCAGCCGGTGCTGGACGGCCTGGAACGAACCGAGCGGGCGGCCGAACTGGCGGCGGTCCTTCACATGCTGCAGCACGCTGGCAAGCGCAGCCGACAGCGAACCGGCTATCTCCGCGGCCACGCCCACGCGCCAGAGGTTCTGCAGCAGTCCCGGCTGCGCCTCCTGCACCGGCTGCCACACCAGCGCGGCGGGGTTGCGCAGCATGCCCATCGGGTAGGCAAAGATGCTCTCGACTTTCTCCACGCCGCCATCTTCCAGGGACGCGACCTGCACATCGGCTCCGCGTATCCGGATCAGCGTTTTGGCCACGGAGGCGTAGCGGATCGGCTGGTCCAGCGCTTCGCCCACCAGCGCATAGGGTCCTGGCATCCCCGGGCAGGCCAGCGGACCGATCAGGCACGACGCCAGCACTTCGACGCAGAACGGCAGGCGCGACAGCGCCATCACCACATCGGCGGCGGCCACAGCGCCAAGCTCCTCGATGCTGATGCAGCTGAAGAAGCCGGCATCCTCGACGACATCGCGCAGGGACTGCGAGTATTCAAAACGCACCGGCGCCACCGGCCGCAATGCCAGCTCGCGCGACACCAGCGTTTCCACGGCGTTCATCAACGCCTCGTGGTCTTCAGACGGTTTGAAGTTCATGCTTTCGGCTCCCTCGGCAGGCCGAGATGGTCATGGGCCACCAGGTTCAGCTGGATTTCGGCGGCGCCGGCGGCGATGCCGGCGGCAATCGCCCGCTCGTGGTGTGACAGGAGCAGCGGCGCGTCTGCCGTGGAGAAGGTCTCGCCCAGGAAGTCCAGGCCGAAGTCGGCAACTGCATGGTCGGCCTCGACGACGGCCACACGGGCCAGGCTGGAGTCGGCTGTGGGCGGCATGCCGCGTGCCCGCTGGTCCACCACGCGGTAGACCAGCATGCGCGCCGCCTCACAGGCGGCCAGCGCCGCGCCGGCGCGCGACTTCACCACCGCATCGCGGAAGCGCCCCGAGGCCTGCAACCTGCGCACCATCTGCTCGAGCACCCGGTGGGCCAACGCATAGCGCGCCATGCCCACGCGCTCATTGGCCAGCGCATAGCCGATGATGGGCCAGGCCTGGCCTTCCTCGCCGAGCCGGCAGTCGCGCGGCACGCGCACGTTGTCAAAGAACACCTCATGGATGTCGCCGTCGCCGATGAGCGACGGGATCGGCCGCACCGTGATGCCGGGCGTGTCCATCGGCACCAGCAGGATGCCGATGCCGCTCTTGCCGGGGCCGCCTGTGCGGGCCAGCAGGAAGCAGTGCTTCGCCATCCCGGCATAGGAGGTCCAGACCTTGGAGCCGTTGACCAGGTACCCGTCGCCGTCCAGCACCGCCCGGGTCCCGAGCGCGGCGAGGTCGGACCCCGCCGAGGGCTCCGAGAAGCCCTGGCACCAGGTCACTTTGCCGGCGGCCATCTCGGGCAGGTACTTCGCTTTTTGTTCCGGGGTGCCGAACCGCATCAGCGTGACGCCGATGAAATTGACATTCATGTATTGCGCAGCGCGCGGCTCGCCTGCCGCAAAAAGCTCTTCGCCGATGATGAAGTGCTCCCAGGCCGGCGCATCGCGGCCGCCGTATTGCGCAGGCCAGTGCGGCACCAGCATGCCTTCGGCGGCCAGCTTCGGGCAGAACTGCAGGGAGAATTCTGTCTGCTCTTTCGAGCCGGGGCCGTGGCGGGAGATGTGCTCCCAGTCGGGCGGCAGTTCGCGGCGCAGCAGCGCACGCACCTTCTCGCGCAGGGCGTCCTGTTCGGGGGACCAGGTGAAGTTCAAGCGGGGGTTCCTTTCTGCGCGGCGCGCAGGTTCCTGTTGGCCTGGTGCATGTAGCTGACGTAGCCCATGGAGACGGGGCTGCCGCCGTTGACGGCAATCACGGCGCCGCTGGTCCAGGCGGCTTCGTCGGAAACAAGGTAAGCACACAGCGGCCCGACGTCGTCCGGCTGCCCGATGCGCTGCAGCGGCACCAGCTCCGCCTGGTTGGCGATGCGGTCAGGCGTGTTGACGGTTTTGGCGAGCTCCTCGGTCATCACCACGCCCGGCGCCACGGCGTTGACGCGGATACCCAGGTGGCCCCACTCCGCGGCCATGGTCAGCGTGAGGTTCTCCACGCCGGCCTTGGCGGCGCCGTAGTGACCGGTACGCGGGTTGGCGCGCGAGGCGCTGCGCGAGGTGATGTTGACGATGGAGCCCCCACCCTTCATGGCACGGGCCGCAGCCTGCGCCGCGAAGAAAGTCCACTTGAGGTTGAGGTCCACCACGCGGTCCCACTGGTCTTCGCGGAGGCCGATGAGCGCGCCCACGTCATCGGGGCTGGCGCTGCCGGCATTGTTGACCCAGCCATCGATGCGGCCAAAGCGTTCAAGCGCAATGCTGACGACGCGTGCGGTGTCGGCGATGCGGGTGATGTCGGCCTGCAGCGGCAGCGCATCGGCCGCACCGGCTTCGCGCAACCCGGTCGCCGCCTTTTCCAGCGCCTCCATCGAGCGGCCGGTGATCACCACGCGGGCACCGCAGCGCGCCATGGCACGGCTGATGCCCAGGCCGATCCCCTTGCCGCCGCCGGTAACGACGACGGTCTTCCCCGAAAGCGAGAACATGGGCGGCGCTTACTCCGGCTTGAAGCCGATCTGCTTTGCCACCTGGACCCACATCTGCTGCTCGCTCGAAACCTGGTTCGAGTGGACTTCCGGCGGCCCGCCCACGGGCACCACGCCGGCTGTGGCCAGGCGCTGGCGGATGTCCGGCTCCTTGAGCACTTCGTTCAATGCGGCGTTCAACCGGGCAACGACGGGCGTCGGCGTTGCCGCGGGCGCCCAGAAACCGAACGAGAACGAGAACGCCAGGTTGGGCACACCCACCTCGGCCAGCGTGGGCACATCGGCCAGCGATGGCGAGCGCTCGGCGGCGCCATGGGCCAGGGCCTTGATGCGGCCCTCCTTGATCATGCCCACATAGAACAGCGGCACGTCGATGCCGATCTGGATCTCGTTGGCGATCAACGCCGTGGCCACCTGCGTCGAGCCCTTGTAGGGGATGGCCGCAGCCTCGACGCCGACCCGCGTCTTCAGCGCCTCGGTCGCCAGCAGGATGCTGCTGGAGGTGAAGCCGTAGTTGAGCTTGCCCGGGTTCTTCTTGCCGTAGTCAACCAGCTCGCGAAAGCTGTTGACGGGAAGCGTGCCCGGCACCATCAGCGTCATTCCGCCGCGCGCCACGCAGACAACCGGCCGCATCGCCTTCAGCAGGTCGAACTTCAGGTCCTTGATGAGCGCCGGCGTCATGCTGCCCCCGCCAAGGAACAGGATTGTGTAGCCGTCAGCGGGCTGCGAGGCCACGAATTCGGCCCCGATCAAGGCGGCGGCGCCTGGCTTGTTCTCCACATACACCTGCTGCTTGAGCACGGTACTGAGCTTCTCGGCAATCGCACGTGCCATGGTGTCGGAGCCGCCCGGGCCGAAGGGCACCACCATGCGCACCGGCTTGTTCGGGAAGTCCGCGCCCGGCGCCGTGGCCTGTGCGATGGCCTGCGGCACGGCAGACAAGGCGGCTGCCGCCACCGCAGCCGTACCTGCCTGCGCCAGCCAGCTGCGGCGTGAAGTGCTGCCCGTGGGCTGATCCTGATCGTTGCTCATGTCGTCTCCTGATGAAAAAGGAAATCGCCCGGGTTGTCTCACTATATGGAACAAACTCTTCAATCTGCATTCCATAGCGGCGGGCTGATGCCATGCAATGTAATATCGCATCCACCCCGGCAGGTGCATCAGGTGGCCGGGCTAGGGAAAACAGAACCCAGTTGTTCCGCAATGTGGTCACTTTGTAAAGCAAGCACGACAAGGCCGTCATGAAAGCCAGCGAAGCCAGAACCCCCGCCAGCGACGGCACACAAGTGCTGCGCCGGGCTGCCGGCATATTGCGCAGCGTGGCACAGGGCGGCGCGCATGGCACGCCGCTGGCCGACATTGCGCGTGCCCACGGCCTGGCCCGCTCCACCGCGCACCGCATCCTGCGCTGCCTGGCCGACGAGGGCTTTCTGGAACAGGGCGATGCCGACAAGCGCTACCGCGTCGGCCGCCTCCTGCATGAACTGGGCATGGCGCCGGGCGCCAGCGCCGCCGAGATCGCGCAATGGCGCCCGGTGGTGGAAGCCGTGGCGCAGCGCACCGGCGTCACCGCCTACCTGATGCGGCGCAGCGGCGTGGAAGCGGTATGCCTGGTCAAGGCCGATGGCCGGGGGACCATCCGCTTTGTGCCGGTGGAGGTGGGGCAGCGGCGGCTGCTGGGCGTGGGTGCGGGCGCCACGGCGCTGCTGGCCGCCCTGCCGCCCCATGATGTCGATGAAGTGATCCGCACCATTGCACCCGGCCTGCGCAACCACCCGCGCATTGACGGGCCCGGGCTGCAGGAGGCAGTGAAGCTGGCACGCCAGACGGGCTTTGCCATGAGCCAGGGCAAGGTGGTGGAACACGGCTTCGGCCTGGGCCTGCCGGTGCCGGACGCCGGGCATGTGCCGCAGCTGGCGCTGAGCATTGCCGCGCATGCATCGGATGTCACCGAGTCATCGATCTCGGCCTGGAAGAAGATCCTGCGCGAGGAGCTGGCTGCGGGGCTGTCGGGCGGGACCCGGCTGGAGGCTTGACGCGCCCTGGCCCAGCAGGCCGGCAATCGTGTTGCGCAGCCAGATGTTGCCGGCATCTGCATGAAAGCGCTCATGCCAGTGCTGCTTCACGTCGTACTCCGGCAGGACATGCGGGACAGGCACCATGCGGATCGGTTCGCGTGTGCGCATGACCTCGCCGTAGCGCACCGGCACTGTCGCAATCAGGGCCGTCTCGGCCACGATGCGCGCCACACCGAGGAAGCTGGGCACGCGCAGCACGATGTTGCGCTCCACGCCGGCGCGTTCGAGCAGCCTGTCCACAATCGAGTGGCCCGTGCCCGAGGTCGTGACCAGCACATGGCCCTCCCGCGAGTATGCCGGCTTGCCCAGCCTGCGGCCAACGCGCGGATGCTCACTGGCAACGAGGCACACGAAATTCTGCTTGAACAGCACCTGCTGGTAGAAGCCCGCGTCGAGCTGCGGCATGAAGCCGACAGCCACATCCACGTCCCCGTCCGTGAGGCGGCGCACGCTGTCCACACCGATCTTCTCCACCTCGACCTGGATATTCGGCGCCACCTGCCGCAGGTGATTCACCAGGGTCGGCAGCAGCACGATCTCGCTGATGTCGGTCATGCTGATGCGAAAGGTCCTGCGTGCGGTCTTCGGGTCAAAGCCCATGTCGATGCTGTGCACGCTCTCAAGATGGCCGACCACGGCACGCAGCGACTGGGCAATGGTCTGGGCGTAAGGCGTCGGCAGCATGCCCCGGGCGGTCCGGCTGAACAGCGTGTCGTTGAAGTGCGCGCGAAGCTTGTTGAGCGCCGTGCTCGCTGCCGCCTGCGGGATGCCCAGGTGGTCAGCGGCCCTTGACACACTGCCGGTCTTGAAGACCTCGTCGAACACCTTCAGCCACTCCAGATCCAGTTTTGCCATCGCCAGGCCCCATTGTCTTGCAGCAATATCGAATAACGCGATATTGATTATCGTGCAAGGTGCTTGCGCAAATAATGGGTATTGCCGAAACTCCGGCAAGGTGCCTTGCTGCATCGACAACCACAACCACGATCACAGGAGACATCGCCAGATGGCCATTGCACCACCGTCCCGGGAACTGGTCGACAAACTCGTCCATGCCAACCGCATCCTGTATGACCACGGCGTGGTCGATGGCCTCGGCCACGCCAGCGTGCGCCACGAGACGGCGTCAGGCGTCTTCCTGCTCTCATGCAACCGGGCGCCAGGCCTGGTGCGCCGGCAGGACATCGTCTGCTATGACTACGACGGCAACGCGGTGTCAGAGACGGCGGAGCGTCCCTATCTTGAAAGATTCATCCACTCCGAGATTTACCGGGCCCGACCGGACGTCATGGCCGTGGTGCACAGCCACTCGCCCAGCGTGCTGCCTTTTGCGGTGACGAAGACCCCGCTCAAGCCGGTGTTCCACATGTCCGGCTTCCTTGGCGAGGGCTCGGCCCATTTCGAAATCCGCGATGCAGGCGGCAACACCGACATGCTGATCCGCAGCACCTACCTGGGCGAAGCGCTGGCACGCTCGCTGGGCAGCCACACCTGCGTGCTGATGCGGGGCCATGGCTCGACCACCGTTGGCAATTCCCTGGAGCAGGTGGTGTTCCGCGCCATCTATGCCGAGGTGAACGCCAAACTGCAACTCGCATCGCTTCCCCTGGGCGAGGTCACTTTCCTGAACAAGGAAGAGGCGCAGCTCGCATCGGATATGAACGACGGGCAGATCCCGCGGTCGTGGAACCTGTGGGTCAGGAAGCTCGGCGCCATTGATCTCGACGCATAACCATCCCGCCTTCCCTACTGGAGACATTCATATGCAATCCGCAAAACGTTTACTCACCGCCGCCGCAGCGCTGTTGTGCGCCGCCACCATCGTCACGCCTGCACAGGCACAGGGCTACCCGGCAAAGTCGGTGCGCATCATCGTGCCTTACGGCACCGGAGGCGGCTCCGACGTGCTGGCCCGCCAGATCGGCGCCGGCCTCCAGCCCCTGTGGGGCCAGGGCGTGGTCGTCGAGAACAAGGCCGGCGCATCAGGCAACATCGGCACCCAGGACGTGGTGCGTGCACAGCCGGACGGGTATACCCTGCTCCTGCAGAACAGCACCATGGTGACGAACCTGGGGCTGACCGGCAAGCTGCCGTACGACCCCGAGAAAGACCTGACACCGATCATGCTGCTGGGGGTCACCCCCATCGCATTGGCCGCGCACCCCGGCGCCAACGTGAACAACATCAGGGAGCTGGCCGCTGCGGCGAAGGCCAAGCCGGATGCCTTCACCTATGGGTCCTGCGGCATCGGCACCCCGCAGCATTTCGTCATGGAACTGCTCAAGCAGGAGAGCGGTGTCACGGCAACGCATGCGGGCTACAAGGGTTGCGCCCCCGCGCTGACGGACGTCGTGGGCGGGCAGATCCCGCTGGTGATCATCAGTGCAAACCTGGTGGCACCGCACGCAAAGACCGGGGCGCTCAAGGCCCTGGGCGTTTCAACGGCACAGCGCTATGCGCTGCTGCCCAACACACCCACGTTTGAAGAACAGGGCTTCAAGCCCTTTGACTTCTCGATCTGGTACGCGCTGATGGGGCCGGCGAAGATGCCACCGGATGTCGTCGCCAAAATCACTGCGGACGTCACCCGCGTGCTTGCCGATGCGCGGGTGCAGGAAAACCTCTCCACGGCCGGCGTCGTGCCGTTCAAGGGTTCTGCGGCGGACCTGGCCAGCCTCATCAAGTCCGATGCGGCACGGTACGTCAAGCTCGCCAAAAGCGCCAACATCAAAGCGGAGTAATTGAAGAGCAATGCAGTTCCACCTGAATGGCTTCAAGCCTGGCGACCCCCACCTGGCTGATGCGCCCGCACGGGACACGCCGCGCCATGACGCGCTTCCTGCGGAAGTCGACGTCCTCATCGTCGGTTGCGGCCCTGCCGGCCTGACACTGGCCGCGCAGCTTTCAGCGTTTGCCGACATCCGCACCTGCATCGTGGAACAGAAAGACAGCCCGCTCAAGCTGGGCCAGGCCGACGGGATCGCCTGCCGCACCATGGAGATGTTTGAGGCGTTCAACTTCAGCGAGCGGGTGCTGAAAGAGGCTTGCTGGATCAACGAGGTGACGTTCTGGAAGCCTGATGAAAAGCAGCCTGGCCAGGTGGTACGGCACGGCCGCGTCCAGGATACCGAGGACGGGCTTTCGGAGTTCCCCCACGTCATCCTCAACCAGGCGCGGGTGCATGACTTCTACCTGGACGTCATGCGCAACTCGCCGGTCGGGCTTGAGCCGCACTACTCACGTGCCTTCGTCGATGCTGCCGTTGACGTGGGCGCAGCCGACTACCCTGTGACGGTGCGCCTTGAGCGGACGGACCCCGGCCATGCAGGCGGGATTGAAACTGTACGGGCCCGTTATGTGGTGGGCTGCGACGGTGCGCGCAGCGGCGTGCGCAAGGCCATTGGCCGGCAACTTGTGGGCGACTCGGCCAACCAGGCCTGGGGCGTGATGGATGTGCTGGCCGTCACCGACTTTCCGGACATCCGCTACAAGGCGGCCGTCCAGTCCGGCAGCGGCAACCTGCTGGTGATCCCGCGTGAAGGCGGCTACCTGGTGCGCTTCTATGTCGAGATGGACAAGCTGGGCGAAGACGAGCGGGTTGCCAGCCGCGGCATCACCATTGACCACCTCGTGGCCACCGCGCGGAGGATTCTCCACCCCTACACACTGGAGGTGAAGGAGGTACCGTGGTGGTCTGTCTATGAGATCGGCCAGCGGATCTGCGACAAGTACGACGAGGTTCCCCAGCAGGAGACCGGCTCACGCCAGCCGCGCATCTTCATCGCTGGTGATGCGTGCCATACGCACAGCCCCAAGGCCGGCCAGGGCATGAACTTCTCGATGCAGGACACCTTCAACCTCGGCTGGAAGCTGGCCGCCGTGCTGCGCGGGCAGGCGGCGCCGGCACTGCTGGACACCTATTCGCAAGAGCGCCAGGTGGTCGCGCAGGAACTCATCGACTTTGACCGCGAGTGGGCGAAGATGTTCAGTGACCGGGCAAAGCAAGGCACAGCGGGCGAATCGCAAGGCGTTGACCCCAAGGAGTTCCAGAAGTACTTTGAGCGGCACGGGCGCTTTACCGCGGGCATGGGCACGCACTACAGCCGCTCGATCATCACCGCGGATGCCGCCCACCAGCAGCTTGCCACAGGGTTTGTGATCGGGACACGATTCCATTCCGCCCCCGTCATCCGCGTCAGCGATGCAAAGCCGGTGGAGCTGGGTCATGCCGGCAAGGCAGATGGCCGCTGGCGCCTGTACGCTTTTGCAGGCGCAGACGACCTGACGAATCCGGAGCAAGGCCTGCGCGGGCTGTGCGAGTTTCTGGAGAACTCGGAAGCATCACCGATCCGGCGGTACACCGGCACGGGCATGGCCATCGATTCGGTGTTTGATGTGCGGGCGGTGTTCCAGCAGCCGCATCATGAGATCGCGATCGAGTCCTTGCCCCGGTTGCTGCTGCCACGCAAGGGGCGTCATGGGCTCATCGACTATGAAAAGGTCTTCAGCTCGCATCTCAAAAGCGCAAAGACTGTCTTCGACCTGCGGGGCATCGATCCTGCGCAAGGCGCGCTGGTGGTGGTGCGGCCGGACCAGTACATTGCCGATGTGCTGCCGCTGGCGGCGCATCAACGCCTTGCCGATTTTTTCGCGTCGTTTATGGTTGCCGACCGGCGCAGTGCGCCAGGTCGCGAGTAGTCCGTCCCGGGCAGGCGCCGCCTACTCCGCCGTGATGCGCGCGCTTTCGATCGTCTTGGCCCAGAAAGCCGTCTCGCGCTGCACCAGCGCTGCCAGGTCCGCCGGCGGCTGGTAGCGGATGTCGATGCCGGCCGCGGCGGCACGGGTGCGCGTCTCGGGCAATTCCATGGCCTGCTTGATTGCAGCAGACAGCTTGTTCACCACATCCGGCGGCGTGCCAGCGGGCGCAAAGATGGCAACCCAGGCCTCCAGCTCAAAGCCCTTCAGGCCCGCTTCGGCCGTGGTGGGCACCTGCGGCAAGCCGGGGTGGCGCGATGTGCTGGTCACGGCAACGCCCTTGAGCTTGCCGGCCTGGACATGACCCATCACCGAAGGCGGCGTCGTCATGAACACCTGCACCTGGCCCGACAGCACATCGGCAATGGCCGGCCCCGAGCCACGGTACGGGATGTGGACCATGCTGGTGCCGGTCTGCATCTTGAACATCTCTGTGCCTACATGCGACAAAGAGCCGTTGCCCTGCGATGCGTAGCTCAGCCGCCCCGGATTGACCTTGAGATAGGCGATGAACTCCTTGAGGTTGTTGGCGGGCACGGAGGGATGCAGGGCGATGACATTCGTCGCAGCCGTGATCAGCGCCACCGGCGCCAGGTCTTTCTGCGCCCAGGGCAGTTTCGGCATCAACGACGGATTGCCCACATGGTAGGCCGAGTACGACGTGAGAAGGGTATAGCCATCCGGCGCCGCGCGGGCCACCTGCCCATAAGCCACATTGCCGCTGCCGCCGGCCTTGTTGTCCACCACCACCGACTGGCCCAGAATGCGCGCCAGCGGCTCGTTCAACAGCCGGGCCGAGCCATCCACCAGCCCGCCTGGAGGGTTGGGCACGACGAGGGTAATGGGCTTGCTCGGGAAGGCCTGGGCAAAGGCCAAAGGTGCGGCGAGGGCCAGCGTGCAGGCCAGCAGCGCGCGGCGTGTTGTGAATGTCATGTCTTGTCTCCGTTGCGTCGTTGATCCTGCAGTATCAGCGGGAATGCAATGTCCCTGCTGGCAGGTGAGGCGCAGATCCGGGAAAACAAAAAGCGCCCGGGAAGGCGCTTTTCATTTCTGGCGGAGAGGGTGGCAGCAGTATCGGGAGCCTAAGTACCTGAAATGGCAGGCCTTTCTCAACCCAGCCATTTCAGATACCCCAGATCGTACCCCAACTGCAGGCTCATTGGAGATCGCAACGTCGGCCCCGTATTCGGGATCTCGAGGGGCGTGCTTCCTGAGGCGGTTTACCTTATGTTAATAGTTTTGTGTCTTCACGAAACGGTGATGGTCAGCTCAGTATCTCGATTAGCTTCTCATTCAGCGGGACGTTCAGTCGCGCAACGGCCGCGGGGGAGGAACTCGTACGCGGGTTGGGCCTGAGAGACGATCAGGCGAGCAGATTGCAGTGGCCAGACCGACTGCCTGACTTGCCCAAGGCGCCGCGCCAGACCGCGATCACCGCAGCCACCACACAGCAGAGGCTGGACGTGCAACTGGCACACCTGCAACCGGACATTGCAGGTCGCTCCCAGGGGCTCACCCTGCGGCGTGTTTGAACTGCTCGCAGATACCCGCGAGCAGATTTCACGCGTTACACAAGCCTTCAGGGCCTATCCAGCCAGTCTCTTCGCGATTCTCGACGAACACAGCCGGCTCGCCGCTCACATAGGGAAGTCATCGCTCATGATGGCCGGCGCGACGATGCAAGTAGAGATGGACGTTGACATGGAAAGCCCTGTTTATCGACAGCACACGGAGCCGACAACACAATACAGACGCCGCCACATGACGAATTCGTAATGACAGAGTCCGCGTACTGACGCCCTGCGGTTCATAAACTTTATGGGTGATGCAATCCAGCGTCGCTGCGAACCGGATTCACGGGCTCGCGATTGAGTCATCAAGCCAAAGGAGATATTAAAAATGTCATTAAGCAAAGTACTGGTATCTGTTGCCCTTGCCGCTGTTGCCGTGCAGACCGCATATGCCTCAAGCGGCGCGTCGTTTGCCGGCGGCGAAGTCGGTTTCATTCCGCACAACACACCCGGCACAATGACCCGTGCGCAGGTGGAGCAGGAACTCCTGGCCAGCGGGCAGAACAAGGCCGCCACCGATGGCGTGCAGTTCGTGGGTGGCGAGGTGGGTTATTTTTCCACAGCACATAGTTACAAGTTCGACGGCGGCAAACTGGTGCACGCCGATTCACTGCAGCACAACGCGCCCAAGCCGGACTGGAGAATGAGCGCAACAGAACGCCGTGCGTTCGCCGAGCAGTACATCAACTAGTCTTGCGATGTCATTGATGTATGCCGCGCATACAAGCCAGTTGCCACATTCCCCACCAGGCAACTGGCGCGAGAGATACCACGCTTGCCATGTCTGGAAAGTAATCCGAATGGAACCGAACGGGGAAACGGAGGGAAACATCAACCATAAAAGGAGCCCGCCGAGAAATCCGAACGAGAAGAGAGAAGAGCAACATTGGCAACAAGCCAAGCAAGACATAGCCAAGCAGCAGGACTGCCACAGTGAAAGCAAGGGCAGCAAGCACAACGGGCACTGATCTGTGATGTGAATTCATGGTTTCTCCAGTGACCAAATCGAAGTCACCATCTTCCTTTGCCTTCTTCTCCTTGCCAAGCTCCTAACACGCCCGCTCCCACCCTTGTCCCAGTGCGTTGCAATCTGCCGTCAACCTGCCCGCAAGAGGCCCTCAGCGCAACAACTTGCGCCGATACAATTGACAGCGTGAGAATCAAAACCAGCAAGCTCTCGCTTTCGACGTTGTTGTCCGTAGTGGCCAGCATGCTGATCACGGCCCTGCTCCCCTTCCTGGCGGCAAGCCTCTCGGCTTCCCACGATCCACTGGCCAACATTCACGTTGCCGGGCATTCCGCAGCGCAGGAAGCAATTTCTCATTCACATGACGAAGGCCCAGCCCGCGAGGACGCCGGGCGCGACCAGCACGGACACTCTGCGGTAGATCACGTTCATGAAACGCTGTTTGCCCTGCCAGAGCATGCGTTGACAAAGTTCGCGATGGAGTCCCGATGGATTCCTCTCGCGCCGGTTGCCAGGCCAAGTGCCTTTGCAACCGTGCTGGAGCGGCCGCCGAAGCATTCGGTTGCCTGACAGCGTCCGGCTGCGCCATGCAGCCGATTCACCCAATCATTTTTGCTGGAGTCTTCATGAATCTGCCTTTTTTCAAGGCCGGCTGGCGTTCGCCGCCACAATGGCCTTCGTCCCTGCGAGCGCTGCTGCTGGGCCTCAGTCTTTTCTCATTGCTTGGCGCCAGCGCATTAGCGCATGGCGTGGCCGAAGGAGACAAGGGCTACATCCAGGAGATCGCTGGCGTCAATATCCTGCCATTTGTCTACCTGGGCGCAAAACACATGGTGACGGGCTATGACCACCTGCTCTTTCTCTTCGGGGTGATATTTTTCCTGTACAAGCTCAAGCACATCGCCCTCTACGTCAGCCTGTTTGCACTCGGCCACTCCACCACCCTGTTGGCGGGCGTGTACTTTGGCAGCAACGTCAACGCCTATCTGATCGACGCGATCATCGGGCTGTCCATCGTCTACAAGGCGTTGGACAACCTCGGCGCCTTCCAGCGCTGGTTTGGCGTGCAACCCAGCACCAAGGTTGCGACACTGGTGTTCGGGCTTTTCCACGGCTTCGGCCTGGCCACCAAGATCCAGGAGTTTGAAATCTCCCGGGACGGCCTCCTGCCCAACCTGCTGGCATTCAACGTCGGAGTCGAGATCGGGCAGTTGCTCGCACTCTTCGCCATCCTCATTGCCATGGGCTTCTGGCGTCGCACGGCTGGCTTTGCGCGCCACGCCTACACGACCAACGTCGCGTTGATGTGCGCCGGCTTCGTGCTGATCGGCCTTCAGCTTACCGGCTACTTCGTCTCCTGAACACCCAAAGGACAATACATGTACAACACTGAATTGCCAACCCGCGCAGAGCTGCCCAGTTCGCGCCAGTTGATCCGCTCCACCCTGGTTGCCGCTGCGACGGCCGGCGCCCTGCTGCTGGCCGTGGTGCTGCCCGCCGAGTACGGAGTCGATCCCACCGGCATTGGCGGCATGCTCGGACTCAAGCGCATGGGGGAAATCAAAACCTCACTGTCGGCTGAAGCAGCGCAGGAGAAAGGCGCTGCGCAGACGGGAGCCGCCAGTCCGCAGGCTGCCGCCGCCGTTGCCGCCGCACCGCCCGGCCCAGTGCCTGCAACGCCTGCAGCACCGGCGCCCGTGCCCACCGAACCCGCGGGAAAGACCGATGAAGTGTCGGTGACGCTCAAGCCAGGCCAGGCCGCCGAAATCAAACTTGACATGAGCAAGGGCGCCAGGGTGAAGTACCGTTGGATCGCCAGCGGAGGCACGGTGAACTACGACACCCACGGTGACCCCGTCAAGCCGCCACGGGGCTTCTACCACGGCTACGGCAAGGGGCGCCAGTCGAGTGGTGATGCAGGCGTTCTGGAAGCTGCATTTGACGGCAAGCATGGCTGGTACTGGCGCAACCGCTCGAATCAAGATGTCATCATCACGCTGAGCACCAAGGGCGGGTACACCGCGATCAAGCAGGTGCTTTAGTCCCTCAGCCGACGTCACCCTCCACGAGCCAGGGGGTGACGGCGAGGTCAAGACGGCCAGTGCCGATGCTCGTCGTCGATGACGTAGGGGTGGGCGTGCTGCCGCACAGCTGCCCCTGAAGCAGATGCACCCGCCAGATGCGGATGCCCGGCAGGCAGGTCGTCGTGCCGGTGCGAGAGCGCCACCGGGTCTTCGGCAGGCCACAGAACCATGGAAATAACAACGGCTGCAACTGCCAGAAATCCCAGCGCAAGAAAGCTGGTTGCCAGGCCGAAGCTGGCGCCGAGCCAGCCTGCCAGCGGGTAGGTGATCAACCAGCATGCGTGTGAGAGGGCAAACTGCGCGGCAAAGAGCGCCGGCCTGTCAGCTTCGCCAGAAGACCGGCGAAGCAACCTGCCCGAGGGAGTTTGCGCCAGCGAGTAGCCCAGGCCCAGTACGAACCACAGCGGGAGCAGCACAGCGTAGCGCGATGCGATGACTCCCCCCAACAACAAGCCCGCCGCTATCACGCCCGCACCCGCCAGCATGGCGCGGCGCTCGGGAACACGGTCAAGGATTTTTGGCAACACCAGCGCGATGAGCATCGAACCCGCGCCGAAACACGCCAGCGCAACGGCCGTTGCGGTCTGGGTCATGCCCAGTCCGGCCTGCACCAGGACAACGGTGTTGACGATGACCATGGCACTGCCCGAGGCTATGGCAAGGTTGAGCGCGAGCAGGCCGCGCAGACGCGGTGTGGCCAGGTAGATGCGCAGCCCACGTGTGGTTCGTTCATAGATGCTGCGCCTGGGTGGCACCTTGGCGCGGGGAAGCACTGCTGATACAACAAAAGCGGCCGAAGCCAGGAACCCGATAACCGTGCCGCCAAAAAGCGTGTGGAAGCTAACCACCGTCAACAGCAAGGCAGCCAGCATTGGGCTGACCAGGCTCTCCAGGTCATAGGCCAGGCGGGACAACGACAGTGCTTTTGTATAGGCCTCTTCTTCAGGCAGCACATCGGGGATGGTCGCCTGAAACGCCGGCGTGAAGGCCGCCGAGGCTGCCTGCAGCACGAAGATCAGGACGTAGATTTCCCACACCTGGGTGACGAACGGCAGAACCAGCGCAACACCGGCCCGGACCAGGTCAAGTGTGACCAGCACCGCACGGCGCGGCAGGCGCTCTACCAGTGCTGACGCCACAGGAGCCACGCCGATATAGGCCAGCATCTTGATGGCCAGCGCCGTACCCAGCACGGCTCCGGCATTCGCGCCAGCAATATCAAAAGCCAGCAGGCCCAGGGCCACCGTGGCAAGCCCGGTGCCGAGCAGTGCAATGACCTGCGCCAGGAACAGCTGGCGGTAGGTCCTGTTGGAGAGGACATCAAACATGGGTATTCGCCAGCGGGAGATTCATGATGCCTTCTTTTTGAAATCAGTCATTCAACGCGGGCGCCCATAGCTGGCCGGCACCCAGGAGCAGCCTGTAATTTGCCCGCATGTATCGGCCCGTGCACCCAGGGGCGATGCCTCAAGAAGCTGGCGCCTTGCGAGCAGAAGAGCCTGCAGGTCAGCCTCCCCCAGCGAGTATGCGCGTTGCGTAAGCGGTGCGCCCTCGCCCGAGGCTACCGTGCCCTGCTCCAGGTGCCACCTGGCGAAGCTCCCGGCAGCATCAGCATAGTTCTCGGCCGCAGCTTCCCAGCAGCACGCACTTACTTTGGCAACAGATATGTTGGCAGACTCATTTTTGTCGTCTTGCATTGGTCGATTGAGTGCCCGCTTTTCCGGAATCTTCGTTTTCTTTCTGAGTCGCCTTTTTCTCACTCATTTGCTTTGACAGTCGACCTTGCAATTTCCTTGCGTACGGGAGTTCCTGCGTCGCCGGCTTTTTAGGGTGTCGCTTGCGCCACGCCAAATAAATGAAATAGGCGCAAACGATAACAATGGCCAAGGGCAGCCATATCTTCAGCATAATCAGCGCCATCGTCGAGCCTGTCACCTGACGCGTCATGAGCTTGATCCTTCCTGCGGTTCACCCATAAGCGTCGGGACCTGGTCCAGCTATCCGGGCCCTACTTGAGAGTAAACCGCGCTGAAACGGCAGGCTTGCCATTCAGGGCCACCTCAACCAGCGCCTTGGCTCCGGGAGCTGGCTTGAACGCGCCTTGGGCAACGAGCTTGCCGTCCACCAGCGCGAGGGGCGCTTCCGTCTTGTCGTTGCCGTTGAAGACCGTGACCTTGCCGGTTGCGCTGGTGAGCTTCATGGGCTTACCGTGGTCACTGACATGAATGACGACCGAGTCGGGTTTGGCCACGAGTTCCAGGTCGCCGGCCTTTGTTTCCATGACTACGCCTCCATGTTTGGAAGCGTGCTCGCCTGCGGCGAAAGCCGAGAGAGCGATGGAGGATGCTGCGAGAAGGGTTAAAAGTAGTTTGTTCACGATGTTTCCTTGAATGTCAGAGTGGAAAAAATTGTTTGGCATGCGTTCAGTGAATGGGAACAGCCTGCGCCAGCTCAGCAACAGTCACCCAGCCGGCCGTCGGCCTGCCGGTACGCGCGGCTGTGGTGATGGCAAGAATGAGTTCTTCAGTTTCGCTGTCCTCGCACAGAAGCTCAAGCTTGTATTCATTGACAACTTCATCGCCCAGCTCCATGGAGAAATGCTGCTCCGACGCGTCGGCGGCATGGACAAAGCCCTTGACGATGTACAGCGCCAGGTTGTGCCGGCGGTCGCCCTTTGATCCGCCCCACGCCTTGCAATCCTTCAGCGCTGCGACGACGTCAGCGACCCTGCTGCGATGAACATATGCCCTGATTTCCTTCATGGTGTCTCCTTCACTGCTTCGTTGGGAACTGCTTCATCGGCCTCATCGCGGGCACGTTGTTTCTTTTCGGCTCGTGTCTCTGACCATTCATAGAGCAACGGCAACAAGAGCAGCGTCAGCAACGTAGAGGTGATGAGCCCACCCACCACCACAGTTGCCAGGGGCCTTTGCGTCTCCGCGCCCACGCCCGATGAAATCAGCATGGGGACCAGGCCGAGAATCGCCACCGATGCGGTCATCAGCACCGGGCGCAGCCGCATTGCTGTGCCCTGCCGCACGGCCTCGCGGATTGAGAGGCCGTGCTTGCGCTGGTCGTTGAGGAAGGTAACAAGAACAATGCCGTTGAGCATTGCCACCCCGAAGACTGCGATGAACCCGATGGCGGAAGGCACCGAGAGATATTGCCGCGTGATGAACAGCGCAAAAATCCCGCCGATGATGGCAAAGGGAACATTGGCAATGATCAGTGTGGCATGGCGCAGCGAGTTGAAGGCCGTGTACAGCAGGATGAAGATCAGGCCGATCGTCAACGGAACGATCAACGCCAGGCGGGCCATCGCGCGCTGCTGGTTCTCGAAGGCGCCGCCCCACTCCACCCAGTATCCGGTGGGCAGCTTCACCTTGGCCTTGATGGCGGCTTCTGCATCTTTCACGAAGCTGTCAATGTCGCGGCCCTGCACATCCATCTGCAATACAGCGTAGCGCTGCAGTGCTTCGCGGCGCACAAAGGTGTAGCCCTCATTCAGCTCGATCTTGGCCACTTGCGAGAACGGCACCAGCGCACCTTCCGAGGTCCGGATCGGGATGGCTGCAATCGCCGATGGGCTGCTTCGAAAGTCCTCTGCCAGCCGCACCGCGATGTCAAAGCGCCGCGTGCCGTCAATCAGGGTTGAGACCGTCTCACCACCAACGCCGGCCTGCACGACCTGCAGGATATCTTCCGCATTGAGGCCGTAGCGCGCAGCTGCTGCCCTGTCCACCTTGATCACCATCTGCGGCTTGCCCTTGTTGGCCTCGGCAGACAGGTCGGCCACACCCTTGACCGTGCCGACAACCCCCTTGATCTGGGCTGACAGGTCCTCAAGCTTGTCCAGATCCTCACCATAGATCTTGAGCGCCAGTGTGGCCCGCACGCCGGATATAAGCTCCTCCACCCGCATTTGGATGGGCTGGGTCGCGCCAAAGACTGCTGTGGGGACTTCAGTCTCAAGGTATTCCTGCATGTCCTTGCCGAGCGCGGCATAGGACTGCTTGACCGGCCACTCGTCCTGCGGCTTGAGGTCCAGCAACACCTCCATGTAGTTCACGTCTGCGGTCTCACCTTTTTCGGCGCGGCCGATGGTGGCGAGTACCGAGCGGACATGAGGGTACTTGGCACGCAGCTTGGCATCCATTACATTGGCCACGCGGATGGACTCATCCAGCGAAGTTGACGGAATGCCGACCACCCGGAACATGATCGCGTCTTCCTGCAGCGTGGGCATGAATTCCTTGCCGAGGAACGGGAACAGGGCGAGTGAGCCGACCAGCAGCGCCAATGCCGTACCCACTACTGCTTTCTTGTGGTCCAGGGCCCAGTCCAGCGACGGAATGTAGACCTTCTTGGCCTTGCTCACCAGCCAGGTATCTTTCTCTTCCTTGGGCTTGAGGATGAGCGCCGCAAGGACGGGGACCAGCGTCAGCGACAGCAGCAGCGAGCCCGCCATGGCAAAGGTAATGGTCAGCGCCATCGGTTTGAACAGCTTGCCCTCCAGGCCCGTCAATGAGAACAGGGGCAAGAACACCACGATGATGATCATGATGGCAAAGGCAATCGGCGTTGCCACTTCGCGCGCCGCTTCGAGCACCACATGGGTACGGTTGATCGGCCGCCCGCCCTCCCGCGCATGGGACAGCAGCCGGAAAGCGTTCTCCACCATCACCACGGCACCGTCCACCATCATGCCGATACCGATGGCAAGGCCTGCCAGCGACATCAGGTTGGCAGACATGCCAAAGCGATTCATCATGATGAAGGCAAACAGCATGGCCAGCGGCAGCGTCACGATCACCACGACGGCCGATCGGAACTCGCCCAGGAACAGGAAGAGAATGACGGCGACAAGAATGGACCCTTCGACCAGCGCGCTCTGCGCCGTCGAGAGCGCCTTGTCAACGATGTCCGTCCGGTCGTACACGGCTTTCAACTCGATGCCCTTGGGCAGCGCCGCCTGCGCAATCGCCATCTTGGCCTTGACCGCCTTGACGACAGTTGCAGCGTTCTCATTGATGCGCGCCAGGGCAATGCCCAGCACGGTTTCCTGGCCATTGCGCGTGACGGCGCCAAAGCGCACCGCAGGCGCCTCCTTGACCGCAGCCACGTCGCGGATGTAGATGGGCGAACCTGCCCGCTCGGCCACGACGATGCCGCCAATGTCTTCTGCATTGCTGACAAGGCCCAGGCCGCGCACCAGGTACTGCTCCACCCCGATATTCAGGTATTGCCCGCCGACCTGCTTGTTGTTGGCCGCCAGCCGCTCCATCACATCCTTGAAGGACAGGCCGTAACTCACGAGCTTGCGCGGGTCGATCTGAACCTGGAACTGCTTCTCATGGCCTCCCCATGTCGTCACGTCGTCCACGCCCGGCGCCGTACGCAGGATGAGGCGGACCGTCCAGTCGTGCAGCGTGCGCAGGTCCATCGCGTTGAGCTTCTTGTCGGCGTCCTCAATGGTGTACCAGAAGACCTGGCCGAGGCCCGAACTGTTGGGGCCGAGTTCGGGTTCGCCATAGCCTGCCGGCAGGCGACCCTTGACCTCCTGCAGCTTCTCGCCGACCAGGCGGCGTGCGAAGTAGATATCGACGTCGTCCGAGAAATAGACGCCGACGTAGGACAGGCCGAACAGGGAAACCGAACGAACGACTTCCACATTGGCCAGGCCGGCCATTGCAGCTTCGATAGGCACCGTCAGCAGCCTCTCGATGTCTTCGGCGGCAACACCGGGCGACTCGGTATAGATATTGACCTGGGCCGGCGTGACGTCAGGAAAGGCATCCACCGGCACCTGGCGGAATGCCATGATGCCGAGCCCGACCAGGACCGCAAAACCCACGAGCACCAGCACCTTGTAGCGAAGGGCCGCTCCGACTATTGCATTGAGCATGGTTCGTCCTTCTCAATGACCGTGGCCAAGCTGCGACTTCTGCTGCCGGGCCTTGAGCGCATAGGCACCCGAGGTGACGACCTGCTCGCCCGCCTTGATACCGGACTTCAGCATCGTCCGCCCGCCAACCCTTTCACCAGGTTCAACCAGGCGCGGCATATAGGCGCCTTGCTCCAGCACGTAGACGGTAGGCTGGCCCTGCATCAGGACGATGGCTTCGTCAGGCAGGGACAGGGTCGCGCGCTTCTCGCCTGCGACCTCGATGGTCGCTGAAGCGAACATCTCGGGCTTGAGACGGCCATCCGCGTTGGCAACTTCAATGCGCGCGGCAACTGTGCGCGAGTCCTTGTTCACGCCGGCGCCGATATGGGTTACCTTGCCGCTGAACTTGTCTGCTGGATACGCCGGTACTGTGACCTTCGCATCTGCGCCAACCCGCACTTTTGCCAATGCCGACTCCGGCAGCGCCGCCTGGATCCAGACGCGGCTGAGGTCAGCCACAGTAAACAGCGAGTCAGCCGGAGTGGCAAGGCCACCCAGGCTTGCCTGCTTTTCAATCACGGTCCCGGCGAACGGGGCAGTGACCGAGAACGAGGAAACGCTCCTGCCCTGGGCGTTTTGCGTGCCGCCCATCAGGCGGAGGCGGTCGGCCGCGTTGCGCAGGCCGGCAGCAGCCTTGTCCCTTTCGGCCTGGGCTTTCAGGAAGTCCTTACGCGGAATGATTTCCTCCGTCACCAGCGTTTCGGCTCGCTTGAAATCGCTCTCGGCGATCCTGAGTTCAGCCTGGGCCTGCACCCATGCGGCATGGGCCTCGCCGACCGCAACGCTGTCCAGACTGGCAAGCGTCTGACCTGCGGCGACGCGGTCACCGAGCTTGGCGGGCATCGAGAGGATTCGGCCCTCTATGCGAGGCGCCACCTTGGCAACGCGTTCCTGGTTGGGCTCGATCGTCGCCGTCACTACGAGGGACTCGCCGACCGACTCTGTTGTCATGGCCTGCACCTTGATGCCGGCGCGCTCGGCTTCCTCGGTGGTCAGAGTGAGTTCCTGGGCGGCCTCCTCCTTGTGCTCGCCCTCCTTCTTCCCGCCGCCCTCCGCATCGGAGTGCTTTTCTCCAGCGGCGTGTTCGTCCTTCTCGCCGCTTTTTCCGCAGGCAGCCAGGGACATTGCCATGGCCACCACCGTGGACAGCAGGATGATTCGGGCGGGTTTCCCCGGGGCATTCAACAACGTCATCATTTGGAAATTCCTTCCTGCGACCAGCCGGCCGCATTTTCAAGTTCAATTCGGGTGGTGTGGTAGTCGGACAGCGCGTCAATCAGGTCGCGCTCGGCGTCCAGCGCCTGGCGGTTCACGATGAGCTGCTCAAGCAGTCCGATCTGCCCGGCCTGCCGGGATTTGGCGGCCAGTTGCTGGTTGTCGGAAGATGCCGCAAGCATGGTGCGCTGCAGGCGCTGCACGCGCTCGCGCTGGCTTTGCAGCTTGCTCCACAGGCGCGTGATCCGGGCCTGGGAATCACGCAGGGTGCTGGCCTGGTCGATTTCGGCCTGCGCGGCTGCCGACAGCGCTTCGCCGATGGCCGCATGATTGCGCTGGAACAATGGCAAAGGCACACTCAGTGCGAGCGTGGTGATGCGGTCGCGTGCGCCCGAAGGCCCTTCCCTGCCGACATTGATGCCAACGGTCACATCCGGGTAGCGCGCGGCCTCTGCCAAACGCAGCCGCGCACGCGCGGCAAGCTGGCGCGAGGCCAGGGCACGGTATCCGGGTAGCGACTGGGCAGACGCTTGCAACTGTTCAAGGCTGTACGGCGCCGGAGCATCACCCGGCACGTCCATGGCGCCGGTAACTTCAGGAACGGCTGTGGGCGGCAACTGCAACACCGTTGCCAGTTCGCCCCGGGCCTCAAGCACTTCCTCTCGTGCGCGGGCAATGGCGTTGCGTGCACGCTCGGCCTCGATCAAAGCCACGTTTGCGTCGAGCCGGGTATCTTCACCCGCGGCCCTGCGCTTGGACACAGCCTGCGAGGTTCGGTCAAACAAATCAAACGACTGCTGCTCGACCTGCAGCCGCCTCTGTGCCGCAAGCACGGCGTGGAAGCGCAATGCGGCGTCGCCGCGCGCCTGCCGCCGGGCGTCATCCATTTCGGCACGCAGGGCGTCCAGGTTCGCGTCGGCGGCTTCGCGCCGGCGGGACTGCTGGCCCCCGATCTCGAAGGGCTGGGAAATTCCAACTGTCGATTCACTGGAACTCGCGCCTGGAGCACCAGGGCGGCGGCGCCCAGCCTCCACGCTGAGTTCCGGGTTGTTGAAAAGCAGCGAGCCGGCTTCACGCTGCAGCCCTTCAGCGGCAGCCAGTTGCGCAGCTTTGGATCGTACATTTGTGTTGGCTGTCTCGGCCAGGCGCATCGCCTCGGCCAGTGACAACGGCGCCCTGCCCGCAAGGCTCTGCGCTGCAGCCGGCAAGGCCGTCGAGGCCAGTGCAAGGGCCAGCACCAGATTGGTAAATTGCATCGAATCATCCTTCTTGTCACACGGGGAAAGTGACTCGAAGGCAGCATCAGGCGTAGCCGGTCAACGACCGCGCCAACACGATGCCACCGCCGAATCAGGCTGCGGCGTCGCGCGTGATTCGATCAGGACGTTCGGGTGTGGAGGATACGTGGGAGATGAAGATGGGACTCAAGGCCGGGAGATATTCGCCCTGAACCGCCGGCGCCAGGAACGCGGGCATCGGCAGCAGGATTCCGGCAGTGCCAAGGTGGCAGCTCTCGCAATCAGGATGCGGAAGACCCAGGCCATTGTTTTCCTGCTCCGCCGCAGGCGCATCGGATGCCGCGCCATTGTGGCGATGCTCGTGATGCCCGAAATGCGACGCCACCGCCGCAATCCCTGTCTCGTGTGCGCAATAGCTGGCGGCGCCAGCCCAGACAAACTGGAACTGTACTAAAAGCAACATGAAGAGAACGATTGCTCGGCGCATGGAAGACATTCTAAGTTGATTCCAATACGCTACGCTTGGCCGCGATGTCAAAACCAATGGAAGTAACGCCGCCCTTGCACGTTGCAAGCGTCTTGCCGCCGTGCATATGGGCAATGGCCGCTACGATGGCCAGGCCAAGGCCATGGTTTTCGCTTCCGCCCTCGCGCGAGGTCTGGATGCGGAAGAACCGGTCAAACAGGCGCGGCAGGGCCGTGACGGGAATCGCCGAGCCGCGATTGCGCACCAGCACCGACGCGGATGCTTCCAGGCGGGAGATCTCGACCTTGATCTCGCTCTCTGGCTCCGCATACCGTATGGCATTGCTGAGCAGGTTGGAAATGGCCCTGCGCACCAGGCCCTTGTCGAAGGAGGCCTGCGCATCCCCGGCCACACTTGCAGTCAATTGCTTGTCCTGCAGGGTTCCCTCGTAGTACTCAATCACCTGCCTAGCCTCACTTGCCAGGCTGGCCGGTAAAGCGGGCGTTGCCTTGGCTCCCCTGTCCGCACGGGAAAGAAAGAGCATGTCGTTGACGATGGATGAGAGCCTGTGCAACTCCTCCAGGTTGGACGCCAACGTTTCGCGCAAATCGTTGGCGCTGCGGGTTCTCGTGAGTTCGACTTCCGTCTGGCCGATAAGCGTGGCCAGCGGCGTCCGAAGTTCATGGGCCACGTCGGCGCTGAACCCCTCAAGCTGCGAATACGAATATTCAAGCCGCCCCAGCATTTCATTGAACTGGTCGATCCACGGCTGGAGTTCCTGCACAGGACGGCGCAATGAAAGCCGCTGCCCCAACTGGTCGGCCCGCAAACCGCGCGTCTGCTCGGCCAATCCGCGCAAGGGCGCCATCGATCGGCGCACGGTCCAGAATCCGGCCGCCGACACGACAGCCGCGCCCAGCAGCGTGGTGACGACAAGCGCCACGGCCAGCCCGGTCAGAAGCTGCGAGTCTGCGGATCTGTCAAGAATGATCCTTGCCTTGCTGACGCCCGGCAAGGCGTTGCCCACCTGCACCTCGAACGTCGCGCTGCGCAGCATTGGCAATGCCCCACCCGTGCCGGGACTGTCGTAGTAAGTTGGCTGCCCCTGGGCGTCCAGCAGCGTGACCTGCAAGTCCTTGTGCACTGCAAAGAACTCGTTGAGCTTGTGACGCATCGCTGATGAATCCCCGCTTTGCGTCGCCTCTTCAACCAGGTGCTTGACCAGTTCCGACTTCTGCGCGAGCTCTGTGTCGGCCTTGCTGTCAAGGTAGAAGAACATCACAGCATAGATGCACGCGTTGCCTACCCCCAGGCCCAGCAGCGTCAGCCCGGCGAACAGCCAGGACAGGCGCAAGCCAAGCGAATACGGGGCTTTCGCCACGGTGCTCATGTGCGGCGGTCCTCCAGCACGTAACCCATGCCGCGAACGGTATGCAGGAGCTTTGTGTCGAAGGGATCATCGATCTTGGCGCGCAGCCGGCGGACCGCCACCTCGACGACGTTGGTGTCGCTGTCAAAATTCATGTCCCACACCTGCTCGGCGAGCGTGGTGCGCGCAAGAATCTCGCCCTTGCGCTGCAACAGCAGCATCAGCAATGAAAACTCCTTGGCCGTCAGGTCAAGGCGCTGGGCGCCCCGTGATGCCTTGCGCCGGACCAGATCAACCTCCAAGTCTGCCAGACGCAAGACGGTTGAATCGTGCAGCGCCTGCCCACCCCGGCGCAGCAGCGCCCGTACCCTGGCCAGCAACTCGGAGAACGCAAACGGCTTGACCAGGTAGTCATCCGCCCCCTGCTGCAGCCCGTGAACCCTGTCCTCGATGCTGTCACGTGCGGTGAGCATGAGCACCGGGGTCGTCTTGATCTGCCTGACCGCAGCAAGCACGGCGAGCCCGTCCATCCCCGGCAGCATGATGTCAAGGATGATGAGGTCATACTGGCCTTCAATGGCAAGGTGTCGCCCGTCGATGCCGTCGCGCGCGACGTCCACGACATAGCTGTTCTCGCTCAGTCCCTTGTGAAGGTACTCAGCGAGCTTGCGCTCATCTTCAACAACCAGAATTCTCATTGCCTTGAGCTTAAAGGGCGTAGCGCGAGCAGGACGCACATATTACAAATTTGTAATCCTGCTGTCGGGAATAGGCCATTTCAGAGGTCTTTCGATGACCGAAGCCATCCTGCTCCACCTCTAGCGCCAGTAAGGGGAATATTCCAGCCGAGTCAAACCAGATGGCTGCAAGTATGGCAGATTCATCACACCTGACAGCGGTATTGGATGACGCATGAGCAGTCACATCCGGATCTGCTGCTGACACTCGGCCTGACGTAAAAAGACCGCCCACTTTCGTAGGCGGTCATGCATGTATGCCAAGAAATCCGGATCAGAAGCTATGTCGCATCCCGAATTCGTATCCCGTTGACTTTCCGCCGGGCGCAATGCCCGGTGTACCACCTGCGATGGCAAACGTCGCAGCGCCCTTGTTGGATATCCGTGAGAGTGTGCCGTAGAAAGCAGTACGCTTTGACAGGTTGTGAACGTAGCCGATCGCCATCTGATTCGCATCGCTGGAATTGTAGGCAGCGTTGCCACCATTCGCGTTGGAGTTGACGTAGGACGCCCGAACCTCATGCGCACCCACCGGAACGGATACGCCAACCAGATAGCGAGATTCAGCTGCGGCAACAAGCTTGTCTCGATAGTAGTGCGCCATCACACGCGCCACGCCGAAGTCCCACGAACCAGCCACACCGGTACTTGTGAATTTTCCGGTGGCCGTTTCAAGTGTGCCGTAAGAGCCGGAAACGCTCAACGGGCCAGCACCATAGCTGAGGCGGAATCCGCCGTACTGGTTCACTTTGTTGAGACCATTCTCGTCAGGCGCGAACATCACTTGCGCCTGAACGCCGCCCATCACGGGCGAGATGTATTGAAACGCATTGTCGGAACGGTAGAAGGTGGTCTGCGCTGAATAGCGGGCAACCCCCGCAGATCCGCCGACGCCGATAACACCAAACGGATCGTAGGTATAGGTGTGCGCACCCGATGGCGTGAGGTCGCGACCCAGGCGAACCTCGCCGAAGTTTCCGATCAGGCTGAGTGTGGAGCGACGGGCGAAAAACTTTCCGTTGGCATTGGTAGTGCCCGTGTCGAATGCGACATCCGACTCCAGCCAGAAGCCGGCCTTCAATCCGCCACCGAGATCTTCTATGCCGCGAAATCCCAGGCGATTGCTGGACAGGCCGCCGCCGCTCATCGTGGTGTTGGCGGAAACGCCACTGTTGTTGACGGACCGCATGTTCACATCTGCGACGCCGAACAACGTGACAGAAGATTGCGCATGCGCGGATGCAGCGGCCATGGCCAATACCGCCGCCATTACTGGTTTGATTTTCATGTTTAACCTTTGAAGTTGAATTGGATGCATTGCGATATCTCCTTGCAAAAGACATCGGATCTAATGCTAGAAATCACCACAGCAAACGGCACGCACTTGTGGCGATCGCCGGAGGCAACGCAAGCAAACCTCCCTGCTTTTGGGTCATATCCGTCTTGAATCGGCAACGCCGATGCCGGTGTGTAGCGGCACTTCACGCGCGGTGAACGTTGATTACAAGTTCGTCATGTGGCCGCCATGATTCAGTCACTGCGTTTTCTCCACACTTCTCATGCACAAGCAAAGGACCCGATGCACATACATCGGGCCGGGACGCTCCCGCTCGTTGCGGAGGTGCGACAACCAAAGGAGACTCAACCAATGCGTAGACGTGACATTCAACTTCGGGCTGCGGCAAGGCAAGGCGACCAGGCCGCGCGAAGAGAACTGGGGTACAGGTATCTAGTTGGAGGCGACGGCTTTCCCAAGCATGTCCCGACTGGCCTGGCCTACCTCGCTCAAGTGGCCGCCACAGACCTGTCCGCAGCGGCTCTCCTCATTTCAGGCTCGCTGCGTCTTGAGGAACTGATCCAGAACAGCCAGATGGACATGTTGCGCATAGCAAGCACCTGTTCAGCTATTGCCCAGCTGAAACTTGCAGCCTGGAACGTCGCCATTGGAAAGCTTGCCCAGGCGGACGATCTGGTTCGTCTCGCAGGCGACGCAATGGATGCAGATCTTTCAGGCATAGCAAGGCAATGCGCGACTGCGCATGACGCCTCAGATCTGGTGCGCGCACTGAAGGCGATTTGCGGTTTGCAGGCGATGGACATGGCGTCCGTCGCAATGGCCGCCGCCCGCCAGGCATACGACGCCAGCGATTTGCCCTCCATGTCGCGCGCGCTCGGGGCAGCAATATCACTCCACGGGCAACCGGATGATCAGTCATCGGCCCTGGTTGCGGACGCATTGCATCTGGCGGAAAAGCTCGACCTCCCTATCGGGGGCTTAACCACCGAACAAATTCAGTCAGCTCTTGAGCATCTTTGCTCGCGATCCGACAGAGGCGCATGGTTCATCATGGGCAAGGCACTTTGCGGAATCGGCAGCAAGGAGTGTTTGCCGCCGCAGCGGCTCGTGCGCACGTCGAATTTGAGGAAGGGTACGGCACTGCTTGTGCGCGCAGCCGACGCGGGAGAATGCAAGGCCTGGATGCACTTGTACCGCCTCAATTCTGACGGCCGCAGTTCAGTAGCCAACCCGCAAATGGCTCGCTTCTATCTTGAAAAGGCAGCAGCGGAAAATGACGCCGAGGCGCAGCGCCGTCTTGGCGCACTGATTCTGCGCGAATCAGACAGCCTGCACGAGTCGGAGCAAGCCATCCAGTGGCTATATCAGGCGCGTGCAAATGGTGACCCATACGCCCACGGACTTCTGTCATCGCTCGTTCTTCCCGTTGAGGGCACTGACGAACAAGCCGACACGATCATTCTTGATCTGCAAAAGGAATCTCCCTGGCTTGCATCCCGGTTGCGCGTCTCAAGGCACTTCGGCCTTACCAAACTTGAAGCGTTGATCGTCGATCCGGCGGATGGTTTACGGGACTGGGGCCTGGTCGTGGGGCGCAATCCGTTCATCTCGCAAGTCCGTCTTTCGGCGCCTCGCGCCATCCCGGCAGTCACACCTGCAGCGCTGAGCAACCTGCGCACAGTCGCTTCGGCGTTCAGGACCGGCGAGCGGGACAGCATGGCCGTGGAGGGCGATCTGCGGCATCGCTCCGCAGCTCAACGCAGGATTTTTGCTCGATTCGGGATTCGTGAAGACATGTTCTTCGGGACGGCAAGCTCTTCTGCGCTCGACTCCCTTCGAATAGGCACAAAGTGGGCGCATCAATGGCGAGGACCACTGAAGCTGGCACTTGCGGTATGAAGCAACGCAGATCCTGAGAATACGGTTCCCACATCGTGGCGCGAATCCTGATGGTCGAGGACGAGAGAAAGCTCTCGGATTCCTTGAGGGTGGTTATTGCCGACCGTGGTCATGAGGTCGACTGTGCGTACGACGGAATCGAGGGCAGGCAACTGGCCTTGTCCGGAGTTTACGACCTGTTGCTGCTTGACATCATGCTGCCGGGCATAGATGGCCTGGAGGTTCTCAGAGCCGTGCGAAAGGACATCGACACACCGGTACTCCTGTTCACAGCCAGGGGACAAGTGGAGGATGTTGTTTCGGGATTGCAGGCAGGCGCTGACGGATATCTCGTCAAGCCTTTCGGTGTGCCCGAACTGCTCGCGCGAATTCAGGCGTTGCTGCGCCGAGGGCGTTATCTTTGCGAAAATTCGCTCAGACTTGGCGATCTGGAACTGGATATGGTTCGCTACACAGCCGTACGCCACGGGCGGAGACTCGACCTGACGGCGCAGGAGCTCAAGCTTCTGGCACTTCTCCTGCGTCACGAAGGCCAGATTCTCTCGCGCACCATGATTGCCGAAAAGATATGGGACATGAACTTCAACTCCGACTCGAATGTCGTCGATGTAGCAGTCAGGAGGCTTCGCCAGAAGATTGAGGATGGCGTGACGCAAAGGCTCATCCACACCGTGCGTGGCATGGGATACGTGATGGAGATCCGGCAGGAAAAGTCTTCTTCCTGAACGCGCAATTCGGCTGCCGGGGTCCTGGGGTCAAGTCGAAATGGATTTCTTTTCCTGTTGTTGTACTTCTGCACGACAACACGGGGCCCGAGTAAACCGATTCGACGACTTACCATGCAGCCATAGCCGGTCGAACGGGCCAACGAACGGGGCGGGAATGGCACCTGGGGGAGGGCGCTCCCGGACGGCGGAGATGCAGATTGAACGAGCCGATTCATGAGCGTAAGCCTTGCATTCATCAATTGAGGGAGGGCTGCTGCTTCTCCCGGCTATCGGCACCGAAGAACGCCGCTGTCATCAGCGCTACAGCCCCGCCGCAAATAGCGATATCCGCGACGTTGAAGGCTGGCCAATGCCACTCGCGCCAATAAAAGTCCAGGAAGTCCGTGACCGCGCCATGCATGATCCGGTCCGCCGCGTTGCCGAGCGCACCACCGAGAACCAGGGTGTAGGCAATGGCTTCGATGCGGCTCAAGTCCGAGCTGAGCATCCATACAATCCAAGCGGAAACCAGCAAAGCGATAGTTGTGAAGAAATACCTTTGCCAACCGCTGGCACTCGCCAGCATGCTGAAGGCGGCACCCGGGTTACTAAAATGCACTAAATTAAAGAAATCCGTGAGAGGGATCCGGTCACCTTGCGGCATGTTTATGCGCACCATTTGCTTGGTGGCGAAATCGAACAATGCGATTGCGCCGCCCAGGGACCACCACATCCAGCCGTTGACCAGGCGCGCCTTGAAAGTCGTTGAATTGGCAATCATGAGAGTTCCTTTAGGTTACCGAAAGCGCCTCTCAAGACGCAAGATCGGCGATGATCTGGGTGACGCCGGGCATATTGCCCATGCCTGCTCCAATGAAAAGCGCGCCGGCAGAGGCAAAATGCTCATGGCCCACGCAACAAATATCAGCAGTCACGTGCGGTCAAGCGATTGAGCTGCCAGAACAGTCATTGCAACCTTTTTCAGAAAGTCGGCATGTTGTCTGACAGCAGCGACAACAACTGTTGATTACTGTTACCGGGAATAGCTGCTCACAATATTTCATCACGATGTCCAAAATTTGGCCTCTAGTGCACACTCAGGTTCCGCCATCAGCTACGGACGTCGTCAAGCGTGACGGCATGTGGTGGCGAAAACTTTCCGACTCGGGGCAACTGTGCTACATCGTCGGCTACCTTGATGCGCTGAGCCTGACCTGGAAGGTGAGATCCGCATCCGCCTCTGCGCCGGTCCTTCAGGGCGATGCAAGTGACGAGCTCTCCAGCTGGAGTGTCCGGATTCCTCCGCCCCAGTTTGTACAGAGCTTGAACGAGTTTTATGCGGAGGCGAAGAACCGCCCGATGAGCCTGGCGAGTGCCATTTACTACGTCTCGCAACGATCCAGCGATCCTGCAGCGGACTGGTCCGGGCTTCTGGAGAGGCTTCGCTGAGCTTAGTCACACGGACGCATGGCGTCGCGGTGCGTAGTTCAGCGGGCAGGGACAATCGCCCAGTCGCAATGCGATACGTTGACATAGACGAGTGCTCCAGGCAAAACATTGGTGTCTTTCAAAAGCGGGCGTACAGCAGTTCGCGTTCGACGAAATTGCCTGTAAGACAGTACGGCCACCCGATCGCCCAGATCAATCCGGGATGCCCTCGCAGGACAATTCAGATCTTCCTTTCGCGGCAGTGCCGAAAAATCAACGACCTTGATCACTTGGGCCTCTCTCCAGTGATCGCGGAAATCGTATTTGCCTTCATACACCGTGCTGCATCCGGCAAGACCTGCGATTACAAGAGCAAATATGAACTTCATTTGCTTGGCAAGGTATGTTTACTGACCAGCGTCAGCGGCGCCTCGGCCGTGGACAAGGCAGCTGTACTGGTGCCGGGCTGTGTGCCGGCATCTGCGGAGAGTGCCTCCTGCACAGGCGACAGCGCCAATTGGGGAAATTGCATCGAATCATCCTTCCTGTCTCACGGAGAAATGATTCGACAGCGACGTCGGGTGCCGTCAGAGCACGCAATCGCGACGCAGCCGCCGAATCAGGCAACAGCGGCGGGCAGGGATCGATCGGGACGTTCGGGAGCGGAGGGGAAGTGGGAGCTGAAGTGGCGGCCACAGTCAGGGTTGTAGTCGCACTGAGGAGGGGTCTTCAAGGCAAGGATCGCGGCAGGCAGCGTGCCCGAGGTCCCCAGGTGACAGCTTTCGCAGTCAGCATGAAGAGCGCCAACTTCATTGGCGGCGACGTCAACGCCCCGGGCCTTGGGGTCATCCCCTTGGTGGCGGTGCTCATGGTGCCCGAAATGCTGCTGCACGTTGGTGGCACCTGACTCATGGCCGCAATACACCGCTGCAGCGCCCCAGACGAACTGGATCTGCACCAACAGCAGCAAAAAAACGACAAGCCAACGTCCCATGGAAATCTATTCTATGTGAGAACAAAGTCGCAAGGATTCAAGGAAATGACTTTGCGCATGCGATCACGCGAGGGTGGCCGAGTCCGGTGAGGCCTGCGCGCAGGGTTCCGCTTCCAGTTGCAGCGTGGTGTGAAACACCTGGAAGCGCGCTGCCAGTACCTGTTTCAGTGGCTCCAGCAAGTTCTCGCGCACGGTGCCCGGTGCGTAAACCACATGGGCGGTCAGGCTGGCTTTGCCACTGGTGAGCGCCCATACATGAAGGTCGTGAATGCTGACCACGCCCGGCACCGACATCATGGCTTGGGTAACTTCGTCGACATCGACGCCTTGTGGCACGCCTTCCAGCAGGATATTGAGGCTTTCCCTGAGGAGGGTCCAGGTTCGTGGAAGCACCCACAAGCCGATGGCAACAGCAATTGC
This sequence comes from Pseudomonadota bacterium, assembly GCA_040385105.1. Lineage (GTDB taxonomy): Bacteria > Pseudomonadota > Gammaproteobacteria > Burkholderiales > Burkholderiaceae_C > JACMQX01. The sequence continues at coordinate 213,863 of JAZKHY010000004.1, forward strand.
TGGGTCGATCCACGCCCATCCGGTAAATCGGATCAGGAGTGCGCCCGCTATCACACCGACCGAGCCCAGCATGTCGCTCCATACCTCCAAATAGGCACCCTTCACGTTCAGGCTGGCGTCCTTGCCAGAAGAAAGCAGCCGCATGCTGATGAGGTTGACCGCAAGCCCAAATACGGCGATGACGAGCATGGCCGTGGTCTGAATCTCGGCAGGGGTACGAAAACGCGCGTAGGCCTCCACCAGGATGTAAATGGCGACCGCGAAGAGCAGCAGCGCATTAAACGCTGCCGCCAGGATTTCGAAGCGGTGGTAGCCATAAGTTCGTTTCGAGTCCGCCGGGCGCTTGGCAACCCGTATGGCAGCCAACGCGATGGCGAGCGCTGCGGTGTCCGTGAACATGTGCGCCGCATCCGAGATCAGGGCCAGGCTGCCCGAGATCAGGCCGCCGACGACCTCGGCCACCATGAATGCGGTGGTGAGGCCCAGGGCGATCCACAGTGGTCGCTCCCTGCGTGTGGACGGCAGGGCGTGATTGTGGGAGGCGCTCATGCTGAACCTGTCGCTGCCGCGAGCCCGCACTGTGGCGCGAGGTAGTTTTCCGGGAAGCAGTGCCGTTCCACGAGTTCAAGCAGGATATGGATCACTTTGATGTGCAGCTCCTGGGCGCGGTCGGCGAACTCGCCTGCAGGGGTGGCGATGCAAACGTCGGCCAAGGTACCCAGTTCAGACAGCTCACGTCCGGTCAAGGCGATGACGCCCATGCCCAGTTCCTTGGCCTGAACTGCGGCGTTGACCACATTGGCGCTCTTGCCGCTGGTACTGATGGCCAGCAGGCAGTCACCAGTGCGTCCGTGGCTTTGCAGGTAGCGCGAGAAAACCTGCTCGTATCCGAAATCGTTGGCCACGCAAGTCAGGTGGCCCACATCGCTGATGGCCTGTGCCGGAAGGCCGCGCCGGTTATTCCTGAACCGTCCTGTCAGTTCCTCCGCGAAGTGCATGGCGTCGCTCATGGAGCCGCCGTTGCCACAGGAATAGACCCTGCAGCCGTTATCGAAGGTATTGATCAGCAAGGTCGCTGCCCGCTCGATGGCAGTGAGCGCTGGCGCGTTAGCCCGCAGAATGTCGAGGGCCTGGCGCGCGTCGCCAAGAACTCTGTCAATGTGGCGCCGCATGGAATCGGGTTCATCAATGGGCATGGCTGTGCTCATCCTTGGCGGCAACGGGCGCGCGCGCCGTCGAAGGCGCGCCGGAGCCGCGCAGCAGACGTAGCCCATTGCCCACCACCAGCAGGCTTGCGCCCATATCGGCGAACACGGCCATCCACATGGTGGCTGTCCCGAACACCGCCATCACAAGGAACACGCTCTTGATGCCAAGCGCCAGAGTGATGTTCTGCCAGAGGATCGCATGCGTGCGCCTGGACAGCGCCACCGTCTCGGCAATCCGCTCCAGGTCATCGTTCATGATGACCACGTCTGCGGCCTCCATCGCTGTGTCGGTGCCCGCGCCGCCCATGGCAAAGCCGATGTCGGACTGCGCCAGCGCCGGTGCATCGTTGATGCCGTCGCCCGTCATGCCGGTGGGGCCGTAGCGCTGCTGCATCTCCTTGATGGCTTCAAGCTTGGCCTCGGGCAGAAGGTCTCCGCGTGCATCGTCAATGCCGGCCTGGGCGGCAATCGCCTTTGCAGTTGCCATGTTGTCGCCGGTCAGCATCACCGGTGTGACGCCCAGGGCCTTCAGGTCCAGGATCGCCTTCTTTGAGGTTTCGCGAATGGTGTCAGCCACCGCGAACAAGGCCAGCACGCGGTCATGTGCCGCCAGCAGAGTGATGGTGCGCCCTTGCTGCTCATGCCGGCCCAGCTCGGCTTCAAGTTCAGCACTGCACAGGCCGCGCTCATGGATCAGCCTGTGGTTGCCAAGCGTGAGGCTTGCGCCATTGACCACGCCTTCAACGCCACGCCCCGGCAGCGCCTTGAAGTCCACCACTTCTGCGCCTTCCAGTGCCAGCCCCTGGGCAATGGCCTTGGAAACGGGATGATCAGACCGCGCAGCAAGGCTCGCGCCCATCTGCTTCGCTTGCGCCTCATCCGCGTCAGCCCATATCCGCCAGTCAACCAGCTTGGGCTTTCCTTGCGTGATGGTGCCCGTCTTGTCCAGCGCCACCGCCTTGAGCAACCGCGCATCTTCCAGGTAAGTCCCGCCCTTGATCAGGATGCCCCGGCGGGCGCCGGCTGCAAGGCCGCTGACTACTGTGACAGGTGTTGAAATCACAAGAGCGCACGGGCAGGCGATGACGAGCAGTACGAGAGCTTTGTACAAAGCGTCCACCCAGGTGACATCCATGAGCAAGGGCATGCCAATGGCGACCGCAACGGCGATGGCAAAAACGGCGGGCGTGTAGATCGCGGCAAAGCGGTCCACAAAGCGCTGTGTGGGCGCGCGCGTGCCTTGCGCCTGCTCGACGGCCTGGATGATCCGTGCCAGGGTGGAATTGCTGGCGCCGGCCGTGACGCGGACTTCCAGCTCTCCGGTTTCATTGATGGTGCCGGCAAACACCTGGTCACCGGGTACCTTGTCCACAGGAATGCTCTCACCAGTCACTGGCGCCTGATTGACGGCGCTGGCGCCCTTGGTCACGCGGCCATCCATCGGAATGCGCTCCCCTGGCTTGATGCGGACTGTCGCTTCAAGGGCAACCGAGGCCACCGGCTGCATCGACCAGGCTCCGTCGGGCCCCAGCACCAGCGCTTCTTCAGGCGCAAGCTCCAGCAGGCCCTTGATGGCGTTGCGCGCCCTGTCCACAGCCTTGGCTTCGATAAGTTCGGCAATGGCATACAGTGCCATCACCATGGCTGCTTCAGGCCACTGCCCGATGACAAAAGCGCCTGTGACGGCAACGGACATCAGTGCGTTGATGTTGAGCTTGCCGCGCAACAGCGCTGCCACTCCCTTCTTGTAGGTATCGATCCCGGCAAGCCAGATGGCGACGGCTGCCACGGCCATGCCAACGATCTTCCACAAGGTAACGTCGGGCGCCAGAAAGGAAATGACTTCAGCACCGGTGGCGAGCACCAGCGCCATGACGAGGCGCCAGATACCCCCGATGAGCCCGGGTTCCTGGCTGTGGTCATGGCTGTGACCGTCATGGTCATCATGTGCGCCGCCCTGCCCTTCGGCGACATTCGCACCAATTGGCTGCGGGTCGAAGCCGACTTTGCGGATGGCGGTCAGTGCCGGTTCGTAGGCCTCATCTGTGGCCTCGATCCGCAGGGTACGGGCACCGAGCTGGAACCCAAGGGAATGTATCCCCGGCACCGGCTCCAGCGCGCGGCGGATCTCGGACTCTTCCGCGGAGCAGTCCATGGTGGAGATGCGGAAGCTCTGGCCGCGCCCTGCGCTATCTGGCTTTGCCAGAGGAACGGGCGGCTTGACAGAAGAATCCGAACAGCAGTTGTCGGCGTCTGGCGACGAATGAGTTTTTGTGTCCATGCCTGCATTGGAAACCTTGTAGTGGCTTTAGAGTCAAGAATTTCTTCTGCAATCCCACTCCTTCGCCGTGGTTAAACGACTGCGGTTGGTCGACGCACAGGACATCGTCGCTTTGCGGTCTTCTTTCTGGCTAAGCACCGCCCTGCACAGTCACTCTTTCGGACCCAATCCACGCATGTAATTTCCGGACTCTCCGGCGCAAGGCAATGCGCCTGCCAATGCATCAATCACGCTCCGGCGAGGTTCGCCCTGGGAAGTCTTCCTGGCATTCCTGAAGCTTGGCCTGACCTCATTTGGTGGCCCTGTTGCGCAGCTGGGGCACTTCCGCGCCGAGTTCGTTGAGCGCAGTCGCTGGCTGGACGACCGCTGTCGATGTAGTGCTGCAATGTAATGTTGGGAGCCCGAGAATTCATGGAGAATCGTCGCGTTTACCGTTGGATTTTCCTGATGCCAACTGACTGGCGACTTGTGACCCTACTTACAATGCCTTCTTTGAATCAAGTTCCCACTGCGATTTCCCGCCGCCGCGTTGCGAGCAAACTACGCGCCGCACTCCTTCCGGTCGTCATCCTGGTGCTGGCCGTTGCCAGCGGTGCCTCCGCCCAACCATCCAGCACCCGGCCCACGCGGGGCAATGCGGAACAGCAGTTGCTGGAAGTCATGCGGCTCATGCATCTGGCGGACCATCGCAAGGCGCTTCTCAAAGCCCAGGCTCTCGTGAAGGAGTTCCCGAATTTCCAGCTGGCCCAGCTCGTCTACGGCGACTTGCTGTCCGCACACAACCGCCCCATTCAGCAGATGGGCGAATTGCCGGATGCTCAGCAACTCATCCACAAGGCAAGGCTGACCCAGCTTCGCGAGGAGGCCGGCCAGCGTTTGCGCGCACAGGATGCAGTGCCGGGCAAGGACTGGGTGCCAACCCAGCTCCTGATGGGCTCGCGGTCCAACAAGCACATCATTGCAGTTGATGGCTTGAAGTCCCGTGTCTATCTGCTGGAGAGAACAGCGACCGGGATGCAGCGGGTTGCCGACTTCTATGCCTCCGTTGGCAAAGCCGGCATTGGCAAGCTTCGTGAGGGCGACAACAAAACGCCTTCAGGCGTGTACTTCATCACGAGCTACCTGGACCCTGCCAAGCTGGAGGACCTGTACGGCTCCGGCGCGCTGCCCCTCAATTACCCCAACCAGCTCGACGTGCAGCGCGGCAAGACCGGCAGTGGCATCTGGTTGCATGGCAAGCCCAGCGCCGAGTACTCGCGCGCGCCCCTGGCGACTGAAGGCTGCGTTGCGTTGTCCAACCCCGACATCGAGCGGATCATAGAGACCGTGGCTGTGGGAAGCACGCCCGTCATCATCGCGCCGTCACTTCAATGGGCTCCTCCCCAAGCCGCGGCAAAACAGCGAGAGGCATTCCAGGCATTGATCAACCAATGGGCGGTTGCGCGGGCGTCCGGGAACACCAGGGACTATCGCGCGTTCTATGCAGATGAGTTCAGCCACGAGAAGCTGGCACGGCGCCTGCGGCCGATCAGTGCGGGGCGCGAGGCTGACAAGCAGGCAGGCCGCGGCGTGCGCATTACCGACCTGAGCCTGTTCCTCTGGCAGGATGATTCCGAGACACTGATCGCCACATTTACCGAGGTTGTCAAAGGCCAGCGCGGCGCAAGCACGATCCGCCAATACTGGACCCGCAAAGGCACACAATGGAAGATCTTCAGCGAGACGCGATTGAGCTGAGCAGCATGGTACCCACCGCAACCCCCGCTACTGCATCGCAAAAAGAATGGCTGCTGCTGTTTGTTGCCTGGGCCATCAGCCTTGTGGCGACAGCCAGTGCGCTCTTCATCGGCGAAGTCATGGGCAAGATGCCCTGCGTGCTGTGCTGGTACCAGCGCATCGCCATGTTTCCGCTGGTCGTGGTGCTGGGCGTCGGGCTGATGAAGCACGACCGCGGCATGGTGCTCTCTGGTCTTGTGCTGGCAGTTGCGGGGTGGCTCGTCGCCGGCTACCACACCATGCTGTATTGGCGCTGGATTGAACCAGCCGTGACACCTTGTGGCGAAGGACCTTCCTGCACGCAGGCAGTACTCGAAGTCATGGGATTTCTTGACCTTCCGATGCTCTCATGGCTGTCCTTCTCGGCTATCGTTGCCTCCCTTCTCTTCACCCTGAAAAGAGCCCCTCATGAGTAAACAGAAAATCATCGTTGTTGCGACCTTGCTACTGGTCGCCCTTGCGTTCGGTGCGGGTGTCTACTTCTTCGGGCAAGGCAAAGCCAAGGAGCAGGCCGGCGTTGCAGTCAGCCAGGCTGGCCAGGTCATGCGCGCGGACGCGGCAAGGTTCGGGTCTGCCGAAGCCAAAGTCACCATCGTCGAGTTCTTTGATCCTGCCTGCGAGGCTTGCCGCGCGTTCTACGCGCCAGTCAAGCAGATTGTCACCACCAGCTTCGGGCGGGTCAGCCTGGTGCTGCGCTACGCGCCGCTGCACAAGGACTCCGACAAGGCCGCCATGATGCTGGAAGCCACCCGCGCCCAGGACAAGTACTGGCAAGCCGTTGAAGCAGCCCTGGCAAGCCAGGATCGCTGGGCGAGCCACGACAGGCCTGACCTGAACCAGCTGTGGCCCGCGCTGCAGGCAGCAGGTGTTGACATTGAACGCGTCCGCGCCGACATGAACAGTGACGCTGTGCGCAATGCGCTCGGCCAGGACGTCGCCGCCCTGTCCGCGCTGAAGGTGCAGCGCACACCAACGTTTTATGTTAACGGCAAGCCGCTGGTCAACTTCGGTCTGGATCAGCTCAAGGAGCTGGTGGCCAGGGAAGTGGCCGTATCCTACGCCAACTGAACATGCCTCAATTGCAGGCGTGGCGAGAGTCACTTGGCGGCTACGATGAATTTTTTTTGATGATGGCTAAAGGAGACGGCTCATGGAACCGAAATCGCATTGGGAAAATGTATATGCCAGCAAGGCCAGCGACGCCGTCAGCTGGTACCAGCCGCATGCAACGCTGTCGCTGGAGCTGATCAAGCGCGTGGTGCACGGCAAGGACGCGCGCATTCTCGATGTAGGCGCCGGTGCCTCAATGCTGGTCGACGACCTGCTGGACGAAGGCATGACGGCGCTGAGCGTCCTTGACATTTCGCAAACGGCGCTCGACGTAGTGCGTGAGCGCCTGGGGCCCAGAGCCTCCGGCGTCGAGTGGATTCAATGCGACATCACGCAAGTTGCGCTTGAGCCTGCCAGCGTTGAGGTCTGGCATGACCGCGCGGTATTCCACTTCCTGACCAGCGCGTCCGACCGCGAGGCCTACGTCGCCCAGGTGCGCCGAACCGTACGCCCGGGCGGCCATGTGATCGTGGCGGCATTTGCGCCCGACGGGCCGCTCCATTGCAGTGGCTTGCCCGTGATGCGCTATGCGCCGGACGACCTGCATGCGCAGTTCGGCGCAAGGTTCGAGTTGCTGGAGCAGCTGAGCGAGGACCACCACACGCCCATGGGCACGACCCAGCACTTTGTGTACTGCCACTGCATTGTTCATTGATGAGGGCAGGCGCGGGCAACCGCTACGACCGGCAGGAGCGGGCAGGCGCCTTCGGCGACCTGTGCACCTTGATCCCGCTCATCGTGGCCTACGTCGGCGTCCTGAAAATAGGCCCGTCCGGCAGTCTGTTGGCGTTTGGCGTTTCGATGCTGGTTTGCGGGCTGTACTACAAGACACCGTTTCCGGTCCAGCCCATGAAGGCCATGGGCGCGGTCGCGTCCATCCAGGCACGATCTCTTCGTGGGCGTGGTGCTGCTCGCATTGCCCCAGATTCCGTTGACGCTGGGCAATTCTGTCATTGCCACCACGCGCGAGAACAACCTCCTCTTTCCCGGGCGGCCCGTGACCGAGGGGCGGGTTGCAGTGTCGACCGGCGTCATGCCCGACAGCCGCAGCCAACGGGTCATTGCTCTGGAATGCGCCGCGCTATCCACGTGGAACGTCGCGCCAGGCTTTGCTGTGGGGCTGCTGCTGCACCACCGGCCAAGCGCGGCGCTCTTCACCTATGAAGCAGGCCGGGCGTCGACTCCACGCCGTGGGCCAGCGTCAGGCAGCGCGCCTGCACGATGAGTTCCATCACCTCTGGCGGAACGGGCATGGGCTTGAACGCACTGACGGTGGCGCGGCCGATATTGCCGGCGGGCAGCCTGTCCAGCAGATGCCCTACCGGCACCAGCGCCAAGCGCACGAGTTGGCCGACGGCCTCGGCCCAGTCCCGGGTGCGCACCGCAAAGCCGAGCATCGTGCTGTGCACCTGCAAATGCAGGGACAGGTCGTTCTGCCCGACCACATGTGCCGCCGCGAGCCGAAGCCATTGCTGCTCGACCGATGGCCTGCAATCGTCCCTGAAGTCCTGCAGAAGTCGGTTGACGATCAGGCGTTGGGAGCGCTTCGATTGGATGTTCATTGCATTGGTCCTTTGAGAATTGATGTAAATCTGCACAGCAGAACATTGGAAGAACATATTTGAAAGCTTGAAGTAACTTCAATGTCAATGGTGCTGGCAAAAATATCTCAGAAAAGGCTTGTGCCGGTGCGGCAGCGACAATCCGTTACTGACACTGGACCCGGAGAAACCGTGAACATGCAGCACATCAGGGACTCTCTGGAGACCCGGCAGATTGCCATCTACCTGTGTACCGTCACAGCGGCTGTGGCTGCGGGCCTGCTGATTGCCGGCACCACGGCACTGGAGGCCGCTGTCAACCCGGCCCTGGCGCTGATGCTGTTCATCACTTTCCTCCAGGTGCCCATGGCCGAGCTCAGGCAGGCCTTTGGGCAGGTGCGGTTTCTCCTGGCGCTTCTGGCTGCCAATTTCGCGGTCATTCCGCTTCTGGTGGCAGTGCTCCTGATGTTTCTGCCTGCTGATCCGATGTTGCGGCTGGGCGTGCTGCTTGTGCTGCTGACGCCGTGCATTGACTACGTTGTCACCTTCGCCCACCTGGGCAAAGCAGATGCGCGCCTGCTGCTGGCATCCACTCCGATACTGCTGATCGCTCAGATGCTGCTGTTGCCGGGCTATCTCGGCCTGTTCCTGGGTGCAGACGCCGCACGGCTCGTCCACCTGGGGCCTTTCGTCCACGCCTTCCTGTGGCTCATCGCGGTTCCGCTGGTGCTTGCGGCCATTGCGCAGCTATGCGCCGCGCGCAGTCCGGCGGCTTCACGGGTGGCAACCGTGCTGGGTCTCCTGCCCGTGCCGGCAACCGCACTGGTGCTGTTTGTGGTCGTCGCGGCTGTGGTGCCACAGCTCGGGCCGGCCACCGATGCTGTCTTGCGTGTGGTGCCGGTGTACGTGGCGTTCGCCATAGCGGCCCCGCTGCTCGGCTGGCTCGTCTCGCGCCTGTTCCGCCTTCCGGCCGCTGCCGGCCGGTCCGTCGCCTTCAGCACCGGTACACGCAATTCGCTCGTCGTGCTTCCGCTGGCACTGGCCGTGCCGGGTGCGGTGCCTGTGTTGCCTGCGATCATCGTTGCGCAGACGCTGGTGGAACTGCTGAGCGAGTTGGTCTATGTACGCATCATCAAAAGCTGGGGACGCGAATACGCCGGTCGCGTTTAACCGCTGCAGTTGCGTGCGCGGGCCGGCGCCGTATTTCCCCGGCCCAGATCCGTGAGGATGGTGCACCGGGGCGCGGGGCCGCCGATGCACTGGTCGCCGCTCAGGCCTCGATCATCTCAATCGAATACTGGGCAAACTGGTCGGGCGTACTCGGCAGGTGCTGCGACATGAAGAGTGTATGCGCCCCACCGGTGTCCGCGCATGTGTGTCAACCCAAAATAGAAATGTCCCCTTGGGGCTGAGTTGGGGTACGCTGGCAGCTGTATTGAACTGGTCAGCATGCAGCAGAATGAGCCGTGCGGTGCCAGGCCGGGCTTCACGGCGCGCGGCGGCCGCGAACGCATCGCGGATCCACGCGAGGTTGCGCCGCACCGTTCGGAGGTCGGTGTGTTCGCCCTCGTGCCGCAGGAACTTTTCCCAGGCTGTTCATTCGTCCACGCCCTGAACCAGGGCCCGCATAAAGGCGAAATGGCCCCGGTGAAGTTTCCTGGACGGAATGGCCGTCACCGCTAGTTTCGCGAACGGGTATCGTCATGGTGCGGCTGGGCGTAGTACGTCTCCAGAATTTCCACCAGGGCTGCTGCGTCGCGAGTAACGCTGTTTTGACAGGCGCCGCAGAAGTGGCGTCTTTGACGCGTTGGCGCTGGCGCATCTCCACTTCACAGTCGTGCGCGATGCCAAACGCATCGCGCTCACCGCGATCCGCCCTCCCCCGCCATTCCCGGGTGACCCGCTCTAGGTCTTCGTCGCTGAAGTTGCCGAAATCGTCGAAGGGCTCCAGCTGGCTGGCGAGGTCCTCGCCGGTCAGCGACGAACGAAAGCTGTTTGACGTGCGGGGTGCCTTAGGCGTCATGGTGCCGTCCACGCAGGATTCAGAAATTCTTGGGTAGCGCTCTTGCACTTGATCCAAGGCCCGGACGGATGGCCTGATCCGTCCCACGCCGCCACAGCGTGCTCGGCGTCTACCACCTTCTCTGAGCAACATCGCCGGTCGTGAGTCTCACCCCTGACATCAACCTCAATGGCGCATGTGAAGACGTAACGCTGCAGCCTGCACACCTTGCCATTGAGGATTCGAATGTGATTTTGACAATTTACCTTGTGTCAATAATTTGGCAGTCCTCTTACGACATTGCGCGCACGGCATGCATGCAAAGTGTTGATCGCGCGTCCTCGAACTCGGCGCGTGCGACACTGCCCATATGCGCGATCCTCAGGATGGCGGGTAGCCGGCTTCGGTGAGCGCCTCGACAAAGTCGTTGCGATCTTCGTTGGAGGAGATCTTCACCAGCTTTGTGTTCAGGTCGACCTCTACCTTGGCGGCCGAGTCGACGAGCTTGCAGGTTTGCGCCACAGTGCTGGCACAGTGACCGCAGCTCATGTCCGGGAGGTTCAGTTCAATCATGGGTTTTCCTTAAATAGTTGGATGAAGCGAGAATCTTCAAGCTTGCCACCGTGGCAGAGTCAATCGGTTACCGGACGCACCCCTACTTGCAGAATGGACTTGACCTTGACACGATGGCAAGCTTGAAGATTCCTGCATCGCCTGGCGTTCAGGCGCAAGGAGCAGAGATGCAGACTACGACGACACTGCCAGGCAGCCTGGCAAAAATGAACCTCCAGAATATTGGCATTGAATTGCCGATCGGGGGAATGACTTGCGCCTCGTGCGTGTCTCGCGTCGAAAAGGCGCTGGCCAAAGTGCCTGGCGTCGAGAACGCGAGCGTGAACCTCGCCACAGAGAGCGCGAGCATCTCGGCATCGCCGCAAGTGAACCTCGCAACGCTGCGCGGTGCGGTCCAGAAGGCGGGTTACACCGTTCGCGTGGAGCAAACCAGCCTCGCGATTGAGGGAATGACTTGTGCCACCTGTGTTGGCCGGGTTGAAAAGGCGCTGCGCAAGTTGCCCGAGGTAGCGTCGGTCGAAGTGAACCTTGCGACCGAGAAGGCTGAGGTCAGGTTTGTGGGACGCCCCGGCGAAGTGCTCCCAAGGCTTGTGGCCGCCGTCGAAAAGGCCGGCTACCAGGCGAAGCTTGCGCAAGTAGCCGACTCGCCTGCAGAAGCAGAAAAAACGGGCCTGCCGGATTGGTGGCCCGTCGCCGTGGCCGCCGCGCTGTCCCTGCCCCTTGTGCTACCGATGCTGGGCATGCTGTTCGGCAGCAACTGGGCCCTCCCCGGCTGGTGGCAGCTGGCGCTGGCCACGCCCGTGCAGTTCTGGCTGGGCGCACGCTTCTACCGCTCGGCCTGGAGGGCTGTCAAAGCTCGCGCGGGCAACATGGACCTTCTGGTGGCGCTTGGCACCTCAGCAGGCTACGGCCTTTCCCTCTACTTGTTGATAGCAGGGATAGGGCACGAAGGGCATGGCGAGGCGCCGCACCTTTACTTCGAGGCCTCTGCCGTCGTGATCACGCTGGTCCTGCTGGGCAAGTGGCTGGAGCAGCGCGCCAAGCACCAGACCACGGAGGCCATCCGGGCCCTCAACGCGCTGCGCCCTGAGACAGCGCGCGTGCTGCGAGGCGAAGTGGAAGTTGAGGTCCCTGCGGCACAGGTACAGGTCGGAGACGTCGTCGTCGTGAGGCCGGGGGAGCGGGTACCGGTGGACGGCCAGATCCTTGAAGGCTCGACGCACATTGACGAGTCACTGATCACCGGCGAGAGCCTTCCAGTGGCCAAGTCTGCTGGCGCCAGCGTCGTGGGCGGCTCTGTCAACGCGGAGGGGCTATTCAGGGCCCGCGCCACCGCCGTCGGCGCTGAGTCCACGCTTTCGCGGATCGCGCGGATGGTGGAGTCGGCTCAGGCCAAGAAGGCGCCCATCCAGCGCCTTGTCGACCAGGTGAGCGAAGTCTTCGTCCCGGTCGTACTGGGCATCGCCCTGCTTACCCTCCTTGGCTGGGGCCTGGGCACAGGTGATTGGGAACGCGCGATCCTTAACGCCGTCGCCGTTCTGGTGATCGCCTGCCCGTGCGCACTGGGGCTCGCCACGCCTACTGCCATCATGGCCGGCACGGGAGTGGCCGCCCGCCGAGGCATCCTGATCAAGGATGCGGAGGCCCTGGAAGTCGCCCACAACGTCAAGGTCGTGGCCTTTGACAAGACCGGCACCCTCACCGAAGGCAAGCCGCGTCTGGTGGCGTTCGAGGCAGCGAATGGCGACCACACCGGCCTCCTGAGCCTTGCGGCAAGCGTCCAGGCCGGCAGCGAGCATCCCCTGGCAAAAGCCGTGATGAACCGCGCCGAAGAGCACCTGCTGACCCTTGCGCCAGCGCAGGACGCCAAGGCGGTCGCAGGCCGCGGCATGTCCGCTCAGGTGAAGGGCCGGGCCCTTAGCCTCGGCAGTTCCCGCTGGATGCAGGAGCTGGGCGCCGATCTCTCGCCCCTTGCCGCGCGAGCCCAGGAACTCGAAGACGAGGGCCGCACCGTGTCCTGGCTGGCCGAAGGCGCGCAGCCTGCACCGCTGTTGGGGCTCCTGGCATTTGGCGATGCAGCAAAAGCCACGGCCAGGGAGGCCGTGGACAGCCTGCGCGAAATGGGTGTGAGGTCCGTCATGGTCACCGGCGACAACAAGGGCGCTGCGCGCGTCGCGGCCGGGGCGCTGGGGATCACTGATGTCCGTGCCGAAGTACTGCCGGCCGACAAGGCCCAAGTGGTCGCGGAACTCAAGGCGGGCGGCCAGGCGGTCGCCATGGTGGGTGACGGCATCAATGACGCACCGGCCCTGGCCGCCGCTGATGTGGGCTTTTCGATGTCCACCGGTACCGAGGTCGCGATGCACGCCGCTGGGGTTACCTTGATGCGTGGAGATCCTCGCCTGGTGGCCGACGCCATCGAGATTTCGCGCATGACTTATGCAAAGATACGCCAGGGTCTGTTCTGGGCATTCATCTACAACGTGGTTGGCATCCCGCTTGCGGCGTTCGGACTGCTCAACCCCATGCTCGCCGGAGCCGCGATGGCGTTCTCCTCGGTGAGCGTGGTCGCCAATGCATTGACGCTGCGCCGCTGGAAGGGAAGGTCCACATGAAAACGATCAGCAATGGCATGAACATCGGGGAGGCTGCCGGGAAGGCGGGCGTCACGCCCAAGATGGTGCGCCATTACGAGTCGCTGGGTCTGTTGCCCAAGGTCCATCGCACCGAGTCTGGCTACCGCGTCTATGGCGAGTCGGAGATTCACACGCTGCGCTTCATCAAGCGCTCACGCGACCTGGGCTTTTCGATCCCCGAGATCAGCGATCTGGTGAAGCTCTGGCAGGACCGCAGGCGGCCAAGCGCAAGCGTGAAGAAGGTGGCAACCGCGCACCTGGCGGAGCTTGATCGCAAGATCGAAGAGATGGAGTTCATGCGCAAGACCCTGGGGCATCTGATCCACTGCTGCCAGGGCGATGACCGCCCGGACTGTCCGATCCTTGGCGACCTTGAGAGCTTCGTCGCCCCCATCCCGGCGAATTCGAAGTTGAAGCCTCGGGCACTGAATGCCCCCGCGGAGCGAACAGGGTGAAGGGGATCGCTAAGACGCCTTCGGACGCAGCAGGGCATACAGGGCCAGGATTCCCGCCAGGAGCCCGCCGGCCAATGCAGGGGCGTGCCAGTCGCTGCTGTACACCCGCAGGCCAACCAACACGACGCATGTGACGGTTCCCGCAGCTGGCACCCAGCGTGGAATTTCAAAGCGGCCCGCCGGCTCACCCGGACGCCCCTTCAGGATGAACAATGCTCCGTTCACGACGGCAAAGACGGCCAGCAGCAGCAGCAGCACGGAGGCCGAGGCCAGGTTGGCGATGCTTCCGAACATTCCCAGCGGCAGCAGCAGCGCCAGCAGCATGATGGCTGCCAGGTGCGGGGTGCGCGTGCGCTGATGCACATTGCCCAGCGCCTGGGGCAAAAGCCCCTGCCGGGCCATGCCATAGACCAGGCGGGAACTGGTGATGTAGTTGACCAGCGCCGTGTTGGCGACTGCGAACAACGTCACCACCGTGAAGACCCAGGGCGCAATGGCCGGCGCGGCACGCGCGATCACCTCGGTCAGAGGCCCGGGAGCTTGCGCCAGTTCGCGCCAGGGCACAACGGAAACAGCCGAGACGGCCACTGCAACATAGATCAGCGCGCCGATGACCATCGCAGACACCAGCGCAATGGGAATGGTGCGCTGAGGGTCACGGCACTCTTCAGCAACGTTCAGCGTGTCTTCGAACCCGATAAACGCGAAGAATGTCAGCACTGCGCCCTGCATCACGAGCAGGACGGTTGCGTCGCCGTCAGGCAGATCAGGAACCTCCAGCAGGTCGACCGATCCCCAGAACGGGATGCTCACCGCAATCACTAGCAGCAAGCCAGCGGCTTCTACCAGCGTGAATGCCACATTGACCCACATCGATTCCTTGATGCCGCGCAGGACCAGGGCCGCCATCGCCAGAAGAAACCCCGCGCCGATTGCCCAGACGGGGAATGAAGCAGGACTCAGCAGCACGTTAAGGTTGCCCGCAAACACCTGCGACTGCGTAGCGACCGAAGCCAGGCCCGAACAAACGACTGCCAGGCCCACCACGAAGCTCAGCAGCGGCATCCCATAGGCTTTCTGCGTCACGAATGCCGCCCCGCCCGCCCGGGGATAGCGTGAACCCAGCGATGCATACGACAACGCAGTCAGCAAGGCCGCGACCATGGCAACGACGAACGACGCCCATACTGCGTTCCCAACCTGGCCAGCCGCCTGGCCGATCAGTCCATAGATACCCGAACCCAGCATGCTGCCCAGCCCATACAGCGTCAGCTGGAATGGCCCGATTGAGCGTATCAGCGTTGAGCCTGGTGCAGCGGCTTCAGGACTGACATGATCCTTGGTCAAGAAGATTGGCCTATTGCACGAGGTTCGATTGGGCGGGGTGAAAGGATTTGGAGCATTGCGCATCGTAAGCCCCTGACCTGCGGAACTCACAAAACCGTTAATTTCACCAGACACATTGCTTACATCTGTATGTTCCCCAGCGAACCGACCAGCCCACCAACTTGCGGCACTGTAAGCAGCACGAATATCGTGGTCGTTGACATAGGTCAAATCGCATCTGCGGTTGACCCGTAACATGAATCGAAATGAAGCTACTCTCCCAACCAAAAGCCAGCCGCACTGCCGCATCGCTGATGCTGGCCGTCTGGTTTTTTGTGCTGGGGGCAGGCTTCGCGAATGCATGCCTGCTGGAAGCTCCTGATCATGCAGAGCGCCAGGGTGGACAAAAATCTTCCCATGCGATCTCTCACGTAACCAGCCATGCTGCGGCACCTGCGCACGACACCGAGCGAAGCTCCAAGGCGCCTTGCCTGAAAGCCTGCGACGAAGGATCGCAGGCCTTGCAAAGCAGCAATGGCATGGGCTCGGTCGACCCGGGTCCCCCGCCATTGGCTGGAGTCATCTGGACCCGGTTGGCGCCGCTGAACGCTCTCCCCGGGGGGGGCATCGGCGCTGAACCTCCACTGAGCGACCCACCCGAACGAATCATCTACATGCGGTGGACTCTCTAGCCTCCTGATTGGGCAGCCGCACTTTCGTTGCGGCGTGTGGATTCGGCTTCCTCTGGCCGGGTCCGGTCCGCTTGGTCTCGCGCCTCGGTTTTTGCAACACTCAGGCACGAGTTACACGTGATACCTCATCTTTCCTTTTCCCCACGCATACAAGTACGCATGCCGCCCTCCGCCATCTTGGCGACCGCAAATTATTCGGAGAATCTAATGACCGATCTTCATTCCCCGTCGCAGCAAGAAGCACCCGGCTTCTGGCGCTCGCGCTACGCTCTTGGGCTGATTGTGATGGGCGCCATCGCAGCTTACTTTCTGCTCAGCGAGCATCGCGCGCACTTCATCGGCGCGCTACCCCTGCTATTGCTTCTCGCATGCCCGCTAATGCACGTGTTCATGCACAACGGGCACGGCTCCCACGGCGGCGCCCATGCCAAACACAGCGGTCATAAGGCTTCATCCACAGATTCGGCCCCACGATCGGGAGAGCAGCCATGACCCACGACACTTCCGCCTACGGCCTCTGGACGCTGGTCATCCTGAACTCGGCGATTTTTCTGATGTTCGCGTTCAGCTTCTTCAAGCCACAGACTGCGCGCGACTGGCGAACCTTCAGCGCTTTCGCTGCTTTCATCGTTGCTCTCTTCGTCGAGATGTACGGCTTCCCTCTCACGCTCTATGTCTTGTCCGGATGGCTGCAGACAAGGTACCCCGGCCTCGATCTGCTGTCGCACAACTCCGGTCACCTGTGGTCAACCCTCCTCGGCGAAAAGGGCGACGCTCACTTCGGCCCGCTTCATATTGCCAGCTACGTGTTCCTGGGTTACGGCTTCTTTCTATTGTCCACCGCGTGGAACGTGCTGTACCAGGCGCAGCGGAACGGCACGCTGGCGACCACAGGCGCCTATTCCCGCATCCGCCATCCGCAGTACGTAGCTTTTGTCTTGATCCTGCTGGGCTTCCTGCTGCAATGGCCGACGCTGCTCACCCTGGCGATGTTTCCGGTCCTGCTGGTCATGTACGGACGGCTGGCAGTCACGGAAGAAAAGGAGATGCGAGAGCACTTCGGACCGGCCTTTGACGCCTACGCGGCGCGCACGCCGCGGTTCATTCCCTCCTTCGGGAAAAAAGAGGCTGCAGTATGAAGACCAGCACTGTCGAAGTCGCGGAGATGGTCTCCAGCCTGAGCGCGGCAGGTGTCGTCCGGCAGCTGGAGTCACTCCCCGGTGTCCACCACGCGGACGTCAACTATGTCGCCGGGAGCGCCACCCTGCACTATGACGAATCAAGAGTCACGCTGGATGCTATCCGGCAACGCGTGAAGGACTGCGGCTATCACTGCCGCGGCGAACTGGTTCCCGCCCATGTCTGTGATGCCGCCGGTTCCATCGCGAGCACGCCTGACCAGTCCCCTCACGCTGACCACGCGGGTCACACTGGCCACAAGGCGCCTGTAGCGGCAGGCAAGTCCATGGCGCACGACAAGGCGGAGATGATGCATGACATGGGTCATGCTCCCGGCATGTCCATGCAAGACATGGCCCGCGACATGCGCAACCGCTTCCTGGTCGCCCTCCTGTTCGCCATCCCGGTCTTCCTGTACTCACCGATGGGGGAGATGCTTGGAGACTTTCCGGTGCCCTTCGGCATAGACCGAAAGCTCTTCCTGTTCGCCGCTGCCACAGGGGCGATCGCCTATCCTGGCTGGCCATTCCTCGTCGCTGCATGGCGGTCCGCCCGCAATGGGGTCGCCAACATGGCGACGCTGGTCGTCCTCTCCGTGGGCACAGGCTACCTGTTCAGCGTGGGAGCCACGTTCCTGTACGAGGGCGAGGTGTTCTATGAAGCCTCGGCAGTGCTGCTCGTATTCATCCTGCTGGGCCACTGGCTGGAGATGCGCGCGCGCGCAGGCGCCTCAGAGGCGATCCGCGCCTTGATGGATCTCGCGCCGCCCATGGCCACCGTTCTTCGTTCCGGCGCCGAGGTCGAGGTGCCCACATCGGAAGTTCTCGCTGGCGAAACAGTTGTCGTCAAGCCGGGGGGCAGGATCCCTGTGGACGGGCAAATCACCGAAGGAAGCTCCCAAGTCGATGAGTCGATGCTCACGGGGGAATCGATGCCCGTCAAGAAAGTGGCCGGCGACTCAGTCATCGGCGCCACCATCAACAAGAGCGGCAGTTTCCAATACAAGGCGACCAAGGTAGGCGCGGACACCGCTCTTGCCCAGATCGTCAAGTTGGTCCAGGAGGCGCAAAACTCCAAGGCCCCAGGCCAACTGCTCGCGGACCGCGCATCGCAGTGGCTGGTGCTGGCAGCCATCGTCATCGGCTTGCTCACCTTCGCAGTGTGGTTCTGGGTGCTTGGTCAACCGCTGCTGTTCGCCCTCACACTGACCATCACCGTATTTGTCATCGCTTGCCCCGACGCGCTGGGACTCGCCACCCCGATGGCGATCATGGTGGGCACAGGTTTGGGAGCGATGAACGGCATTCTGTTCAAGAATGCTTCGGCACTGGAGAACGCCACCAAACTGACGGTCGTCGTCTTCGACAAGACCGGCACGCTAACCGTGGGCCGGCCGGATGTGGTGGAGATGGTCACCGCACCAGGGGTGAGCGAGGTGAACTTGCTCGCCACCGCAGCTGCACTGGAGAAGTTCTCCGAGCATCCGCTGGCGCATGCCATTCTCAAGCGGGCCGGCGCCATGCCGACGGAGGTGGCTACGAGCTTCACCAATGTCGATGGCCAGGGCGCCCGGGCCAGCATCGGCCCCGATGCGGTCCTGCTGGGCAACCGCAAACTGATGCAGGCCGAAGGCGTGGCCCTGGACGCCTTGGCGGCGGACGCGGCCCGGCTCGAAGGGGGTGGACGCACCGCCGTGCACGTGGCAAGGGCGGGAAAGCTCATTGGCCTGATCGCGATTGCCGATGCAGTCCGGCCAACGTCCAAAGCGACGATTGCCAAGCTGCAGGAGCGCGGCGTCAAGGTAGCGATGATGACCGGCGACAACCAGGCGACTGCCGACCGCATCGGCAAGGAGTTGGGCATCGACATCGTGCTGGCGGAAGTTCTTCCTGGCCAGAAGGCCGCCAGGATCAAGGAGTTGCAGGACAAGGGCAACAAGGTCGGCATGGTAGGCGACGGAATCAACGATGCACCGGCATTGACCCAGGCGGATGTCGGCTTCGCCATCGGCGCCGGCACCGACGTAGCCATGGAAAGCGCTCAGGTGGTGTTGATGAAGAGCGACCCGTACGACGTCGTGGGGGCCATCGAGCTGTCACGCGCGACTTTGCGTAAGATGCACCAGAACCTCTGGTGGGCCGTTGGCTACAACGTGATTGCCTTTCCGGTTGCTGCGGGTGTTTTCTACCCGTTCACCCTGTCACCCGAAATCGCCGCGCTGTCGATGTCCGGCAGTTCGGCGCTGGTGGCATTGAACGCGTTGATGCTCAAGCGGACGAAGCTTGCGGGCATCCGACAGCCGGGCAAGACGGCGGTTGCAAACAAGCCCGACGCACCCATCAGTACGCAGCCCGCCAAGACGTCTGCGGAACTGGCCGCGCCGCCCTGAAACTCAGTTCGGCCGGGCCGCGAACTGTAGTCGAGCACCACCGTGCGGAAGCCCGGCCGGGGTTGCAGGCGATGGCTAACCTCCCCACAGCAACAGCGCCACACCGATGCCCCCAGCGGTGGCAATCATGCCGACAGCGCAACGCCTTGCCAGCAGTGGGCCGCCGATGAAAAACACCAGGCCCAGTTTGAAGGCGATGTTCGACATGGTTCCCATGGCTATGGCGGCCACAGCTTCACCGGCCTGCAGCTTGCCCAGCGCAAACAGGCGCAGGCTGGACAGCGTGATCGCATCCACATCGGTCAGTCCCGATACCAGGGCAACCACGTACAGTCCGCCACTGCCCGCGACCTCCGACAACCATGCGGCCAACAGCAGCACGCCGGCGTAGAGCAGCCCGAAGCCGACAGCGGTACGAAGCTCCGTCGGGTTGCTAACCTCCGGCATGAGCACGTCGCTTTGCTGGTTCAATTTTCGCCATGCATAGGCCGTTGCCAGCAACCCCAGCACCAGACCGCTGCCCAGCACCGGCAGCAGTTGTGCAAGTATGGCTGGCGACACCAAGGCACTGACAGCGGACAGCCTCAACAGCACCACCAGATTCGCAATCAGGATCACCACCACGGCGGAACCTACAAGACCTGCGTCAGCCCGGCTGTGGCGAGCATAGACGAGCGTTGTAGCAGTGCTCGACGCCAGCCCGCCAAAGAAGCCCAGTAATGCGACACCACGGCGCTGGCCCACAAAGCGCAGGGCAACGTAGCCCGCCAGGCTGATGCCGGCGATCAATACCACCATCAACCAGATATGGTGCGGATTGAAAGCATCATAGGGTCCATAGTTCCTGTCTGGCAGTATCGGCAGGACAATGAAGGTAAGCACCGCGAACTGCAGCATGGAAGTCAGGTCGCGCCGGCTCAGGTTCTGGCTGATGCCGCGCAACTCGGCCTTGAAGTAAAGCAGTATGGTGGCGAGGATGGCCAGCATCACGGCCAGCGTGGCATAGCCGTGCCAGACCATTGCTCCGAGGCCGTAGCAAAGGAGGATCGCCGCCACGGTGGTGGTGCCGGGATCAGGGATTTCCGCCCCTTCGCGAAGATACGCCGCGATGATCATGAAGCCGACAACCAGCAGGCCGACGGTGAGCAGCCACGGGTTGGCTGTCTTTTCAGAAAGCATTGCCGCTACCGTGCCGAACAGTGCCACCAGTGCAAAGGTACGCAATCCCGCCTTCGCCGCCGGACTGCGTTCGCGCTCCAGCCCGATCAGAAGACCGATCGCCAGGCTTGTGACGAAACGTGGCAGGTATTCAAGTTCTCCCCCCTGCAAGAACTCAAAATTCATTGGGTGCCCCTCGCATCGGCGGCCATGCGCTTAACGCACCATGCCGCATAGATCTTGCCAAATAGCAGACCGAGCCCATGAGTGAATTGGCCGGTCGGGAGGCCGTAGTCGATGAACACGCTTAGACGCGAATTTTTGTCCCGCGGAGAAATCGCGAAGCCCATGCGGTAAGGACCGATCACCAACAATCGGGGCTCCCCCCGGGTCTCCCAAGTCTTGCGCCACGGAGCAATCCGTTCGGTGACCACTTCCTCAACCCGCAGGCTCATGCCGAGCACACGCCCGCTCACACGAATCACCGATCCGACAGCCTGGCCCTGCCGTGCATCCAGCGCGACTTGCATTGTGGCGCCGGCCATCATCAACGACGGCTTCTCCATGTGGGCGGCCAGGCGGCGGTGGTCGTCAAGACGTGCGAATAGACTGCCCGGATCAGCATCCACATCTACCTCAACGAAGCAATGCAGGGGAAAACGGTCATCGCTTGTTGCGTCCGCAGATTGCGTCACGCCATGCACGACTCCAGAGTGTTTGTCGGGAATGTTGCTCTCCTGGTTGCGGCCTGACCGGCCCCTTGTGGCAACAATAGGATTGGTGGCGACATCCCCTGTTGATATGGGTCAAGCGAGGGCTCTATGTGGGACACACAGCACAACAACGGCCTGCTCATGATGGCAGGCCCGGGCGTCGGCGCCGTGCCGTTCGAATCTCAACTCACGGCAGATGCCGCACATGTCGTCCCCGGCGCAGCGGGCCCGCCAAACAGCAACACCTGCATCTGCTCACGCTCGTGGATGCTGGGCCATCCCGCATCCTGCGCAACGACCGCCACATCGGGGCGATGAGGATGAGGCGCGGGTGTGCCGGCCCAATCGACCTTCCCCTGCGCGTCAAAGCGGACCAGGTGGTAGGTCTCATTAACCACGCTGTCAGGCTCGCCGTCCTTCAGCCGCACATACCAGTCGGCCAGGCGCAGTGTCTTGCTGGCAAGGTCCGCAGCCTCCGCCTGCCCGCTCGCAAGCGCCACGTACAGGCCATGCGGCACCGCGTGCACGCCGCTAGCTTCATCCAGCAGGAAGACGTACGACGCATATTCACCGTCGGCCGCGAGCGTTCTTCCCGACGCATCAGCCGTGCTGTAAACCGGCGCAAAGCCGCCGCCCGGCGTGCGGAAGTTGGTGGTCTGTCCCTGGTACAGCCGCGCAGCCACCCACTGGACGGCGCCATCGTAGGCGTAGGCGCGCAAGTCGAACTTCAAGGCACGCTGCTCGTCGTTGTCCTCGACCACTCGCTCACCCGGCGTGACGATGGCCTGGGCCACATACTCGCCGGCCAGGATGTCCTGCCAGACCTTGCGCGTCAGCTTGTCGCCCCGGTACGCCGCCCGGCTGCCGAAGCCTGCCACCGGTTTGAAGAACAAGCCACGACGCGCATCCCACAGCCGCTGCGCGTCGGACGGATCAACGACTTCGGTGTGGGGCACATGTTCCAGCAGCAGCTGCTGCGTCGCGTCCGGCACCCCCAGGGCCTGCATTCGCGCGGCATTGCTGAACAGGGCAAGGTTGCGTTTATCGGCATACAACGCATGGGCCTGCGGGTGCGGAGTCAAGACGACGCCCTGCTGCAGGTACGCCTCCCTCAGCACGGCACTTGCGGGTTGTTCAAGGTAGAAGTCAGTCAGGCGGTTGTAGACAAGGTCGATTTCAAGATCCGCGAGCCACAGCCGGCCGTCACGCCACTGGAACGCCTCCGGGCCGGCGATGACGGCGCGCAGGCCGTGCCGCTCGAACAACTGCTGGAACAGCAGGAACTCGGGGTACAGGTACTGCGCCTCGGGCGACTCGTCAACGATGGCAATGCTGGCCAGCGGCCGCGTGCGCCCGGCGAGCTGCCACTCATGGCGGAACATGTCGACGATGCGCTGCTCGAAGACCGCCACGGTGTCTCTTGCCGGGAGCATCCCGTCGGTGGCGGCGCAGCAGGCTCGCTGCGCCCGCGCCAGCACGGCGTTGAGCATGGCGCCACCGGCGTTGGTGTTGATCTCGATCAGCCCCAGGCGACCTTGGTTGAGGTGGAAGTCGTACCCGAAGAATGCCCCGTGCGGCCCGACCGTGCCAAGCCGGGCGATGGCCGGCGCGGCGCCCAGCACCTGTTGCCGATAAGCCGGCAGCGCGACTACGGATTCGACGGCTTGCACCACCTGCTCCATCATTCGCAGCTGCGGCGCCGCCACGAACACGGGCCGGGCGGCGAACAGGTAGGGGCAGCGCTCGCGCACCATCGCTGACAGGCCGGGCTGGCCGAGCTCTGAATCAAGCGCCCGTGCCAGCGCGGCATCGTCAAGGCTGAAGCAAAAGCATTCGCGGTTAAGCGCATCGCTGACTACAAGAGAGGCGCAACTGCTGGACGACGGCAAAACGGCATTCATGGGCCAGATTATGCGGGCCGGCCCTCAGGGTCTGTGTGGCAGCGCACCCCCTGCGGCGTGCGGCGGCGGGGCAGTGCGCTGGCGCACAGCCAATCCGTGCTGCTGTGGGATGATGGTCTTGCCAAGCCGGCAATGAGAGAACGCGATGAACGAAACCTCACCGAACCACACCAACCCGCATGACCACTCCGCTCATGGAATGCCCAAAGATGCGCCCGCGCCGCCCGCTGAAGCGCCACCAGCGTTGAAGGACCCTGTGTGTGGAATGACGGTAACGGCGCAGTCTCAGCATGCATTGCAGCTTGAAGGAAAGCGCGTTTACTTTTGCAGCGCCGGCTGCAAGGCCAAGTTCTCCGCCAACCCCGCGAAGTACCTCGCTGCCCCCGCCAGCCTTGCCGCCCCGTCACCGGTCACCACCGAAGCCCCCGTCGCCGGTGCCATTTACACCTGCCCGATGCACCCCGAAGTGCGGCAGGACCACCCCGGTGCCTGCCCCAAATGCGGCATGGCGCTGGAGCCCGAAATGCCCACGCTCGATGACTCCGAGAGTCCTGAACTGGTGGACTTCAAGCGGCGGTTCTTCTGGACCTTGCCGCTGACCGTCGTCGTCACCTTTCTGGCCATGGCAGGCCACCGCCTGGGGTGGTTCGACATGGCCAGGCAGAGCTGGATCGAGCTGGTGCTGTCGCTGCCCATCGTGCTGTGGGCCGGCTGGCCGTTCTTTGAGCGCGGGGTGCAATCGGTCATCAACCGCAGCCCGAATATGTGGACGCTGATCGGCCTGGGTACGTTTGCGGCCTTCGCCTACAGCGTGGTCGCCACGGTGGCGCCGGGCGTGTTCCCCGCCTCCTTTGTGGCGATGGGCCGGGTAGCGGTCTACTTCGAGGCTGCGGCGGTGATCATCTCCCTGACGCTGCTCGGCCAGATACTCGAACTCAAGGCGCGCTCTCAGACATCTGCAGCCATCAAGTCACTGCTCGGCCTGGCCCCCAAGACGGCGCGCCGCATCAATGCCGATGGTGGCGAGGAGGATGTCCCCCTCACTCATGTCCACGTCGGCGACACGCTGCGGGTACGGCCCGGCGAAAAGGTTCCGGTGGACGGCGTGGTGGTCGAAGGCGGCAGCGCTGTGGACGAATCCATGCTGACCGGCGAGCCCATGCCCGTCACCAAGCGCGTCGGCGACAAGCTGATCGGCGCAACGCTGAACACCAACGGCGCCTTGGTCATGCGTTCGGAACACGTCGGTTCACAGACGGTGCTTGCCAGCATCGTTCAAATGGTCCTGCAGGCGCAGCGGTCCAAGGCGCCGATGCAGCGCATGGCCGACCAGGTGGCGGGCTACTTCGTCGTCACCGTGGTGGGAATTGCCCTCCTGACCTTCTTCGGTTGGGGCTTCTTCGGCCCGCAGCCCAGCTGGGTTTATGGGCTGATCAATGCCGTTGCCGTGCTGATCATTGCCTGCCCTTGCGCGCTTGGGCTCGCAACGCCGATGTCGATCATGGTCGCCACCGGCAAGGCCGCGACGCAGGGCGTGCTGTTCCGCGACGCTGCAGCCATCGAGAACTTCCGCAAGGTGGACACGCTGATCGTGGACAAGACCGGCACCCTCACCGAAGGCAAGCCGCGCTTTGACCGCGTCGTCGCCGCGCCGGCGTTCACCGAAGATGAGGTTCTGCGCCTTGCAGCGAGCCTGGACCAAGGCAGCGAGCATCCCCTGGCGGCCGCCATCGTCAGCGCTGCGCGCGAGCGCGGGTTGGCGCTGGAAAAGGCCGAGGGCTTCGAGTCCGGCACGGGCATTGGCGTGCGCGGCAGCGTCGGTGGCAAGCCGCTGGCGCTGGGCAACACCGCCCTGATGACGCAGCTGGGCGTGGCCACCGACAGCCTGGCCTCGCAGGCGGAAGCACTGCGCGCGGAAGGTGCCAGTGTGATGTACCTGGCTGCGCAAGGCACGCTGGCTGGCCTGCTGGCGGTGTCGGACCCTGTGAAGGCCAGTACCCCCGAGGCGCTGGCCGCCTTGAACGCCACCGGCATGCGCGTCATCATGGCCACCGGCGACGGGCTGACGACGGCCAAGGCGGTGGCGGCCAGGCTGGGCATCGACGAAGTGCATGGCGAGGTCAAGCCGGCGGACAAGCTGGCCCTTGTGGACAAGCTGCAGCGCGAAGGCCGCATTGTTGCCATGGCGGGTGATGGCATCAACGACGCTCCGGCACTGGCCAAGGCCGACGTCGGCGTGGCAATGGGCACCGGCACAGACGTGGCCATGAACAGCGCCCAGGTAACCCTGGTCAAAGGCGACTTGCGAGGCATCGCGCAGGCCCGCATCATTTCGCAGGAGACCATTGCCAACATGAAGCAGAACCTGATGTTCGCCTTCGTCTACAACGCGCTGGGCGTGCCGCTTGCGGCCGGCGTGCTCTACCCCTTCACCGGGTGGCTGCTGTCGCCCATGATCGCCGCGCTGGCCATGAGCTTGAGTTCAGTGTCGGTGATCACGAATGCATTGCGCCTGAGGAGATAGGCTTGCGCAGACTCGCGGTCCTGTTCATGGTGTCGGTGGCGATCAACTTTGTCTGGGAGGTTGCGCAGATGCCGCTGTATGCGGTCAACGTGAGCCCCCTGGACTACGCTGCGCACTGTTTCGTTCCCAGCCTCGGCGACGGAATCATCCTCTTGATGATCTTTCTTGCCGGATGGCTTGTATTCAGAAGGCCGGACTGGGCAGATCGACCGGCTTTGCCTGGTTACGCGTTGATGCTGTCCTGCGGATTTGTCATTGCGACAGTCATCGAACTGGGCGCGGTTCATGTCCTCAATCGCTGGGAATATGCGGCATCAATGCCTCGGCTGCCCTACCTGGGTGTAGGCCTCGTGCCAGTTTTGCAAATGCTTGTGCTCCCGCCGGTCATCTTCAAGGTCACCGCATGGTGGCTGGGGCGACGGCGATTCCCGCCCAAGACCAGTACAGATTCATGATGCTTGTGTGAACAATCCTGCTGCCTCCCATGTCCGCCTGCTGCTCAAGGCGCTCGTGCAACGGTTTCCCGGTCCTGTCGCCTTTGTGCGGGCGCGCCTGAATCGCGGCAGCTACCTGGGGTTGCAACTGACGGCAGGCGCTGTCGTACTGATCGGGGCACTCTGGCTGTTCGCGGGGATTGCTGAAGACGTTGTTACCGGCGATCCGCTGACCCTGGTTGATGAGTGGATCGCCCGTTGGCTCCACAGGCACGCGACGCCCGGGTTCACGCGCGTCATGCTGCTGGTTTCCCGCCTGCACAATCCCGCGCCCATCAGCGCGTTCACCCTGTTGCTGGCGCTCGTGCTGCTCTGGAAACGCAACTGGTGCTGGTTGCTGACCGTGGCGCTCGCGGTTCCAGGCGGCATGCTGCTCAACACCCTGACAAAGCTCTTGTTTCGCCGGGGACGGCCGGAATTCGACCACCCTTTCCTCACGTTGACCACCTACAGCTTCCCAAGCGGCCATGTCGCCGGCGCCACCTTGCTGTATGGCGTAATGGCTGCCATGCTGTGGCGAGAGCGACCACATGGCGCCAGTGGATGGGTGTTGGGCTGGCATTTTTCACGATGGTCGGGTTGGTCGCCTTGAGCCGGATGTACCTGGGCGCGCATTTCCTGAGCGACGTGGCTGCAGGCTGGGCGCAGTCAATGGCGTGGTTGAGCCTGTGCGTCGTTGGCACACGCACCTGGCTGGAGCGGCGGGAAACGGACCAGACGAAAAAATCTTTATGCGGCTAGGCTGGCAATCAACGGACAACGTACGTTGCCGCGTGATACGGAGCAGCTGTATACCAGTTCGGCCAAAGCCTCCTCCATGCGCCGCAGGTCCGCCATGCGGGTCCTGACCTCATCGAGCTTCGCTTGCGCTCGAACCTGTACCACTGAGCAGCCGCCGCCATCGTCCAGCAGCAAAAGTTCGGCGACTTCTCGCAGGCTGAATCCGAGGCGTTGCGCCGATCGGATGAACTTCAAACGACCAACGTGCTGATGGTCATAGCGACGCACGCCACCCTGTGGCCGAGGGGGTTCCGCCACGAGCTTCTCGCGCTGATAGTACCGAATGGTCTCCACCGAGACCCCCGAGGCATTGGCCAGCGCCCCGATGGTAAAACTTTGATTTTGTTCGCCCATGGGCTTGACTCCGTAGTTGGCTACGGCCCTAAGCTTAGGCCATGGACATCGAATCGCAAACCCCGTCACGCTCGTCGGCACCCATCCGCGCAGCCTTGGCCGCCGCCGGCGCTGCGTCGCTACTTGCGTCTGTCTGCTGCGTGGCGCCGCTGGCGTTAGTGTTGGTCGGAGCCTCCGGCGCATGGATCGGCGAACTTGCGGGCATTGAGCCTTACCAGCCATACCTCCTGACAGGCGCGGGCTTGGCGCTTGCTTACGCCGGCCGACAGATCTGGCGCGCGCCAGCCTGTGACGACGGTCGCCCCTGCGCAGCCCCGGCCGCGAAGCGCGCGCAAAAGGCGTTTTTCGCCGCGGTCACAGGGCTCATGGTTCTGGTCCTTGGCCTTCCGCTGGTCGCGCCTCTTTTCTACTAGGAGAACATTCATGAAAAATTTCATTGCCATCGCCTTGCTGCTTGTCGGCACCTGCGTCATGGCGGCCCCCCAGACGGCCACGCTTTCGGTGCCATCGATGAGCTGCGCGTCGTGCCCGATTACCATCAAGGCCGCCTTGACGCGGGTTCCAGGCGTCGAGAGCGTGAAAAGCGACCTTACCAGGCGCCAGACCACAGTAGCCTTTGATGACGCCAAGACTGACGTGGCCACGCTCACCAAAGCCACCGCAGCTGCGGGATTCCCATCGACCCTGATGAAGTCGGCTAAGTGAGCGAAGTGGTAGTTCTTGCCTCAACGCTGACATGTCCCGATTGTGGCTTTGCCAAGGTGGAGACTATGCCCACCGACTCATGCCAGTGGTTTTACGAATGCCAGGGATGCCACGTGGTTTTGCATCCCCTGCCCGGAGACTGCTGCGTCTTCTGCTCGTTCGGCACGTTAGCTTGCCCGCCAATTCAGGCAACCGCGGGAACTGGGTGCTGCGGATAGCGCCTCCGGCGAAAATGGGGTCATTGAAAAACCTTGATGCCCACTTTGGCGCTTCGTCCTCGATGAGCAGCAAGCGCATTCGGGCAGGCCGCTGGCGGCATCGACCAGGATCACCCTGACTTCGCCTTGGGCGTGACGACCTTGACACGCCACACCGGGCTGGGGCACGACTCGGCCTTCTCCACTGACATTGCGCGCGCGCCGCTGACCCGCAGCGCCAACGTACATGAACGCAAGCTGAATGGATTCAGGATTGCGGCCAGATCCGGTTCGTGACCATGCGAAGGCGGCGAGTAAGCCAGCCCGCCGACTCACCCGGCAGTCGTCCGCAAAGCCGCGTCTCGCCTGCGGCGCATCAGCAGGTACACCGCCGGCACCACGAACATCGACAGCAGCGGCGCGGTGATCATGCCTCCCACCATGGGCGCTGCGATGCGCTGCATGACTTCCGAGCCGGTGCCGCTGCCCCACATGATGGGAAACAGGCCCGCCAGGATCACGGCCACGGTCATGGCTTTTGGCCGAACCCGCAGCACCGCGCCCTCGCGGATCGCGTCCAGTAGGTCCGCCGTACCGGTCTTGCCGGCGGCAAGGCGTTCGTTCCATGCGGTCTTCAGGTAGAGCAGCATGATCACGCCGAACTCGGCCGACACGCCCGCCAGCGCGATGAAGCCCACGGCCGCCGCCACCGACAGGTTGTAGTCCAGCAGGTACAGCAGCCAGATGCCGCCCACCAGCGCGAACGGCAAGGTCGCCATGATCAGCAGCGCCTCCTCGACACGCCGGAACGTCAGGTACAGCAGCACGAAGATGATCATCAGGGTGAAGGGCAGCACTACCTTGAGTTTGGCGGTGGCGCGCTCCAGAAACTCGAACTGGCCCGACCATGAAATCGAATAGCCCGGCGGCAGCTTGACCTTTTCGGCAACCACGCGCTGCATGTCCTGAACGGCCGAGCGCAGGTCGCGGCCGCGGATGTCCACATAGACCCAGCCCGACAGTCGGGCGTTTTCGCTGCGCAGCATCGGCGGGCCATCGGTGACGCGGACGTCGGCCACGTCGGACAGCACCAGCCGCGTACCGGCCGCAGTCACGATGGGCAGGCTGCGCAGCTTTTCCAGCGAGTCGCGGACTTCGCGCGGGTAGCGCACATTGATCGGGAAGCGCTGCAGGCCCTCGACCGTCTCACCGACGTTCTCGCCGCCCACGGCCGTGCTGATGACCGATTGCACGTCGGCAATGTTCATGCCAAAGCGCGCCGCAGCATCGCGGCGGATGTTGATGTCCACATAGCGCCCGCCGGTCAGGCGCTCGGCCAGCGCACTGCTGACGCCGGGCACGTCCTTGAGTGCGCGTTCGATGTCAGCCGTCGCCTTGTCGATGGTGGCCAGGTCGCTGCCCGCCACCTTGACACCCACCGGGCTCTTGATGCCGGTGGCCAGCATGTCGATGCGGTTGCGGATGGGTGGCACCCAGATATTGGCCAGGCCCGGAACCCTGACGGTCTTGTCCAGCTCCTCGATCAATTTGTCGGGTGTCATCCCGGCGCGCCACTGCTCGCGCGGCTTGAACTGGATGGTGGTTTCAAACATCTCCATGGGCGCGGGGTCGGTGGCGGTCTCGGCCCGGCCGGCCTTGCCATAGACGCTGGCCACTTCGGGTACGGTCTTGATCAGGCGGTCCGTCTGCTGCAGCAACTCGGCCGCCTTTCCCGCAGAGAGTCCGGGCAGCGCGGATGGCATGTACAGAAGGTCGCCTTCGTCCAGCCTTGGCATGAACTCACCGCCGATCTTCAGCAACGGCCACACGCTGGTGGCCAGTACCAGCGCCGCCACCACCAGCGTGGCCTTGGGCGCACGCAGGACCAGGTCCAGCAGCGGCCGGTACAGTACGATCAGCAACCGGTTCAACGGGTTGCTCTTTTCCTGCGGAATGCGGCCGCGGATGAGGTACCCCATCAGCACCGGGATGAGCGTGACCGACAACCCGGCGGCTGCGGCCATGGCATAGGTCTTGGTGAACGCCAGCGGCGAGAACAGCCGCCCCTCCTGGGCCTCCAGGGTGAACACCGGGATGAACGACAGCGTGATGATCAGCAGCGAGAAGAACAGCGCCGGTCCGACCTCCGCCGCCGAGTCGCCGATGACGCGCCAGCGCGCCTCGCCTTCAAGCTTGCCTTCGGGATGCTCGTTCGCCCAATGTTCAAGATGCTTGTGCGCGTTCTCGATCATCACCACTGCCGCATCGACCATGGCGCCGATGGCGATGGCGATGCCGCCCAGAGACATGATGTTGGCATTGACGCCCTGGTAATACATGACGATGAAGGCCGCCAGGATTCCCAGCGGCAGCGAGACGATGGCCACGAAGGCCGAGCGCAAGTGGAACAGGAAGACAAAGCACACCAGAGCCACAACGAGGAACTCCTCGAAGAGCTTGAACTTCAGGTTGTCCACGGCGCGCTCGATCAGGCTGGAGCGGTCGTATACCGGCACGATCTCCACGCCCTTGGGCAGGCTGGCTTGCAGCGACTGCAGCCTGGCCTTGACGGCCGCGATGGTCTCCAGCGCATTCTTGCCCGAACGCATGACAATCACGCCGCCGGTGGCCTCGCCTTCCCCATCCAGCTCGCCGATGCCACGCCGCATCTCGGGCCCGACCTGCACACGCGCCACATCGCCCAGGCGCACCGAAATGCCGGCGGGAGTGGTCATGAGCGGCACTTGCCGGAAATCATCCAGTGATTGCAGGTAGCCCGACGCACGCACCATGTACTCGGCCTCACCCAGTTCCAGCACTGAGCCGCCGCTTTCCTGGTTGGATTTTTGCAGCGCCTCGACGACCCGCGTCTGCGGTATGGCATAGGCGGCCAGCTTGTCAGGATCCAGCACGACCTGGTACTGGCGCACCATGCCTCCCACCGACGCGACCTCCGCGACGTTGGGCACGCTCTTGAGTTCGTACTTCAGGAACCAGTCCTGCAGCGCGCGCAACTGTCCGGCGTCCTGCGTACCGCTGCGGTCGACCAGCGCATACTGGTAAATCCAGCCCACGCCGGTGGCGTCGGGACCCAGGGACGCCTTAGCCGCCGCCGGAAGCCGCGACTGAACCTGGTTCAGGTATTCCAGCACCCTGGAGCGCGCCCAGTACAGGTCGGTGCCGTCCTCAAACAGCACATAGACGAACGAGTCACCAAAAAACGAGTAGCCACGCACGGTCTTTGCACCAGGTACGGACAGCATCGTCGTGGTCAGCGGATAGGTCACCTGGTTCTCGACGATGCGTGGCGCCTGGCCCGGCCAGGTGGTGCGGATGATGACCTGAACGTCCGACAGGTCCGGCAGCGCGTCCAGCGGCGTCTTGCCGACCGCATAGACGCCCCAGGCGGCGACCATCACGGTGGCCAGCAACACCAGGAAGCGGTTGTAGATGGACCAGCGGATCAGCCGCGCGATCATTTCGTGCTCCCTTGCGCTTGCGGCTGCATGGGCGACACACGTGTAAGTTGCGGCAGGCCTTCCTTGTCCGTGTAGAACTCGAATGTGATGCGGTCGCCCACCGCAAGATTGCGAGGCATGTCTTTGGGCGGCGGAGCCTTGAAGTCCATGGTCATGGAGCCCCACTTGATGGAGGGGATCGGGCCATGCGACAAGGTCAGGGCATCGCCGGCAATCGCCTCGATCCGGGCCTCGCCTTCATGCCGTTGAGCCGCTGGAGCCGCCGCTGCGCCAGGCACCTCATTCAGGCGAGCCTCCACGCCCTTGAGGCTGGCTTCAGAGTCAATAAGGAACTGCGACGACACAACGACGCGTTGGCCCGCCTGCAAGCCCCGCCTGATCTCGGTCTGGCCGCCGCTCTCGATGCCGGCCTGCACCTCCACTGGCCTGAATCTTCCGTTGTCTTCGGCCACCATCACCACCGTACGGCGACCGGTCTGGATCACGGCCTCCGTCGGGATCAGCAGCGCGCTTTCCGACCGCGTGTCCATGAACTGCATGGAGACCGACATGCCGGGCACGAGTCGCCCATCTGCATTGGCCAGCTCCACGCGCGCCTTCAGCGTCCGGGTGGTACTGTTCACGTCGGGCACCAGGGCCTGCACGCGCCCTTCAAACGTCGTGCCGGGCAAGGCCGGCGACCGGGCGCTCACCCTCGTGCCCGGCCGCAGCAGCGCCGCCTGGCTTTCGGGCACTTCGGCATTGGCCCACACGGTGGCAAAGCCATTGATGCGAAACAGCGTGGCGCCCGGCATCACCGTCATGCCCTCGCGCACGGCAAGCTCGGTGACCAGGCCTGCCAGCGGCGCAGTGACCAGAACGCGCGCATCGGGCTTGCCGGCTGCTTCCACGCGCAGTATCTGCTCCTCACTCATACCGGCTTGCCGCATGCGAGCCCGCCCGCCATCGACCAGACCTTCCAGGCCGCTGCCCTTCATTCGCCGCAAGGCCAGGAACTCTTCCTGTGCCGCCACCCAGTCTGGCACATGGAGTTCAGCCAGCACCTGCCCCCGGGTCACCCGGTCCAGCGTGGCGCGCACGCGCAGGCGCTCCACGTAGCCCGTGGCGCGGGATTGCACCACGGCCTGGTCGCGCTCGTTGAACGTGATACTGCCCACAACGTGCAACTCAGGCGAAAGCACACCCTCAGTCACCAGCGCCGTGCGCACGCCCAGGTTTTGCTGGATGCGCGGGCTGACCGTCACCTTGCCTTGATCACTGTCGCCTTCGGCATACACGGGCACCAGCATCATGTCCATGAAGGGCGACTTGGCGGGCTTGTCGAATTTATTGCCTGGCACCATGGGGTCGTGATAGTAGAGAACCTTGCGCCCGGTGGCCGGGTCGGTGTCACCCGCCTTGATCCCTGCGGTGATGTGCCGGCGCGTTGCTGCCTCGCCTTCGGCGATGCCTTGCGGCACAGCTTCGAGGGGCGTTGAGCTCTGGGGTGCCGCCGGTGCCAGCGTAGCGGACGGAGCACTCTGCATGCCGCGCTGCATGCCAAGCACATACATGCCATATCCCCCGGCCAGCATCACTGCCACGGCCACGGCGATCCAGATTCTGGATTTACGGTTCATCGCTGTTCCTTTCGCGCGCCGGTGGCGCCTGCATCGGGCACAAGGTAGTTGAGCTGCGCCCACAGGCGGGCGGTATCCATCTCCACCGTGAGGATCTGCATGTGGGCGTCGATCTCATCGCGACGCGCCGCCAGCACTGAAACGAGATCGCCCTTGCCGGTCCGGTAGGCCGTCAGAGCAGCCTCGGCGCGCTGACGGACCGCCGGCAACAGGTCGGCGTTTAGGCGGTCAAAGCGCTCCCTGCCCGCTGTCCAGTCATTGACCATCACGCGCCCCTGCGCGTCCTGCTCCGCCAGTGCGTCCTCCAGCCTGGCTCGCGCCTCGGCCAGGTCGGCCTGCCGGGCCGCCACCTCGCGGTCCTGCCGGTTGGCGCGGTCCAGTTGCAAGGGAATGGAGACGCCCAGCGACACCATGTTGGAGAAAGCCGGGCCGCGCTGGCTGTACATGGCTTCCACGGTCCAGTCGGCGCGGGTGTTGGCCTGGGCCTGCCGGACCTCGGTCTCCGCCACGCCAACCTGCGCATTCAGCGCGGCCAGATGGGGAAGGTGCACCAGCTGACCGCTGCCCAGCAGTTCGGCCTGCGCGCTTTCACGCCAGTCCACCGGGCCGGCCAGAGGCTGGGCTGCCGCATCGGGCCCCACCCATCTGGCCAGCATCAAGCCTGCACTTCGAGCCTGGCGCTCGCTTTGGCGTAACCTGTCCTCCAGATTCGCCAAGGCGGCGCGCCCGCCAAAAACATCGGCCTGACTGCCCCGCCCACCCCGAAAGGCAATTTCGGCCCCCTGTATCTGCAAGCGGGCTTCATCTACCTGCCGCCGGAACAGGCCCACCATCTGCTGTGCGTAGTAGCGCTCCAGCCATGCCAATGCAGTCTCCCGCTGTATGCCGGTGAGCGCGAGCTGACGTTCGGCAACCACGCGCTGGCCGTCACGCTCCATGCGCTCGACTTTGAGCTGGCGTTTGTCGGCGCGGGTGATCTCCTGCATGACGCCGATGCGGCGCATGGTCATGAAGTCTCGCGTCAGGCTGAAGCGGTCCTGGCCATTGACGGGCAGGTTGTCAATGCCAAGGCGCAGGACAGGGTCTGGCATTTGTCCCGCAGCCACGGCCATCTCGCGTACCGCGGCCGCCGCCGCATCATGCGCGACCAGCTGTTGCGACCTGACCAGAGCAATACGTTGCGCCTCGGTCAGGCTCAGCGACAGTTGCGCTCGGGACGGTGTGGAACAGGTCAGCAACAAGGCTGAAAAAACCAGCCCCGGGAGAAAGTGATGCAAAAACATGGAACCTCCAGAACACGGTATGAAATGTGCGGAAGCAACAGCCTCCGGCAATGTCAAGCGGTCTGGACGTTCAAATTCGGAAACAGCAGTGGCGCACGGCCAGCGGCGGTCCGGCCTCGCGCCGCATCAGCGGGGTTTGCAATTCGTGCAACACCGTCGCTTGACCCGTGGCGGCCAGGGTCAGCACTACGCCCATCTGGGTCAGGTTTGCCAGCGCGGGAACCTGATAGTGGTCAGAACTCAGTTGCGAAGCCTCGCAGTGCGCGTGGCACAGGCCGGGCTGTTCCGGGTCCATGACGAGCGCCATGGATTCCGCACAAGGCATGGCCGCCTCGGCCATCTTCACTACTTCTAGCGCTTTTGCTGGGCCAGGGCACGCATAGGCCGCAAGCGCCACCTGCGACAGAAGCAGCGCACACAGCGTAACAATCGCTGTGATCAGGCGGTAGCGGCGAAAGGGTGACATGGGATGGTGTTCGGGATCCTCTAGTCAGTGTAGCTGCATGAAACCCCGCCTACAACCACCGCCTCCCGACATCAGAACTTTCTACGTGCCTGTCTTCGTTCGATGTCGGCGCCGTCTCAGGGCGCCGGCGTTCTATGGCTAAGGCATTGAGTCACTTGACCAGCTTGATGTCGGTCACCACGAAAGCGCCCGCCGCCGACTCGGCGCGAAACTCGATCTTGTCGCCCGCGCGGATGTTCTTCAGCTGATCGGGATTGCTGGCCCTGAAGACCATCGTCATTGCTGGCATGTCCAGATTCTCGATCGAGGCGTGCTTGATAGTCAATTTGCCTTGCTCGGTGTCGATCTTACGGACCTCGCCTGAGGTCAACTTGACCGCAGGGGCTGCAGATGCAGACGCCCCGGCCGGAGTAGCAACAACGGCCGTCGCCGCGCCGGAGGCGAGCGACAAGACTGCGGCCGCGAACAGCACGGGGTCAAATACAAATTTGCGGAACAACATAAATCAAACTCCTTTACCATCGATTGCAAGAGCTGTCCTAGCGGACAGCGGGACGCAACGCTTGCATCACCGTTCGTACTTTAGTGGTCCAGACACAACTTCGTGCTGACCCCCAGATTACAAAACCGCAATCTTGAATTGAGGACGAGCTTGAAAATTCTGGTCATCGAAGATGAACCCAAGGCTGCCGAGTATTTGCGCCAAGGTCTCGCCGAGAGCGGCTATTCAGTCGAGATAGCCCATACCGGCACCGACGGGCTTCACGCCGCTGCCAATGGCGACCATGACCTGATCGTTCTGGACGTAATGCTCCCCGGCATCGACGGCTTCGCAGTACTTTCTGCTCTCCGCACCTCAAGGCAGGTCCCGGTTTTGATGCTCACTGCCCGGGGAAAGACTGACGACAAAGTGCGCGGCTTTGACCTTGGTGCCGACGACTACCTCGTCAAGCCATTCCAGTTCCCCGAACTCCTGGCGCGTGTGCGGGCGCTGCTCAAGCGCGGCCAGGCACCCTCCGTAGATTCCCTCCTGCGGGTCGCCGACCTGGAGATCGATCCGGTGCGGCATCGAGCGACCCGCGCCGGTCATCGAATCGACTTGTCGGCAAAGGAATTTGCGTTGCTTACTCTTCTGATGCAAAAGACTGAAGAAGTCTTGTCCCGGACCCAGATCGCATCGCTGGTGTGGGACATTCATTTTGACTCCGACACCAACGTCGTCGAAGTGGCCATCCGTCGCCTGCGCGCCAAGATCGATGACCCATTCCATTCGAAACTGATTCATACGGTCAGAGGTGTCGGATACGTGCTGGAGCCTCGAGAGGCGACTCCTTGAGTTGGCGCAACCCGTTTGCAGCTATACATCAGGCATCCCTTGCGTCGCGGATCGCGCTGGCCAGCGCCCTCTTTGGGCTGATCGTTGTGGGTGGCGCCATCGTGGTGGGATACCTCGCGCTGTCCCAACAGCTGGATGCCCGCTCGGCAGCAGAACTCAGAGGGAAGAAGGATCTGGCGCTGCACGTGCTGTCCGAGATACCTTCACCTGCCCGGATAGACGAAAATCGCCACCGATTTGGCGATCTGCTAATTGGCCACGACGAACTGCATCTAGCCCTGGCGGACCCTGCGGCTGCCACACCGGCCATTGCTTTCTCAGAGATCGCCCGCCAATCGGAGGCTGCATTGGAAGCTGCTCCCGACGACGCCGAAGCGATTCTGTACTGGACCCCGCCTGCGGGATCACGGCTGATTGCCATTCGTGGCCTTGGTCCAGTTGCCAACGGGCACCCGATCCGCTATTACATCTCACTGGACCGCCGGGATGATCATCGCCTGCTGTCCGGATTCATCAAGGCCACTTTGGTGGGTCTGCCACTGCTTTTACTCGTCGTCGCGCTGGGTGCCTGGCTGATCACGAGGACAAGCCTGATGCCGCTGCGGCGGTTTAATCGCCTGGCAGCCTCAATCGGAGCAGGGACGCTCAGCCAGAGGGTATCTACGGCTGGCTTGCCCAACGAGCTTGCCGACCTCGCCGATGAATTCAACAGCATGATGGAACGAATCGACACGGGGTATCGACGTCTCCAGGAGTTTTCCGGAGATCTTGCCCACGAATTACGCACCCCTGTCGCGACTCTGCTAGGCCGCACGCAGGTGGCGCTATCGCAAACGCGAAGTGTCAGTGACCTGCAGCAGGTACTGGAGGGCAACGTCGAAGAGCTAAATCGACTGGCGCGGCTCATTTCCGACATGTTGTTCATTGCCAGGACTGAAGGCCATGAAAGCCCGATTCATGCGGAAGCCGTCGACCTTGGGCGAGAGGCGAGCAAGATCGCTGACTACCTCTCGCTTGCTGCCGAAGAACGCGGTGTTTCGGTTGAGGTCACCGGCACTGCGCTGGTCAGGGCCGATCGCATGCTCGTAGAGCGTGCGATCACGAACCTAGTCAACAACGCAATCCGGCACGCATTCGCTGGTTCTGTGGTTCGAATCTCGATCAGTGTCGAGGCAGGATTCACAATGCTCGCCGTCACAAATATTGGTGAAAGCATTCCCCAAATTCATCTGGAGCGCGTCTTCGACCGCTTCTATCGCGTCGATTCCGCTCGAGCCCGGACCGACGGTGGGACAGGGCTTGGTTTGGCCATCGTGCGCTCAATCATGACCGCCCACGGAGGCCGGGTCACGGCCCAAAGCGAACCGGGAGCGGAGACCAGTTTCGCTCTCGCATTCCCGTCGCTGTCCGCCGGTACATCCTGAAGGGCGCCACTCACATCTGTGACTCGCGCGTAGCGCTGCAGCTGCTGTGGCAGCAGGGCGGACACCAGACCAGTACGTGGAAACAGAACGCTACTTCATCATCTTGTCCATCGGATGTCCCTGCTTAGCGAGGAATTTGTCGAGCTGCGCAATCTCTTTCCTTTGGTCCGAGATAATCTTCCGGGCCATCTTCTTCATCTCGGGATCCTTCCCGTCCTTGAGCTCGGCTTCGGACATCTGGATTGCACCCTGATGATGGATGCGCATCATCATCGCGAAGTCGATATCGGGCTTGCCGGTCATGGCCATTCCCGCCATCTTGTCGTTGCTCTCCTTCATCATGCCCTTCATGTCCATTGCACCTGAGGGCGCGGATGAGGTGCCGGCAGACATCGCGTGTCCGCC
Source organism: Pseudomonadota bacterium (assembly GCA_040385105.1). Classification (GTDB taxonomy): domain Bacteria; phylum Pseudomonadota; class Gammaproteobacteria; order Burkholderiales; family Burkholderiaceae_C; genus JACMQX01. The sequence continues at coordinate 251,869 of JAZKHY010000004.1, forward strand.
AGGATGGGCGGGCTTGGCCGATTGGGCCAAGACGGCTGCAGGCAAAAGTCCGGCGGTCAATGCAATCACTGCCGCGGCAGTTGCAATGAAGTGTTTGCGTTGGTGGGTCATTTCAGTTCCTGGTGAGATTTATAAAGGCTGCTGTTCCCCGCTCCTTCGAATCCGTCACATTGCGGTCATTCGTACCCACTCCTCGCAAAGTCCCCGCGGCGTTATCGCCGTCTTCGAGACTTGCGCGCGCGAATGCCGCCCTGCCTGGTCTTGCCGAGGCCGCGGCGTTTGTCGCGCCAGATTAGAAACCCTGTCAGGGCGGCCATGAAGACCGCCACCAATCCCCCGCCCACCAGAACAAGGCTCAACGTCTCGTGAGAGGCGTTGGCAATCCTGAACATTTCGTGGGACATGGGCCGGGCAACCCTACTTTGCGGGCTGAAGCTCAGTCACAGTGAATTTTCCGCTTTCCCCGGTAGCGGTGAAGCGAACCTTGTCGCCCACCTTTACCTTGTCCAGGAGCGCCGCGTCGCCAACACCAAACACCATGGTCATGGGCGGCATGTCCAGGTTCTTGATCGTGCCGTGTTTCAGCGTAATCTTCTTGTTGTCCTTGTCCACCTTGCGCACCTCGGCATCGGTCATTTCGGCCGCAGCCGGCTTTGCTGCAGCGGCAGCGCCGGTGGTAGAGGCCTGCGCCAGGGCCGTAAATGGCACAAGAGCGGCAGAACCCAGGACTGCGGCCAGGAGTGAATGTTTGATAGCATTCATGATTTGCTTCCTTCGTAACGTTGATAAACCGTGGCGCCGCCGTCTTTGGTCAGCAGCATCACGCTGTAAGGGTCTTTGCGGTTTCCGTAAATCTCGCCGTCCATCCCGGGTGATCCAACTGGCATGCCCGGCACTGCCAGCCCCAGCGCGGCTGGCTTTTCCTTGAGAAGGCGCCGGATTTCCTTCACCGGAACATGGCCCTCAATGGCATAGCCACCAATCAGCGCGGTGTGGCATGACCCGTACCTGCGGTCCACGCCCAGCCGCTCACGGATACGGTCGTTGCCTGTGTCGTTGACCTTTACCTTGAAGCCTGCAGAATCCAAGTATGCAACCCAGTCCTTGCAGCAGCCACAGTTGGGGTCTTTCCATACTTCGGCAAAGAGGGTCTTTGCCGACGCAGGAACATGCACTGCGAGCAACAAGGCACCCGCAAACGCGGCCACAACCGTACGACGGCCAGCCGCGAACTCAGTGCTTGTGACCGGGTGCATGGGCGTCACTCCTTCCAGTTCCGGCCACCTTGATCTTGCCGACCATGCCGGCCTGGTAGTGGCCGGCAATGAGGCAGGCAAAGTCGAAGTCACCGGCACGGTTGAAGTTCCAGATCATCTCGCCAGTTTTCCCCTGCGCGACGTGGGTCATATAGGGCTCTTCATGTTCCATGTTCGGAAACTTCACCATCAAAGCCGCATGCTCATCCAACACCTTCTTCGTGCCGATGACCATTTCGTGCATCATCTTGCCATCGTTCTTGATGACGAACTTGACCGTCTCGCCCTGTTTGACTTCGATGTTGTCCGGCGTGAACCGCATGTTGTCAGTCATGGTGACCACGATCGTGCGCTTCACGGCCCTTGCATCGCCGGCTATGCCCCAGTCCTTCTGCTCTTTCTTGACAGCGCCTGCGGCCTTCTTGCTGTGATCTTCGTCCCCGTGGGCCATGGCACCCAAAGAGGTGCCCAAAAGAGCTGCGGCCAGGAGCGCGTTCAAAGCTGGATGTGACAGTTTCATTTCAGTATCCTTTCGATTGAAGAAATCGGCAAATTGCCGGGGGTTAATGGCCGGAATGGCCCTTTGGCTTGCGAATTTGCACTTCCACCTCTTTCTGGGGCTTTGCTGCGCTGGGCATTGAACCGGCCCCTTCGGACTTGAAACGCGCGGGGTCGGGTAGTGCGCCTGTGAACTCATAAGCCACTGTGCCCGGGGGATGCTGGAACCAGTCAGGGCTCTTGTAGTCACCGCGCTTCTGGTCAGAGCGCACCTTGACCACGGTGAACATGCCGCCCATCTCGACCGAGCCGAAAGGGCCCTGGCCGGTCATCATGCGTTCGGTGTTGTCCGGCAAGGGCATGTCCATCTCTGCCATGTCCGCCATGCCGCGCTCGCCCATGACCATGTAATCAGGGACAAGGTTGGTGATGTCCTTCACCACCTTTCGATGGTCCACACCGATCATGGTCGGTACGTCATGCCCCATCGCGTTCATGGTGTGATGACTCTTGTGGCAGTGAAACGCCCAGTCGCCTTCCTCGTCTGCCAGGAATTCAATCTGGCGCATCTGGCCAACAGCCACGTCCGTTGTGACTTCATACCAACGCGTGCTTTTCGGAGTGGGGCCGCCATCGGTGCCTGTCACCAGAAATTCATGCCCATGCAGGTGGATCGGGTGGTTGGTCATCGTCAGGTTGCCGATGCGGATGCGCACCTTGTCGTTCTTGCGCACGTTCATCGAGTCGATCCCGGGGAAGATTCGGCTGTTGAACGTCCACAAGTTGAAGTCCAGCATCGTCATGATCTTGGGCGTATACGCACCAGGATCGATGTCGTAGGCATTGAGAAGGAACACGAAGTCACGGTCAACTTCATCGATGAGTGGGTTCTTGCCCTTGGGATGCGTGACCCAGAAGCCCATCATGCCCATCGCCATCTGCGTCATCTCATCGGCATGCGGGTGGTACATGAAGGTGCCAGGCCGGCGCGCGACGAATTCGTAGACGAAAGTTTTGCCCGGGTCGATGGCCTTCTGGTTCAGGCCCGCGACACCATCCATTCCATTGGGCAAGCGCTGACCGTGCCAGTGGATGCTGGTGTGCTCGGGCAATTTGTTGGTCACAAACACCCGTACCCGATCACCCTCCACCACCTCAATGGTGGGTCCGGGCGATTGGCCGTTATATCCCCAAAGGTGAGCCTTGAACCCCGGCGACATTTCGCGCACAACCGGTTCGGCCACGAGATGAAACTCCTTGACGCCGCTGTTCATGCGCCAGGGCAGTGTCCAGCCATTGAGCGTGACGATAGGGTTGTAGGGCCGCCCGGTATTGGGCACGAGGGGTGGCATGGTGTCGGGTTTGGTCTGCATGACCGGTTCCGGCAGTGCCGCCATGGCGACCTTGCTGACCGAGGCTGCAGCAATTGCACCTGTGATCGCGCCTGCGCCAGATAGAAAATTGCGTCTGCTATTCATTTTGATTCCGTGTGTGTTTGCGGCGAGCCATCAATGGGCCGGCCCTTCCGGGCCGGTGGACTTGGCGGAAGCCGGCGCGGTGCCCATGGAAACCGGCTTGCCGATGACTGACGAAGCGAGACCCGCATCGGCCAGCCAGAACTGCTGGTGTGCATTGATGGACTGCATGACGCTGGCGACCTGGTCACGGCTGTCTGCCAGCAGCTCGAACACGCCGATCAACATGCCGTTGTAGCGGAGCACATTCTCCTCGGCCATCACCTTGCGCAGTGGCACTATCTCGTCGCGGTAGTGCCTGGCCAGGTCGTAGGCAGTGCGGTAAGCCGAGTAGCTCTCACGCAGCTGCGATGTCGCCGAGCGCACAACCGCCTCATACCTGTTTGCTGCGGCCAGCGACTGCGCATTCATGCCCGCGCGTTGGGCGCCGCCCCAGTCGAAAACAGGAAGGCGGATATCCAGTTCGTAGCCTCGGCGATTGCTCTTCACACCGGTGCTGTTGTCGAACACGGTATCCCGGCGGACGCCGGCCTCGACGTCCAGAAGACTGTTCAAGAGGGCCAGCCCTTGCGACTTGCCCGCCACATCGAGTTGCAACCGCGCGAGCTGGACGTCAATGCGTTGCTGAAGCGCCGAAGCGCTGACATTGGCGGCGGCCTTCGGCTCCGTCGGCAGGTCGGGCAGGCGGGCAGGCAGCTGCAACTGCATCGCCTGCGCATCCGTCAACCCGAGCAGGCGCACCAGCTCTTCGCGCGCGGCGGTGACCGCATGCTGTGCCGAAGCCAGCTGCGCCACTGCGTCAGCATAGAAGGCATGCTGACGCGCCCGCTGCAACTTTGTAAAATTTCCCACCTGTTGCATGCGCCTGGCCAGTTCGGCACTGGCCTGGGCTGACCTGTTGACCTGGTCGGCATACTGCAGCAACTCCTGTGCGGCGACAGCGCGAACCCAGGCTTGCCTGACCTGGCTCACTTGCTCCACCACGGTGCCACCGAGTTGGACTTTGGCCTGGGCGACCTGGTTGCGGGAAATTGCCTGGCGCTGTGGGAGCGTCAGGAGATCCAGCAGGCCGAATGACAGCAGCCGCCCCAGCTCCAGCTCGTCACCCGCCCGAACGCGCTCGAACGAAAATACCGGATTGCCGATCCGGCCGGCCTGATTGGCTGCGGCCATGTCCGCCCAGTTCTGCGCGATCAGCGCTTGCATGGAGGGGCTGTTCGCAAGAGCAAGCTGCACCGCGTCATCCATGGCCAGAGGCTTGGCAAGAAGCTGTTGGCTGAACTGGTCCCGCGCCTGGCGCTGCTGAGCGGTTTGACTGAGTTCAAGCTTGCCCTGGGTGAAGGTTTGCGTGGACTGGTTGGCTTCCTGCAGGGTCTGATCGATGTCGACGCTCGCGCATCCGGCGAGGAGCAGGACGGCAATGCCTGTGCCTGCGAGACTGAAATTTCTTTGCATGTTGATTTGCCTTCTAGGGTTTGGCCGGCCCGGCAGCGGGCTTCGGTGCATCCGCCGGGTGGTGGCCGGCATGCCCTTGCTGGCCCGGCCCTTTTTCAGCCACTTCTTTGGCGTAAGCTCGCCATCCGCCAATCTTGCCGACTGTGTCGTTGGCTTCTTTCCAGGGGACCATTTTGGTCTCGCTGTAGGGCTGATAGCCCTCCATTGCGGACCGGTAACCGCCCGGCACAGCCGCCGCCGCGTCAATTGAAGCAGGCATGGCGGTGCGCGCCGGGGGCGCATCTGCGGTTTGGGCTGACGCTGACAGCGTCAACAAAGCCGATGAGAGAGCCAGCCATCGTGCCGGCGTGAGTTGGAACATGGGAACCTCGCGTTGTTCATGGGGTATACCGCCAAGGCCTGGGAGGCTGGGCGGACGAACGGAAGCATCCACAGGCGCCGGGCAAGCCGGCGCTTCTGGATGAATCAGGCGCGAGGAGGTTTGTCGGGGACCTGGGAAGGCCGGATGTGAAACAGAACGAACGGCTCGGAAAATTCAGCCCGTTCTGCCGGTGCGAGGACAGTCAACTCGGACACCTCTGGAATGGCCAGGAAACTGCAGCACGAAGCGCATACGGCACACTTGTGTGCAGCAGCAGGAAGCTTCTCGCCGGAGCTGCCTGCAGACTTCTCCGCTTCGCCGACGACTGCAGACCCATGCGAGGAGTGATCAGAGATAGCGTTTGCAATGCCGCTGTCTGAATCCAGATTTCCTTGCACTGACGCTACCTGGGCCGTACCATGATGCTCGCCCGGCCCGCAATATAGCATCGACGAGGCCGCCAATCCCTGCAAAGGGACTGCGGCCACAATCAGCCAGGCAAGGAACAGACGAAAACGTGACATCGTGAGATTCTAACCAGACTTTTTGATTTGAGATCAGCCGATACATCTATAAACAGTTGATCAGTTAATGAACTGCTGCTGAAAACTGCGACGCTCTTCGCTGGTCATTTTGAAGGGGGGCTTCGGAGTGTTGTGCGGCATGTTATCCGTGTGGACAAACCGGCCATTCTGGGAGGCATAGCTGTGCTGTGGAGAAATATAGCCAACCTCGCCCCCAATAAGCGAGCCGCCCTCCAGGGTCTCACGATTGTTGCGAAGGGCCTCCAGCTCCCGCTTCACGTCCGCCCGGCTTGCGTTGCCTGGCATGGCGTGGGCGTCAAAGCCGAGTTCGCCTCCGACAAAAATACTGCCGCTGCTTGCGAAAGCTGCGGGAACGGCTGCGCTGGCGAGGGCCAAAGCCACTACGGTTTTACGAAACGACATGATCAAACTCCTTTGATTTCAACGGTAAGGTTTGGCCCTAGAGCCACCGTGATGCAAACTCTGCATCACGGATCCAATGTAGATACTCAGCAACGACGGAACCCTAACCGGCAGATTACATATCCGTAATTGTGGTCGAGCTCATGCCGCCCGGCTCATACCGCGCCAAGTCCTTTGTATGGCAGGATACGAGGGCTTGCTCTAAAGATTCACTCCCCAAAACCCCCTCATCGCCCGAACCCGCTCTTCCCGTTCGGTCGTGAGATATCCCGAAGTCGTCCCCACCGACGCATGCCCCAGATTGTTCTGAATCACCTGGATGGGCACAGGCGGCCGCCCTGCCCTTCCCTGCAGCGCATGCGACGCATGTGAATGCCTGAGCCAGTGGGTCGTCGCGTGCTTGAGGCGTTCAGCATCCGGACCTTCCATGCCTTTCGCAGCCACCTGCACAAAATTCACAATCGCCTTGTACAAGCTCGATGCGGCCCATGGTGCCGGCGCGGGCAGCTTTGGGTCGAACCTGGCCAATAGCTTCACACCGGCGTTACTCATTGCTTTGATGTTGCGTTCGTAGCCATTTCTTTCCAGCTCGTCCTGCAGGTCATCGATGATGAACTGTGGAACAGGAACATCACGTGTCCGCTCGCCCTTGCCCGTGACGGCCAGCATCCAACTTTGTCCGGGACTCCCCTGTTCCGCGTCAGTGCTCAATGCGTACAACTCGTCCACCGATACGCGCGTAACCTCGTCCAGGCGCAAACCAGTGGCGTAGATCAGTCGTATGGCGCGCCGCAGACGCCGCGCCGGCTCGGTGGTGGACATTTCGTCAAGCAATCGATCGAGGTGGTCCCACTGCTGCATGCTCAAGGTCCGGTTCGATCCCAATGGTCGGCTCAGCTGCCGTGGCTTGGCCACAGCAGCGAAGGGATTGCCTGTCAGGTAGCCCTGGCTAATCAGGAAGTCATAAAGACTTTTCAGGATGGTGAGTGCATGCCGCTGTCCACCTGCCGAGATGGGGCCTTCCAGCGGACGCCACAGGGGCGACCAACGCTGATGATGCCGATGGCCGCACCATTCCGCCGGCGGCGCTGCCAGAAACTCCCGGTAGGCGATGGCATCTTCCACGCTCAGAGAGGACATGGGTTTCATCCGCTCCAGGGTGGCCCACAGGATCAGGCGTTCAGCCTCCTTGCGATAGGCGCGCTGCGTGGCCGATAGAACGTCGCCGGCGCCCGCCTGCCCCTTGGCGTTGATCCAGGCGCCGATGGCCTCGTAATCGTTGCTGGCCATCAAGAGGCATTGCGCCTGCGGCGCCCGGTAGCGCCCAGCCCGCCCATCAAGTTCCGCCGGCACCACCAGCTTCTCGAACGGCACCAGCGAGGTTCCCCGCGGCACCGCTTCGGCCAGAACGGAATGTGCGGTCAGTCGCCGGGCCATCAAGGCGTGCTTGCCGATCGGCATGCCCAGGACCTGTTCGTTGGCCTTCAGCCAGTCCACCAGGCGCGCAGCCTTGCCCGCACCGATCCCGCGCACATGAAACCACCAGCGTGCGCCCAATCCGTTGACCCGCTCGGCGAGCGCGAAAAGCGTCGGAATCCCCGCACGCTCCAGCCGCCCTGCTATCGCCGGACTAAACCAGGCCCCAACCCCATCGCCCGGTTTCGGATCCTGGGCAGCCAGTTCTTCCAGCCATCGCAACGCTTCCAGCTGCTTTTCAATGACGCGGCGCCGACGGGACCTGTTTGGGCTGGCGTTGCCACCTTGGGGGTACGCCGCTTCGTAGGCTTCGATTTGCTCTGCTTCAGCAAAATCTTCCAGACCCCGGGCCGCCGCAAACTCTTCCAGGCTGGGCAGGGTTGCGTGGACAGTGCTGTTGAACCGGTCCGCATCCAGCAGGATTAGCCGGGCAGTCCCCGGCCTGGCTTCCCGACGCGCTGCGGCCGCGAATGCATCACGGATCCACGCAATGGTGCGACGCACCGTCCGTATGTCGGTGTGCTCGCCCTCATGTCGCAGATACTTTTCCCAGGCGGTTCGTTCGTCCACGCCTTGCACCAGGGCCCGCATGAAGGCGAAATGGCCCCGGTGAAGCTTCCTGGACGGGATGGCCGACATCGCTGCTACCCTGATCGGGGACCGTCGTGGCGGCGCGGCACGCCACGTCCCCAGAATTTCCACCACGGCTGCTCGGGCGCAGGCGCCACTGTTTCGACAGGCGCAGCAGAAACGGCCTCTTTGGCGCGCTGGCGCCGGCGCATTTCCACTTCGCAGTCGTGCGCAATGCCAAATGCATCGCGCTCTCCGCGATCCGCCCTCCCCCGCCATTCCCGGGTCACCCGCTCCAAGTCCTCGTCGCTGAAGTTGCCGAAGTCGTCAAAAGGTTCCAGCTGGCTGGAGAGGTCCTCACCGGTCAACGACGACCGGAAACTGTTCGACGTGCGGGGTGCCTTGGGCGTCATGCTGCCGACCATACCGGATTCAGAATTTCCTGCGTTGCACTCTTGCACTTGATCCAGGGCCCGGGCGGATGACCCTGGCCATCCCAAGCGGCCATGGCCGCGCGCGCATCCTGAACATGCTCGTAGCAGTACCGGCGTTCATGCCCTTGGCCAATGACGCCGACTTGAATGGCACAGGTGAACAGGTATCTCTTGATCCTGCACACGCGCCCATCAATGATTCGAAGATCTTCCTGCATGATTTGAATGGATGATAACTATTCTTATCATCCATTGAAGATCCGGTAGGACGGAGTAGGAGGGATACGTATCCGAAGAGAAACTCCCAAGCCGCGGCGCATTTCAATCAGCCAATACCCCAATCGATACCCCGTAGTCAGGTATATCAACGACGGACATCGACTCGCCAAAGAGAAGCCGGTTGCCAGACCTATGCCAGAAATATACAATCCTTCGCGGTCCCCGCTAATCTAAGGGCCGCTTGTGCCACGGCAGCTTGCTTAATGCGTGCCGATTCGGGCGCCTAACTCGAACTGTATGTACGTGCATTGCTAGGTCTGCAGAATGAGTTGGTGCTAATGCAAGGCTGAAAATTTGCTCAACACGCGTTGTTCACTTTTAGCCTACTCGTCAGATGAGGTTGCTACCACTTGATCTGACCTCGAGATGTGCCTCAAGTGATGTCAGTAGACTACTGACTCAGAAATTTGTGCAGACAAGCTCAATGCACTTGTCTGCGGCCATGAACGTCTCTTTGGCTTAGAGCGGACGTTCAGTACTGCGAATACGACGTGCTTGCCCAATGCGCGTCATTACTTTGGGGGGCAATCCCCCGAGGACTGCCTTCTGTCGAGGTTCCGACTTCACAGAAGCCAATTCGCTGATACCCGGCCTCATTTACCCAATAAGCAACTCCGCCCGCCCGCTTGGATCTCCGAGCGGGCGAACTATGCCGCTTCATTTCTTGGAAAAAAATGAATACAAATACCGTTATCAAAAAAATACTGAGTGTCAAAGAGGCCGCCAACTATATCGGCATCTCTCGCTCATCCTTCTACGAGAAAACTCGAGAAGGTTCAAAAATTTTCGACGCCACTTTTCCTAAAGAAATTTGGATCACCCCAGGCCGTAAGGGATACGAGGCTAGGTCTTTGGATCACTGGATTGAAACAACCGCAGACACCCAGGCAGATGGCGAGGATCCAAAATGACAGCCTCATCAACTCGAACGAACCAGCATCCCTCGCCTGACCGGTGCACTCCCTACGCGCATGCCAAGTACTCAAATGCATTCGGCCGCATGGTGAACCCGATCGTCCCATCTATTGGGTCGGCAACGCGGAATGTGACGAATTTTGAAGACCACACTCGATCGCTTTTCAAAGTCCTGTCGCTGCACTCGGAATTCATCGAAGGACTTTCCATCTGCGAGAAGCTCACCAAGGCATCGAAGAGCAGCGCGAGCATTAAGCAGCATGTTAAGCATCACATCTTGGAACACTGGAGCAAAACCGGTTACCCGCGCGCTCGGGCATCAAGCCTGGCGAACGATATGGCAGACGCCGTATACACAGTTTATGGGGACAAGCGACCTGGTCGAATGACTGACGACAAGCAGATGCTTTGCCTGAAACTTTCCAACAAGTTGCAACTTGAAAACGAATTCTCGACGAAAGTGATCGAGGCTCGCACCAGCGGAGGCAAGGCTCGCCAAGATCGATACAGCGCTTCGAAAATTGAGGTAATTCGACTTCTGACCATGTGGGCCCCTCCAGGAGGCTGGCAGGATCCCATGAAGGCATTCTCGGAGATCAGGCCAGAACTGTTGAAATTCATCGAACAGGACCGCGCACTCGTCATTGGCGATCGTCTGGCTCGAACTGTCACCGACTGGATGAAAAGCGATCGCCTTGTTAAGGGGGCATTCATTGGGGCTGGACGCAAGAGCCGCTGGCAGTAGCACACGTCTCCAAAAGTGAACAGCGCAAGGTGACTGGGGAATTGGCTTCCCCAGTCACCTCTTTCTTGGCACCCGTCGCAGTCACTTGACTGTGCTTTCGCGGCCGACCGCTACGACCCCTATTTGCAGCCAAAGGCATCTTCCCCCGAAAATAGGTTCGTTCGATTCCGTCGTAGCGAATCAAAAAATCAGCCTTTGTCACATATCCGAGGACCTTGTTCACCAGGATGTTTCTTCGGTCATGCTGGTGGTAGTCAACGAGTCCCAGGGCGTCCTTCCACTCGACCTTCATATTGCAGTTGTAAGCCACTCCCCGGCCTTCCGTAATCCGCTCCCAATCCTTTTCAAACATGCACGCGTATGAGATTCCTTCGCGAGCAACGTGCCCATTCAAAAAAAACAAGGCGTGAAAGTGATAGCCCGTCAAAGCACCATATTCCAAGCCGAGGATATGGCCCGTGTAGGGGTAGTGACTGCGGATATACCGCATGAGCTTCGCCATGTGAGTTTTTACGGTCTTCAGGTCGAGTCGATGCCAAGAAGCGGGGTCAATCTCAAGTTGATGGCGCCAAGAAAAATCCTGTCTGATAACCAGTTGCCGGGATCCTTTGTGCTCAAACAATGCGTTGATGTAGTAAGCCCCAGATTGCTGGTTCGAGGCACATCGACGACGCACCTTTTCGAGATTTTGGATGAACTGCGCTTCTCGCGAACGGCTCCGGACATTCTCGACAAAGGCATTCAGATCATTAACTAACGCCGCCAAGTAGTTATTTGTCAGCCCATCCCACGCTTCCAGCGCTACAACCATGCTCGGGAAAGCGGCTCGTGCTTTTCGGAATATCTCGAAGAACGGATTGAAGCTGTGTGATGGCAGAATCTCCTCAATCAGACTGAAATCGTCTCTTAGGCGCGCCAAAATCCTCCAGCCCAGTTTCCCACACCTGAAGGTCAGTCCCACTCTTGATCGGATGTCTCGGTCGGCCATGAACACAGGGGCTACAGAACTGCTAATCAGATAGCTGACGTATGCCGCGCCCTTGATTTGCCAGATCACCGTATCCTCATGAGTGGCGAACTTCACGACTTGACCAGAACCACTAACAGTCAGACCATGGCGATCTTTTGGGTTTTCTAAGAGCAACCGTTCAAGATGAGTGCGATCATGCCTTCTCGGACTCAAGTCAGAGTTATCTTCGTCAATTTCTCGTTGAGCATATCTGTACTGTTGGCTCATTAGCAGTCCTTCTTTCCTATACACATATCGTATTAGTACCCAAACCCTAGACCCGCAATAGGCACGTGCTATTCGGGCGACAGTACACCCATATAGCCCGCCTGCACGAGGATTCGACTCAACGTAGGTTGGTCGAGTTAGTGTTGCCCGTTCAACCTAGGTCTACAACACCCACAAGATTAATTGGGTGCATCGATGAACGCTAGCGCGTCAGCTAGATCGACACGATGTGTTGCTGCAACTGGCAAGCGCTAAGGCCAGGCTCGAAATTTGTATGTCGAGTTGTCTCACTGTTCCCGTGATGGCAGTCATCCTATGTCGAACGCTAGGTTCCAGATAAGGTCCACGGCGAAGCGGTGGGCACTTTAGCTGAAGCGCTGGATTGTTTGAAAACCCAGCATTAAAGTGAAACGCCTTCGAGTGAATACGGAAAAATATGTACCGCAATGCTGGTCTTCAAAATGGTCCTTTTGGCTACCCGTGGACTGGGCTGGGTTCGACTATTGGAAATGCCGCGTTTGAGCATCACAAGAACACCGGGTTGCCGTTGGAAAATATTGGCACCTTTGCTCTAGGTGTTGCCTGTGGCATTTCCCAGGATATCGTGGACGTAGTTGGCCCCGATGGGAAGCCTGAGCCGACGAGCGAAAATGTCTTAGTTCTGGAAGAATCCGTCAGGGGAAAAGACAAAGCATTGGGTCCGTTCTTGGCGGTTTTACGAGATTTTCAGAATGCGCAAGTGGATCTCGCAAGCATGTCTGGAAGCAGGAATGCGGTGAACCACCGGATTTGGCAAATTCAAAAGGGTGTGCTTGAGGCAAGGTACCGCCAAATGCTGACCAACGGGATGACCCCAACGTTAGAGTCACCGGACGGCCGATCATCTGTTTTTGAAGATCCGGGCGAACTAAGAGCTTTGAAGTTGCATTTGAGCATTGAACCAAAGCCGGTGCATTCATCAGTCGTTCTCCACGATTCATATACGCGTGTCGGTTTGCGAAAGTCTTTGCTTCGCGGCCACCGCTCGGCAGTCATCCTAGATTCTGAAGCGAAGAATGCTATCAGGCGAATGAGAACTGAAGCGGTTGACGTAAATAACACATGGGATGGCAAAGACATTGCGGACACGAGCGCTAAGGACACCTACCAAAGAGTTGCGGCTCCGAGGGTGAGCCGCATCTTGGCAACGCAGCCAGCGCCCTTTCATGAAATCATGCGCACCATCGGACAAGAACTCAGTGAGCAAGGTACTCTTGCAAGAATGCTGGTTTCGTGGAGACAATCTGAGTTCGACATGCATTCTTCCATGCATCCGACAACGGACTTCATCCAGAGATTTTATGAGGTTGGTCTCGCGCTTCTTTACGAGTCTGTGGAGATGTCTCGGGGTGGTCATGCGCCGCGGCGGCAGGTCAGGCTTAGCGTGAATGTTCAGAACGCAGAAAAGGAGAAAAGGGCACATTACGAGGCTGTAGCCGCCTCGCTCCCGCCAGACTCCATAGCCCGACCTAGCCTGCGTCGCGCACTCCAACATGCGAGACGCGCTGTTTCTGCGAGCCACGCCTTTGATTGTTTAACTGGTGACATTTCCATTGAGGCTTACTGCAAGGTTGCACCACTGATTGACTGGTATATGGATCGCGCGTTGGAGATTTTTGTGCACCCATCCCAGCAGAAAGCCGCTATGGTCGAGAGCGCGCTCTTCGCAGCCTGGAATTTCGGTGTCAAGGCAGTGCCGATGAATCAACTAAAGCTCTACTGCAATGGTACTTACCGCAAGCAGTCTGATATTGAGGAAGGCGTACGCGTTCTGATTTCGTGGGGCCGGGCAGCGCTCGATGGTAGGAGCGCACTTTATTCGAGGATGATTCCCCAACCTCCGAAACCTTTGGGAAAGTCGGCCATTTAGTCTGGTCGGATTCTTGATGCTGCAATCCTGGGCTGTGACCTGCCCTGTACCCTCGCACCACTCAGCACTCAGCACTCAGCACTCAGCAAATCGTAGGTCCGGCGGTTCATAATCAAATGATTTCTGTCTCGCTGGATGAAGAAGATCAAGCTCAATTGCCATAACTTTGTATTGACTGAAAGTATTCCCGAGATGTCCTGGGCAATTGCAACAAATGTTCATGCTACTGCGAGTGCGTTTGCCGCAACATTGGTCCCGTAGTAACCAAATCGAGCCCTAGATGTGTTGCGACAAAAAAATTGGCTGGCTGTCCATGCTAGGGACAGCCAGGCCATGGCGAGACTTGTTGAAACGAACGGACTGGTTATCCAGGCTTTTTTCCTTGGCGACAAAGGGATTCCCACTCAGCGACCATTTCCATCCTGATCATCGCCTCTTCCCCCGCTTCTTTGCGATGGGCGTTCGTCCATCCAGTAGTGCATGCTTGGAGTTCCGCTTCAGTCAGGGAGCCTGCATTTCGCGTGCCACTTTCCACGGCGGATTCTGGTACTTTGGAGCCGGCAGAGTACTCCTGCTTCGCAGCTATCTTGGTCGGTCCATATAGCGGCAGGAAGAAGGAACCGCCACCGAGACTTTCAATGCGCCTTTGCTCCTCAAAAAATTTCCTCACAATTGGGCCATCCCCATCGACAGTCGAGGCGTAGCGCGTAGACGTCCCATGCAACTGCCCGTCTTTAAAATTCTCCTCCCGGTCTCCCCATCTCTGCACACCACTTTGCTTGCCTGACTCCCAACGGAGTTCTGTGAGCAACACTTCGCCAGTCGCATCCCACTCCTTTTGTTCTCCCTGCCGCTGCCCGTTTTGCCATTCTGACTTGCTGATGAGCTTGCCCAGGTCGGGATTGAAAACTTCAACCAAGCCATGGTACTTGCCGTCTTTGAAGTTGCTCCGCTTTTTGATGTCGGTTGTGCCGGAATCGAAATACTCGAAGAGCCCTTGAGCTAAGCCGTCTTTCATGGTTCCCGATAGCACCAAGGTGCCTGTATCCGGGTTCCATCTTTTGACTGAACCGTTCATTCGCCCAGCGGAATAAGTCGTTTCTAACGTCTTCACTTTGCCCACATGGCAAACCGCGTCACCCTCCAGTAGACCATTCTTAAAACTGGCTTCACAGATGTTTCGCTCGTTGCGTTCCTCCAGCTGGAAGTTCGTCACCTTCCCGCTATATGGCTCATCGGCGTTTCGCTTGTAGACCAATCCGCGGTTGTTTTCGAGCTGACGGCCATCCACGGTCTCACCGCAGCCGACCAATAGTATGACGACCGCAGCAAGCGCTGCGACGAATCTGATTTTTCTCACATGCATTTCACTACCTCCGTTCCTAACAATTAGCGAGCAACTGGGTGCCCGCAAGGGTTGATTTAGCTGTCTATAGACACGTGTCAAGAGTATACGAGCCGCGCATAGTGCGGGCTTCATGCGACCCAGCAAAAATGTTCTATTGATTGAAGCGCTTGCCACTGAGATCAAGGTCCGGCGCGGCGAGCTGGGGTTGAGTCAGGAAGCCTTGGCCAACCAGTGCGAACTGGATCGCCCGTACATCTCGCTTATCGAAGTGGGCAAAAAGCAGCCGACGCTCAGTGTTCTGGCAAAACTGGCACTCGGTCTGGATCTCCCGCTGGGGGAGTTCATGACGCGGGTAGAGAGTCGCTATCGTCGGAGTGCCGACCGGCTGTAGCATTGACCTCCGGAGCAACCCCCTATGAAAGCTGCGCCGCCTTGAGACTCAGTTTGTCGGCCAAGTTCCTAGGAGCGGCAACATCGCCCGAATCCTCCCCTGATTGTTGAACAGGGGTAGGAAAAAACTCCTCTACAACTGCAGCTCCTTCTTCCATGGTGTCCTCGAATGCTCCCGCAGCAAGCCCCTGCCGCGCCGCCTCGTCCAACGCGTCCTGCGCGATTCCACCTGCCCGTCTCGCCGCATCTTCGGCTCTCGCCGCTTCAATCGCGGCGGAAAGCGTGGACCCGCTACGCACCGTCAAATCCACGTAGTAGATCGGCGTCCGATGCGACTGTGTCGTGGACTTACCCCGCAGACGCAGCTCCAACGGCAGCGTCGCCAGCAGCCCACCCGACACCGCCTGGAAGTACCTGAGCCGCGCAGACAGCACCCTGATGCTGTTGAACCCCGTCGTCCTGAAGACGAAAGAACTCAACTCATCCTCGTCGCCTATCCTCACATTCAGCCGTGCGTATGGTTTGCACCCACCGGCCTCTCCAATATCACAGCCTTCCGGCGCCGGGCAAGCAAGCGTCTTCAGGCCCTCAAGTGTTGAGCGCCTGCACGTTTCCCCGTTCCCCACGCACAGCGGCCGGCCAGTTCTCCGGTCGAACATGGAGTAGCTCGCCCGCATGTTCAGGTCCGGATCGCTGAACAGCAACCGGACCGGGATCGCCCGAAGCTTTGCCTCCGGTGATTTACGGAGTGTCGCGTCAAGCGGATGGTTCAGCCAGCCCTTGGCGGTCTGAACCTGGGTCGTGATGGTGAACTCATCATCCTTCTCAGGCAGGCGCTTACCGTTCTTCTCCACGACGCGCCCGATCGAGATGCGCCCGACCTCGGGCGGTGTCAATGCCAATCCTTTCAGCATGATTGCTCCTTCTTAGTTAGGTTGAACCAGGAACCGCCTGGAGCCGGGTTGGGGTTTCTCGTGTTGTTTCGCGAGATCGGGATGCGCCTTGAGCAAGGCTTCCATGTCTACGCTCAAGCCGTCCTTGCTGCGCTTCCAGGTCACTTCACCGCTGTCAAAGATGACCCGGGTCGCATCCTGCATCCGCTGCTGGATGCGCTGCTTGAGCTTGGCCTCGAACTCGCCAAAGCGAGCCAGGGAGTCGCGGATGGACACCAGGTCAGAGAACACCGCAGACATTTCCACGTCGTCGGAGAGATCCAGGGTCGCACCGGCGTCACGCGGGTAGAGCGCACGCAGGGCCGTGTCCGCCGAATCCGAGCCATCAGCCGCAGGTGCCTCCTCCAGCTCAACATCCCGCCAGAACTGGTGCTCCAGGGCGATCAGCTGGGAGATCATGGTGTCGTCACGGTGTATCCGGTGAACCTGAAGCTCCTGGCCGCAGATCAGGACCGCCACATCTGCCGCCTGCTTGCCGGTGACGGCCAGCTGGTGCATGACCTGCAGCTGGATGTACTCCGGCACACCATCCTTCCAGAGCCTGGCGCCGTTCATCCCCGCCGTCTTGCACTCCAGGATCTGGACATCCGGCGCCCCAACGACCTCGCGGTCGATGTTGGCCAGCATCCAGGGATGATCCGGATGCTGCAGGACAGCATTGATGCGCCGCACCCGGTTTCCCGTCCGCTTGGTGTAGTGGGCGGCAACGATGGGCTCCAGGAGAGTGCCCCAGTACATGGGGCTGGCCTCGTCATTGGGATCGATCTTGGGGAGCAGGTCGTCGCGGCCGGTCTTCTCCATCCAGAGCTGAAGCTGCGACTTGTACGGGTTAAGGCCGACAGCCGCCGCCGCGTCCGAACTGCCGACGCCGCCTTTCCTGACTTCGAGCCACTCGTCGCGGCTGAGCTCCTGGGTTTTGACGAGGCGCAGGGCCGGCTTGGACCGGAGTGGGTTTTGAGAGTGAATAGCATTGCCCATGGCAACTCCTTCTATGTGGTTGAACAAAGCAAAAGGCCCGGTGGAAACCACCGGGCCTCTATGACGCGAAGTGCTTACTTCGCAAGTTGCAGCGCATGGTCCAGCGCCCGCTGCTTCAGCCCCGCGCCGGAGCCGAACCAGGCCGAGTCGAGCCGGTACTCGGCGTTGCGGGCACGCTTTTCGTGGTCAACGAACTCCGTGACGGCGCAGAGCAGTCCCCACGCCGTGCCCTGGGCGGCCGACAGTTCAGCGCCCCGACCGGCACCTTCGTACAGGGACTGCACCTTCTTCAGGGCTCGCTCGTTCATCAGGCGATCCGCCGGGTTGGCGTGGCCGTCCGTCTGGCAGAGCACCTTCAGGAAGTAGTTCATCGACTCGTGGCTCTTGACCTTGCGCTCAGAGAGCATCTTCATGCTGTACATGAAGCTGTCCCACTGGGAAACAGCAATGCCAAGCTGGCGCTTGACGAGCTGGGCGTCGAAGGACGTGGAGTGCGGGACCTTGATGGCCGAGGTGGTGCCGTTCAGGGCGACGGACAGGGTGTTGTTGCAAACCACCCGTACTGTCGTCGGCGTCGCCGTCGTGGCCAGGGTGCCATCGCAGGACGTGGCCAGCAGGATGTAGCCTTTGACCTCGTCGTTGCCCTTCAAGGTGGCGGTCTTGCCAGTCCGGGCCAAAGCCCAGAACTTCTTGCCACCTTTCAGGACGCCGGCCGTCTCCAGCTCGAAGCCGGCGACTTCTGTGAGGTCACGGTAGAACTCCAGGACGGCCTTGGGCTGCACGATCTGGTAGCGACCGCTCACGACGGACAGCGGCACTTTTGTG
The DNA here is from genome assembly GCA_040385105.1 of Pseudomonadota bacterium. Lineage (GTDB taxonomy): Bacteria > Pseudomonadota > Gammaproteobacteria > Burkholderiales > Burkholderiaceae_C > JACMQX01. Next base: position 269,920 of record JAZKHY010000004.1, read on the forward strand.
TCACTGCGGTACAGGACCTTCTGGTCCTCGAAGGTCATGATGGAGCCGAGGGAGCCGGCCTGCTCCGTCATATAGCGCACAGGGGTCTGGCAGATGGTCCAGTCCATGCCTGCGTTCTTTGCCCAGACTTCGATGGGCTGTTTGGCGGGCAGCTTGTTGCCGAGCTGGTGCCAGGGGGTGTCGCCTACATAGGCCATTTGTTCGAGAAGGTGTGCCATGGTGATTTGCTTTCTAAAGAGGAGGACGCGCAGGGCTGCGCCGCAACGCGGCATAAAAGCCAGCTGCGCTGGTGGGTCAAGGCGGGGGGAAAGGACGGTGCCTGGGGCGGCGCCTGGTGGCCCGCTATTCGGGGAACAGGGGCTGTTGGAGGTCGGGCTCGTCGTCGAGGCGCCTGGTCGGTTTGGTGCAGAGCAGCGACTGTTTATTGAAGCTGAAGCCGCAGTCCAGGCATTCACAGTCGTTGAGCACGTCTTGGTCTACAAGCTCGCCGAGGTCGGCGCCAATCTTGCAGCCAAACGCGCCGCCGACCATGGCGCCCAAGGCTGCACCAGCCAGTGCGCCGATGGTCATCGTTGGCGGACCACCGATGATGCCGAGGGACATGCCGACTTGAGCGCCTCGCAGGGCGCCGACTGCGCCGCTTAGGCTGCCGGCGATGGTGCCAATTGAGGCGACGGTTCGCCTTCCGACGAAGCGTCTACCGAGACGGGTTGAGTTGCATTTGGGGCAACAGAGGGACATATGTTTCTCCTTCTATGTTCGCAATGCCAACGGATGCTCGTAGAAACATTCCGTCAGTGAGCCGACGACTCAAGCAGGTCATATGTGACTGAATATTCTTTCAATCAACAAATCAGGCGCGCAGGCCCTTCGACGCAACATTCAAAAGTAGGCAAGCTACTCAGGAGGGATAGCACAAGCTGTGCGGAGGCTGCGAAGTACACGTCATGGGAACATTTGACGCCTGGCAATTGATGCCCTCACTTTGCCGTCTAGCTGCCACCATTTGTTGATGACCGATCGAAGAAAAGCAAGAATAGCTGTATTGCCGTCCGACTGAAATGCAAGGACAATGCCTTACAGAAAATCAACTGACGGGTCATATTGACCAAAGCTACAAGGTAAGTATGGGACGGGCATTCGCAGAAGAACTAGACCGAATGGAAGACACACTTAGGTGGTCGGTTTCGGTGGACGTTCCTCTCTCTGCATTCACCGAACTGACAGACCCTGGCCTTCGCGTGATCATCGGCTCTGGCGGGTCGTTCACCGTGGCGACAGCACTTGCGGCCCACGAAAGTAATTCGGGACTTGGTATTGCCTTGGCCCTGACGCCCCTTCAGTACGTGCAGCGGGCTGATAAACTGCCCTCGCACTCCGCGCTGCTAATTTCGGCGGAAGGAAAGAACCGCGACATCCTGCATGCGGCGAGCAAAGCATTCACAGTGGCCACAAGTTCCGAGGTCTTGACCTTCAGCAGCGCCTCTCCGCTGATAAGTCTCGCCGCCCAAGTGCCCTCAGCACGTGTGTTCAACTTCGACCCGCCTTGGGGGCGTGATGGATATCTGGCCACCAACAGCCTTCTCGCCAGCATCGTGCTTGGCTTCAGGCTGCGAGGATCAGACGTGGAAGGCGGCCCGGTCGCCGCGTTCTTGGGCTTGTATCGAACTACGGACAAGCTTGACCGCATCGCCAGCGAGGTGGCACGCACACGAAGGCTTCTTGTCCTGCACGGCATCAATGGGTTGATCGCGGCGGTGGACCTTGAGTCCAAGCTGTCGGAAGCGGCATTCGCCTTCACCCAGATCTCTGACTTTCGTCAGTTTGCCCACGGTCGCCACATCCAGTTGGACACGGAAGACGCACCCGTGCCGGTCATCGCCTTCATCAGCCCGCATGAGGACGCACTGTGGCACAGCACGCAAGAGCAAGTGCCGAGGCAAGTCACCGTGGTGAAGTGCGCCTTGCCCACAGACCAAGCCACAGCGACAGTCGTCGGGCTGCTAATCGTCATGGCGCTGGTCGAGAAGGTCGCTTCTGTCTTGAACCAAGACCCTGGACAACCGGTTGTCCCCGACTTTGCCCGCAGGATTCACGCGCTCGACATTTCCAGTCTCCTACCGCACCCTGTTGGCAGTAGTTCCAACCCGAAACTTGCCGCCTTGGAGGCTTCGATGACTCGCGCAGCCGCCGCGCAAGCCGGCGCACGATTCATTGACCGGTTAAGAAACGCTCGATTTACAGCCCTGGTGCTCGACTTCGATGGCACGCTTTGTGAGACGCCGCGCCGATTCGAAGGGTTGGACGAGCGCCTGGAACCGATTGTCATCGGCTTGCTCAAGAGTGGCTTGACAATCGCGTTCGCATCCGGTCGCGGCAATTCGCTGTACGACGACCTGCGCGAGCGCCTGCCCAACGAGACCCGGTCGCAATGTTTCCTTGGCTGCTATTCTGGGTCGTTTGTCATGCCACTGACGGAAGCTTGGCCAGACATCACCGCGGACCCGCAACTGAGTGCAATCCGAGATCGGCTGCAGGCGCTCGGGATCGTCAAGGAGCGCGGATTCACGCTCAGTGCGCGCATGGCGCAACTCACCATCAGGAGCACGAATGGCGACGGCATCGACATCCTGTTCACCCTGTGTTCCAGTCTCGTCAGCGAGCTTGCCGGCTGGCGGGTATTCAGGTCCGCACATTCGGTTGATATCCTGACGCCGGCGGCCGCCAAGAATGCAGTAGTCAACTTCCTCGGGAACAGGCTGGGGGTGAATCCGCTCACCGAAGTGTGCCGGATTGGCGACCGTGGCGAGCAATTCGGTAACGACTCCGAGCTACTGGCAGAGGGCCTGGGTCTGAGCGTGGACGGCGTGGGCACTGACCCGAACTCTTGCTGGCTCTTCGGTGAACCGTCATTGGGGCCTGTTGGCCGTGCTGCCCACTATCTGGGATCATTGATCGTGAAAGACGGAAAAACCCACTTCGACGAGCGCGTGCTCGATCTCTGGAAACAACAGCTGGTCTGAACCGGCGTCAGGAGGACGGACATGAAGGCGATTTTGGCGAAACGGCTGGTGGCCGACTTGATGAAGTGGGACGACGAGAGGGCTACCCAGGAATTCGCGTGGCTCGAGCTAATGGTCGACTACAAGTTCGATCACTACCAGGGCTACAGCGCAGGACACCGGTTCTACATTCATCTCTTGCGCTGGTTCTCCCAGTTCAAGTCCGTTCCCGATCGGGAATGCGCCTACGCCCTGCTCCGCAAAAGGCTGATCTACGTTAGCCAGCGAGAGATGCACCACCTGGTGAACTTGTCCTGGCCCATGATCGCGGGCCACATGCGCAGCGCCATCGCCCGGCGCCTCACGGTTCCCGTCTACCAGGTCACACAGCTCGCGGAAGCGCGCCGGCAACTCGAAGTCATGCGAACGCGCACCTTGTATGTCGGCGTCAGCGATGGCGCCCGGATCGATGTCTTCCGCCGGTACAACGAGGGGGCCGTCAGCAATGAACAGGTCGTTTCCATGGCCGAGATTTCTGCTGGGAAGCAGCAAAGCCTGCGCGAGAAATTGGAGAAGAGGCTCAAAAAGCTGGGCGCTTCGGAGCCGCCTGTCTTTGAATGGGTATGCCTGATCGATGACTTCACCGGCTCCGGTACTTCGTCAATCCGGTTCGACGCGTCCGGTTGGGATGGAAAAGTCGAAAAATTCATCAAAGACAACGCACTATCCGCGGAGAATTCCCTGATCGCGAAAGGCGGGCACATCCTGGTGCATCACTACCTGGCGTCTGCGTGGGCCGCTGAGCAGGTAACAAATCTCCTGAAGCAATACCAAACCCATCAAAGCGGTTTCGTGTTCATACCAAGCTTCTCCCATGTACTGCCGGCGAGCATCAAGATTGATGCTCAAAGTGACCCGGGGCTGGAGGCCCTGCTCAAGGGGGGGTATGACCCAAGTATCCAGACAAGCCACACTGGAAACGACATTTGGCTGGGCTACAAGCAATGTGGACTGCCGCTTGTACTGGACCACAACGCGCCGAACAACTCCGTGGCAACGCTTTGGGCTCGCAGTGACAAGAGGAAGGAGAACTATGTTGCGGCCAACCATATGAGCCCTCTCTTCCCGCGCCGCCAACGCCACTCGGATGCACGCTGATGAACCCATGGCACAAACGAGCTAACGAGTTCATCCGTGACCCGGCCGAACTCCTCCCGCTGATCGCTCCCCAGCCGATTCACCGGTTCTTCGAAGGTGACTGCGCCCGTCTGTTCGACCGGCTGGTCGTGGTTATCGGAGCGCCGGGCTCCGGAAAGACCACACTGGCACGGCTACTCGAGCTGCCCACCCTACTGGCGATGCGTGAATTTTCCGGTCGCAGCGCGGAGGTCAAGGCACTCGTGACCTCGCTGTCTCAGGCAGGCGTGCTGGATGACCTCCACCCCACACTGCTGGCACTGCGACTGCCGGCCGGTGGTCAGCTTCGCGCGATCTGGGAGTTGCCATACGAAGAGCGGCTGCGTCATCGCCTGCTACGAACCATGATTCAAGCGAAGGCTGTACTGGGCTGGCTCCGGCAGATGGAGGCCGCGAACATCGACCTGTCGACCGTTAAAGTCCAAACGATCGGCGTGGGTGACGCCGCGCGGGACGACGTTGGAGCGGACAACATCGCCACCTTTCGGGAACGGGCGCGCAGTACCGAGCGCGCCATTTTCAAGCTGGTCGGGGCTCTTGTACCTCCGACTGAAGCGCAGCTCGGTCGGCAGCTTGACGGTCTTGCCTATGAGCCCTTCGCGGCCATCGAGGCTTTCGAGGTGCAAGGCCTAGGTCTGGGTGAGGGTCGGCGCCTGCGCCCCATGCTGATCCTGGACGATGCTCATGAATTGCATCCCACACAACTCGGGGACGTGGATCTCTGGCTTCGGGATAGAGAAGTCAAGGTTGCCCGTTGGATCCTGACCCGCGCTGACTCGCTGGATCTTTCCGACTTTCGCCGAGTGCTCAGCGAAGAGGACAAGCCCACGACACCCGGAACGCAGCCAGGCAGGGATCGAATCAGGTTCCTGCTGCAGGATCAGGCGAACCGCGATCGCTCCACGTTCAGGTCTGTCGCCGAGGATGTTGCCAAGAGATATCTCGCGCCGCTTGCGGTCTTCAACCGAAGTGGTACCACCAACCTCAGGACGCTTCTCAACGCAGCAGCGGCTCCGGAGCTACCGCCAGGTGATGTGCGCGAAATCGAGTCGGACATCGAGAAGTTGATGCGCGAGCTGAACGTGTCAGCCGAAGCCCGACACACGATGGAGGGCTCGTACCCTCAGGGTTTGACCGACGATGTCCGGGCGGGGCTCACGAGAATCATGCTCAATCGAGAGCTCCGGCGAACGCCTCAGCGGTCACTGTTTGGCGGCGCGTCGCAGGATGCTCAGGAGGTCGAAGAACCAAAACGCGTCAACCGGGCGGTCGCCACGGGCGCCGAACTGCAGCTTCTCGACAAGTACGACCGGCCGTTCTACTACGGCTTCGACAGGCTCGCTGAAGCCGCCAATGAGAACATCGAGCAGTTCGTTACGCTGGCCAGCGTTCTCGTTGACAACCTGGAGACGCAGATCATCCGTGGCCGGCCTCCGCGCATCGACGCGCGGCACCAGCACAAGTTGCTGCGTGAGCATGCCCGCAATCTCATCGCGGAATGGGACTTCCCATATGCGCCACGCGTGAGGAAACTGGTCAGCTTCATTGCCGAACGGTGCCTCGATATCACCTTGAGGCCGAACGCGCCCCTGGACGATGGTGCAAATGCCTATGGCGTGCTGATTGGCGAACTGACGAACCTGGACCCGCAGGACGACATCGCCCGGGTCATTCACTACGCACTCGCCTACCAGGCCCTGGTGCTGGTCGAGCCCTACGACTGCAAGGGAAAGACATGGGGTCTGCTGGAACTCGGTGGCGTTGCCATCATTGCCCACGGATTGCCGTTTAGCCGAGGAGGATTTGCCGAAGGCACGATCGCTCAGCTTCGCAGCGCGATGGAGGTTCAGTGATGGAGCCTTCGTTTCTTTCAGGCGATGACGTCGCCGAATTCATCGATCACCACTTCCAGACTGCCGGTCCGACGCTTTTCATCGGCAACATCGGCTTCGGGCCGGATGTCCTCTACTTTCCGCTACTGTTGCAGAAGAACACGAACATTGACTTCCGGTTCATGCTCGAACAGCGGCCCGGTGTCCCCTCGGCGATCAATGACATGGCCGCCGCGCGACAGGCGGAACTTTCTCAGGCATTGGGCGCGACCATGGAGGTCGCCGACGTGTCCATCGTCGCGACCGACGGGGCAACGGTGGCGGGTCGCAGTGCATGCTGGCAGGTTCACCAGTGGCTGCAGGCGAAGAAGTACTCGGATGTCGTCGTCGATGCGACAGGAATGTCCCGAGGCACCTGCTTCCCGATCGTCAAGCAACTACGCGAGGGCTGCGCACATAGTGGCGCCCGCATTCACCTGCTCATCGCGGACAGTGCAACGCCGATCGAGTCCGTCAGGTCCGTGTCGAGCGACCGCGCGGACTGGATGCACGGCTTTCACGGCACTGTCGAGACCGATGACAACGCCAAGGCGCTCAGGCTTTGGGTCGTCCAATTGGCGGAAAAGCATGGCGTCAGCATGCAGACGCTGTTCAAGGAGCTCGGAACGCCGGACGAGGTCTGCCCGATCATCCCGTTTCCCTCCGAGAATCCACGGCGCGGCGACGATCTCCTGTTCGAACTGCGCAGCTACTGGCTCGACGAGTGGGGTGAGACACCGCTGAGCCTCATTCACGCCCATGAATCCGACCCTATGGATGTCTACCGGTCGATTGTCGGACTCCATCATGCCCGTCAGGAGGCACTGGAAGGCGCTGGATTACCCTCACTGACAATTCTGTCCCCGATCGGCCGTAGACTGCCTGGAATTGGTATGCTTCTAGCAGCCCTCGATTACGAACTGCCGATGTTTTACCTCGAGACCGTGGGCTATGAGCTTTCGGGTGATCTTCCCCAACCCACCACAGGCATTCCCGCACACCGCTGGCATTTTCGACTAGACACACATGTGGACCAAAGCTGAGACAGAGACAATGCGCCCGAGCGTTTCGGGCGCAGGCTTTGTCACACTTGATGTGAGGCTAGACCAAGCTTCTCGCGTTACCTATCGCGGCGTGGGTGGCACTACCGGAAACGTGTTGTCCATTCTGGCCTTCTTCGGATGGCGAAGCGTTCCTGTTGTACGGGTGGGCTCGGATCAAATTGGACGGGAAGTCCTTCGCGAGTTCACAGAACTCGGCGTCGATGTCCGGTACATTGGCGCGGAATCAGCGCTAGAGACCCCACTGACCTTCCAGTTCGCGGCACATGCATCAAGCCCACCGCGATACGCCTTCGAGTGTCCGTCTTGCGGGAAAGCCAGGCGATTCACCCGGGAACTGATCGACACCGGCTTCAGGGCCGCTTTGGATGATGTGTCGTCCACCAATGTCTTCTTTTTTGATCGTGTGACGGCAGGCGCGGTCGAAATGGCTGAAGCGGCACGCGAAGGCGGCGCTGTCGTGTTTTTTGAGCCTTCGTCCGTAGCGTCCGATTCGGGACTGTTCACCAAGGCGCTTCGAGCCTCTCATGTTGTCAAGTACTCGGCTGATCGTATCCCCGGGTCTCTATCTGATCTCTTGGACTCGGATTTCGTTGAGATTCAGACGATGGGGGCAAGAGGACTGCGCTTCAGGAAACACTCCTTGGCGCCGGATTGGGTGACGCTGCCGGCCTTGCGCGTGAATGGTGTGGCTGACACCTCGGGGGCCGGCGATTGGTGCAGCGCCGGATTCATTCACGCTCTTGAGCAGATCGCTCAAGACTGTGCGCCGCAGGATCTTTGCTACAACGAGATTTACGACTCACTCAGAAGGGCCCAAGCGATCGCCGCCTTGAGTTGCCGCCATGTCGGGGCCAGGGGCTTGATGCGAGCCGCGCATGCGGATGCAGCGATTTCCGATGCGATCCGGATCTTGCAAGACCATCAGTACGGTCTTGCCGATGTCGAGCCGGCATCGGAGGCCGCATACCTCCGCGCAGAAACGTCTCTCACTGACCGAAATCCCATTCGGAATCTATGCTGCCAAACGCTCGTTTGAGGACCGCCGGCCGCGCGGCTTAACCGCGGCGGCGGCCTCCAGTTGCAGCTGGGTGCGAAGCTCCATCAACATCTGGCCGAGCATGTTCTTGCCCTGGCCCTTCACCTCGCCCCAGAGCCGGTTCACCGGGTTGTCGACCGTCGCGCTCTCAACTAGGCGCAGGTTTCCAGTGCTCAGAAGAATCTCCTGCAAGTCCTCGTGCTGAGTGAACTTGGCTTTCAGCACCTGGCGCATCCGGTCGAACTTGATCTTGGACCAGTCGGAGCGGATGTCCCACCAATAGAGTCCGTGGGCCGCCATGGCCACCAGGGCCGGGCTCGGAGCGGACAAGACCCACTGGCGCACTTCCGGTTTGCGAGCCTTGCCCGCCTGGTATGCGTGTTCGGCGGTGTCAAAAACTTCGTCTTCGAACTCCACCGGCCGCCTGTACAGATTGCTGAAGCAGCCAAACGTCTCGTCACTTGCCCTATAGAAACGGATTTCATCCATGGAGGCCTCCGGAAGTTTCATTGATATTATCATCTAAATCATGATAATGTCAAAATATGGGACGGCAAAAGCGCAACCAGAATCTGCTGCGCGAGCAATGCTCGCGGGTCACTGCACTGCTGTCGCTGGTTGACCAGAGCGAGGCGGCCATTGGCCGCGAGCTTGGCCACGCCAATGCATCGACGCTGAGTCGTGTCCGCGAAGGAAAGACGTTCCTCGATAGCGAAACGCTGGCAAGGCTCGGGGTATTGGACGTTCGAGGGCTGGCCGTGCCCAATCTGCACTGGGTGCTGACCGGGAACGGCGCGCCCGTCCTCGGCAAGCCCGGACAGAAGCCCGCTCAAGTGGAGGCACTATGCCAACTCGCTTCGCACGAGGTGGCAACCCACAAGTGCTAGCTGGATAACTGTCGGCAGCGATGGCTGCCGACAGGCCGTCATCTCGCGGGGCCGCGCGCGATCCAAAAGGTTGAGACGTCGCTTGCGTAGTAGACCCTGTAGCCGCGCTCGGCCTTCTCATCAGCCTACCGGCTGTCGGTCGATTTCAGGTAGTTGAAGTGCACGCGCTTGTCTTTCGGCCCGCGCGTCAGTAAGACACGCTTGGGCGCAAACAGGAGGGATGGCTCCGCGCTGTCCTCCCATAGGGAGCTAGGATGAGAAATGCTCTCGCGGTCGCCTTTGGTGTTGGACACTGAGCCACGCTCACCGAGAGAGAATCTTGGTTCGACACTGAGCGACTGCTCGGCGCCGTGCCTGCCCGCTTTGCAAACTTTTTTAGCCTTGCCGATGGCCGCCCCCAAGGGGCAAACTGACGCACCTAGTTGCGCCGCCGAACATACAAGAACTTTCAGTGGCAATAATCGTTGACTTGGCATGTAGTCGAACTACCAGCATCTGAATTTTCAACTTGTTGTCCGGCTGACTTTCTCGTCACGCACAGCACTAGACAGATGATTCGCCCAGAACTCCATCATCTTTCTCCGATGAACCAACTGCTGGCTGTGATCATAAGCACCACGAATCTTACCGCGCACATGAGCCAACTGTAACTCGATATGGTCGGACGGAAACTGTCGCTCGTAAAGCGCTGTAGAGGCCAAACCACGGAAACCGTGGCCTGTCATCTTTCCTTTGTATCCCATCCGCTCTAAAGCTTTGAGAATGGTGTTGTTGCTCATCGGCCTATCTGCATCACGGTCGCCTGGGAAGAGAAGCCTCGAATCTCCAGAGACTAGCTTTAGTGTCTTAAGCAATTCAATCGCCTGAGGCGCAAGCGGAACGATGTGCGCTCGCTTCATCTTCATGCGCTCTGCTGGAATGCGCCACTCTGCCTTGTCAAAATCAAACTCCTCCCACCTTGCTTCAATCAACTCGGATGTGCGGACAAAAGTAAGTGCCAACAGCTTCATGGCGAACCGGGTGAGAGGGGTTCCGCGATAGGCTTCGATGCTTCGCATAAGAGCCGGGAGCTCACTTTCGTCAACTCTTGCGTGGTTCTCAACCCTTCGCTGTGGCAAAACGTCAGAGGGCAAAAATGCGCTGGCGGGGTTACGGGACGTCAAACCTCGGGTCACTGCGAATCGAAATATCTGACTGCATGTGTTCCGAGCCCTGAGCGCAATGTCTGTTGCGCCGCGCCCTTGAACATGCTCCATCATGCGGACGACATCTTTGGCTTCGATGCTATCAATTTCTTTGTGGCCAATCCGAGGGAAAACATTGCGCTCCAGGCGACTCAAAACGTCTTCTGCATATCGCTCATGTTTCCCCACACTCCAGACTTTGTGCCAAGCCTTGGCGACCGCCTCAAACGACGTCTCTTGAGCGACCAACAGCGCGAGCTTGGCATCTTTGCGTTCCTCCGAAGGATCTATGCCCGATCTGACCTTTAGCCGCGCCTGGTCGCGCGCTGCGCGCGCGTCAGAAAGGCTGACTTCGGGGTATGTGCCCAACACCAACAACTTTTCCTTTCCACCGAAATGATATTTCCAGCGCCAGGCTCGCAGACCGGTCGGCGACACAAGCACATAGAGAGAATTGCCATCGGCTACCTTGTATGGCTTCTCACGCGTGTCGAGGTTCTTGAGTTGCAGGTCAGTGAGGTGCCCGCTGCGTTGGCGGGTTCTGAGGATTGGAGAGATTACTTGAGACATTTTCTGGGGTCCTTGAAGTCGAGGAAGATACCCCGATAAGGCTTGCCTTCATACCCCTTCTCGTACCCCCATCTGGGTCTGGATTGCATTGGACGTCCTTGAACCCAAAAAGACAAAAAGCCTTGATAAATCAAGGCTTTTTGCTGCTGGGGAAGATGTCTTTGGACCTGGTTGGATGGGTCCCTGGCGGAGAGGGTGGACGCCGCCAATCAAGCACTGGCGCAGCACCGCTTCATTTTCTAGCTTCGATGCCTACAGCGATGCCTACAAATTTACGATGCGGGGTGAAGTGAATCTCGGCCTTCCGACCATGAGGAGACAACCACCGATGCGTCTGAAACCGTATCGGCTACCATCACGCCCGTGACAGAACAAAAAGAATCCGGAGGGTTCATCCCGCAACTGGAGGCGTTGCGCGGTGTCGCGGCGATGTGCGTGGTCGCGGAGCATGCGATCGTGCCGCTATCAGGCCTGAGGGTTGGCATCTTCAGTCCGCCAATCCAGATTCAGGACATATTGCATTGGGTCACGCACGGCCTGCTGAATGGCCGTTCCGCAGTGCTGCTTTTCTTCGTCCTGAGCGGCTACGTATTGATGTTGCAGTGGGACGGGCAGCCTGGCTTGGGCGTCCACAAATATCTTGCATTCGTCGTGAGGCGGTTGTTTCGCATAATGCCGGCGTTCTGGCTTTCCATCTTCTTCTCCTACCTGCTTATCCGCGCGTTTCAAATGGATGTCGCACCGACGCCTGCAGCACTGTTCAACAACTTGACGTTGCAAGATACGCACATCAACCTCGTGACTTGGAGCGTTGTGGCCGAAGTCGTGTGCAGCTTACTGTTCCCGTTATTGCTGTACGCCCACCGCCGGGCGTCTTTGGTCGGGCGCGCGGCGCTATTTCTAGCGCTATTCGCGCTGCTGCTGTTCAACCAGGATCGCCCCTATATCGGGTATCTCGTTTTCTTTTATGTTGGACTGCTGGTACACGATCACGGCCCTCGTCTGGCCCAGCTTCGCGCCAAGGGCGTGTGGTTCGTCGGCGCCTTCCTGATGTACGGCTTCATGCCGCAGCTCTGGATTTTCGGCCCCCGGGTGCCTGGCCCATATTTCCTCGAACTGTCGTACCTGGCCGCCCAGGTGATCCCCACATTCATCATCGTGTCCCTCGTCGTCTATGGGCGCGTGGCGCCAATCGACAAAGCATTGGGTCTAGCCACACTCCGCTTCATCGGAAAGATCTCGTTCAGCCTGTACCTGTTTCACTACACGCTTGGTCAGGCATTTTGGAAAGTCTTCGTCTACAAGGTCACCAATCTCTGGCCGTACTACTTCGGCTTGGAGATAGTTTTTTTTCTGGCCATCGCGGCGCTTTCTATCATCGTGGCGACTGTTGTCTACGTTCTCGTGGAGCGTCCTTTGACGCGCTTCGGCCGCCGAGTGGCGGCCCAGTCCATCTGATGCGCCGACGTCGCGCTAGCGCAGGCCTCAAAACGAAAAAACGCCCACCAACCCGAAGGCCGGTGGGCTAAACGTCCGGAACCCCGCGTAACCGGACGGGAGACAACTGCGAAGTTGTTTATTGCGCAGCAGCTGCTTCCCGCGGCTGCAGGCCAGCATTGACGCTGACGTTGGCACTGCTGAAGTTGGCGTCTTCCATCGGGCCGTTCCAGCCGAGCGAGCCGCTGACGTACACGACCACGTCCTTGCTTTCATCGTTTTGCAGGAGATCGATCTGCGCATCGGCAGCCGCCTGGGCCGGCTTCACGTCGGCCGCGTGCACGGGCTGTTGCGCCACGACGCCGGCGAGGGCGGTCGCGATGAGCTGCTTAGCGATCGCTTTCGTGGTGCCGCGAACATTGAATGAGTAAGACATGGTTTTCCTTTGGATTGATGCCGCGCTACCAGCGAAGGCCCTTGCATAACGGGATCTCGTTCGGACGTCTGCACGCCCTTCAAAACAGTCCTGCAGGCTCGGCCGCAACGTCCCAGCTGCAGACAATCAGCTCCATCCGGTCGACGCCCTCGCCGCCGCCCACCGTGTACTTGATGGGCACCTCGGTGATGTGGAAGCCGGCAAAGCATTCCCGGATGGCCGGGTGATCGTTGATGCTCACCATGGCCTTGCCCTTCAGCTCACGCATCGCCGCGGCCATGGCCTCGTACTCGGCCCAAGCGAACGGCACCCCGTAGCCCTCGGTCTCCCAGTAGGGAGGGTCCATGTAGAAAAAGCTATGCGGCCGGTCATAACGCTTGACGCATTCCTTCCAGTCCAGCCGCTCGATGTAGGCGCTGGCCAGCCGCAGGTGCGCCGCGCTGAGCTGCTCCTCGATGCGCAGCAGGTTGACCGCCGGCGCCGTGGTGGCCGTGCCCCAGCTCTGGCCCTGGACGCGGCCACCGAAGGCCTGGTGCTGCAGGTAATAGAACCGCGCAGCGCGTTGAATGTCCGTCAGCGTCTGTGACGGCGTTTCCTGCAGCCACTTGAACAGCTCACGGCTGCTCAGCGCCCATTTGAACTGACGAACGAACTCTTCGAGGTGGTTCTGCACCACGCGGTAAAGGTTCACCACGTCACCGTTTACGTCGTTGATCACTTCGACGTCGGCCGGCTGCCGAAGGAAGTACAAGGCCGCGCCGCCGGCGAACACCTCGACGTAACAGGTGTGCGGGGGAAATCGCGGGATGAGGATGTCAGCCAGGCGGCGTTTGCCGCCCAGCCAGGGAATGATTGGCGATGCCATGTGAGGGGTCCAGGGGTGAGGTTGTTACACTCGCTCTGCCTCCCGGGAGGTGGCAGGGCCTTGGCTGGCTCACAGCTACGTTGTGAATTGGCGGCCGGGCCAGGTGTTCGCGCACCTGGCCCGGTCGCCCTGTCTTTAAGGGCACTCGTTCGCAATCCTCCCGAAGTCGGTCGGCACCGGCTGCAGCGCGTCCCGGCCCTGCAGGTCGCGCTTGATCAGCTCGATGGACTTGCGCACGCCGTGGGCATGGCTGACGAAGCCACCGGCCAACTGGCGAGCCTTGAGCGCCTCCAGGCGGGCCAGCAGATGGTCGACGTCGACCGTCCGCACTTCGCGCGCGCCAGCCAGTGCAGACGTTTGCACGGCCGTCATTGCACCGGCTCGCTCAGTTTCTCGCGGGCCTCGTTGTAGAGGCGCCGGCAGGTGTCTCGCTCAGCGAGGATGACCCGCGCAGCGTGAGAGTACCGCGCAAGAAATCCTGCATCGTCTCGGTAGAGATCAGCTCCTGTGCATCCTCGGACGTCGCCGGCAACGCCGGCAACCTGGGGCACATCACTGGGCTTGAGTCCACTGGGACGCGCGGGACGGTGCTGCAGCTCGCGCAGAGCAGCGTCAAGGCCAGCGGCCAGGCGTTTCGTTTCAGCATATTGCTTTTCCCTTTCGTTGTCGGCATTGGCCTGCAGGCCCTGCTCCTTCGTGCGGTTGGCCTCGATCCGGCGGGCACGCGTGTCGCTGGCCAGCTTGTCGCTGCGGTCCCAAGCTTGCTGCACCCGGGCCGAGCCTTCGTCGTCGCCTTCGACCTTGCCGGCGACGTAGGCCCCGCCGATGGCCAGGACAGCCGCCAGCAGCAGCCACGGGCTTGGGAGCGGGATCATGCGAAGGCCTCCTGCGCAAGGCGCGACAGCGTCTCACGGTCGGCCAGGCCGATCAACCCGCCATTGACGCGCTTCGTGACCCGCTCCGGGTCGCCGAGCATGCTGTCGGGTATCCGATCCTCCCACCACGCGATGGTGGCTTCCAGGGCGTAGCGCGGCTGCTCCATCAGCTCCGGCAAGGTGACCAGGTCCTGGCCGATCAGATCGCCCACGGCCGCGTAGTTGGCGCGGCCGGTCAGCTGGATCGGCCCACGGCCGCGAAAGCGCCAGCCATCGCCCAGCTCGACGTTTCCCATGCGCCCGCCATACACGCGGTTGGCCAGCGCCTCGGGGTTGAGCGCATACGGCCGCGCATCGGCCAGCGTCGGGAAGCGGCCTGGCCACACTTGCACCAGGCGTTCGGCGCTGTAGTTCAGGTTCTCGCTGAACTGCGTCAAGCCGGCGCTCTCATGCAGCACCTGGCCCAGGAAGTCGTCGATCTCCTCGACGCCTTGGCTGAAGCTGCCTTCCTTCACCGTGTCGGCCCACACCGGCGCCATGATCGTGGCCGTGATGATCTTGACCCCGCAGCGGATGAGGATCTCGCGCCATTCGCTTTCAGACTTCAACGGGCGCATGTGGCACCTCCTTCAGTCTTGAGCGAACGATCAGGATGGCAAAGCCCATCATCACCGCAACGTCTTGCAGGGTTGGCCGTTCCAGATGCAGAAGCGGCGTGACCAGGGCGCCGGCAGCGCCCACGGCCAGCAAGATCCACGCGACTATCTTCAGCCACGTTGCGATGCGCAGGCGCCAGCCGATCCCGCCAGCAAAGGCAGCGGTTCGTTCCAGCTTGTTCAAGGCCTCGGCGAGGACGATGAGGCCACACAGCCAGTGGGCGGCCTGCAGCGTCGCTGGCGAGACGAAATGAAGCACGTCGTTCGGGTTCATTACTTGCCCCCTCCTTTGTTGGCCACCCATCGGTCGATGGCCATGTTCAAGGCTTTCTGTGCGCCGGCACCGACGACGAAAGCGCAGCCCAACAGGCTTGGCACGCTGATGCTCTCGGGCATGAAGGCGGGCGCGAGGTAGCCGGCCGTGACCGAGCCGGCAAGCGCAACGCCGATTCGCCGGGCAGTGGTGCGCAGCAATTCGACCCAGGTATCGCCGGTCGATGGCACAGTGTTGAGGAGCGCGATCGCGGCGACTGCCCCCATGAATCCAGCGAGCAGCACATCTGCACGCAGGCCCAGGGATACTCCCCAGATGGTCAAGACGGGCACAGCTGCGCCCGCAACCACCAGCGTTGCAGCGCCGGCGGATATCGGTTCTGGCATTTCCCTCTCCCGGTTAAGTTTTGATGTGCTGGCCAGACGGCGCGAGCCAGTCGAGCAGGCGGGTGATGGGGCGCGCCAGGTGGCCACGCCAGCCCGGGTCTTTGTTCAGGCGCGTGAGGCGCTTAGAGAGCGTCCACTCGCCACGCTGTGGCCAGTCCCAGAAGAGCGCAGCGAAGTGCAGGAAGTTGAGTACCACATCCAGAACGAGGGCAACCCAGGCCACAGGCAGCAGCACGCGCCAGGCGCCGCCGCGCTCGGTCTGGACGCAAACGGTGTAGAGCGCAAGCAGGATGAATGGCGCCAGGAGGATGAGGGCGGCAATCATTTCAGCGCCTTGTTGAACTGGAGCCGCAGTTCCGGGTACGGCGCGAAGGTGGCGCTGATGACGGCCCAAGCTGCCTTGTATGCCGCGCGCCTGGCCTCATAGTCAGCGCAGCCCGACAGGTCGAGCGTCCCCATGTCCTTGACCGCAAGCCGCGCCGCTACACAAAGGGATGCACCGGCGGTGTGGCCAGTGGCCAAGCATTCAAAGCCCAGGCCGGTGAGCACATCCAGGGCGAGCTGACGGATGGGCAGCACCTCTGCGCGTGCCCGCGCGTCAAGTTCAGCTGGCGACGCGCCGGCGGCCGGCTCAGGCGTGTTGCCATCGTCCACCCAGGCCAGGTAAGCCGCGTACATTGCGTTGCCTTCCATTGGAGGAATGCAGGCGCCGTCAAGAAGTACACCGCCGTGCCCATCAAGTTGATATGTCATGGTTAGAGCCTCGCGTTCGCTACGTAATGCAAATTGCCGGAGAACGTGGCAGTCCACGAACCTCCACTGTTGTTGGTGATGGCGCCGAATCCGCACTCCCCGAGCTGCGACGCCGTTGCCGATGCGGCCGAGCTGACGCCGCCGACAGCAATGTTTCCTGCACTCCCGCCGTTGATCGAGTCATAAAGCGACACCGTCGGTGCGGTTCGCATCGCAGCGGGAAAACGGACACAAAAGTTATTCGTGGTGCCGGCACTCAGGACGGTGGTGGTGCTGGCGAATGAAAGTTCACCCAGGCGCGATACCGCGCCCGGGACGACACCCTGGTTGTAGCTTTTGGCGTAGAAGCGCTGGCATCGAGCAAGCTCCAGCGCATACGGTACGTTCTCCACCACGCGAGCCGCGATCGAGCCCGTCTCGATCTGCATGTCGGCAAAGTACATGTCGTTGCCGATGGTGGCCATGAAGTTCGTCTGGCCGCTGGTGGTGTGGAAATTGCCTGCAGCCCAGGCACCCGCTGTGGTCTGGTAGGTGGCGCCGGCCGCGAGGCAGATGTCCACATGCATGCCGACGTTGGTGCCGATGGCCCAGGTGCCAGTGTTGTCCAACGTTAGCGTGACGTGCTTCGTCTCGCGGGTGTTCGCAGCGCTGACGGCGAACGTTCCGACATATGACCGGTTGAGTGCGGCGTTTGTGACGCGGATGCCATAGGTGCCGGTGACTTCACTCTCGATTTCAAAGCTGACAGTGACGGCCTCGGCAATGGATGTGCCGAGATTCCAGTCGGCGACGTCGTTGCCTTCAATGGCCTGACCGAAGTAGTAGCGGTCACCGGCCGCAATGGACGCATCTGCAGTGGTGACACTGACCTTGAGCCGGAACTTGCCGGGGCGCACAGCGTCGGCCTGGCGCGTGAGGGTGAACACGCCGGCTGCGGCCGTGCCAGCCGCATACCACTGGTCCGGGCCATAGGTGCGGGTGGTGGTGCTGATGCTAACGGCCGCGCCGGCGTTTGCCTGGTCGATACCGAAACCGCCGTTGACGAGCCTGTTGCGAAAGTTGATGGCGCCAACACCCAGCGCAGCGCGAGCATTCTTGGTGGAAGCACCGTCGCCCAGCAACAGCAACGTTGCCGACAACCAGTCTTGAAACTTCGATTTGGATGTCGCGGGCGCAAGCGAACCACCCGGGAAGAGATCTGCGATCAGTGGAAATGCCATGCTTAACTTTCAGAAGTGCCGATGATGTTGACGATGGCCACGCCCGAGGTCGGCGTCCCCGTGGCGTCTAGAAGCTCGATTCGCGGGCCGAGCGCGAGGTCGTAGGAAAGGACACGCCCTGTCACGGCGGTGCTGCCGGGTTCGTTCTTCGGTGTGACCTGGGCCGTTTCAAGGGTGATCCACTCGCGCGGCGGCGTCCCCAGGGCAGGGTCACAATAAGTGCCGCCAGGCGCAACGGCGATGGCCGTGAAGCGCTGCGGTGCATCGAGCATCGAGAGACTGGCAATCCCAAGCTGGACACCGCCCTGCTGTGGTCCGCCATCAACCGTCAACAGCCAGGTAATGCCGCGTGCAGCTACCGTTGTAACGGCCTCGGGCCAGGTCGCCCAAGCCTCATAGCCACCCCAGAAGTCATCCGTTCCACCCCAGAAGTCCAGCGGATCGCCGGCGGGCCCAACCCAAAAATCACCGAGCGTTCCGCCGTCAATGCGGTACTGCAAAGTGATGCGGCTGCCAACCGCCTCACGTTCCAGCGTGAGCGTGCCTCCGCTGTACGGAGGCACGTAGGTGAACTGGTAGGTCATGGGCAGGTAGTCGTCGCCGCCCCAAAAATCAGCCGCGTTGTCGCGCACCCAGAAGTCTTCGCCGCCAATAGCCCAGAAGTCCACGGCCGGGTTCGCGTCGGCCACGATGTCGCCTGCAGAGATCGTGCCGTTGGCAATGAAGCCCGGCCAATCAGCGGCGCGGAAGTCATACGCGTCGACAATGTTCAGCAAGTCCGGCGTGCCGAAATCAACGGTGCTACTGCCGTGAACTCCCGCGTTGCCGCTGCTGTCAACCGCAGCGACCATGACGGTCTGGATGCCGTACAGCGGCTGCGGGTAAAAGAATGGAGACGCCGACGTCAGACCTTGCTGCAGCGGCGTTCCCAGCGCCCACTGCCCCACATCGCCAGGCACCGCCCGCACTTCATACCCACCCCCCGCTACCACGTCCTTATCGCTCACAAGATTGAAGAAGACCCGGTCCTGCGCGGCCGATACACCCATGACGTCTGACGGCGCTTGCGTCTTGCCAAGCACAGGGTGACTGACCTGCACACTCCAGTCGCTCACTGCAACACTGTTCCGGCTGCGAGCACGAACCAGGATGGCCGTTCCTCCAGTCGGCCCTATGAGCCGCACCTCGGTGGCGGCGCCTTCCACAGAGACAATCGCCCCGCCGCTGCTGCCCACCCTCACCCATTCAATTTCGATCTGGCCAGCGCGGACAATGCTTTGGTCGAGCAGCGCATCCCATGTCACCCTGACGACTTCCAACCAGCCGCCACCAGCCTGAGGCACCAGCTCGTTGGTGCCACTGTAGATCCGCGACGCAGAGAGCACGGGGGGATGAATGTCCCACGGCTTCGGCAGCGCCGAGTTGCTTGCATAGCCCTGCGGCAGAAACGCTGCATCAGGCGTGAAGATCGCCGCCGTGGTTTCCTTGAGCGTGAGCCAGACAACACCGTTGGACGCATCCCACTCCCGGGCCATAACCATGAACAGCTTGCTGACCCAGCCATTACGTGGCCGCGTCAGCGAGATCGTGTCAAAGACCTCAATGGCATAGGCACGAAGCTTGAAGGGCAAACGCACGATCATCGGATCGCGGCCGTCGCGCAGCAGAATGCCTGCAATGTGCTGGGCCTGGGGCGCGAAGGTCACCGCCGGCAACACCATCTCGCCATCCGTCAACGCCTTGCCGCCGTCTCTTGCCACCAGGGCTGGACTGCTCACCGGCGTGATCGGCGCCATCTTGTAGTCTTGCGCCGCGTCCCAGATCCGAAGATCGACGGTGTTGACCTTACGCGCACGCTCACGGTGCGGCGTGATCGAGATCGGGTTTTGCCTCTCGGATTCGCCCGTGCGCGTGATCACCGCAAAGTCCGCGCCGGTGAAGCTTCGCACCGAAGCCGTAAAGACGCCTGCACGCATGTACAGCTCGCCGCCGGCGTAGGCCCACAGACCCCCCATGGCCTGAGCCAGATCGTCAAACAAGTCCCGTGCGGCCGCGCCGTACGGTGCAACGATGGCCGAGGTATAGAGCGCCCTGGTGGTCGTTACGCCGCTGACGACGTAGTTGGTGCTGGTATCGCACGCGTTTGCCGCAGCAATCACGCGGGCGTCTTCCGCTGCCGTCGCAGAGGCCTTCCCGAAGCTTGCGTGTTGATACACGTGACGCAGATGCAGCGCCGGGTTCTCGCTGAACACGGTCAGGCTCGTGCGCGGGTCGTAGACGTGCGCACCTCGCATGCGCACAGTCACCAGTGGCAGGCCGTTCGGGAAAGCGTTCTCGTTGTATTTGAACTCCGTCCACAGCTTGGCCACGCCGATTCCACGGTGGGCAGCGGTCCATAGCGAAGGGAACAACTCCATGGCCCGGGCGTCAGCCGGCGCGTTCGGGTCGCCCAATTCCCACCAGACCCGAACCATGCTGTTCGTCTCATAGCGCTGATACAGAACCACAGGCCCATTGATCAGGACGGCCGGGTCCTCTGTGATGGTGACGGTCCGCCCACTCAGCGAGAACGAAATGGGCATGTCGCTGTTGCCGCTGTCAGGCGCAGCCACGATCCAGACACCAACACTTCCGGGGACCGGGTCATAGTCCAGCTCAACCGACAAATCAAATCCCGGCCACGGCTTCGAGGTCGGGACCTTGCGCATTTGGTTGTAGGGCTCATCCAGGACGTTCCCCTCGCCATCGAGCGTCACCGCCTGGTCGCCGAGGTAGACCTGCTCGA
Organism: Pseudomonadota bacterium; assembly: GCA_040385105.1. GTDB lineage: Bacteria > Pseudomonadota > Gammaproteobacteria > Burkholderiales > Burkholderiaceae_C > JACMQX01. The sequence continues at coordinate 290,418 of JAZKHY010000004.1, forward strand.
TGCCGTCGCAGAGGTGCCCGGCCAGCGCCTGCCCCATCAGAAAGGTGGATTTGTACTCCCCGGTTGAACCGCGAAAAAACACCGACCCGCCTTTGCGCACGCGCCCCAACACCAGCTCGCGCGTCATCACGCTGGAGACGACTGTCGCGAAACGGTCCACCTGTGCTGCGTTCGCCTGCTCGCGCGCCTGCTCTTTCGCCTTCTTGCGCTGGCTGGAGCTGAGCACCAGACCCCCAATGAGCAACGCACCATTGGCAATCACCGCCGCCCACGTCAATCCGGCGAAGGCGATTGCAGTGGTAGCCGGAATTGCGGCCGCGATCACCGCCGCGAGAAAGGTTGGCATCAGCCCACCCTCCACGCCATGACAGCGTCTTGAATTCCCGCCGCAACCATTCCCCGAGGCCCCGGCCCCAGCACGACAGAGCCATTGCAAACGCCCAGCGCCAACCGCTTGCCGACTCGAATCAGAACCACGTCGCCGACGCCGGCCATCAACGCGGCAATGGGCGCACCCAATGCCTGCGTGGCGATGGATTCCAGCCCACCATGCACACGCTGCGCCTTGATCGCTTCCCGCGCCGTCAACAGGCCGCGCAGATGCGGCAAATGGCGCACGCCAGTCAGGGCCTCCACCGCAGCCGCAGCGAAGGTCGCGCAGTCGTTCACACCCCAGGCGAAGGGCATGGCTTCGCGCTCCGCTGCGAATTTCTCGAAGCGGAGCTGCCAGTCATGCAACCTCATTTGAAGTACCAGGCCCTTTCCGGCCAGACGACAGGCTTGTCGGCCTGATCGACCACGTATTCGAAGCAGCGGTCGCCCGGGTGGAGCACCTGCTGGTCAGCATCGCTGTAGCTGCTCGGGTTACCGCGCAAGAGATCCACGCCTTTATGCTCAGCCGTCAACCGTACAGACGACTGCACGCCGTCTTCGACGATGATCATCGTGTCGCCGTAACCAGCCCAATCCGGCTGAACATCGAGGATCTGCAGCGTGCCGCCGTCCATGATGGCCGTGAACACATTGATAGGCGCATCCTGAACCTGGTCGGCATCGTCCAGGGCCAGGGCCATCAGCGCGTCGTCTACCCCGCCGATCTCAAACTCCATGCCCTGCAGCTCACCCGGCTTGTCCACCACGGCCGCGACGGCGCCCAGCCCGGCCGCGCCACGGTAGTCAACGCCTCCGTACGGAATGGTCCACGTGCCAGCGTTGAACCCCTGCGTGCCGCTCGGCCATGCGAGCTTGATGAACTGCACAAACGCGGCCTTGCCGGAGGCAAGCGCATTTTCAACGGTCGGGGAGAGGATGCGCATCAGATCTTCTCCCCAAAGCGCAGCGAAAGCTCATCCGCATAACCCGGCTTGTAGCCCACGCCACTGCTGGACAGCTTGCGGAAGTTCGCCGTCGGCTTGTTCCAGGCGACTGCCACGCCGCCAGCCTGGGCGACTCGCAGCCGATTAACGATGTTGACCGACATCAGGCCAGCGCCGTCTGCCGTGACGTCGTCCTGGACCATCAGGAGCAAACTGCCAGGCAAACCTATCATGTCGCCGGCCAGCAGAGTCGCGCCGGCAGTGGTCTGGATTGGGATGACGCCCGCCCCCTGCAGCACCGATGCCGACAAGGTCGGAGATCCGCGCATGGTGCCGCGCGGTACCGGGCGCATGAAATGCCACGCCGCGATCCAGTTTGTCTGCTCCCGGAACGACGCGTCAAACGCTTCGACGGCAGCACCCTGCTCCTGAGTCCGGACGGGCAACACAACTTCCAGAAGCCAACGGTCATTGAACATGTCAATGGCCTGCTCACTCATGTCGTCTGCCGAAGCATTGACCCGCTGGTTTGCCTTTGGCGTCAACTTGCAGGATGTCGGGCGCAGCGCGGTTGGCCACGTACCAATGAGGCTCATGAGTACGTCTCCCGCCGGCGCACAGCGTGAACAATGCGCGCCTCGCTGGCCCGCAGCTCGCCGCGCACCTGCTCCATGCTGGCCACATCGCCCAGCGTCAGGTTCTGGACGATGGTGATATTGCCGCCCAGCTCATCGTTCGCAACGACGCGACCAGACTCCGACGGAACGAATACTTCGCGGCCCAACTCGCCGACCAGGTAGGGGCGGCCACGCTGTACTGGCCCACCCTCGGCCCGGGCACCAGCGAGTGCGGCAGTGGAGTTGTAGTCACCGAAGCCGCTGGCGCCAGCAAGCAGCGCCTCAGGCCCGCTACCGAAGACGCCTTCAAGGACACCGAGCAGGCCCTGCGACAGCGGGCCGGTGATGTACTTCTGCACCGCGATCCGCGCAAGATCCGCGATGATCGAATTCACCAGCCCGGTGACGCTCAACTTACCCGTAGTCACAAACTGGACCAGCGCATCCTCCATCCCGCGGAACGCATTCGTGACAGCCTTCTCCGCCATCGCAAACACGTTCTGCGATTCATCGAAGTAGTTGCGCAGAGCCTCGCCGGCGCCGAGTGACCAGTTGCTCTGGCTTTCAACCAGGCGCGCGTAGTACTCGGTGTAAGACGCCAGCGAGCGCGTTTGAAATTCCGCGATGATCCCTAGCCGCTGTTCGTACTGGGCTTTCGCATCGACCGTGAACTTGCCTTCCAGCTCCAGCTGGGCCTTTTGATTCTCCAGCTCACGGCGCTGCGACGTGTAGCGGTCATCGATCTGGTTCAGGCCCGCATTCAGATTGCGTGTGCGGTTGCCTTGGCCGATGCCGGCCAGGTCGCGGTTCTGCTGGCGCTCCAGGCCGTCGTAGTACTCCTGCGCAGCCTGACGGGCCGACAGGTAGGCGAGGCCCAGGCGCTTGGCAGCGGCCTCCTGCTGATTGAGCAGGATCTCCTGTTTCGCAGTGGCGTCGGCGCCGACGATCGCCAGCTTCGCCTTTGCGTCGGCGATTTTCTTGGCGTTGTCCAGTGCGTCGGCGCCGGTGAGCTTTTCTTGCTCCAGGCGCGCGATCTCCTGCTGCAGCGCGCTTTTCTTGGCATCGGACTCCAGGTTGAGAAACGCCAGCTTTGAGGCGTAGTACTCGGAATCACTGAGCAGGCCGGCAGCGCGCACCGACTCGACTATCTTTTCGGCGTTCGTGTAGGTGTTCAGCAGCTGGTCGCTGGCGGCCTTGATGGTCTCGATGTCCAGGCCGAGCTGGGACTTATCGAGGCGCTTGGCCGTGCTGACGGCGCCCTTGTCCTCATACTTTTTCTTGATATCGGCGATGCGCGAGTTGAGATCCGCTTGCTTGAGCAGGCCGGCCGCGATCAGGGCCTGGCCCTCGATCGTCGCCTTGCGGATCGCCTCGTCGCGCTTTGCGGCCTTGGTCTTGAATTCGTCGCCGTCCTTTTCAAACGCGATGAGCAGTTCAGTGTTGCGCGCACGCTCCCCCTCCGCCTTCGCGGTCTTGCCTTGCTCGCCATTCAGGCGCTCCAACAGCCCGATCTGGGCGCGCAACGCCGCATTGCCCTTGGCGAACGCATCCGCTGTACCGGCGTTGAGTGGGCCGCGCTGCTCGCGATCGGCAAGCTGCTTTTTGAGCGAGTCGAGCTGCTCAGATCCGGACTGCGACCGGCCTACGTTGAGCATCGCGTCCCATGCTTTTGAGGCAGCCTTCGCGATGGCGTTCCAGCTGATCTGAACAGCGCCGAGGTTCTCGGTGATCTGCTTCGAACGAGTTGCCATGACGTCCGCGTAGGCGCCTTGCGCGGCCCGGGCCGCGTCCGTTGCCCTACCCTGCTCGGTCAGCGCCTTGATGTGCTCATAGCTCGCAGCTGTCAGGAAATGGATCTGCTCATTCAGCTTTATGGAAGCCGCAAGTGGCGCACGCTCCAGCTCGGTAAAAATTTCTGCCGTCTTGGCGATCGATTGACCAGTGGCTTTCTCCACATTCAGGGCAACCTCGGCAAACCGCTGCAGTTGCTCCTGGCCAACCGCACCAGTCTGGGTTATGGCCGCGACAGCAGCTGCGGCCTGGCGCTGGGTAAAGCCTGCTTGCTCACCCAAGCTTCGCGCCATGTCAGAGAGTTGGCTTGACGTTGTGCCGGCGGCATTCCCCGAAAGGATCATCGCGCGGGTGAACGCATCAGCTTCTTTGCTGCCCTGATAGTAGGCGAGGCCGACTACCGCGACCGCAGCGGCCACCAATGTCAGCGGCGAGATCAACCCCATGAGGTAGCCGCCGAGGGCGCGCGCAGCCGGGCCAATGCCGCCGAACATGTCTTTCAACTGCCCGCCTTGTTGCAGGAACACAGTGATCGGCGCTTGACCGCCTTGCAAACTGGTGACGATATCGGTGAACTGTGCCGGCACGCCGCGCATGGCGGCAGCGGTGGCTCGCGCGGACATGCCCACCTGCGCGATTGCAGGCGCAACGACAGCCGCCGTCTGGGCGGTTGCCCGCTGCTTGATGGACACCGCCTCAAGCTGGTCCAAGTACGGGCGGAGCGCCTCGGTGTCGACGCCGCGCTGCTTTGCGATCGCCTCGTAGTAGCCGGCGGTCCCGCGGCCACCCGCCTCCAGCGCCGCCGTGGTGCGCTGGATCGAGCCGACCAGGGCGCGCGTGTTCTTGTCGACCTTCACGGCAGCGGTGTCGCTGCTTTTCCCGATCGTGTCGATCCCCTCGGACGCCTGCTTGCCCGTCGCGGCCGCGGTCGCGCCCAGGTCAGCCAGTGACTTCTTCGCCTTGACGACACCGGACTCGACGCCAGAGGCGTCGGCCGAGATCTGCAACTGCGCTTTCAGGTCTGCGGACATGTGGGTTTACTCAGGTCTTTTTCTTGTGCATGTGCGCCAGGCCGGCGTCTTCCATGACGCGAAGGTCATCGAAGACGTCAGCCCAGGCGCTGCGCGGAATGTCTATCAGGCGGAGTACTGTTGGCAGCACGCCGTAGTCCAGGCCGGTGCGAGCACCGAACCCTGTCGTTCGCCACTGAGTGGCCATGGCCATGAACGCATTGACCGCATCCAAGTTGCCGGGCAGCACTTCGACAGGCGACCCGCTCGCCTCCTCCACCGTGAGGCCCCAGACCGCCGCTTCAGCGGCGTCCGGGGGCGGTGTACAGAGCGCGACGGCCGCCTGCTTCAGTTTTTTTCGCGGACCTTCGTGTGCTCTTCGATATAGCGATTGAAGACCACGCCGCCAGCGGCGATGTAGTTCTGCAGCAGCGTCTCGATGCTTTCACGGTTGAACGGGTCTTCGAGATCCCAGCCCGACGCCATTTCAAGCATCGTCTCGACCTCGTCGCGGCCCGGCACCGCAGCGGCCTTGATGAACTTGTCCAGATCATCACGCTTGCGGTGTTTGAACTGGAACTCGATGTCGCCCGTCGCGCCGCCATGCAGAGGCACCTCGACAACCGCCTTGAACACGGCAGCCGCCGTAAGAGTCAGCTTAGCCATGGCTTAGTAGCGCGTGACCGCAGCGATCAGCGACAGCGTCACCTCGACGGCCATGATCTCGTTTTGATTGAGCGTCGGCTGGCCCACAGTGATGAAGGCGTTGTAATAGAGCATGCCGCCGCCGGGCAGCGCGATACGCACTGCGCGCGCGACCTTGTCGTCGTTCGCCGCCTGCGCCAGGATCTGGCCGGCGCTTGCCGGATCGTCACCGACGCTGAACTTGAGACCCTGCGCCGACTTGACGGTCGGAATGCGGAACTCGCTGTCGCTTTCCAGGAACTGGTAGGTCTGGAACTGCTGGTCGCCGCCTTCCGACGCAGAGCTGAGGATCTGCGCCAGCTGGGTCCAGGCGGTGATCGCGCGCACGGTGCCAACGCCGGCGCCGGCCGGATAGGCGGTGACCGAGGACGCGTTGATGCCAGCGAGCGTGACATCGTTGGTCGCGACGACGCTGGCCTTGGCGATGCGGCTGTTCAGCTTGCTCCAGCCGGAGGTCACCTCCAGGATGTCATTGACCACGATGCCGTGTGCAGGCGCCAGCGTGGCCACCGCCGGGTTGGCGCTGGTGATGGCCGACATGACCTTGGCTGCGCCGTAAGTGCTGGCGATGGAGACCACCGCGCCGTTGGGTACTTGGATCGTCATTTGGATTGCCTTTCAAAGTTGAAAACGCCCTGTCGGGCAACAAAAAGCCGCGTGCAGACGTTTGCACGCGGCTTGCTCGGGTCGGCCGGCTGGCCTGGTTCTTAGCGGTCGCTCCAGACACTGAAGTCTTGGCGCGACCCCCGCAATTCGGTATCTGTTTCGTACAGATCAATGGCGGCGCCCAGCGGCTTCGCCTGGAAGGCCGGCGCCTCGGTCAGCACGCGCTCGACATCGAGGCTCAGCGCGATGGCCGTCTTGCGGTCCGTCGCCCAGACCGAGAGCTGGTACCGGCCGTTTTTCTTGGACGGCACCACACGCTCCACGAACTGCGGAGAGGTGCCGCCGACGCGCTGGTAGACGATGTAGGGCGTCGCGGTTCCCGGCTTGGCCACGTCCGGGAAGACGCGGCCTGACGTGAGCGCCGTCAACGCGTCGAAGAGGTCTTTTTCCACGGTCATGATGCGAGGGCCTTGATGGCTTCGTTCATGCGCTCGACGTACACGTTGCGCACGATCTGGAGGGACTCCGGCGCCCTGCTGTCAAACGCCGGCCGCAGGAACGGGTGCGCCGGCGCGTAGCTGGTGCCGTACTCGACCATGAAGCCGTAGGGCGCTTTTGTGTGGTTCCATGCGACGTGATACGTCGCCCGCGTCTTGCCGCTGTTGTCTTTGGAAAACACCTGGTACAGCGAGTTGCGCAGGTTGCCTGGCGCGAAGTAGTACTTCACCCCTGTTTTCTTGGAGTCGCGGCCATAGAAGTAATGCGCGTGGTCGGACTCGGGGCAGCGCAGCCGCGTCTCGAAGTAGAGATCCTCTGCGCCGGCCTGGGCCGCCGGCCGCAGGGCCGCCTCAGAGGCCTCCTGCAGCGCGTCCAGGCCAGCGTAGGCGCTGGAGGCATCGAAGCCGATGGACATGCTCTCAGCCATTGATGACCTCGCACACCAGGTGCAGCCGGTCGCGGCGCTCTTCGTCGGGCAGCACCGCCTTGATCTCATAGATCACCGCGCCGTCATAGACGCGCATGGCCACAGACACATCCGTGCGCCGGCGAATGCGGATGCTGGCCGCGGTGACCGATGTTTCCTTGTCGCCGCGCAGGGCCTCTGAGCCGCTCTTGAAACGGACGTTTGCCCACACCGGCGCGATGTCGGACCACGTCTGCACCGGCTGGCCGATATCGTCCTGCCCGGCTGCCTGCGCTTTGATCGTGACGCGGCGGTTGAGCGAGCCGGCCTTCAGAGCAGCCATGTGCGGTACCGGTCCAGCATGTAGTCAACATGCTCGTTGCGCTCGATCTTCTCGCCAGCCGTCCATTGCTCGCGGTGCGCGAAGAGGGAGCCCACGCGCAGCTTGATCCAGGCCTTGATCAGCTCGGGAACACTCGCCGCATCGGCATAGCCGCATGAGAACAGGACCTGCACGGCCTCAAGCTGCGAGCGGGCACTCGGCCAGGATTGGCCGTAGGCGAGGGCAACCCGGGCGAGGTAGTCGCTGGCCTTTGCCAGCTGGTAAACGCTCGGGCTGAGCGTCGTGAGCGTGCCATCGTCGGCGCTCACGTACTTGATGTAGTCAACCGCCGTGATCGGAGGCCGCAGCAGGTCGATGGTTTGGCCCGGTACGCACACCGAGCCGGGGAAGGCATCCAGGGACAGCAGCCACTTCTGCGGCATGAGCGCCCTGCCCATGAGCTGCTCAGCATCCAGCACGGCCGCGCCGATCAGTGACGTGATCAGCGCGTCCTCATCGGAGCCATCGACCCGCAGGTGCAGCTTGGCTTCGACCAGGCTGACCGGCAGCGTGCCGGCGGCCGTGTGGAGCTGGAGCGTCATGGGTTACTCCGACGCCTTGTTCTGCTCAAGCGACATGGCATACGCCACGGCGGCCTTGGCGCCGTCGAGCGTGCCGCCGGACTCGCCCGCGTCCAGCTCGGCCGCGGTGACCGTCACCACATCATTGGCCTTGCCGTGTGCGCAGTCGGTCAGCACACGCGCCCTGAAGGTCGCCGCCTTGCCCTTCCGCTCGGTTTTGCCGACGCCGGCGGCGTCGGCAGGTTTGGCCTGGCCGGCTGCGACCAGATCGTCGGCCTCAGGCTGGGGCACCTCGAAGGATGCGTCTTTGGCGATGGAAGCGCCGGCGGCGGTGGTCAGTGCCACCAGTGCGATCAGCATTACGGATTTCATCAATCTCTCCAATAGGGAAGTTGGCCGCCGTGCAGGCAACTGCACGGCGGATCGATTGGCCAGGCGATGCCCGGACCCGAGTCGGCTTAGGTCGCCGAGTTCTGGTAGTACTTGAAAGCGGCGGTGTCGAGCAGGTTGCCGCCGGTGCGCTGCCAGCCGCAGAAGCCGACCTGGCCGTTGAGGGCAAAGGCGCTGTCGTCAAACCGGCGGATGATGGTTTCCATCACGTCACGGATCTGGTACTGCTTCGCGTCGCCGTAGCCAATGGACTTGGCGTTGGCGGCCATCACGGCCACGTCGTCGTTGATCGCAATCGGATCGCCGAGCAGCAAGTCCGGCGCGTCCTGGGTGATGCCGAACTCGTAGGCGGGCGTGAAGATCGGGCGGCCCGCCGTGTCCTTGATCTTGCGAACCACCTTCAGCGAGCTGTCGGCCATCAGGAACTTCGCCTTCTTGCGGTACGAGCGGTTCACGCTGTGCTTCAGGTCAACCAGGTCATCATGGATGACGGTGAGCGTCTGGCCTGTGGTGCCCACCTTGCCCGACGTGGCGCGCGCCATGATACCCCAGGGCTGCGCGGTACCGGTGCCGACGGTGTAGTGCTGGTTGGTGATGCGGCCCAGGCGCACAGCCAAGCGGTTGATCACGAACTGCACCACGTCGATGGCGCTGTCCTGGATCAGCTCCCACGGCAGGGCCAGCTTTTTGGAGCTGTACTTGTAGACCACCAGCGGCACTTGGGCGAAGACGATGTCCGCGCCCGACGCTGCCGTGTTCTGGCCGACGATTTCGCCGATTTCCGCCGTGCCGTCGCTGGCCGGGTATTGCCAGTCATTGCCGGCCGCTGTGGCGATCACATCGGCGATCTCGCGCATGCCGCCGTAGGCCTTGAGCGCGTCGATCACCATCTTGGGCACTTCGGTCGCGACGGTGAAGCCGCCTTCCGAGCCCGTCGTGGTGCTCATGGCGTTGCGGATCTGCACGGCCTGCTCGGCGGTGACCTTGTCGCCATAGCGCATGTAGAGGGCGACGGCATCCTTCACGGTGAACTCGCCGCCGCCCTTTTTGGCGGACTGCTTGACCGCGTCTTCGAAGTCGTTGTCGCGGCTTTCTTCGAGCATGCGCTCGTGGGCCTTGATCTGCGCCTTGATGCGGTCCACTTCGTCCATGTGGTTGTCGAAGGTCTTCTGGTCTTCAGCAGACCAGGCCTGCGAACCCTTCTCCGACAGGAGATGGTTGGCGGCTTTGCTGGAGGCTTGGAGGCGCTCCCGGAGGGCTTGGATGCTCATTTGCGTTTACCTTTCAGTGATGAGTCGGACATAAAAAAAGCCACCGGGTCGGTGGCCTTGCTCTTACGCGGGAGACGCGTCAGATCTGTTACTGCGCCAGGAGGCGCATGCGGTTGCGGTTGTGCTGCAGCTGGGCGGTGATCTCTTTGCCGAGATCCTCAGCCGGCGGCTTGGGCAGCTGCTTCGGTGCGTTGGCATAGGCCGACAGGTTCCAGCTCGCGCGGTTCTCGGTCTTGTCGTCGGCCTGGGAGTTGGCCTCGATGGCATCGATGAACTTCGCGTCCAGCGCCTCTTGGGCGGTGAACCACGTCTCGGCGTCCATCCAGGTCTTGACCTGCGCCTCGCTGGCGCCGGTCTTCTTGCGGTAGTCGGCGGCAATCGTGCCGTCGATTTTTTCCAGCAGGTCCGCCGTGGCGCGCAACTCATCCTTGTTGCCGTAGGCAAACGTCCAGGAGTTGTGAACCATGAATAGCCCGCCATCGGTCATGCGCACTTCGCTGCAAGCCAGGGCCAGGTAGGTGGCGGCACTTGCGGCGACGCCATCGATGTGACCGATCACCGGCTTGGCGTGCGCAACGATGGCAGCGGACATGGCCCGGGCCTCGAACACATCGCCGCCCGGGCTGTTGATGTGCAGGTGCACGGTCTTGTCGGCCACGGCCGCGAGCGCGGTCACCAGGCCGGCGGCGTTGGCGCCCCACCAGCTGTCGATCACGTCGTACACGTAGATGTGCGCTTCGTCATCCTTCACTTCCGCGCGCAGCGGCGCAGGCTTCGCCGACGCGTCGGCGCGGGCATTGTCCCTGAGCAGCTGCAGGAGCTTGTTCGGTTTCATTCTTCGTCCTTTTCAGTGGTCGGCTTGGGGTTGCCGGGATGCTTGGGGTCGGCCTTGAACGGCTTCTCGCCGCCTTCAATCGGCGGCATGTTTTTCTTGTTGCGGACTTCGTTGACCGACATGTACCCATCACCGGTGCCTGGGCCGCCCAGGGCGGACCGGAAGGCGGCGGCTTGCGCCTTGCTGTCGCCGCTCACCAGCTCATCCAGGTCGTACTCGGCGAACGGGCCGGCCTTGCGGTAGATCTTGCGGTTCAACTCTTCCTGCCAGCGGCGCAGGTGCGGCTTGACGGTGAACTTGACGAAGCCGATGGTGATCTGCTCGATGCCGGTCCCCCAGCTGGACGTCTTGTTGTTGTCGCCGATCAGTACCGGCGGCACGCCCATCGCCTGGCAGATATCCTCACGCTCGAACTGGCGCGACTCCAGCAGCTGCATGTCCACCGGGCTGATCGACAGCTCCTTCGCGGTACCGCCCTCGGTCAGCACCAAGGGCAGCTTCCGCGCCTTCGTGCCCAAGCCATTGCTCCCACCATACGTGGCCACGAAGCTTTCCCGCAGCAAGGCCGCCTGCTCGGGCGTCATCTTGTTGGTGTACTGCAGCGCGATCTGCGGCATCGCGCCCTCGCCGATGCTGCGGCCGGTGTAGTCGGCGGCGGCGAGCGCGTTGCCGATACCGCTGCGCGCACCGTGCTGGATCATGCTGAGGGAGCGGATGCCGTCAAAGCCGAAGCCTGTGAAGTGCAGCATGTCGTCCTGATCGACGGTGCGCAGGCCGCCCGTATCCATGTCCATCACGTCGTACACCAGGCGGCCAGCGAGGCGCCGCGCGTGGGAATAGTCGGGGTGATGAACCTTGAAGCCGACAACATCGCCGGCGTGCCGGAACGACTTGTCGCGCACCAGTTCGGTATGCTGGTCGCCGCGCAGTGCAACGCAGCGCACGATCCATTCTTTCCAGCTGGCAGACGTCCAGGCCGCATCCGGCGATTCATTCAACAACCACCACAGCTCATTGCGCGGCACCTTCTGCCGCAGGCCGGCGTCGTCCATCGTGTACAGCTCGATGGGTAGTTGCGATACCGCGCCGCCCAGCTTGCTGAGGCAGGCATAGACGGTGCTGACCTGCATGGCGGTCCGGTCGGTCACGGCAAACCCGGACGGCGAAGGGATCGAGCCAAATAGCTCGCTGAGCCCGACGGGGTCGGCGGTGGACACGGTCATGTTCTTCAGGCCGGCCCGCTGGCTTGCGCCGTCACGCGAGGCGATGAAATCCGCCAGCACGCGCGAGGCCAGCGGGGCGGCGGCAGTTGCAGCGGTCATAGTTGTACGAATCCTTGTTCAACAGAGTCAGGTTCATGCTGAGCGGTTGCCCTGCCCAGCGCCATCGCCAGCGCGACCATCCCGTCAATCTTCTGGGTTGACTTGGCGCGGTCGAACTTGATGTTCTCCGCCGCGTCCTTCGTCGCCACCACGTTTGTCCCCATCCAGCGCAGCACCTTGTGGCCGCCGTGCGCCAGGCGCTGCGCGAGGTACAGGCGCTCCAGTTCTTTGACCGGCCCGCTCATGCTTCCGTAGCCCTGGCCGAAGCCGACCATCAGCGCGCCGTCGTCTTGCAGATCCGTGACTAGCTGCGACGAGTTGAAGCGGTCGAACGCGATCTCCTGGACGTCGAACTGCTCACGGTCACGCTCGATGTCCTTCTTCAGGAACCCGTAGTCGCACACATTGCCCGGCGTCACAGTGATGAAGCCGTCCGCAATCCACGAGTCCACCGGCAGCCGATGCTTTTCGCGCATCTTCGTAATCGCCAGCTCCGGCAAATACAGGCGCACAACGATCTGCCATTTCTCACCCTCGCTCACCGGCGGGAACACCCACACCAGGGCGGTGAAGTCGCTGACCGATGCCAGATCGAGCCCACCGAAGCACTTCCGCCCCTTCAGTGCAGACACCTGCACGGCGTCAGAACACTTGTCCCATTCGTCCAGATCCAGCCAGCCCTCGCTGGCCTCAGTCCACACGCAGAAATTCAGACGGCGCACCAGGTTGCGCTTGCTGGGGATGTCCTTCCCCTCCATCACCTGCTCCTGCAGGTATTGGCGAGTCACCGACACACCCAGGTTCGGATTCGCCTTCGGCCAGCACGTCGGGTCATCGAATGGCTGGTCGCCTTTGTCCAGGCAGGCGACATAGGCAAACCATGAGTCGTTCTCGATGACGCCCTGCAGCACTTTGACGCTGTAGTCGTGATGCTCGTAGCAGACCGTGGTCTGGTCATACCCGCTGTTCGTGATCTCGACGATCAGGGCCCGCGTGCGCCCTTTCGTGCCGGCACGCATTTTTTCAACCACCGTGCCGGTCGGGTGCTCGTGCAGCTCGTCGACGATCACGATGTGCGGGCGCTTGCCGTCCAGGCCGCGGCCCTCGGCAGACACCGGGCGGAAAAAACTGCTCGTTTTCAGGTACGAGATATTCGTCAGGCCCACCTGCAGGCGGTTGGCCAGCGGCGTGCAGCTCATGACGAACTGCTTGGCATCGCTGAAGCAAATGCCCGCCTGGTCCTTGCTGGTCGCCGCCGAATAGACCTCGGCGCCGGCCTCACCATCCGCCACCAGGCCGTACAGCGCGATGGCTGCGCCCATGGGCGTCTTGCCGTTGCCCTTCGCGATCTCGACGTATGCCGTCCGAAACCTGCGATGGCCTTCCGGCGCGTACCAACCGAAGCACGAGCCGACGACGAACCGCTGCCAGTGCGACAGCATGAACAGCTTGCCGGCCGCGACGCCCTGGTAATGGCGCAGGCACTCGATGAACTGGATCGCGTGCGCGGCCATCTCCGGCCGCCAGATCAACCCGCGAGCCGGACCATTCTTCAGGTCATCGAGGTGCCGCTTCGCAGCAAGTCTCACCAACGGCCCGGCGAGGATCTCCCCGGCCGCAACGCTCGTTGCATAGCTGGTGACCGAGTCGACCGCCAGCGCCTCTAGTGCGCCCACACCCTACGACGCGGCCGGCATCCCGGCGCCCGCGCTCAAAAAGTTTTCCATCGGGTCGTCAGGCACGCCAGGAAGGGCCAGCTGCTGGCCCGTCGTCGACTGGATGCGCGACGCCGGCGTCAGCCCGAACTCTTTCGCGAAGCGCAGCATGCGGTCCAGGGCGCGATCACGCGCCTGCGCCATCGCTGACACCTGCTTGTAGCCGCTCGGGGTGACATCGATCAGGCCATCAGCACCCTTTGTCGACATCATTTCCTTCACGCGTTTTTCCAGCACAGCCCACTCGCCCCAGGCTTGGCAGTACGCCGCCAGTGCAGCGCGGTCCAGCTGCGTGATCAGGCCCGCAGCGAGCAGGTGCGGCGTGATGCGCTTCCACTCGGCCCGGGCCTCGGTGCCCAGGTGCGCGGGGCAGACCGGGATCTCGACCGGCATGCGGACCACTTGCCCGGCCAGATCGGAGGCGGATTTCTTGCTGGGGTTTCCGTGCAGCAGGTGCACGTTCGCCGGCAGTGAAGGTCGTCCCATGATCTAGCTCCTGTTCGGGGTACCCCCCCCTCCCTCATTTCCCGGCGTCACGCGACTCATGAACCGCACGGTCTGGCCGGTTTCGGCCCCAGACATTTGCCCTCCCCCCTCCCCTTGCGAGGGATGGAGGTCCATCACTTGCGACCGAAGCCGCCGTCCTCTGTGGCCGTCTTGACGTCATGGCAGGGCTTGCACAGCGCCTGCCAGTTGTCGTGATCCCAGAACAAGACTTTGTCACCCCTGTGCGGCACGATGTGATCGACCACCGTGGATGCCACAACCTCATCGAGCGCCGCGTGCTTGACGCACAACGGGTGACTGCGAAGGAAGCCGATGCGCGCCCGTTGCCAGGCAGCCGAGTAACCGCGCTCGCTTGACGATCCGCGCTTCGCATCAGCCTCACGACGTTCAGCCCGCTTGTGCTGATCGCATCGACTGTCACCGCCGTACACCAGCGCACCGCATCCCGGCTTGGTGCATGGTCTCGGTGCAGCGAATGGCATAGGCGCTTCGGGTTGCGGAGGCAGGACTCGAACCTGCGACATTCGGCTTATGAGGCCGGCGCTCTGCCGCTGAGCTACTCCACGTTGACTGGCTGCGGAGGCGGGAATCGAACCTGCATCCTTCGGGGCCTGGAAGCTACCCGACGCTCGCCGTTGAGCTTCTCCGCAATGAAAAACCCCGCGTCGTTTGCACTGCGCGGGGTTTGATCGATGTTGCCAAGAACCTTCAGGGCGTTCGTTGGAAACAGCTTGCCTGAAATGTAGCGACTTTGTCTAAGTAGTAAAACTCTTTTTCCGTTCAGCACGTTCAGCGAACCACGCCGAGATGGCGTGATCAGCCTGATCGAGCTGGGCCTTGATCGTCGATTCAGCCTTGCCGCTGGCCTGTGCTGCGCCCCTGATCCCGGTGTCATGGATGTAGATCATGTAGAGGCAATCGTAGAGGTGTACACGGCCTGGTCGCAGAGACTCGATCGCGTCGTTCGTCACGGAGGCATCACAGTCGTCAATGGGGATGATGGCCTCTCGGTAACCCGACGTTGTCTCGCGGAGGAACGACGAGCGAGAGGGGAAGCCCAAACCGCCCGACTCTTCGCGCGCCTTCCAGCGGGCCCAGTTCTCCAGGTACGTCTTGACCCATTCAATCCGCGCCATTGTCACCCCGCTCGTTTCGTTCCAGCACCTCAAGCGCCTCCCTCACTCGCGCCGTGTAAGTGTGGAACATGGCTGACTGGGCGTGCGTGCGCTCGAACTCAGCCTCATCCCACCGCCCCAGGCCGAGCTTGACGCCCATCGCCTCAATGCCAGCGCGGCTGGAGTCCCAGCTCAGTGCAGACGTCGGCACGCCCATGACCGGCTTATCGCGCCAGCGAGATCCGCGCAGATATCGCTTCGGGGATTCAATGAAGCCTCGCCGCCACGTGTCGGACTCAGCAATGCGCTTCCGCACGTCGGCAACGATCTCATCAGCAAATCGGTCGAGCCGCTTGCGCTTCCACAGCTCAAGGCACAGAACGTAGTCGGTTTTCCGTTCGCCCTCCGGCCATGTTGCCCAGAACTGCGCAAACCTCTCGCCGTTTACTTCCTGGGCGACGGTATTCGCTCCCTTCCCCGCATTCGGCATCGCCGGGCCAGCGCCCTGCCCCCCGTGGGGGGTAAGGGGGGTTTGGTTCATGACGGTTAATGATGGTTTGGGTGCAATGGGCTTCACCCCTGAACGAAGCCCATTGCACCCCTCAGTGTCGGAAATTGCACCCGTGACTGGAGAGTTATCCACAGATTCCACGGGTGCAAAACTTGCACCCGTGGAAAGCGGGATCGGTTCGCCGCCGGCCAGCCATTCCTCGCTGATCACATAAGCATTCGTAAGCCCGCGCCGACCTGTCGCCCGCTTGTCCAGGACAAGCCAGCCCGACTGGATCATGGCGCGCAGCTGGTACTGAATAGCTCGTTCGCTGCGTCGCGTTTTCTTGGCGAGCGCGGCCACGCTCGGGTATATGTGCGTGCCGTCGTCGTGGGCATGATCCGCCAGCGCGAGAGCCAGTAGCATCTCGGCGGCATTGGGATAGCGGTCAAACACCGCGGTCATAACCTTGACTGACATCCGAGCGCTACCTCACCCAACTTCCGAGGACGCGGGCGACAGCCGACGTTACCGACCCTGGATCGTCCGGGTCTGCGGCTGGCGCATATTCGGCGACCGGCTTGTTTCGATACGGCACGGCGCGCAGCCGGGCTATCACCAGGTCTCCCGCTCTGACCATGTTGCGGACGGTGTGTAACGCCGCCTCCTGGCCAACCTTTGATTTCTCGGTCAGCTCACGCAGGGTCGGCGCACGCGCAGGCGTGACCAGATCAGCCGCCGCCTTGAGTAGCGCCAGCTTGACCTCTCCCGATGGCCTCATGGTTTGCCCGCTTCTGCCAGCCGCGCCAATGTCGCCATCTGCCGTTGCAGGTTTTCAATGCCGGCAGCAATGGTCTCTTGCAGGGCCTGACGCTGTTCGTCCAGATCGACGGGCTTGTGCTTGTAACCAGTCTTCTGGCCGACATAGTCCATGGCCGCATGGAAGTTGACCTTGCGGCCCTCATGCAGCAGCCAGATGACTTGTTCGGGAGAGAGCTTCTCGCGGCGGTTGCCGTCAAGGCAATGCCTCAACCATTGGTCGGCATGCTCGTTGTCGGGCTGCATCAGCCCACCCACCTTTTTGAACCCGCCCAGCGCTTGCACCAAGCTGCGTAATGCGTCGTTGAGAGTGTCAAAGCACTCCCCAATCTCGGCCTGTGTAGCCATGATCAGCCCTCCTATTTGGCTGCTGTCCCTGCCTGTCCCTGATTCAGGTACACGCAGGTACAGACGATTTCAGACAAAAAAAGGAGACTCACTTCCATGAGTCCCCGCACCAAAACCTTAGACCTTCGCGCCCTCGCAAGCCACCGTCTGCCGGCCTTGCAGCTCGGGCCAGCAATCCAGGTAATCGAGCGGCCGCAACGCTTCCCGCGGCACCGCGCAGTTCGTTGCGCGCTCAATGCGCACGCTCTGCTTGACTGGCACGCCCAGCTGCTTGCGTTTCTTCCAATTGCCGACGGCAGACACGGACACTTTGCAGATCTTGGCAAGGGCCGGTCGGCCACCCACAAGCCGCGCCGCCTTATCGAGCGGATGTTCGCCTTCAGGATCAGGGCATGACGTGTTTTGCATGGCCGCACTCTAACACGTTAAGTGTTAATAAACCAACACCACGTGTTGACACTTTTTGTGTTCAATCAAGCTCTATGAAGTCAGTAGGCGAACGAATTCGGCAAGCTCGCGAGGCTCGACAAATGAGCGGGGAGGCGCTCGCACGGAAGGTTGGCTACAAACACCAGTCAGCCATTGGGAATTTGGAGAACCGCCCAGGAGGCACAGGGGGAAACAAAATAAGCGAGATAGCCGAGGTACTGGAGGTGCCTCTTGAATGGCTGCTACGTGGACCAGATGGAGAGGACGTTCCCGAACTGCCCCAAAAGACACCATGGAGCGATGCTCAGCAACGCCGGTTCGCCGGGCGCGGTGGGGAGGGCGACCAGTCGGTCGAGGCCATCACGCGGGAAGCAATGGAATTGTTCGGTAAGTTATCACTAAATGGGAAGCACCAGGCAATGGTTTATCTGCGATTCTTGGCATCTCAGGAGCCGCCAGCAACTCAGTCTGTTTCCGGGGAAGATCATCCCCTTTCCCACAAGGCTGCATAACGCGCCGACGGGGAAAATAACTACATAGGCGCGCGCGACTTCGAGCCGCGACGGTCGACCTACTCGGCAATCAAGCCCGCAGTTGCGGGCTTTTTTCTGCCCAGATCAAACACGTTATGTGTTGACTCTTTAAACACGTTATGTGATTATCGGCCACCCAATCAACACGGAGGCCCCAATTGCACACCCAAACCCAACACAGTGCAGGCGCCTGCACACGAAGCATCGAGCTTCCGCAGCACATCGAAAAGAAGCTGTTCGCCCCAGCCGATATGGCTGCCGGCATGGGCTTCGACTGGCAGGCAACGGAGGCCCTTGACGCCCCGTGCCGCGTCCCCAGCGGCGGCGCCCGCGCCTTCCTCTCGACCTTCGGTCCGAGCATCGTGACGGGATTCGTCCCATGCCAGGGACGCACATGAGCACCGGCCGAAAGCACACCCGCGCCACGCTGACGATCCAGCGCCGCCTGGAAGCGCTGGAGCTGGACCACCTGCGCGACCTCGCCGCCGAGCAGGCCGCGCAGATCGAGCAGCTGACCACAGCCAACGAGCGCCTGCAGCTCTACGCGCAGGACGCCGACCGCAACGCGGAGTTCTGGCAGGACCAGCACCACGAGCTGGCGGACCACCTGAACGACGGCACGGCCGACGCTCGCTGCATTGGCCTCACCGTGACAGGCGAGCTGCTCGTAGTCAGCACGGGAGCGATGCAATGAAGCCCTTCCTCCGTACACGCGTTTTCATCGGGCACTATCGCATCGCTCGGCGCTGCTGCGGCCCGTTGCGGTCCCTATGGATCGCGCAGGCATTCACAGCGCTTCTGCCCCAGCGCGCGGCCATCACCACGTGGTCCGTTGCACTGGTCATCGCCATCCTCATTGCCGCTGCACCGGGATGGATGTCATGACAACCCCCAGCACCAAACCCGTCCACCGCGAGACCAGCGCCTTCGTGCGCGACGGCAGCAAGCTGAAGCCGTTGATCGCCACTATCCACGGCAGCCTGCTCATCCTGCGCCCCAAGGGCACGCGCCGCCCCGAGGTCATCGACCTGGGCGCCGTGTGGCAGGGCGCCGTCAAGAACCGCGTCGCACTCGAACGCGCCGAGCGCAAGGCCCTGCGCCGCAGCCGCCGCTGACCCCCATCCCATCACCACAACCCGGAGGAATTCCCATGTTCGCCCTTGACCCGTCCCAGTGGCTGCTTGCCGGCCTCGCCCTCATCCTGCTCGTGCTGCTCTGCCTGATGATGGCGCGGCGCTGGCACCAGGCCAGCATAGCCGCCAGCCACTACCGCACTGCAAGCGGCCGGCTCATCGCCAAGCAGACCGAGAACATCTTGCGCCACCCGATGGCCGTGCCGCGGCGTCACCTGACATCGGCGCCAGCCGCGCCGGTGCTGCACACGCGCAATAGCCGTGCATTCTGGACCGCCGCGAAGTGCAGCCAGATCAACACGCGGGCCCGGACTCAGGCGCAGTTCGACTGGGCGCAGCACGGCCGCTCGATGCCCGGGCCCTATACCGCGGGCACGATCGAGCATGCGCAGTGGCGCGCCGCCTACGACGCAGCATTCCAGGCCGAGGGCATGCCCGCCGCAGCGACCGTGCAGACAGCTGCACAGCCCAGCGAAGCCGTCGCGGCCTGAGTCATGTCCACCGCGGCAGCACCCACCGAACCCCGCGCCGTGATCGCGCTGCGGGCGTTCCTGACGATGAGGCCGACCGGCGTAGTTGCCGGCACCGCCCTGGACTCGGAGCGTGGGCTGTTGTTTGTGGCCCGCGACACCTCCGGCCTTTTCCCGAATGGTTTCAGCGCCGCATGGATCGGCCCCGAAGCCGCGAAGTTCTACGAGGAACACGCCGCCGAACTCAAACCCGGGCGCTGCGTCGATCTGGAGATCTACCACGTGCGCCCCGTGAATGCCGAGCTTCGCGCCCGCGTGAAGTCCTGCGCCCTTGCACCCCTCCCGCCCAGCTGGATCGCCCACGAGGAAAAGCTGCGGCACCAACCCCAAGAGAACCAACCAGCATGAAGACTGTCACCATCGTCCTGCGCGACACGAAGTCCGCGAACCGCCCGGGCGTCGCCGTCATCACCGACGCCGGCGCCCCCACCATCGGCGAGATCCGCACGCCCGCCGAGCTGCTCGCCATGGAACTGCTCCGCCAGCTCAACGTGCGGGCCCAGTCCGTCCAGTACGGCAACGAAAGCGCCCGCCTCGCCGGCGAACTGGTCGCAGCGGGAGCCGAGCTGTGATCCACCTTCACCTGATCGGCCTCGCGGGCCCCAAGGGCGCCGGCAAGGACACCGTGGCCCAGCTGCTCGCCACACACGCCAAATTCAAGATGACGGCTTTCGGCGACGCCCTCCGCGGTCAGCTGTGCCAGGCCTTCAGCGTCGAGCTGGACATTTTCACCCGCCGCGACCTCAAGGACACGCCCTCGGACGCGCTGGCGATCTGGCGCGCGACCGACAACGCCTTCATCGGCGTGATGCTCAAGCACTTCCGCAAGCTGTACGGCGACAACCAGGCGCGCCACGAAATGGACAAGCCACGCAGCCCGCGCGACGTCATGAAGTTTTGGGCGAACGAATACCGGCGCGAGACCGAGTCCCCGGACTACTGGCGCCGCATCGTCGTCGCGAAGATCCGCGATGACCACCGTCGCCATCAGTGGCGCCACGTGGTCCCCGACGTGCGCTTCCGCAACGAGGCCGAGGTGATCAAGAACATGGGCGGCGTGATCTGGCAGATCCAGCGCCCAGGCCTTGAGGCCGATCCGCTCGACACCACCGAGACCAGCGGCGCCGAGTTCGCCCCGACCGTGGTGATCAACAACCGCCTGGGCATCGGCCACCTGCAGGACGTCGTCATGGGCAACTGGGTGATGGCTGAGACCGGCCTGAACTGGTCCAACGTGCGCAGCATGGGCGACACGCTGGCGATGGAAGCGGCTGCAGCATGATCGAGCGCCAGCCCTCCCCGGCCACGATCAAGAGGATGGCAGCGCAGGCCTTTCACGCGCGCACCCGGGCCGGTATCGCCGGCACCATCCCGCCGGCAACCGTGCAGGCCGCAGCCGCCCAGGCCGAGCCCGTCCACATGACGCATCTGCCCTACCTCGCACGCCGCCTGCTGCGAATCATCGCGCGACACGAACACATCACGGCCGAGCAGCTGTACCTCGAAGCCGACTTCCCCGGCCGCATCGAGGCCGACCACCTGACGCTGCTGGGCCTCATCGAGCGGCACACCCGCGGCACCGAGTTTTCGTTCGAGATCACCCAGGCCGGCGCGCAATGCGTCGCCAATGAACCCCCGCGCAAGTCCGCGCAAACCCTCAAAACCGGAGAACACAACCATGCCTAAAAAACTTCCGTCTTCGCTTGCCGGCAAAAAGGTCAAGCTGCTGGAGAGCCTGCGCCTTGATGGGCACGAACACCCCCACGCCGGCGCGGTCGGCACGGTCCAGGGCCGAGTGGGGCCCGACGCCTTCGAAGTGCTGCTGCATGACAGCGCCGAGACAGTGACCGTGGCTCAGGGCGATTGGGGCCCGACCGATGAGGATATGCAGGCCATGCTCGCGAAGCCGAGCCCGCGGCTGGACTTGCCGGTCACGCCCGCGAACCAGGTCAAGCTGCGCGAGGATCTGCTGGACGATGACGGCGAGCAGCATGAATACGCCGGCGAGACAGTGATCATCACTGCACGCCTTGATGGCGACAAATTTACCGCCCGCGTCGGTGGCGACGATGCCGATGATGGCGATGTCCTGATGGTCAAGGCGGGCGACTGGCTGGAACCCACCACGCCCCTGATCTTTGCGGCGCCCGAGTTTATCGAGCAGCTGGCGACGATCAACCTCTTCACCGACCCAGCGCTAAACCAAGTGGTGCTGATGCGGCCGGGCGACATTGATGAGTCTCCATTCAATCCCCGGACCAACTACCCGGAGGACGAAGAGGCCGACATGGCGGCATCGGCCAGGGCCAACGGCATCATCCAGGCGGCGCTCGTGCGGCCGATGCCCAACGGACGGCACGAGGTAGTCTTCGGACACCGCCGGCGTCGCGCCGCCATCCGGGGCGAACTGGAGTTCATGCCTGTCTTCGTTCGCGAGCTGACCGACGAGCAGAGCGCCCAGCTGCAGGCGGTGGAAAACACCCAGCGCCGCGACCTCGATCCCATCGATGAAGGCCTGGGCTTCGCCGCCTACTGCAAGACGCACAACATCACGAAGGACCAGCTGGTGCAGCGGATTGGCAAGAGCCGCACGCACATCTACAACCGGCTCAAGTTGGCCACGCTGCACGAAGACGGCCGCAAAGCCCTGCGCAATGGCAGGATTCGCCCCGAAGTCGCCACGCTGATCGCCCGGGTGCCCGGCGAGAAGCATCAGGCGCACGCCTTGAAGTTGATCATGGATAACACCTGGGCCAGCGCAAAGGGCGATGAGCTGATGACCGTGCGCAAGGCGCGCGACATGCTGCGCGAGAAGTTCACGCTCGCATTGAAAGGCGCCCTGTGGCAGCTGGACGATGCGACGCTGGTGGAAAGTGCAGGCGCCTGCACGACCTGCCCGAAGCGGTCAGGCAGTGACCCGATCATGTACGTCGACCTGCTGGGCGACGCCGGCTCCTACCGCTCGCCCACCGGCGAGAACGTCTGCACCGACCCTGCCTGCTTCGACACGAAGAAGACGGCCCAGCTCAAGGCCAATCAGATCGTGCTGGAGGCCAAGGGGAAGGTCGTTGTCGCGGGCAACAAGGCGCGCCAGGCCGTCAGTGCGCAGGGCGAGGTGAAGGGCGCGTACATCGCCCTCAAGGACGTCAAGGAGGCGATCAAGAAGGCGACCGTCAAGGGCAAGCCCGCGCCCGCGATCGAGACCGTCACGATCCAGAACCCGCGCGACGGCAAGACCATCGAGGTAGTGAAGCGCGAGGACATGGTCGCGGCCGGCGTCAGCGTGCCGGCGCCGAAGAAGACAGGGCACGGGGGTTACGGCTCCGACGACTGGAAGCAGCAGCAGGCCGAGCGGGAGGCGCAGCGCGAACGTGAGCAGGCGAAGGCCAAGCGCGAGACCGAGATCCGCTTCGAGCTGCTGCAGGCCGTCCGCGCGGTCACGATCACCAAGACGCGCAGCCAGTTCGACATGATGCTGGTCCTCGACAAGGTGTTCGGCGCGGTCGGGCATTGGGAACGCGACATCCTGTGCAAGCTGTACGGCGCCAACAGCATCACAGCCCTGGGCAAGAGCGTCGACACCATGACGGTCGAGCAGATCGGCCAGCTGATGCTGGACTGCGCACTGGTGACAAACGTGATGACGCATGGCGGCAATGAAAAGCCGGCGATGCTGGAGGACGCCGCCAAGCACTACGGCGTCGACGCAGCCGCGCTGCGGAAGGAAGCCCAGGCACGCGCGAGCCGCGCTGACGCCGAGCAGCGCAAGGCGGAGGTGAAGAAGGCCGAGGCAAAGAAGCCCACCGCCGCCAAGGCCAAACCATCGCCGGCAAAGGCCGGCACGCCGGCGAAGAAGGTCGCAGCGAAGCCGAAGAAGAAGGCGGCGCAGGCCGTTTTCATGGCGCCCATGGCCTGCTCGGAGAAGCTGCAGGCGATCGTCGGCACGACGCCACTGCCGCGTACTGAGATCGTTTCCAAGCTGTGGACCTACGTCAAGAAGAAGAGTCTCCAGGACAAGGCCAACAAGCGGATGATCAACTGCGACGACACGATGAAGTCGATCTTCGGCAAATCGCAAGTGTCGATGTTCGAGATGGCCGGCCTGATCGCCAAGCACGTCACGGCCGTCGATCCGCTGGCTGACGCTGCCGCAACACCTGCGCCGGCGAAGACGACGAAGAAGCCCGCCAAGGCGGCAGCCGTCGAGACAGCCGAGGAGGCAACTGCATGAGCGACGCCATCCACCCGGGCACCCCGGAAAACGCCGGCTTGCGCCTAGCCCACGCCGTCCAGCAGCTCAGCACGCAGGCCGGTGTCGAGTTCGACGCCATCGTGACCTGGCTGACCGGCGAGGGCGGGCTCGCGACCATGGCGCTGGCGCACTTCACCGGCGTCACCGAGGAGCAGCGCCTGATCAGCCATCTTCGGCAGCACATCGACCTTCCCGAGGGGGCGACGATGCGGCAAGCAATGCAGGCGGTCAGGCAGATCGCCGAGGCCTACGCACAGCCGGTCGACGCGGTCCTGCACTGCCCGTCGTGCAAACGTCAGCACATCGATGCGTGGGAGTCGTATAGCTGGAGGAACCCTCCGCACCGCACGCACCGCTGCGCAGGCTGCGGTGCGCACTGGACGCCATCGGATCGAAACACCAACGGCGTCGTGGCCGTCAAGCCAGGCAGTTCCGCGAATTGGCCCGTCCCGTCGCTGGATCTGTTTGCAATTGAACGCCTGCCAATGCGCGATGAAATGGGCTTCACCTATCACCCGGACATCCCGGAGGGCGACGACGAAAAGCCGATAACGCCGCACCTGTGGGCGATCGGCTGGGACGGCAAGTTCGTGAGCGCCGAGTCCGACATGTCCATCGAGGCCTACGACAAGGCCGTCGACAGCATGAACTTCCTTGACTGGACGCCATCCCGCCCCGAGGGCGACGGCTGGAAGCTGGCGGCGATCTATGACACCGAGGACGGCCCCTATGCGCTGTTCGTGAAGCCGTTCCCACACCAGCCAGCGCAGCCGCGCCAGGCCGACGACATGCCGCTGGAGACCAGCGAAGCCGACGCGAGGCCCGCCAATGTCTGAAAACTCCAAGATCGAATGGACGGACCACACGTTCAATCCGTGGGAGGGTTGTCAGAAGGTGGGCCCAGGCTGCGACAACTGCTACGCAGAGGCTCGCAATGCCCGCTACGGCGCCGGCGTGGCGGTCAACTGGGGCCCGGGCGCCCCGCGCCGCCGCACGAGCAACGCGAACTGGCAAAAGCCGATCGCCTGGGACAAGGCGCACGCCGAGTTCTATGCGCAGCACGGACGCCGGCAGCGGGTGTTCTGCGCGAGCCTCGCAGACGTGTTCGACAACGCGGTTGATCCGGCGTGGCGCAGCGACCTGTTCGACCTGATCGAACTCACCCCGAACCTTGACTGGCTACTGCTCACCAAGCGCATCGGCAACGTAGCCGACATGGTGCGCCGCGCGAAGTCGCATGACTGGCTGGCCGGGCGCAATAACGTCTGGCTCGGTGCCACAGTCGTCAACCAGGGCGAGGCCGACCGGGACGTTCCCAAACTGCTTGACGTGCAGGCCCTGGTCCGCTTTCTCAGCATCGAGCCGATCCTCGGGCCGATCTGCCTTACCGAACTGCAGCCGCCGGGCGAGTCTCGCACATGGATCGATGCACTCCGCGGCACGGCATCATCCTTGGCCGGTACCGGGCCTACGTGGGCCGTCCCACGCATCGACTGGGTGATCGTTGGCGGGGAGAGCGGCCCGGGCGCGCGTCCGATGCACCCGACGTGGGCCCAGCAGTTGCGCAACGAATGCGCGGCTGCTGGTGTGCCGTTCCTTTTCAAGCAATGGGGCGAGTGGCTGCCAATCAGCCAGCAGGAGGAGGATTTCACCAACCGGCTTTATCGTTCGCAGCGCAAAGCGAAGCTCCACGAGGACCAAGGCGCCATAGATGAGCTGTACGGCCGACGCTGCACCGTCGAGAGCGCCGTGGTGCAGCTCGACGGCAGCACGCACAGGATCACAGCACCCGGCGCGTTCCTGCAAGGGACGGACCCGATGACGACGTTCAAGGTCGGCAAGAAGGCCGCTGCGCGCCTGCTGGACACCGCCACCCACGACGGAGCGCCAACATGAAAGCCCTCTCCATCCGCCAGCCATGGGCTTGGCTGGTCGCCCACGGCCACAAGGACGTGGAGAACCGCACCTGGTCGACGGGCACGCGCGGCACGTTCCTCATTCACGCCAGCAAGGGCATGACGCAAACAGAGTACGAGGACGTCTGCGCATTCCTCGCCCGCGATCCGCGGCTGCAGCACTTGAACGCCATCCTGCCGGCACCTGATGACCTTGAGAAGGGCGGCATCGTCGGCCGCGCCGAGATCTCCGACTGCGTGAAGCAAAGCACGTCGCCGTGGTTCATGGGTGAGTTCGGCTTCATGGTCCGCAACGCGACACCCCTCCCCTTCCGCCCGTTCCGCGGCGCCCTGCAATTTTTCGACGTGCCCGACGTCGACGCCCCCGCCGGCGTCGACGTGCAGCCCGTCCTGTTTTAAGGATCGATATGCGAATCAACGTGTACAGCCAAGAGCTGACCCCCGAGGTCATCCACGTGGAAAAGACCAGCAACACGGGCGTGGTCTACCACGCCGCCCAGCTGGTCCTGCACAGCAGCCCGCGGCTTCACCATCCGCCGCAAGACGATGACCGCAGCGCTGTCACTTTCTGGCTGCCCAAGTCCCACGATCGTCGCGAGGAAATCGCACAGGCCTTCGACGCCATCGCCGCGCTCTTTCGCAGCGCACCGCCTGAAACCGGACTCGACTGAGGAACACCATGAGCAACAACGAACCCGACGCCGGCGCGTTTGAGCCGAGCGAACTGGACATTGAAACGCAGCTCGCGGGCCCGACCGTCGCGCCGTCGACCGCAGCACACGACAACCTGCGCGACAACATCGGCCAGGCCTTGAGCGACTGGCTCACCGCGAACGCTGGCGAGACCATGGACTGGTTCGACGCGCGCAACGTCGACGCGCTCGCCGATGAGGCGATGAAGGTGATCGAGCTGCAGCCGCGCGGCACCGATGCTCAGATCCTGAAGGAACGGTCCCTCACGGCCGAATGCATCAGCGGCGCCATCGCCTTCGGCCAGCAGCGCGCTGCGCAACCACCTGACGACGCGGCATGGCTGCGGCCGTTCTATAGCTTGGGCCGAGAGCTTGCCGAGATGGATGAGGCCTTGAAGGGCAAGCGACCGCTCCACCTGGTGAGGCGCAACAGGAGCAACCCCATTGAAGAGCAGTACCGCTCGACCGCGGACCTGTTGCGCATGGCTCGCCAAGATCCCGATGCCGTCAGTGCGTTCTGCGCCGGCACGAAGATGGAGGACACCCACGAGGCTATCTTCGTCATCAAG
This sequence comes from Pseudomonadota bacterium, assembly GCA_040385105.1. Taxonomy (GTDB): domain Bacteria; phylum Pseudomonadota; class Gammaproteobacteria; order Burkholderiales; family Burkholderiaceae_C; genus JACMQX01. The sequence goes on from JAZKHY010000004.1 coordinate 317,136, forward strand.
GGCAACGGCAAGATCAAGCGCGCGATGGGCGTGCTGATCGGCCTGGGCCTGCTGACCTCCAACCCGGTCAACCCGCCTGAGGTGCCCAAATGAAAACCGACACAGTGCAGACACCTGCACCCGCCGCCGCGGCCGTCGAAGAGGACCGCGTGATCTACCGAAGCGAACTGCCGAAGCTGCTCAACGTGGGCACGGAGGCCGTGCGCCGCTACATCAAGGCCGGCAAGCTGCCGAAGCCCGACGTGAACCTCTCCAGGCGCACGTGCGGCTGGCGCTTGTCAACACTTCGTGCCCATGGCATTGGCGTCTTGTAACATGAACAGCTCTTACCGCTTACGGAGTCTGTGGGATATGTACTCGATTGATGCCGCCGCTCTGCACCTAGCGATCACTATCCTTGCGAATCAAATTACGCGAGTTGGAGACGCCCCTGGGCAGTTTCAGCAACTGCCCATGAAAGCAGACAATGTTCGGTCCACAGTTGAGATGCTGGAACGCCTCGAAGGCGTGATCTCCTCACTCAATGTGCCGGTCACCATGCTTACGATCGCAGACACAAAAGAGGAACTGCTGAAGTTTGATCAAAAGCTGACCTACATGTCGTGCGGTCAGATGATGCTGACCGTATCGCACAACCTGGAGCGGGAATTGAAGGTGGCTAAGCTGTTCGCGTTGGACAGCTCGCGGGCCCCGATGTACGACATGCCAGAACCGTTTGGGCCTGAAGTTCAGACCGCCTTCCCATCCTCATCGTTTGACATTGCTGAAGCCGCCAGATGTTACGCGCTAGACCGTCCTACCGCGTGCGTGATGCACGTCATGCGCGCGCTGGAAAAGCCACTTCAACTGATGGCTCTAGACCTTGGTCACACACCCACCCGCGCTGCGTGGGGCGACATCCTGCGCGATATTCGACCTATCATTGCCGCGCTTCCAAACAGCCACCCGCGCCAGGAGTTTTATTCCGAAGCGGCCGTGCAGTTTCGATTCATCAAAAACGCGTGGAGGGATAGCGCGATGCACGCCAGCGTTAGATATGCCAATGACGAGGCACTATTAATTTTCAACTCGTGCAAAGCATTGCTGAAGACGTTGTCTCTTCACCTTCACGAGTGAGCTGTCACCTGTAGGTCGATCCAGTCCGCAAAGGCCTGCAGCATCTTGCGCCGCTCAGGAAGGTACTTGGCGTTGTTGTAGGCCGCGCGGATCTCGTCCTCGGGCGCGTGGGCCAGCTGGCGCTCGATGGCGTCCTCGTTGAAGCCGGCTTCGTTCGCCCAGGTGCTGGCCACCGACCGCCAGCCGTGGCCTGTCATGCGCTCTTTGTAGCCGCATCGATGGATGAGATACAGGATTGAGTTCTCGGACATCGGCCGGTCCTGCCGGCGGTCGCTCGGGAACACATACTCACTGCGCGATCGCGCCTTCAGCACCGTCAACAGCTTCAAGGCCTGCGTCGACAGCGGCACCAGGTGTTCCCGCCGGCGCTTCATGCGCTCCTTTGGAATGCGCCACAGGTCGCCGCTGATCTCGCTCCACACCATCCCGCGCAACTCGCCGGTACGCACCCAGGTGAGCGCCAGCATGTGGTTGGCCAGCACGGACTGCAGCTGCCCCTCCATACCCAGGCGATGCATGAACGCGCCGATCTCGTTCGCCGGCAGCGACGCATGTGACACGGTCTCGCCCTTGCCGAATGCCTTTTCCGGGCGGATCTGGCTGGCGACGTTTGCGTCGCAGTCGCCCTGCTCGACGCACCAGTCCAGGACCTGGCCGATCCACATGCGCACCTTGCGCACGTAGTCATAGTGGCCCTTGGCGTCCATCACCATCAACTCTTCGAGCAGCTCGGGCTTGTCGATCGACGCGACCGGGCGGTCCTTCAATTTGGCAAGGTGCGACTTGAGTGCGTTCAGCACGTTGCTGCGATAGCTGTCAGTCACGTCCTTGCGGCCGTCCCAGTAGGTCTCCCAGGCCTCGCTGAGCGTGCGCGCCGATCGGGCGGCGCGCCGTGGCGCCATCGGGTCGACGCCCTCGCGCAGCTGCGCCTTGGCGGCATCGCGCTTGACCCGGGCCGCAGCCAAGCCGAGCAGCGGGTACGCGCCGAAGCTGATCTGCTTGGGCTTTTTGTCGAAGCGGTAGGCCATCCGCCAGACCTTGGCGCCGGCCGGCGTGATGTAGAGGTGCAGTCCACCCCCGTCGAATAGCTTCACGGCCGTCTTAGCGGGCTTTGCGGCCTTGCAAATGGCATCGGTGAGGGTGTTTGTAGGCATCGTGTCTCCGGTGCCGGGAGCATGCCTACACGGATGCCTACGCGTTCGCGGTGTACAACGGTCTAAAACGGTTGGGCGCGGTGGGCTTCGAGCAGGTCAGGAGTCCGGCTAAGGCCTTGATTCTGCACGGAAAAGGTGGAAAAAAAGGCCCTAACGTGTGAAACGTTGGGCCTTCCTTGGCGGAGAGGGTGGGATTCGAACCCACGGTAGGGTCGCCCCTACGCCTGATTTCGAGTCAGGTACATTCGACCACTCTGCCACCTCTCCTGGTATCCGGTGCATCGCGTGGTGCGAAGAGCGCCATTCTAGCGCATGCCTTCCGGGCTCCTTTCAAGCCAGATCGACTCCGCGTCCTCCTACGGCAGAGGATGGCTTCGTCCGACACCGTTTACGGGCCAGCCGGGTTCAGATACGCCATCCACATCGGATCGAAAGGAACCCCGCCATGAACAAGTCTTCCATCCTCCTGTGCGCCATGCTCGCCATCAGCAGCGCAGCTTTTGCAGCGGAGCCGGCTACCACGCCGCAAGGCAACGACACCAGCAGTGCCACGGCCAAGCGCGGCCTGCGCGATGTCGGTGAGTCCTTCAAGGACATGGGGCGCCGTGCGCGCAACGTCGCGGCGAATCCGCGTGGCAGCCGCCAGCCCGTCGCAGAGCAGAACACGACCGGTTACGCCGGCCAGCAGGCTACCGATTTTTCGGGTGACAGCGCACGCCGCCAGCGTATGGATGCGGCTTACGCCAACTGGCAGACCAGGCGCTGACCACCGGGCGGTTGCGGATTGCCGCCTAGGCGGCGATGCGTTCGGCGCCGCCCATGTAAGGCCGAAGGGCTTCCGGGACAGTGACCGAGCCGTCGGCATTCTGATAATTTTCCAGCACCGCCACCAGCGTGCGGCCAACGGCCAGGCCCGAGCCGTTCAAGGTGTGGACGAGTTCGTTCTTGCCCTGCGCATTCCTGAAGCGTGCCTGCAGCCTGCGCGCCTGGAAGGCTTCGCAGTTGCTCACCGAGCTGATCTCGCGGTAGGTGTCCTGTGCAGGCAGCCAGACTTCCAGGTCGTAGGTCTTGCTCGCGCCAAAGCCCATATCGCCCGTGCACAGCAGCACCACACGGTAAGGCAGGCCGAGCTTCTGCAAGATCGCCTCGGCATGGCGCGTCATCTCTTCCAGCGCCTCGTAGCTTTTGTCGGGGTGGGTGATCTGTACCATTTCGACCTTGTCGAACTGGTGCTGGCGGATCATGCCGCGCGTGTCACGGCCGGCGCTGCCGGCTTCAGAGCGGAAGCAGGGCGAATGGGCCGTGAGCTTCATCGGCAGGTCAGTTTCTGCCAGGATTTCATCACGCACCACATTCGTCAGCGTCACTTCCGACGTGGGGATCAGGTACAGCGCCGTGTTGTCGGGCTGCTCCTCGCCCTCCTGCCCGCCCTTCTTCACCGCGAACAGGTCACCCTCGAACTTGGGCAGCTGGCCGGTGCCGCGCAGCGTCTCGCCGTTGACGATGTAGGGCGTGTAGCACTCGGTGTAACCGTGCTCCCGGGTCTGCACATCCAGCATGAACTGGGCAAGTGCGCGGTGCAGCCGGGCGATGGGCCCCTGCATGAAGGTAAAGCGCGAGCCGGTGAGCTTGACGCCGGTATCAAAGTCCAGGCCCAGCGGCGCGCCGACGTCCACATGGTCCTTGACTGCAAAGTCGAAGGCGCGCGGCGTGCCCCATTTGCGCACCTCCACGTTGCCGTGTTCGTCCGTGCCGGCGGGAACGCTGTCGTGCGGCAGGTTGGGCACGCCCAGCAGCATGGCCTGGATGCCGGCCTGCAGCTGTTCGCTGCGTGCGCTGGAGGTTTCAAGCTCGGTCTTGATGGACGCCACGTCGGCCATGACGGCGTCTGTGGATTCGCCTTTGGACTTGAGCTGGCCGATCTGCTTGCTCAGCGCATTGCGTTTGGCCTGCAGCTCTTCGGCGCGGGTCTGGATGGTCTTGCGCTCGGCTTCCAACATGGTGAAGGCCGTGACGTCCAGGAAGGCCTGCGGTTTCTTGCGGGTCTCCAGGCGGGCGATGACCGAGGGCAGGTCTTTTCTGAGCAGGGTGATGTCTAGCATGGGGGAATTCTAGGGGCAGGCCTCAGGCCAGCGAGGAGATGTCAAGGTTGGCGCCGCAGATGATGAGGCAGACCTTTTCATCTGCGCGCGGCATGTACGCACCGGTTTGCAAGGCGGCCAGTGGCAAGGCGGCGGCCGGTTCGACGGCAAGCTTCATTTCCTTCCACAGCCACAGCTGGGCTGCGCGGATGGCCTCGTCTGGCAGCAGCAGGGCGTCTTTCACCTGCGCCTGCGTCACGTTCCACGCGATATCGCCGATGCGTTTGGCACCCAGCGAGTCTGCCGCGATGCCGCCCACGGCCACGTCCACCGGCTGGCCGGCCTCGCGTGCCTTGTAGAGCGTGGGCGCGAGTTCGGGCTCCAGCGCCACGACGCGGGCGCGCTGGCCGAACCATGCGGCCACACCGGCAATCAGGCCGCCGCCGCCCACGCTGACCAGCACGCTGCCCGGCAAGCCGGCGGCTTCTTCAATTTCCATCGCCAGGGTCCCTGCGCCCGCCACCACTTCGGGCTGGTCATAGGCATGGGTCATCAGCGCGCCGGTTTCCTGCTGGCGTGCGAGGCAGGCTTCCAGCGCCTCGGCATAGACGGCGCCCGTCACCACCACCTGCGCGCCCAGTTCCTGCAGCTTCGCACGCTTGGCCGCGGTGGAAACGGTGGGCACAAAGACTTCGCACCTGACACCCAGCGATTTCGCCGCAGCCGCCGTGGCAATGCCCGCATTGCCGCCCGAGGCGCAGATCACGCCGCCGGCCGGTATCGGGTTGGCCAGCAGCCGGTTGAGCATGCCGCGCGCCTTGAAGCTGCCGCCCACCTGGAAATGCTCCAGCTTGAGCCAGACTTCAGCGCAGTTCACGCCGAAGGCCGTGCCCGGCAGCTTCCACAGCGGCGTCTGCCGCAGGAAGGCCTTGTGTGCTGCCAGCCGCGTGTGGGCGGCGGCAATTCCCTCGCGCCGGAACATCACAGCCGAAGTCCCTTGGGCAGCGGGAACTTCACCGTCTCTTCAATGCCGTCGAGCTTGCGGATGGACACCGCGCCCATCGCCTTGATGCGGTCGATCACCTGCTTGACGAGTATCTCGGGCGCCGAGGCGCCCGCCGTCAGCCCCACGCGGGTCTTGCCCAGCAGCCATTGCGGCTGCAATTCGTCCGGGCTGTCCACCATGTAACTGTCCACCCCGAGCTTGCGCGCGAGTTCGGCCAGGCGGTTGCTGTTGGAACTGGTGGGGCTGCCCACGACGATGACCACGTCCACCTTCGGCGACATCACCTTGACGGCGTCCTGCCGGTTCTGGGTGGCGTAGCAGATGTCCTGCTGCTTGGGCTCACGCACCATCGGAAAGCGCGCCTTGACGGCCGCGGAGATTTCCGCCGCATCGTCCACGCTGAGCGTGGTCTGCGTGACCACCGCGAGCTTCTCCGTCTGCCGCGGCTGCACCCGGGCGACGTCTTCCACGTCTTCCACCAGGTGGATGCCGCTGTCAAGCTGGCCCATGGTGCCCTCGACTTCCGGGTGGCCCTTGTGGCCGATCATGATGAACTCGTAGCCTTCCTTGTTGAGCTTGGCCACTTCGACATGGACCTTGGTCACCAGGGGGCAGGTGGCATCAAAAATCCGGAAACCGCGCTGCTCGGCCTCCTGCTGCACGGCCTTGCTGACACCGTGCGCGCTGAACACCAGCGTGGCACCGGGCGGCACTTCGCCCAGGTCTTCAATGAAGATCGCGCCCTTTTCCTTGAGGTCGTTGACGACATAGGTGTTGTGGACGATCTCGTGGCGCACATAGATGGGCCGGCCGAACTTCTGCAGCGCGCGCTCGACGATCTCGATGGCGCGGTCCACGCCGGCGCAGAAGCCGCGCGGCTCGGCAAGGATGATTTCCTGCGGCAGGGCGGCCATCAGAGCACCCCGATCAGTTGCACTTCAAACGTCACCGGCTGGCCTGCCAGCGGGTGGTTGAAGTCGAACAACACAGCGTCGCCTTCCGCATCCTTGCGCACCTGCTGCACCGCGCCAGCATACTGGCCCAGACCGTCGGGCGTGGGGAACTGCACCACATCGCCCACGTTGTATTGCTCGTCCGGGTCGCCCATCTGGTTGAGCAGCTTGCGGCCCACCCATTGCAGCATGTCGGCATTGCGCTCGCCGAAGGCCTCGCCGGCCGGTATGTCAAAGCTTGCATGCGTGCCCTCGGCCAGGCCAAGCAGCCGCTGCTCCACCGCCGGCGACAGCTCGCCCGTGCCCAGCGACAGCGTGGCGGGCTTGTCGCTGAAGGTGTTGATGATGTCCCCGCCCGGCCCGGCAAGCCGGTAATGCAGGGTGAGAAAGGAGCCTGGCTGGACCAGGGGAGGCGTGGAAGGCATGGGAGTCCCGATAAACTGGCGCCCCCTATTGTAGAAACCAACGTACACACTGCGCCCCATGGCCCTCAAAGACCTTCCCGCCGATGCCCGGCCCCGCGAGAAACTGCTGGCGCGCGGCCCCGCCGCCCTGAGCGACACCGAACTGCTGGCACTGCTGCTGCGCACCGGCACCGCCGGGCGCAGCGTGCTCGTGATGGCGCAGGAACTGATGGACAGGTTTGGCGGCATCTCCGGCCTGCTGCATACCAGTGCAGCCGGGCTGAAGCAGGTCAAGGGCCTGGGCGGCACCGCCAAGCGCGCCGAGCTGGTGGCTGTGCTGGAGCTGTCGCGCCGGGCGCTCGCGCAGCAGCTGAAGGAGCGCGAGGTATTTGACTCGCCTGGTGCGCTGCAACAATACCTGCAGCTGCACCTGGGCGCCCGGCACCATGAAGTGTTCGCCGTGCTGTTCCTGGACGTACAGAACCGGCTGGTGGCCATGGAGGAGCTGTTTCGCGGCACGCTGACCCAGACCAGCGTGTACCCGCGCGAGGTGGTTTTGCGCGCCCTGCACCACCAGGCCGCTGCCGTGGTGCTGGCCCACAACCACCCCAGCGGCATGGTCCAGCCCTCGCGTGCCGACCAGGTGCTGACCGATACGCTCAAGGCAGCGCTGGGGCTGGTCGATGTGCGCGTGCTTGACCACGTGATTGTTGGGCCGGGCGCAACAATGTCGTTTGCAGAACGTGGTTTGATGTAACCAAAACCACTATTCTTTTTAGTAAAAAGTACGGTTTGAGCAGGTTTTACAGCCGCTTACAACCGCGTACGGTGGTAAGCGCAAAAAGTGTTTGTTAGCATCGCTAAATGCAACAAGGAGTGTGCTGGGCATGTGAGTGTTTTTGCACAGGGTGAAGCATGAGGCGCTGGGGGAATGGCGCAGAGGTTGGTTTAATTCCGTGGGGCGCTCCTTGTCCCCGCTTTTCTCAATATTCAAGGAGTTTTCATGAAGCGTTCCATGCAAAAGGGTTTTACCCTGATCGAACTGATGATCGTTGTCGCGATCATCGGTATTCTTGCCGCAGTGGCCCTGCCGGCTTACCAGGACTACACCGTCCGCGCCAAGGTCTCTGAAGTCGTGCTCGCCGCGTCTTCGGGCCGCACCGCAGTGTCGGAAGCCGTCCAGGTCTCCGGTGGCGGCTTCCCGCCCTCGGCCAGCCTCGTCATCGAGACGCAGTCCTCCAAGTACGTTGCCAGCGTCGGCTATGCATCCACCGCATCGACCGAAGGCGTCGTGACGGCAGTCGCCAAGGGCGACGCCGCCATTTCCGGCAGCACCATCACCCTGACCGGTGCCATTGGCGGCAACGCCCAGGTGAACTGGACTTGCGGCGGTACCATTGCTGCCAAGTACCGTCCGGCCAGCTGCAAGTAAGAGAGTCACCTCTCCTGCAACAAGAAGGCCCCTCGTGGGCCTTTTTGTTTTCCGGCATGAAGATCACACACCTCTCCGACCTCCAGGGCATCAAGGACAAGCTTGCGGCCCAGGAAGCCCTGCGCGCCGCAGCGGAGGCGGCGCGCAAGGCGGCAGCCGCCCGGGCGAAGGCCGAGGCCGAGCTGTTCTCGCGCGCGGCCGGCAAGGTGCAGCCGCTGCCGGACAAGCGGCGCGCGCAGCTGGAGAAGGCCCTGCCCGCGCCGATACCGGTGCAAAAGCAGCTGGACGAGCAGGCCGTGCTGCTGGAGGCCATCAGCGACGACCTCGATGTGGCCACCCTGCTGGACACCGACGATGCCCTGAGCTTCAGGCGCCCCGGCATCGGCGCCGACGTGACGCGCAAGCTGCGCAAGGGCGAGTGGACCATCCAGCGCCAGGTGGACCTGCACGGCCTGCGCCGTGAGGAAGCGCGCGAGGCGCTGGCGGCTTTCATCCGCGACTGCGTCAAGGCCGGCCTGCGCTGCGTGCGGGTGGTCCACGGCAAGGGGCTTGGCTCACCGGGCAAGGAGCCGGTGCTCAAGGCCAAGGTCCAGGGCTGGCTGATCCAGAAGAACGAAGTGCTGGCCTTTGTGCAGGCCAAACCCACGCAGGGCGGCGCCGGGGCGCTGGTGGTGCTGCTGCGGCCTGCGGGGCCCTGAGGGCCCCGTCAGCCGTTGAGGTTCCGCATCCAGTCGGCTGTCTGGAAGAACGATTCGTTCAACCGCTTGCGCAGGTCTTCAGGCACGCCCGTCTCTCCCATCGCCTGGTTCATGCAGGCCAGCCACTGGTCGCGCTCCCTGATGCCGATGGAAAACGGCATGTGCCGCATGCGCAGGCGCGGGTGGCCGAACTTTTCGGTGTACAGCTGCGGTCCGCCCATCCAGCCGGTGAGAAACCAGTACAGGCGCTGGCGCGCATTGGCCAGGTCGCTGCCATGGGCGGCGCGCAGGGCCTGGTAGGCGGGTTCGAGGTCCATCAGGTCGTAGAAGCGCTCGACCATGGCCTTGATTTTTTCCTCGCCGCCGATCCATTCAAACGGCGTGCCGGCGGGAGGCTTTTCCTGTATTTGCATGGACTGATTATCCTGCGCACCGACATGCCGCACACATGCCGCACGGAATCCGTCACCGCCATTGACTATTGGGGCGCCTGCCTGAGCGTCTCAACCACCGGCCTGCGCAGCACTTCACGCAGCCCCCACCACCCTGCCGCCAGCGCCAGCACGGCGCCTGCCACGGCGCCAACCAGCGGCACCCACAGCTGCACCGTCCATTCAAACTCGAACGCATACTTCGCCAGCGCCCATCCCACCACGGCGGCCACCATGCTGGCGAGGAAGCCAGCCAGCATGCCCACACCCGCGAGTTCGGCACGCTGCACCTGGCGCAACAGGCTGGCCCGCGCGCCCACCGCACGCATGATGGCAAACTCGCGCGCCCGCTCCTCGCGCGTGGCCGTCACGGCGGCGAACAGCACCACCAGGCCCGCCGCCAGCGTGAAGCCGAACAGGAACTCCACCGCGCGGATCACCTTGTCCAGCACGCCCTGCACCTGGTTGATGGTGCTGGTCATGTCCACGTCGGTGATGTTCGGGAAGGCGCGCACCAGGGCATTGTCAAAGCCCTTTTCAGCCGGCGCCCTGAACGCCGTCATGTAGGTCACCGGCACGTCGGCCAGCCTGCTGACCGGGTAGATGACGAAGAAGTTGGCCCGCATCGAGCCCCAGTCCACCTTGCGCAGCGAGGTGACCTTCGATTCGGTCTGCATGCCGCCGATGTCAAAGCGCAGGGTGTCGCCCATCTTCAGGCGCAGGGTTTCGGCAATGCCTGATTCCACGCTGATGGCGCCCTGCTCCTCGTCCGTCCACTTGCCGGCCACCACCTCGTTGTGCGGCGGCTTCGCGGCGCTGTTGGACAGGTTGAACTCGCGGTCCACCAGCCGCTTGGCGCGGTCGTCGGTGTAGTCGTCGGGCGACACGGCGCGGCCGTTCACGCTGACCAGGCGGCCGCGGATCATCGGGTACCAGTCGTACTTGCGCACGCCGCCATCTTGCAGCGCCTTGCGGAATGCATCGCCCTGCTCCGGCATGATGTTGATGACAAAGCGGTTGGGCGCATCGGGTGGCGTGGCCTTGCGCCAGCTGTTGACCAGGTCGGTGCGCAGCAGCACCAGCAGCACCAGTGCCAGCAGGCCGACAGCCAGCGCGCTGACCTGCACCACGGTGTAGGCGGGCCTGGCGGAGATCTGCCGCGTGGCCAGCACCAGCCAGCGCGGCGCGGTGGATTCATTGACACTCCTGCGCAGCAGCTTGATGGCCAGCCAGCTCAGGCCGGCAAACAGCAGCACCGCGCCGCCGAAGCCGCCGACGGCAATCGCGCCCAGCAGCAGGTCACTGCTGGCGGCCAGCAGCAGCGCCGCAAAGCCCGCCACGCCAATGGCCAGCACTGCAAGCGACGCCGGCTTCAGGTTGCCGACATCGCGGCGGATCACCCGCAGCGGCGGCACCTGCGCCAGCTGCATCACCGGCGGCATGCCAAAGGCAAACAGCAGCGTGAGGCCCATGCCCAGGCCGAATGCCACCGGCCACAGGCTCGCGGCGGGCAAGGCGGTCTCCACCAGCCCGGCCAGCAGCAGCACGAACACATAGTGCACCGCATAGCCGATGGCCACGCCCAGCGCGCTGGCAAACAGGCCGATCAGCGCGAACTCGAAGGCATAGCTGACCGAGATGGTGCGCTGGCTCTGGCCCAGCACCCGCAGCATGGCCGAGGAGTCCAGGTGGTTGGCGGCAAATCCGCGAGCGGCCAGCGCCACGGCCACGGCGCTCAGCAGCGCAGCCAGCAGCGCAACAAGGTTGAGGAATTTCTCGGCCCGGTCCATGGTCTGGCGCATCTCGGGGCGGCCGCCTTCCAGCGACTCCACCCGCACACCGCGCACCTCGGGCTTCTTGACTTCATCGGCCGCCCATTTCACATAGCGGGCCACCTGCGCATCGGGCCCGGCCACGGCAAAGCGCCAGTTCAGGCGGCTGGCGGGCTGGATCAGTTTGGTGGCGGCCACATCCGCCTGGTTGATCATCACCCGCGGCGCGAAATTCATGAAGCCGCCACCGCGGTCAGGCTCCACCACGATGATGCGGGCGATGCGCAGCTGCGCGTCCCCCAGCAGCAGCGTGTCGCCCATCTTGAGGTCCAGCACGTCCAGCAGCGGCGCATCCACCCAGGCCTCGCCGGCAGCCGGCACATCGCGCGTGTTGCTGCCGGGCATGTCCGGTTGGGGCGCCACCTTGAGGTTGCCGCGCAGCGGGTAGCCGGTGTCCACCACCTTGAGCGCCACCAGCTTGGACGCGCCGCCCTGCGCATCGGGGGCGCGGCCCATGGTGGGAAAGCCGAGCGTGCTGGCGCTTTGCAGGCCCAGCCTGCGCGCTTCGTCCAGGAAGGCCTTCGGCGTAGGGTTGTCGCTGGCAATGACGGCATCGCCGCCCAGCAGCTGCCGCGCATCGCGCTGCAGGCCGCCCTTCAGCCGGTCGGCAAAAAACCCCACGGCGGTCAGCGCCGCAACGGCCAGCGTGACCGCCACGATCAGCAGCTTGAGCTCGCCGGCCCGCAGGTCGCGCCAGAGCGTGCGCCAGCCCAGGCGCAGGGCGGATGGCAAGGCAGAAGTAGTCATGCCCGCACCTTAACGCAAATCAGCCAGCCCCTGAAATCCGTCGGGGAATCAGCCGCCGGCCAGGCGCTGCTCCAGCGCCCGGAGCACCGGCGCAATGGCCGGGCCCACGCGGATCTGCGGGTTGGAGAAACCGTCGCTCTTGCCGGCGTCGATCTCGCGCTGTTTGATCACCGGCACAGCCTCTGCAAACGCCTTCTCGAAGGAATGCGTCTTGCGCAGCTGCTCGTCCCACATCGCGCGGCCAAAGAAGGTCAGCTCGGAAAGCCGGCCGCAGCCGTAGGAGGTGTGCGTGGCATCGGCCGCCGTCATGACCAGGGTTGAATCGCCGGCCAGCGGCTCTACCCAGCCGCCGGAGTAGCAGGCGGAAACCGCCAGCACCCGGTTTCTGATGCCCGCATCGTCCAGTGCCTTGCGCAATTCCTGCGGGGTCAACGCCGGCACCTCCAGGGGCCAGTGGCTGGCCGCCAGGCGGAAGTCGCTGGCGCCATGCGAGGTCATGTAGAGAACGAACACGTCGTTTTCAAGGTCCATGCGCTGCGCCAGCGCGGTGATGGCGCGCGTCAGGTTCAGCGGCGTGGCCCACAGGTGGGTACGCGCAGTGGCCGCATGATTGACCAGGTGGATGACGCGGCCCTTCGCATCGAAGCGCTCGCCCAGCACCTGCACTGCCAGCGTGCTTTCGCGCAGGAATACGTCTTCACCCGCATAGGGCGCGAACACCAGCCCATAGACATTGCCCACGCCCGGCCTTCCAGGCGCGATGGCATCGACCTTCTGCTGCCAGAGCGACTGCTGGGCTTCAAAGACTTCCTGCGACAACTGCAGGCGCGGAACGTCGGCCACCGGCGATTCATCAGCCGTCCACCAGCGGTCCGGGAACTGCCAGGCCGTCACCGAAATAATCGAGGCGAGCCCCATGAACAGCACGGCCAGGCGCTGCTTCGATGCACCAAGATGCCATGCCAGGCCCAGGCCAATGGCGATGAACCAGCCCATCAACAGGAGGTAGGTGCCCCAGGCCAGCCAGGGCTGGCTTGCAAAGGCCTGCGGCAGCACCTCATGAACCTGCGCGATGGACAGGCCCTGGGACACGAGCTCGACCGGCAGGACGGCCGCAAACCAGAGCGTGAACCATGCGGCGACGGGCATGGCCGCCTCCTCCAGCCGGGGCTCACCCTCCGGTGCCGGTGCAGCCTTTGGCGGCATCAGGGCCCACCAGACCAGCAGCACCATGGCCGCCGTGCCCCACCAGGACAACAGCCAGGCTCGCAGATCAAAGCTGGCGGCACCCGGGACCTCAAGCCGCGCAGCGCCGGCGACCAGCAGCGAACTTGCGGCAGCGATGCCAAGCAGTTGCCATGGCGCGGGCGAATGCCCCGCAATGCGCGGCCGCATGAAGAAGCCTGCGCGCAGGCCCTCGCGGAACCACTGGAGAACCGTCAGGCGCATCAGCCCCTCACGCCACGGCACGCAGCTTCGCGCCCGCCAGTTCAGGCTGCAGCGTCAGCCGGTGGGCCGCCGAATAGCAGATGAAGTGCTTGTTGGTCGCACGGCCGATCGCGCACAGGCCCAGGCGCTGCGCGACCTCGTGGCCCATCTGGGTGATGCCGCTGCGCGAGATGACGATGGGCACGTCCATCTGCGCCGACTTGATGACCATCTCGCTCGTGAGGCGGCCGGTGGTGTAGAACACCTTGCCGGCATCCGGCGCAGCAGCGTCAGCCGGGGGCGCATGGGCTGCATCAGGCTGCATCCACATCCAGCCCGCAATGGTGTCGATGGCATTGTGGCGGCCCACGTCTTCGACGAACACCAGCAGTTCCTCCGCGCGAAACAGCGCGCAGCCGTGTACCGACCCCGCCGACTTGTAGGTGCTCTCCTTGAGCCGGATCGCATTGACGATGCCGTACAGCTGCGCCTGCGTCAGCGTGGCCTCCGGCAACTTCAGCGTGTCGAGTTCGTCCATCATGTCGCCGAACACGCTGCCCTGGCCGCAGCCGGTGGTCACGACGCGCCTTGCGGTTTTTTCCTCGATGTGATCGATGCCCGCACGGGTCTTGACCGCTGCCGCGCCGACGTCCCAGTCCACGGTGATGGACTCCACCTCCTCCACCGAGCGGACCAGCCGCTGGTTGCGCAGGTAGCCCAGCACCAGCAGCTCCGGGTGCGCGCCCAGCGTCATCAGCGTGACCAGCTCGCGCTTGTCCACATACACGGTGAGCGCCCGCTCTGCGGGAATCGAAATGCTTTCCCGGTCTCCATGCTCGTTGACCACCTCGATCTCGCGGGTCAGCGGGGCATGGGCCCGGGTCAGGTGGGGTAGTTGCATGGGACGGAGACTACAACAAAAACCTGTCCGGATCGCTGCTTGCGGGCTTTGTTCACTGCCTGGCTTTCAGCGCGGAGCGCTGCAACTCAAGGTAGGCCTTGATGCTTTGGCCTGTGGACAGGCCGATGGCGGTGCGCAAGGCTGCATCAGACTCCTCGTTGCGGCTCAGTAGCCCCAGCAGGTAGCCGCGCGCCACCCACCACGGCTGGAACGTATTCATCTGGCCGGCGTCCATGCTGTCCAGCTCGGCCAGCCCGGCTGCAATATCACCGGCCTCAGCCATGGCCACGGCACCGGCAACGCGCGAGCCGGACGTGGGAAAGTGCTGGTTGATCTGCGCATACAGGTTCGCAATGCCACCCCAGGGCGTATTGCCTGTGAACAGGCGGTGGCAGTGGGCGGACTGGATGGCCGCTTCGAGCTGGAAGGGCCCGGGTTGCCGGAGCCCGGCCGCGCGCCAGAGTACCTGGTCAGCCCGTACGATGGCTTCGCGGTCCCACTTGCGCATGTCATGCAAGCGCAGCGGAACGAAACTGCCGTCGTCGCCCGTGCTGGCCGCTGCGCGCGCACGGCTGAACAGCATCAGCGCCAGCAGCCCGTGCGCCTCCGCCGCATCAGGCAGCAGCGCGCACAGCAGTTCGCACAGGAACATCGCCTCCCGCTGCAGGTCGGCAATACGCTCTTCCGCGCCATCCACCGCATCGGCGCCCAGACCGAAGGCGCCGTAGATGGACTCCAGCACGTGGTGCAGGCGCCCGGGCAGCTCGCGCGGTTCAGGCTCCTCGAAGCGCAGCCCGGTCCCCTTGATTTTCTGCTTGGCCCGCACCAGCCGTTGCGCCAGCGCGGCGGGCGACATCAGCATGGCCGGCGCAATCTCCGCCACCTGCAGGCCGAGTACCGTCTGCAGCATGAGCGGCGTGCGCAACTTTTCGTCAATGGCCGGATGGGCGCAGACAAACATCAGCTTCAGCCGCGCGTCCGGAATACCAGGTGCCTCCGCGGCCAGTTCGTCCTGTGCCAGCAGCACCGTCACGGCAGGGTCAAGGCGCATCCGGTCATGCCGGGCCACCTGGAGGAGCTGGCGCCTGGCCACGGTCAGCAGCCAGGCATCGGGCGACTGCGGAACGCCTTCCACGGGCCAGACCTCCAGCGCCTTGAGCAAGGCGTCCGACAGCGCGTCCTCGGCCGCAGCGATGTCACGCCATTGCCAGGCCAGCCATGACACCAGCCGGCCAAATGACTCGCGGGCGGCGCGCGCGGCGGCAACGCCTGCATCCTCCAAGACCTGCCCCTTCAGTTGGCAGCCGGCGGCTTCATCACCGGCCGCACTTCAGTGGTGCCCGCGCCTGCATTGGGACTGCGCGCGGCCCACTCCAGCGCCTCATCCAGGCCCGGCACCTCAACAATGAAATAGCCGCCCAGATGCTCCTTGGTGTCGGCATACGGGCCGTCATGGATAAGCCGCTTGCCGTCGCGCATCTGCACGCGAGTGGCGGTGTGCGGCTCCTGCAGGCCGTTGCCGCTGACGATGATGCCGGCCTGCCCCATCGCGCCGATGTAGGCATTCCAGGCACCCCAATAGCCAGGCGAGGCTTCAGGGTCGGTGCGCTTGGCCAGTTCGCTGGCGGGCTCGTGGTACATGAGCATGAATTGCATGGTTTTCTCCGTCTGTCTTGAAGCGAGCCCTTGGCAAAATGGCCTGGCTCACCTTGCTGATGCGCGGCAAGGCATCCAATCGACAGATTCTTCAGAAAAACCCGCAGCTTCGCAAATTCAGGGGGGCCCGGAGCGCCCTGCCCACCTGATCCCGAAGCAACGCCAGCGTGAGATCAGGACTTCTTGGCGGGGGCAGCGGCAGCAGCCGGAGCCGCAGCGGCCGGCGTCTTGGTGCTTGGCGGGCTGGAGGCCGTGCCCGGAGGCGAATGCGCGCCGGCTGCCTCGATGGGCTTCTGCTCGGGCGGCGTGTAGGCAAACGGGCCCGGGTCGGCGCAGGCAGGCGCGGCTGTGGGCGGCTTGGTGTCCTTGCCGGCGGCCTTGGCCGACTTGAAGTAGGCAGCCGCCACCTTGTCCTGCGACTTGCACAGCAGGAAGGCATCAACCTTGCCGGTCCAGCCGGCCTTGGCCGCGGCCTCGGCGGCCTTGGCCTTGGCTTCGTCGCTCACCGGCGGGAGTTTGGCAGATGCCACGCCGCAAAGGGCGGCGAGCATGCCGGCAATCAGGAACTTGTTCATGGTGGTCATCCTCTTTTCAGACCTGCACGGTGTGGGCCGGCGCGCCGCCCGGCTGGGTGCTGCGCTGGGCCGGAATCTTGCCGCTCTTGATGTCGTCGTACCAGTACTCGTGGTGCTCCTTCGCCCACTCTTCATCCACATAGCCCTCGCGCATGGCCTTGTAGGCGCCGCGCATGCCGATCGTGCCGATGTAGATATGGCCGATGAACATGCACATCATCAGCACGGCAGCCACCGCATGGAACATGTGTGCAATCTGCATCGTGGAGCGGTCATAGAGAACGCCAGGGATGAGCTTGTCGAGCACCAGGCCCGTGCTCACCACAAAGAAGCCGAGGAACAGCACGCCACCCCAGAACACCAGCTTCTCGCCGGCATTGAAGCGGTTCGAGGGTACTTCCTTGCCCGACATGATCCCGCCGCCCTTGACCAGCCAGGTCAGGTCGCCCTTCTGCGGCCAGTTGTCGCGCAGGAAGGTGAAGAACACGACAACGAGCGACACGGCGAACAGCGGCCCTGCGAAGTTGTGCAGGTTCTTGAGCACATAGGTCAGCCAGCCGAACAGCGTGCCGCCCATGACGGGCAGCATGAAGAACTTGCCGAACGCCATGACGAGGCCGGAGATGGCCAGGGTGACAAATGCAATCGCGTTGGTCCAGTGCGCGGCGCGCTCGAACGGCGTGAAGCGTTCGATCCTGCCGCCACGGCCTTCGTTGTCCGCATGCCCGAGCTTGCCCTTGGAGAAATAGAAGATCGCAATGGCCAGCAGCACGATCAGCACCAGTGAGCCGCCGTACGGAATGATCCAGTTGTTGCGCACCTGGCGCCAGGCCTCGCCGGCCGTGGTGAGGCGCGAGCCGGGGTACTGCACGAACGGCTGGATCAGGTTGCCGGCCTCGGGCGCCTCGGCCCGCGGCAGGCTGCTGTAGCCCGTCGCGCCTGCGCCGACGGCGCGCCACATGGGCGCGTTGTTGCCGGGCTGTACCTTGTCGCGCTCGCCATTGGTCTGGCTTGCGTACTTCGGGTCGGCGCTGGCATCAGGCTTGACCTCGAAGATGTTCTGGCTCTGGATGCCCCCTGGCGCCGCAGCGGGTGCTGCAGCGGCCGGGGCGGCCACGGCAGCGGGCGCTGCCGCCGGCGAGACCGTGCCTGAAGCCGATTGGGCCTGCGCCTGTGCAAGGCCACCGGCCGCCAGTGCCAGCAGGAGTGTTGCGCTGAGTGTCCTGAGCATGATGTGCTTCGCTCAGGGCGCCTTGGAGTAGTCGTTCTGGCCAGACTGGGCGCGCGTTTTCAGCTGCTGCTCCCAGCTGGTCTTGTCGCCCTGCTTCCAGCCCGGGGCGGCGTAAGCCTTGCCGGTGCCCGAGAACGGTGTTGCATCCTGCTTGACCTTGCCAAGCGTCTGCTCGCGTTCGCCGCAGGCGGCGAGCGCAAAGACGGCGCTGGCGATGAGTATGGCGCGCATCATCATGATTTGGCTCCGTTCGGCGGCTGGCCTGCCTGTTTCGAGCCGTAGGCCGTGCCCCAGCCCCAGACTTCGGCACCCTTGCCGCGCTTGACCACGCGGTTGCGGAAAATGTCGGCCACCACATCGCCGTCACCGGCGAGCAATGCCTTGGTCGAGCACATTTCGGCGCAGGCCGGCAGCTTGCCTTCAGCCAGGCGGTTGCGGCCGTATTTCTCGAACTCGGCCTGGCTGCCATTGGCTTCGGGGCCGCCGGCGCAGAAGGTGCACTTGTCCATCTTGCCACGCACGCCGAAGGTGCCGGCCGAGGGGAACTGCGGTGCGCCGAACGGGCAGGCATAGGAGCAGTAGCCGCAGCCGATGCAGACGTCCTTGTCATGCAGCACCACGCCCTCTTCGGTGCGGTAGAAGCAGTTGACCGGGCAGACCGCCATGCACGGCGCGTCGCTGCAGTGCATGCAGGCCACCGAGATGGACTTTTCGCCGGGCACGCCGTCGTTGAGCGTCACCACCCGGCGGCGGTTCACGCCCCAGGGCACTTCATGCTCGTTCTTGCAGGCGGTGACGCAGCCGTTGCATTCGATGCAGCGTTCCGCATCGCAGACAAATTTCATTCTTGCCATGGTGCTTCCTTATGCCTTCTCGACGTTGCAGATCGTCGTCTTGGTTTCCTGCATCATCGTCACGCTGTCGTAGCCGTACGTCGTCGCGGTGTTGACCGCCTCGCCACGCACCACCGGCGCCGCGCCGTTGGGGTAGTACGCCAGCATGTCGGCGCCCTGCCAGCGGCCGGAGAAGTGGAACGGCATCCAGACGGTGTCCGGCCCGACGCGCTCGGTGACCAGGGCCTGCACATTCAGGCGCGCACCCGTGGGGCTGCTCAGCCACACGCGCCCGCCGTTGGTGATGCCGCGGTCGGCCGCCGTCTTGGGGTTGATCTCCACATAGGCTTCCTGCTGCAGTTCGGCCAGCCAGGGGTTGGAGCGGGTCTCTTCGCCGCCGCCTTCGTATTCCACAAGCCGGCCCGACGTCAGGATGAGCGGGAATTTCACCTCCACCTTGTCGGCCGTGTTCTTGGCCTGCACCGTTTTGAAGAGCGTGGGCAGGCGCCAGAAGGCCTTGCGGTCGTCATGGCTCGGGTACTTGGCCACCAGGTCTGGCCGGGTGCTGTACAGCGCCTCGCGGTGCTGCGGAATCGCGTCCGGGAAGTTCCACACCACCGCGCGCGCCTTGGCATTGCCGAAGACATGGCAGCCGTGGTTCTTCATGGTGACGCGGATGATGCCGCCGGAGTTGTCGGTCTTCCAGTTCTTGCCTTCGGCGGCCGTCTTCTCGGCATCGGTGAGCTCGTCCCACCAGCCCAGCTTCTTGAGCAGCAGGTGGTCGAACTCGGGGTAGCCGGTCTGGATGTCCGCATCCCTGGAGGCCGAGCCGTCCTCGGCCAGCAGGTTGACGCCGGCGCGCTCCACGCCGAAGTTCGCGCGGAAGTTGCCGCCGCCGTCCATCACGTGCTTGCTGGTGTCGTACAGGTTGGGTGAGCCCGGGTGCTTGAGTTCAGGCGTGCCGAAGCAGGGCCAGGGCAGGCCGAAGTAATCGCCCGTCAGGTCGTAGCCGGTTTCCTTGTCCTTGCCACCCTTGGACTTGAGCGTCTTCACGTCGAAGTTGCCCATGTTGCGCATGTGGGCCTTCAGGCGCTCGGGGCTCTGGCCTGTGTAGCCGATGGTCCAGACGCTCTTGTTGATCTCGCGCAGGATGTCCTCGGGAACCGGCTCGTCCATGCCGCCGACCTTCTGCAGCTTGTAGTTCTTGACGAACTCCTTGCCGAAGCCGAGCTTGTCGGCCAGCTGGTACATGATCATGTGGTCGCTGCGGCTCTCCCACAGCGGCTCGATGACTTTCTCGCGCCATTGCAGCGAGCGATTGGAGGCGGTGCAGGAACCGCTGGTCTCGAACTGCGTCGCCGCCGGCAGCAGGTACACCGCGCGGTTGGGGTTGAGGTCTTCGGCCTTGCCGGGCATGGCAGCCATGGCAGCGGTGGCCGACGGGTACGGGTCCACCACGACCAGCAGGTCCAGCTTGTCCATGGCCTTCTTCATGTCCAGGCCGCGCGTCTGGGAGTTGGGCGCATGTCCCCAGAAGAACACGCCGCGCAGGTTGGAGTCCTGGTCGATGAACTCGTTCTTCTCCATCACGCCGTCGATCCAGCGCGACACGGTGATGCCGGGCTTGGTCATCATCGCCGGGCTGGCAAAGCGGCCCTTGATCCAGTCGTACTCGACGCCCCAGGCCTTGGCGAAATGCCGCCACGAGCCTTCAACGATGCCGTAGTAGCCGGGCAGCGAGTCGGGGTTGGGGCCGACGTCGGTCGCGCCCTGCACGTTGTCGTGGCCGCGGAAGATGTTGGTGC
>JAZKHY010000005.1:0-73821 GCA_040385105.1 Pseudomonadota bacterium
AAAATTTCATCGTCTCCGCGCCGAACGCACGCCACCCACACCTGCGACGATGCCCAGCACCCTGGAAAGGCGCGCAGAGTCGGAGATTTCAACGGTGAATGTCATCCATGCTGTGCCTTTGACGGACTGCGTCTGCACGCCGATGACGTTCATCTTTTCCTTGGCGAATACTTCAGAGATGTCGCGCAGCAGCCCCTGCCTGTCGGCCGCCTCCACCGAAACGTCCACCGGGTAGACCGCTGCGTCCGCCTGTTTTGAGGTGCCCCACTCCACATCGATCATCCGCTCACCGTTGCGTGCCGCCAGTTCGCGGAAATTGCTGCAGTCCACCCTGTGGATGCTCACGCCCTTGCCGCGCGTGACAAAGCCCCTGATCTCGTCAGGCGGCGCCGGCTTGCAGCATTTGGCCAGTTGCGTGAGCAGCGACTCCACGCCGACCACCAGCACGCCGCCCTTGGGCGTCCTGCCGGCATCCTTCGCCTTCTTGAGCAGCACATAGTCGTCGGGCTGCATCGGCGGCTCGGGGGGCTTGAGCAGGTTCTCGATGTTGCGCAGCGAGAACTCGTCCTTGCCCACCACCTCGAACAAATCGTCCGCCGACTTGAAGCCCAGCTGCGAAGCCAGGTCCTCCAGCTTCATCGAAGTCCTGCCTTCACGCTGGAGCAGCTTTTCAACCGCCTCGCGCCCGCGCGCCACCGTTTCGTGGGTGACCTGCGCATTGAACCAGGCACGCACCTTGGCCCTGGCGCGGTGACTCGCCAGGAAGCCCAGGTCCGCATTGAGCCAGTCGCGCGACGGGCCGCCTTCCTTCACCGTGGTGACTTCCACCGTCTGGCCATTCTGCAGCGGCGTGTTCAGCGGAACCATGGCGCCGTCCACCCGCGCGCCGCGGCACCGGTGGCCCAGGCTGGTGTGCACGCTGTACGCAAAGTCCACCGCTGTTGCGCCCTGCGGCAGTTCGACGATGGCGGCGTCAGGCGTCAGTACATAGATGCGGTCCTCGAACAGGCCCTTGTCGTTCACTGCCCCCGACAGGTCGCGCTCCCATGCGAGGAGCTGGCGCAGCACGGCGATCTTGGCGTCGTACTCGCCTGCCGCCGTCACCCCTGCATAGCCCTTCGCGCCTGCCTCCTTGTAAGCCCAGTGTGCGGCCACGCCGTGCTCGGCATGGTCATGCATGGCCTGCGTGCGGATCTGGATTTCGATGGGCTGCCCCGAGCCGTCGCGCACCACGGTATGCAGCGACTGGTAGCCATTGGCCTTGGGACGGGCGATGTAGTCGTCAAACTCGTCGGTCATCGGCGAGAACTGCGAGTGGACCCAGCTCAGCGCCGCGTAGCAGTCCTTGATTTCCGGCACCACGACACGCAACGCCCGGATGTCGAACACCTGGTCGAAGTCCAGCGACTTGCCGCGCATCTTGCGCACGATGCTGTAGATGTGCTTGGGCCGGCCATGAACGGTGGCCGCGATGCCCTGGCCCTTGAGTTCGACTTCGAGGCGGGCCCGCAACTGCTCGACATGGCCTTCGCGTTCCGCGCGCTTTTCATCCAGCAGCTTCGCGACTTTCTTGTAGGTATCGGGCTCCAGGAAACGGAAGGCCAGGTCCTCCATTTCCCACTTGATCTGCCAGATGCCCAGCCGGTTGGCCAGCGGCGCGAACACCTGCAGTGACTCCCTTGCCAGGCTCGGGGGCACCGGTGCCTTGCTGTGCGCGTACCAGCGCAGCGTATGCAGGCGCGACGCCAGGCGCAGCATCACCACCCGCAGGTCGCGCGAGAAAGCCAGCAGCATCTTGCGCACGTTCTCGGTCTGCACCTTCGGGTCATCCAGCTGCGCGGACGATTCTGCCGCGCGCGCCTGCCGCTGCACCCGCACCAGCTTGGTGGTTTCCACGGCCAGCGCGGCATAGCTGTCCCCGAATGCCTTGGCGATCACCTCCTGCGGCTTGTTCAGGTGGTCGCATGCATACACCAGGTAGCTGGCAGCCTGCATGGCCTCGGAGCCGCCTATGGCACGCAGGATGGCTGCCACCGCATCGGCGTGGGCGAGCGTGTTTTCGCCCGTGTCCAGCGTTTCGCCGGCAATCAGCGGTTCTGCAAAGGCCCGCGCACGCTCCAGTGCGTTGGCCTGCACAGGCAGGCTCTGCGCGGTCACGGCAATCAGGTCAGGGAGGCCCTGGGCCGCCCCGGGGGCGGCGGGTTGCTCCGCCATTGCACTTTTCATCTGTCTCTTCTGTTCTCGGGCCTGTCAATCCAGCAGGAATGCCGTCACTGTACCGACCTGGTCGTTCGACACAAATGTAGGGGCATGACCGATACCGGCAAACTCAACAAGCCGGGCCCGCGGGCCGCGTTGCGTCATGGCGCTGGCCGTCTCGGGCGACAGCAGGTCCGACTGCGCGCCGCGTGTCAGCAGCACCTGCGACTGGATGCCGTCGTAGAGCTGCCAGAGCATGGCCTCACCCTCTGCGGCCGAGGCACGGGTGACGGTGCGGAACGGCATTGCCAGCGCCGGGTCGTAGTGCAGCGTGAATGTCCCGCCCTCCAGGGGCCGGACCATGGCCTGCGACAGCGCCAGCCACTCTTGCGGCGTATGCGGGCCGAAGCTGGTGGAGATGGCCCACATGGCGTCCGCCGCCTGCTGCACGCTGTCAAAGCGTCCGGTGTTGCCAAGATAGGTGCCGATGCGCTCGAGTGCCTGCCACTGGATGGCCGGCCCCACATCGTTGAGCACCAGCCGGCGCACCGGCACAGGCAGCGGCAGGCCCGGCTGCCCGGCGACGACGATGCCGATCAGGCCGCCCATGCTGGTGCCCACCCAGTCCAGCGTCCCGACAGGAGCCTCGCCATGCAGCTGGCCGATCAGGGCCAGCATGTCGGCAGCATACTGCGGCACCTGGTAGCCCATCGGGTCCTTGAGCCACTCGCTGCGCCCGCGACCGGCCACGTCAGGGCAGACCACGCGAACGGCCTTGCCCGCGCCTGCCGCACCTGCCACCAGGGCCCGGGCCAGCACGTCAAAATCCCGCCCCTGACGCGACAGCCCATGGACGCAGACAACCACATGCGGGGCCGCAGCGTCGCCCCATTGCCAGTAAGCCATGCGGTGCCCGCCGGAAGCATCGGGGCACGGTACGTAGTTCAGCCTAGGATCGGACATGATGAAATGCGGCTTGATAATTGCTTGTTGTCATGCCGTTCTGGCACTGTTTTAACGCATCGTAATTCATCCGGAGATTCCAAATGCTCAAAGGCAAGACTGCCCTCGTCACAGGTTCAACCAGCGGTATCGGCCTGGGTATCGCCAGGTCGCTCGCCGCGCAAGGCGCCAACATCATCATGAACGGCTTTGGCGACGTCGAGGCGCCCAGGGCCGAGATCGCAGCTTTCGGGGTGAAAGTGGTGCACCATGGCGCCGACATGAGCAAGCCGGCCGAGATCGAGGCCATGATGAAGTTCGCCGCCGAACAGTTCGGCCGTGTCGACATCCTGGTCAACAACGCCGGCATCCAGCACGTGGCCAATGTCGAAGACTTTCCGCCCGAGAAGTGGGACGCCATCATTGCCATCAACCTGACCAGCGCCTTCCACACCACGCGCCTGGCCCTGCCCGCCATGAAGGCCGCCAACTGGGGCCGGGTCATCAACGTCGCCAGCGCGCATGGCCTGGTCGCCTCGGCCCAGAAGTCAGCCTACGTCGCGTCCAAGCATGGCCTGGTCGGGTTCACCAAGTCGCTGGCGCTGGAGACTGCCACCACCGGCATCACCAGCAACGCCATCTGCCCCGGCTGGGTGCTGACGCCGCTGGTGCAAAAGCAAATCGACGCCCGCGCCGAGCGTGAAGGCATCACGGTCGATCAGGCCAACAGGGAATTGCTGGGTGAAAAGCAGCCTTCGCTGCAGTTCACCACGCCGGAACAGCTCGGCGAACTGGCTGTGTTCATGTGCTCTCCGGCCGGCAACAATGTCCGCGGCGTCGCCTGGCAGATCGACGGCGGCTGGACAGCCCAGTAGTTCACTTCAGCTGCACTTGCCCTGACACCGTCACGACGACGGTGCTCTTGCCCGCCTCGACCGGCACGGCTTCGGATGCATCGGCGGTCTTGGCGCGCATGGCCATCATCTGGGGGCGCGGCATGCCGCCCTGGTCGTTGGCGTTGACGGAGACTTCGCGCAGCGTGTAGCCGGCAAAGCCGAAGCCCTTGGCAATCTCGCCTGCCTTGGCCTTGAATTGCTCGATGGCAATGGCCTGGGCCTGGCCTTCCACCTTCGTGCGCTGCTCGCGGCTGAGGCCGAACGCCACATTGCCCATGGTCAGCGTCTGTATCCTGCCGGCGGTGGTGCTGATGCGGGAGAAGTCGCGGCCTTCCAGCACCAGCTCGGCGGTGCCCTGCCAGCTGCTGATCTTGCCGTCCTTCGCATAGCGCGGGTACAGGCTGAAGTTGCCGGTGCGCACATCCATCTGGCCCGGCACGGCCGTTTTCTTTGCCTCGTTGAGCGCGGCGTCCAGCGCCTGCTTGAGCTGGGCCTGCACCGTTGCTGCATCCGGCGCTTCCTTGACGCTGTTCATGGACAGCGTCAGCAGGTCCTGCTGGACTTCAACCGAGCCGTTGGCGGCCAGTTGCACCACATTGACGGGTGGCGGCATCATTTGCGCGAAAGCGCCGGACGTGGCGGCCAGCAGTGCTGCGGCGGCGATGAGGTGGGTGACAGGTTTCAACGGGTTTCCCTTTCAGTTGTTGAATCCGGGACGGGTGCCCCGGAAGGTTTTCAAGGCTTCGCCCGGGACTCACCCGGGGCGGGCCGCTGGTTGCGAAGGGCCTCGCGCAGTTCGGCGCGTTCCTGCAGGGTCAGGCGCCGCGCACCGGAAGGCACCGCCTCGCCAGGCCTGGCAAACTGCCGTTCCTGCAGCACGCGCCGGATCTCGGCCCGGCGCTGCGCTTCCTGCAGCTGCGCCGAAGCCACGCCCGGCCCGGTCATCTGGGCGCTGGCCGGAACGGATCCGGCCAGCGCCAGCAAAACAAACATCCATCTCATGAGGACTCCTTCGCCTTCTCAACGCACCCAGCTTGCATGCCGCCCACATCGCCAGTGTGAAGCCGTTTGCCGATGGGGCAACATTTGTAACAGTGTGTCAACTATGTCTGAAAAACACTGAATTCCGCTTGCAGCACCTTCAGAATGGCCTCTGTTACAAATTCACTTTGTGAGCACCATGACCCAAACAGCTACCCGTACCGACAAGATTCTCGTCGTCGATGATGACGCCCGTATCCGTGACCTGCTTCGCCGCTACCTGACCCAGGAGGGATTTGAGGTCATCCTGGCCGAAGATGGCAAGGCCCTCAACCGGATCATGCTGCGCGACACCGCGGACCTGATCGTGCTGGACCTCATGATGCCCGGCGAGGACGGCCTGTCGATCTGCCGCCGCCTGCGCGCCGCCAACGACCGCACCCCCATCATCATGCTCACCGCCAAGGGCGAGGACGTGGACCGCATCGTCGGCCTGGAAGTCGGCGCGGACGACTACCTGGGCAAGCCTTTCAACCCGCGCGAACTGCTTGCCCGCGTGCACGCCGTGCTGCGCCGCCGCCCGCTGCAGGAAGCCCCGGGCGCGCCTTCCAGCGACAACGAAGTCGTGACTTTCGGCCCCTTCACCTTCGACATGGGCGCCCGCACGCTGCACAAGAAGGGCGAGGAGCTGCCCCTGACGACCGGTGAATTCGCCATGCTCAAGGCCCTGGTGCGCCACCCGCGCCAGCCGCTGTCGCGGGAAAAGCTCGCCCAGCTGGCGCGCGGCCGGGAGTTCGAGCCTTTCGACCGCAGCCTGGACGTGCAGGTGTCGCGCCTGCGCAAGCTTGTGGAGGTGGATGCCGCCGCGCCGCGTTATATTCAAACCGTCTGGGGCGTTGGCTATGTATTCGTCCCGGATGGAGCCGGCTGATCCAGTTGTACCCACAGCAGCCATCGCGGGCCGCCGCGCGACGTGCACGGCCTGAAGAAATGAAACGACACAGGTGATTCATTGATCCGCGCTGTGACCACAAGTCTGGACATCACGGGCCCGGCGCCGCTGGAGACCGGGCCCGCGCCCATCGAGATGCGGCCGCGCGTCGGCCTGAGCCTGTTCTGGCGCACCTTCTTCCTGCTGGCGCTGCTGCTGATCGGCAGCATCGTGGCCTGGCTGCAGACCTTCAGGGCGCTGGAGTTCGAGCCGCGTGCCATCCAGACGGCCAACCAGATCGCCTCGCTCGTCAACCTGAGCCGCGCCGCGCTGGTGCATTCCGACGCGATCGCCCGCGTGTCGCTGATCAAGACCCTGGCCGAAACCGAAGGGGTGCGCATCGTGCCGCGCGAGCCGGGCGACACGTTCGACGCCTTCGACACCGATGCGCTGGACCAGCGCATCGCCGAGGAGCTTGCCAACCGGCTTGGCCCCTCCACCGTGGTCGCCCGCAGCGTCAACAAGGAAGAAGGCCTGTGGATCGGCTTCGGCATTGACGGCGACGCCTACTGGCTGCTGATCGACCGGTCCCGCTTCAGCACCGTCGGCGGCAAGACCTGGTTGATCTGGCTGATCACCGCCGCAGCCCTGTCACTGGCCGGTGCGGCGCTGATCGCCCGGCTCATCAACCGGCCGCTCAAGCAGCTGTCGTTTGCCGCCAGCCGCGTGCGCGATGGTGACTTCGACGCCAGCCGGCTTGACGAAAAAGCCGTGACCAGCGAGATCCGCGAGGTCAACATCGGCTTCAACCGCATGGCCCAGCAACTGGCCAAGATAGAGCAGGACCGCGCCGTCATGCTCGCGGGCATCTCGCATGACCTGCGCACGCCGCTGGCCCGCCTGCGCCTGGAAACCGAAATGAGCGTGGCCGACATGGATGCCCGCAACCACATGGCCGCCGACATCGACCAGCTCGACGCCATCATCGACAAGTTCCTCGACTATGCCCGGCCTGACCATGTGGACCTGAAGCCGGTGCTGCTCAACGAGGTGATCGACGCCTGCCTGTATGCCGTGCAGGACCATGACGACATGCGCGTCAACCTGGACATCACCGAGGGCCTGTACGTGCTGGCCGACGAGGTGGAGCTGGCCCGCGTTCTGTCCAACCTGCTGGAGAACGCGCGTCGCTACGGCAAGACGCCCGAGACCGGCATCGCCGTGGTGGACATTGCCGCCAAGGTGCGCAATGACTGGGTGCTGCTCAAGGTGCGCGACCATGGCATGGGCGTGGCGACGGAAACGCTGCCAAACCTGATCAAGCCGTTCTTCCGGGGCGATGCAGCGCGCACCGCCGCCACCGGCGCGGGCCTGGGCCTGTCCATCGTTGACAAGACGGTGCAGCGCATGGGCGGCATCTTTGCGCTGGCCAACACCACTTCAGGCGGCCTGGCGGCGCACATCAAGCTTCAAAAGCCGAAGACCTAGACGCTCCCTGTCAGCAGCACGATCGCCCGCGCCTCGATCGCAAGTCCCTGCCCTACCGGCCCGAGCTTCTCCGCCGTTTTGGCTTTGACGTTCACCTGACCCAGGTCCAGGCCCAGCGCGCCGGCGATGCGGCTGCGCATGGCCGCGATGTGCGGAGCCAGCCGTGGCGCCTGGGCAATCACGGTGCTGTCGATGTTGCCGATGGCAAAGCCCTGCGCGCGCACGCGGCGGGCGGCTTCGGCCAGCAGCGCGGCCGAGTCGGCGCCCTTGAAGCGCGCGTCCGTATCCGGGAAATGCGTGCCGATGTCGCCCAGCGCGGCGGCGCCGAGCAGGGCATCGGTGATGGCGTGCAGCAGCACGTCGGCATCCGAATGACCCAGCAGCCCGGCGCTGTGCGGAATCTCGACGCCACCGATGACGAGCTTGCGGCCCGGCACCAGTGCATGCACGTCCCAGCCTTCCCCGATGCGAAACGAAGCGCTCATGCCCGGCTCCTCAAAATGGCTTCGGCCAGCGCAAAGTCTTCGGGGTACGTGACCTTGAAATTCTGCGCACCGCCTTCGACCAGCCGCGGGTTCAGGCCCGCCGCCTCCATGGCGCTTGCCTCATCCGTCACCTGGTCACCCGCCTTGCGCAGCGCGTCTGCCAGCGGGCCGATGCGGAACATCTGCGGCGTCTGCGCCAGCCATTTGTCGGTGCGGTCAATGGTTGTCACCGAACGGCCGCCCTTCTCGCGCTTGAGGGTGTCGGCAAGCTTGTGGGCGAGCAGGCCGCCGGCTTCGTCACCGATGCAGGCGTCGATCAGCGCGTCAATCTGGCGCGTGGTCACGAGGCAGCGCGCTGCATCGTGCACCAGCACCCAGTCACTGGCGGGTACGCCGGACTCCAGCAGACGCTGCAGACCGTTCAGCACGCTCGCCGCCCGGGTTGCACCGCCGCAGTCGGCGATCAGGAATGCAGGCCGGGCCGCAAGAATGGCGGCCAGGAAAGTGTCCCCCGGCGAGACCACCACCAGACAGCGTTTCATGCGGGCCACGCCCGAAAAGGCGGCCAGCGTGTGCATCACCATCGGCTTGCCTGCCACCGGCTGGTACTGCTTGGGGGCAGGGCTGGCGCCCGCGCCCAGGGCACGGCTGCCTGTGCCGGCGCACGGGATCAGTGCGTGGATGCCGGGTTTCTGGGATGGAACTGTCATGAGTCTCAGGATTCTAGGGCTCGATCGCGGGTCTCGATGGCCTGGCACCGGCGCTGCCGCGATGCCGCAGGTAAAATTCGTGCATCGCACCCCCCGTCAATTCCGCCGGGGGGTGTTTTGTATTTGCGATTTCAATGGACCTCCCCAAGCTCACTTCCGGAAAGCGCTACACCCTGCCCCGCCCCGCCGGGTCGGCCGATGCGTTGCTGCTGGCGCAACTTGCAGGGCGCGAGAAAGCCGCCGGCCGCCTGACCGCCATCGTCACCTCGGACGCCACCGATGCCCAGCGGCTGATGGAGGAGATCGCCTTCTTCGCGCCCGGCCTGCGCTGCGCCCTCTTCCCCGACTGGGAGACGCTGCCCTACGACACCTTCTCGCCGCACCAGGACCTGATCAGCGAGCGGCTGGCTACGCTGTGGCGCATTTCGCAGCGCGACAAGGACACCGGCGCAGATGTGGTCATCGTGCCGGCCACAACGGCGCTGTACCGCCTTGCGCCCCCCTCTTTCCTCGCGGGCTATACCTTCCAGTTCAAGGTCAAGCAGAAGCTCGACGAGTCCAGACTGAAAGCCCAGCTCACGCTCGCCGGCTACAGCCATGTGACCCAGGTGGTGAGCCCCGGCGAATATGCTGTGCGCGGCGGCCTCATCGACCTGTTCCCCATGGGCTCGCCCGTGCCCTTCCGGGTGGACCTGTTCGACAACGAGATCGACTCCATCCGCACCTTCGACCCCGACAGCCAGCGCAGCCTCTACCCGGTGCCGGAAGTGCGCCTGCTGCCCGGGCGCGAGTTCCCGATGGACGACGACGCACGCGCCCGGTTCCGCAGCCGCTGGCGCGAGCTGCTGGAAGGCGACCCGACCAAGAGCCGCATCTACAAGGACATGGGCAACGGCGTGGCCACCGCCGGCATCGAGTACTACCTGCCGCTGTTCTTTGAAGATACGGCCACGGTGTTCGACTACCTGGGTGCCGATGCGACGGTCGTCCTGCATGGCGACCTGGAGCCCGCCTTCCATGCCTTCTGGCAAGACACCAAGGACCGCTACCGCCTGGTGCAGGGCGACCCGGAGCGCCCCTCGCTGCCGCCCGAGGCGCTCTTCCTCAGCACCGAGCAGTTCTATGCGCGGGCCAATGGCTACGCGCAACTGGCCGTCAAGGCAGCCCAGGGAGAAGCCGTGGAACTGCTGGAGACAGCGCCGCTGCCGCCCATGTCCGTGGTGCGCGGCGCCGACGAACCGCTCGCGCGGCTGCAGGACCACATCCGCAACACCCAGCACCGCGTGCTGCTGCTGGCCGAAAGCGACGGCCGGCGCGAAAGCCTGCTGGACTTCCTGCGCGCCAGCCACCTGTCGCCGCCGGCCTTCGATTCGCTGGAGGAGTTCCAGCACAGCGATGAAAAAGTCGGCATTGCCACGTCCGGGCTCAACACCGGCTTCAGCTGGGTTGGGCAGGGCATCGACTTCGTCACCGAGACCGAGCTCTTCGCCGCAGGGCCGACCACGCGCCGGCGCAAGAAGCAGGAGCAGGTCAGCGACGTCGAGGCACTGATCAAGGACCTGAGCGAGCTGAACGTCGGCGACCCGGTGGTGCACAGCGCGCATGGCATCGGCCGCTACCGCGGGCTGGTCAACCTCGACCTGGGCCAGGACTTCAACCCCGATGGAACGCCTGCAGTCCAGGAGTTCCTGCACCTCGAATACGCTGACAAGGCCACGCTGTATGTGCCCGTCAGCCAGTTGCACCTGATCAGCCGCTACACCGGCGTGAGCGCCGAGGAGGCACCGCTGCACCGCCTGGGCTCCGGCCAGTGGGAGAAGGCCAGGCGCAAGGCGGCCGAGCAGGTGCGCGACTCCGCCGCCGAGCTGCTCAACATCTATGCCCGCCGCGCGGCGCGCGAGGGCCATGCCTTCCGCTACTCGCCGCAGGACTACGAAACCTTCGCAAACGACTTCGGCTTCGATGAAACAGCCGACCAGCGCGCCGCCATCCATGCCGTGATCCAGGACATGATCTCGCCGCGCCCGATGGACCGCCTGGTTTGCGGCGACGTCGGCTTCGGCAAGACCGAGGTCGCATTGCGCGCCGCCTTCATCGCCGTCACGGGTGGCAGGCAGGTGGCCTTCCTCGCGCCCACCACGCTGCTGGCCGAGCAGCACTACCAGACGCTGGTGGACCGCTTCAGCAAATGGCCCGTGAAGGTGGCGGAGGTGTCGCGCTTCCGCTCGGGCAAGGAGATCACGGCGTCGATCAAGGGCATTGCCGACGGCAGCGTGGACATCGTTGTCGGCACACACAAGCTGCTGTCGGAGTCCACGAAGTTCAAGAACCTCGGTTTGCTGATCATTGACGAGGAACACCGCTTCGGCGTTCGCCACAAGGAGGCGATGAAGGCGCTGCGCGCCGAGGTTGATGTGCTCACGCTCACCGCCACGCCGATCCCGCGTACGCTGGGCATGGCGCTGGAAGGCCTGCGCGACCTCAGCGTGATCGCTACCGCGCCGCAGCGACGCCTGGCCATCAAGACCTTCGTGCGCAACGAGGGCAACGGCGTGATCCGCGAAGCCGTTCTGCGCGAGCTCAAGCGCGGCGGGCAGATCTACTTCCTGCACAACGAGGTCGAGACCATCCAGAACCGGCGCGAGCGGCTCGAGACGCTTCTGCCCGAGGCCCGCATCGCGGTGGCCCATGGCCAGATGCCCGAGCGCGAGCTGGAGCGTGTGATGCGTGACTTTGTGGCCCAGCGCTACAACGTGCTGCTCTGCTCGACCATCATCGAAACCGGCATCGACGTGCCGACGGCCAATACCATCGTCATCAGCCGCGCCGACAAGTTCGGCCTGGCGCAGCTGCACCAGCTGCGCGGCCGCGTGGGCCGCAGCCACCACCAGGCCTATGCCTACCTGATGGTGCCCGACAAGGAAAGCCTGACCAAGCAGGCCAGCCAGCGGTTGGACGCCATCCAGCAGATGGAAGAACTCGGCTCCGGCTTTTACCTGGCGATGCATGACCTGGAGATCCGCGGCGCCGGTGAGGTGCTGGGCGAGAACCAGAGCGGCAACATGCTGGAGATCGGCTTCCAGCTGTACAACGAGATGCTGTCGGAAGCGGTGCGCTCGCTCAAGGAAGGCAAGGAGCCCGACCTGTTGAGCCCGCTGAACGTCACCACCGAGATCAACCTGCACGCCCCCGCTCTGCTGCCGAACGACTACTGCGGCGATGTGCACCTGCGCCTCTCGTTCTACAAGAAGCTGGCCACCGCAAAGAACACCGACCAGATCGACGCCCTGCTGGAAGAAATTGTCGACCGCTTCGGCAAGCTGCCGCCGCAGGCCCAGACCCTCATCGACGTGCACCGCCTGCGGGCGATCGCCAGGCCCTATGGCGTGGTCAAGGTCGATGCCGCGCCCGGTGTCATCCACATCACCTTCCGCAAGAACCCGCCATTCGACCCGATGCGCATCATCGAGATGGTGCAGAAGAACAAGCACATCCGCCTGGCGGGCAACGAGAAGCTGCGCATCGAGCGCGAGCTGAAAGAGCCCAAGGACCGCGCGCAGATGGTTCGCGATGTACTGCGCGGTCTCGGAAAACCCACGACCCAGGAAGCAACACCTGCATGAGCAACCCCATGACCCAACCCACCGAAATCTCCCCCGGCCTCGTCATCCAGCGCTTCACGCCGCCCCTGAAGCTCAAGGCCTTCAAACTTGTTGCATTCGACATGGACTCCACGCTGATCAACATCGAATGCGTGGACGAGATCGCCGATGCCGCCGGCCGCAAGGCCGAGGTGGCAGCGATCACCGAGGCCGCCATGCGCGGCGAGATCGCCGACTACAAGGAAAGCCTGCGCCGCCGCGTGGCCCTGCTCAAGGGTGTGACGGTGGCGCACATGGAAGAGGTTTACAACAACCGCCTGCAGCTCAACCCCGGCGCGGCAGAACTCGTGGCGGCCTGCAAGAAAGCCGGCATGAAGGTGCTGCTGGTCAGCGGCGGCTTCACCTTCTTCACCGACCGCGTGCGCGACCGCCTCGGCATCGACTTCACCCGCTCCAACCTGCTGGGCATCAAGGATGGCGTGCTCACCGGCGAGATGGTGGACCAGCCCTGGGGCGACATCTGTGACGGCAGCGAAAAGCGCATCATGCTGCTGGAAACCTGCGACGCGCTGGGCATCAAGCCGTCCGAGGCCATCGCCATGGGCGATGGCGCGAACGACCTGCTGATGATGGGTGTGGCCGGCCTGTCGGTGGCCTACCACGCCAAACCCAAAGTACGCGAACAGGCGATGGTGGCCATCAACGCCGGCGGCCTCGACCGCCTGCTCGAAGTATTTGCCTGACGCCTAGACCAGGCGTGCCGCCTCGGCCTCCAGACGCACCGTAAACGTCGTCCCTTCGCCTGCCACGCTCTTCACCGAGATCGTCCCGCCATGCGTCTCGACGGCGTTTTTCACGATGGCCAGGCCCAGCCCCGTGCCCTGGATCGCCCCCACATTGCTGGCCCGGTGGAATGACTCGAACAGGTGCGGTATCTCGTCGGCCGGAATGCCGATGCCCTGGTCGGACACCTCGAACACCACCTGGCCCAGGTTCAGGTAAACCTTGAACATCACTTCACCGCCCTGCGGCGAATACTTGAGCGCGTTTGACAGCAGGTTGCTGAAGATGTGGCGCAGCAGCTTCTCGTCGTATTCGCCGGGCTCCAGGTCACGTGCGATGTCCACCGCCACATGGCAGGCCGACTGCGGCTGCTGGGTCCGCGCTTCGGCCACCAGCTCGTAGCACAAGGCCCGCAGGTCCAGCGGCGCCGGGCTGAACTCCAGCATGTGCGCCTCGGCCTTGCCCAGCAGCAGCACGCGGTCCATCATGCGCGTCATGCGCTGGACACCCGAGGCAATGCTGTCCAGCACCTCAAGCTTCTCGTCGTCGGGCAGCCTGTCGCCATAGTGGCGCAGCACCTCCTCGGCCGACAGGATGCCGGCCAGCGGAGTGCGGAACTCATGGCTGGTCATGGCCACGAAGCGCGTGCGCAGCTCGTTCAGGGCCTTCTGCTGCTCCAGCGCCTCGCGCGTCTCTTCTTCAGATTTCTTGCGGTCGGTGATGTCCAGGAAGGTCCAGATCACGCCGGAGTCCGGGTCGTGCGGCCGGATGCAGCTGCCGGCCATCTGCACCCAGAAGGTCTCGCCGTTCGCGCGGCGGAACAGCCTCTCGTCGATGTAGCTGCCGTCGCGGATGAGCATGGCGCGCGCCAGCAGGCCAAAGCGCTCCCACTCCTCCACGCTCACATGGATGTAGGCAGAAGTCTGGCCGATCAGGTCCTCGCGCTTTTGCCCCAGCATCTGCGCAAACTTGTGGTTGACCCAGACATGCCGACGTGCCACCGACAGCACGATGCCCACGAGCGCGGTGTTGAGGATGGCCTCGCGCTCGGACGATGTCCGCTGCAGTTCCTCCTCCAGCTGCTTGCGGCGGGTGATGTCCATGATGCCCCACACCGTGCCCTGTGACAGGTCGCGCAGGCTCACGGCCTTGCCCGACAGGAAGACCCAGATGGGCGTGCCGTCGATCCTGCGCATCTGGATCTCGACCTGGTACACCTCGCCCTTGCGGATGGCTGCCGCCACCTCACCACCTACCTTGAGGTAAGCGTCGCGCGAGGGGTAGAACGGCTCAAGCGAATTGAACTGCTGCGCATCACGCGGCACGCCGAATATCTGGAACATGGCCTGGTTGGCCCAGCGGAAACGACCTTCAGGCGTCAGAAAGGCAATACCCACCAACGAACTCTCCAGGATGGTCTCGCGCTCCTCCAGCACGGCGCGGTAGCGTTCCTGCGATTCGCTCAGCGCCTCGACCATCGCATGCTCGGCCTCGATGCGCGCCTGCGCCTGCTCCTTCTCGGCGCGCGAGACATTGATGCGGTCAGCCAGCGCGAACGACAGCAGGATCATTTCCAGCGCCGAGCCGATCAGCAGTGCATTGGAGGTGAAGCGGTTGGACGGCAGCACGCCGGTGTTGTGCAGCGCCAGCGTGACCACGCCCATCAGCAGCACCGCCCACGCCGTGAGGAAGTAGCGTGCGCCCGGGTGGCCGCGCCGCACGCTCAGCACCCCGGCCACCACCAGCGCCGTCACGGTGAACACCGCCAGCACCGTCACCATCCAGGACGACACCGCATACGGCAGGCCCAGCGCGGCAGCCACCGCCAGCGCCCAGCCGGCCTTCAGCAGCTTCATCAGCAGGTCAAGCCGCGGCATTTCAGTGGCACTGGCAAGAAAGGCCCGTGCAAACCACACGCCGAACACCGCCGCTACCGCCATGCCGGTGGGCGGCGCCACGCCGTTCCACCATGTCTGGCCGGGCCAGAGGAATTGCCCGCCCAGGCCGGTGAGCGCGGCCTGCGCCAGGGCCATGCCGCCGGCAAATGCCACATAGATCAGGTAGTTGCGGTCGCGCACCGAGAAGAACAGCAGCAGGTTGTAAGCCAGCAGCCCGATCAGCAGCCCGAAGTACAGGCTCAGCAGCGAATACTCGGCCTGGTCGTGCGCCCAGAGCGCCGCGGGCTGCCAGAGCCTCACCGGCGCCGACACCGTACCCTGCGACTCCAGCCGCAGGTAGAGCGTGGCCGGGCCGGGCTGCAGCGTCACCGGCATCACATGGTTGCGGTGCTGGACTTTGCGCGATGCGAAGGGCAGCGCGTCGCCGCCGCTTTGCCGCGCGAACGCACCGTCCGCGCCCGGCGCATACAGGTCCACACGGTCCAGCGGCGGGTAGGCCAGCTCCAGCATCCAGTCGCGCGGCGCGCCTGCCTCCACGAGAAGGTTCACCCGAAGCCAGATCGCAGAATTCGTGAGGCCGAAATTGGCGCCGGGGCTGGCAGGCGCAACCGGCTTGAACTGCGCCTGCGCCGCCGGAGCGGTGACGTCGGAAAGGCCCAGCTTGCCTGACGGGTCCTCCAGCCAGCTGAAGCTGCGCGACAGCGCATGGCTGTCGGCCGGGCCGATGGCCAGCACGCCCTGGTCCTGCGCCTGTGTCTGCGCCTGTACCGGCAGCAAGACTGCCGCTGCAAGCACCAGCGCAGCCAGGATGCGGATCCAGATCATGCCCTCTCCACCACGGGACGCCCCGCCTGCACCGCAAATCGCGCCAGCGTCTGCACGCCGCTGCCCTGCTGGGTCACGTCATTCACCACACGCAAGGTGGTGGTGAGCTGGCCCGGCGTGAATTCGGCTATGCCATAGCCCTTGCCGACCGCGTCGGCGAAGGTGAAGTGCGGGTTCTCCGCCAGCCGCTCCGGGATTTTTTCATTGCCGCCGGACGAACGCGAGGTGATGCTGGTGCCGCAGAACTCCACACCCAGCGCCGGGCTGCCCTCCACCGCATAGTCGGCCTTGACATGGCCGACCCAGTTTTCGTGAACGTCGCCGCCCAGCAGCACCGGGTTGGCCACGGAATGGCGGCGCAGCGAGTCTGTCAGCCGCGTGCGGGCGACGGGGTAGCCGTCCCAGCCGTCATTCCAGAAAAAGCGCTGCGGGCCCGCCCGGAAGTCACGCCGGCCAAACAGCGACTGCTGCCCCAGCACGCTCCAGGTGGCGTCCTTGTTGGCGGCCAGGGTCTCGTCCAGCCAGCGCTCCTGCCGCTCGCCGAGCATGCTGCGGGCCGGGTCGTTCCACTGCGGGCAGGTGTCAGGGTCGAGCGAGCTTGAGCCGGGCTTGCCGTCGCGCGAGCAGGCCTGCAGGTCCTTGTACTGGCGCGCATCCAGCAGGCAGACCGACGCGAGCCGGCCAAACCGCACCTGGGTATGCACCCGCATCTCGGCACCCGCCGCCAGCCCCGTCACGGCCTGCGTCAGTGCCGAGGCCCGCAGCGGCATGTGTTCGTAGTACGCCTGGTAGGCGGCAGCACGGCGGGCGGCAAAGCTGACCACCGGCTGCCCGCTGTTGCCTTCGTTCAGCCCGGCATAGTCGTTCTGCACCTCGTGGTCGTCCCAGGTCACGAGCCAGGGGCAGGCCGCATGGATGGCCTGCAGGTCCGCGTCGCCCTTGTAATGGGCGTAGCGCTGCCGGTAGCTGTCCAGCGACTGGGCCCAGCCGCCGAAAACCGAACGCACCGCCTGGGTGGCGCCCGGGTATTCATAGATGTAGTCGCCCAGGAACAGCACCGCATCAGGGTTCTCCTCGCGCATGTGGCGCCAGGCGCTGAACCAGCCGTGCTCCCAGCGCTGGCACGATGCATAGGCCAGGCGCAGCCTGCGCGCCATGGCCTGCGGCTCGGGAAAGGTGCGGGTGCGACCGGTGGTGCTGACCGCATCGCCCGTCATGAAGCGGTAGAAATACCAGCGGTCCGGCTCAAGGCCGGCCGCCTCCACATGCACCGAATGGGCCAGCTCATGCACTGCCTGCGACTGGCCGCTGCGCGCGATGCGGGTGAACTGCTCGTCATGCGCCACCTCCCAGCGCACCGTCACAGGCTTGCGGTCCATGCCGAAAATGCCGGGCAGGGCCAGGCGCGTCCACAGCACCACCGAATCATGGGCCGGGGAACCGCTGGCCACGCCCAGCGTGAACGGGTTGCTGCCGGTACGCAGCTGGCTCCAGGCACTGCGCGGCAGCCAGACGGTGGATGCGCCCGCTGCCGCGAGCTTCAGCAGGCGGCGGCGGTCATGGAAGGCATTGGCTCGCATGCGGGGTATTTGAACCGAAAACCCTGACAGCGGCGCGGTCGGGCGCAACAAATAGCATCGCCGCCGGTGCGCAGGGCCAAACCCGCGTCGATAGAATGCAACGCAGCCTTTTCAACCCACGGAAGATCTCTTGTCAGACCGCCTCAACGTCCTGCCCCAGTACCTCATGCCAAAGCAGGCGCTGACGTCGTTCGGCGGCATGGTTGCCTCGGCCCGTGCAGGCGAGCTGACTACGCGGCTGATCCGCTGGTTTGTCGGCAAGTACGGCGTCGACATGGCCGAGGCCGAGAACCCGGACATCGCCAGTTACGCCAGCTTCAACGAATTCTTCACCCGCGCGCTGAAACCGGGCGCCCGCCCGCTGGCCGATGCCGACCTGATCTGCCCGGTGGATGGTGCCATCAGCCAGTTTGGCCCCATCAGCCGCGACCAGATCTTCCAGGCCAAGGGCCATCACTACTCCACCACGGCGGTGGTCGGCGGCGATGCCGCGCTCGCAGCCCGCTTTGAGGACGGGCACTTCGCCACGCTGTACCTCAGTCCGCGTGACTACCACCGGATCCACATGCCCTGCGCCGGCCGTCTGGTGCGGATGATCCATGTGCCGGGCGAGTTGTTCTCTGTCAACCCGACGACGGCGCGCGGCGTGCCCGGGCTGTTCGCGCGCAATGAGCGGGTTGTCTGTGTATTTGACGGGGAGCAAGGCCCGTTCGTGCTGATCCTCGTCGGCGCGACCATCGTCGGCAGCATGGCCACGGTGTGGCACGGCATCGTCAACCCGCCGCGGCCCGGCACGCTGCGCGAATGGCACTATGCGGACAAGCCGGTGGAACTGGCCCAGGGCGAGGAGATGGGCCGTTTCCTGCTCGGCTCCACCGTTGTGATGCTGTTCCCCAAGGGTCCGCTGGCCTTCAATGCCGCGTGGGCACCCGGCGGCGCGATCCGGCTGGGCGAAAAAATGGCTACCCGCCAGGGGTAGCCAGATTCATTGCTGATCAGGGAGAGCGGCTCAATGAGCCGGTTCAAGGTGCCGGCTTACTGCGCCGGAGGCGTCGGGATCGTCAGGATGACCGGCGACGCAGTCTGCGGCTCGATGCGCACCGGCTGGTTCGGGTCAGCAGGCACCGAAATCACTTCGACTTCCTTGATCACACCGCCGCCGGCAACACTGCCTGCAGCGCCGCCATAGCCAAGCACACGGGCTTCACAGGCGACGCGGTCGGTACCGTTGAGCACGTTGCAGCGGGCCAGGGCATTTGCCGTGAGGTCGCCGGTGGTGTCCAGCTTGCCGCTGCGCTTTTCGGCGGCGGCATTGTTGGCTTCTTTCAGGCAGGTCGCCTGGTCTTGCTGGGTGCGGCCGGTCAGGCAGGCATTGCGCTCGCTCTGTGTATTGCCGGTGGCGTCGATGCCGGTGTCACCGGTGGGTGTGACCTGGGCGAATGCCGAGCCCATCGACAACAGGGCGGCAATGCCGGTCATGGCAAGGGTCTTGCGCAGCTGGAAGGTTTTGGTATTCATCTGGGAACTCCTGGGCGTTGGTGAACGATGGAGCCAGTTTAGGAACGCAGGCCTGCGGCGGATGCCAGCGCTTGCGCCCCCTTGGCCCGGTCAAACGGCGCGCCCGGGTGTAGGACGCGGCCTGCAAACCCGCTTGCCCCTTGTGGTTGTTCAACCTGCCCCAAGCTCTGGGGTCCAGAACCCACAGAACAAGATGATTCCCTTCTCGGTACTCGACCTGTCACCGGTCAAAGAGGGCAGCGACGCCGCCCAGTCCTTCCGCCATACCCTGGATCTCGCGCAGCACGCCGAACGGTGGGGCTTCCAGCGCTACTGGCTGGCTGAACACCACGGCATGCCCGGCATTGCCAGCGCCGCCACATCAGTGCTGATCGGGCATGTCGCCGGCGGCACGTCCACCATTCGTGTCGGTGCCGGCGGCATCATGCTGCCCAACCATTCACCGCTGGTGATTGCCGAGCAGTTCGGCACGCTGGAGGCGCTCTACCCCGGCCGCATCGACCTGGGCCTGGGGCGTGCGCCCGGCTCCGACCAGGCCACGGCGCGCGCCATGCGGCGCAACCTGTCGTCCGACCCGGATGAGTTCCCGCGTGATGTGGTCGAGCTGATGGACTTCATGTCCGACGAGCCGCGCCAGCATGTGCGGGCGGTGCCGGGCATCGGCGCCAAGGTGCCGGTGTGGATTCTCGGCTCCAGCCTGTTCGGCGCGCAGCTGGCGGCCATGCTGGGCCTGCCGTTTGCCTTTGCCTCGCACTTCGCGCCCCAGCAGATGATGCAGGCCATCGAGGTCTACCGCGCAGGCTTCAAGCCTTCCGCCCAGCAGCACAAGCCGCATGTGATGCTGGGGTTCAACGTGTTCGCGGCTGATTCGGACGACGATGCGCACTTCCTCGCCAGTTCGTGGCAGCAATCGTTTGTGAACCTGCGCAGCGGCCGCCCCGGCAGGCTGCCGCCGCCCGTGGCCAACTACCGGGAGCAGGCAGGGCCGCAGGCCCAGGCACTGCTGGACACCGTGCTGTCCTGTGCGGCCATCGGCTCGCCGCCCGCCGTGCGCGCCCAGGTCGAGGCCTTCATTGCACGCACCGGCGCAGACGAGCTGATGATCACGTCCAACATGTTCGAGCACAAGGCGCGGCTGCGCTCCTACGAGATCGTGTCGGGGTTGATGGGGTAACGCCCCGGAAACACCCTGGCCGCGTGAATCCCTTGTTCCCGGGATTGGCAAGGGCTGGCGGCGTGCTACAACACGGAGCATATCCTTGATGCCGGAAACACCCGATGACACGCATTGCCCCCTTCCTCGCCGCAGCCGCGTTGATGGTCCTCCTCACACCCGGCGCCGCCCTGGCGCAAAGCTACCAGCCCGGCCAGCGCGTGGAGTGCGACACCACCGGCTCCGGCAAGTGGTGGGGGCCGGGCGTGATCCAGCCGTTCCAGAAGGGCGACTTCGGCAGCCAGCCCCCTGACGGCAGCTGGTACCGCTTCAAGGCCGACAGCAACGGCGTCGAATACCCTTGCAAGCCGGCCTTCATGCGGCCCCTGGCTGGTGGTGCGGCTGGCGGCGTGGCTGCTGGTGCGGCGCCTGCGAAAGCCGAGGCCGCTCCCGCCAGGGCCGCCATGCCGCAGCAGCGGGACGCCGGCACCGCCGGGCTCGACTTCCTCAGCTGCCCCTTCACCCAGAAGGCCGTCAAGAACGGCGCCAGGCCCGATGTGGAACTGTTCAGGAAGGTCCTGCGCTGCAAGAAGGGGGAAAAAGCCGTGGCGGCAAACGACGAGGGCGCCGTGCGGGTCGAAGTCGTGGCGCTGCAGGTCGGCACGCCGCGCCCCTGGAGCTACAGGCAGGACCTGGGCAACGGCAAGCAGGACACCGTGGTCTACCCGGTCAAGGTCTCCTACACCATCAAGACCTACTACCGAGCCGCGACGGAAGTGTCCGAAGGCTGGGTCCGCGTTGCCAACTACTACGTGGACGCATTCGGCGAGTGGCAGATCGGCTCGGAGGAACCGGTCAGTCCCGGCAGGTTCCAGCGCATCCCGCGGTAAGCCCGATGCTAGCCCATCTGGCCCTGAACGGGCGCATCCTGTTTCTGCGCGACCCGGACGGCCGGCTGCGCGACGACATTTCAACCGACGAGATCTCGCCCGTACCCATCCTCACCCACTACGACGACAAGCTCGGCCGCTATCCGTACACCGGCTTCAGGTCGGGCGGCGCGATGCCCATCGGCCCGGGCGCCGTGCGCGAGGGCGGCTACACCGTCACCGTGGCGGGCAAGCGCTACGGCAAGGGCTCCTCGCGCGAGCACAGCCCTGCCGCTGAAAAGCTCGCCGGCATCCAGCTCGTCATTGCCGAAAGCTTTGAGCGCATCTACCGGCAGAACGCCGACAACATCGGCCTGTTCACTTCCACAGACTTCGGCCTCATTGAACGCATCCAGCGCGGCGAGGCCATCAGCATCGACGAACTCGTGGCGGGGCGCGATGCGCTGGCCGCTGCCATCCTCAAAAGCGGCGGCCTGCTGAAGTTCGGGCAGGCGCACATGCGCGACATCACGGTGAGTCCGGCCATTGCGCCGGAGCGCCCGCAAACCCTGTTCGAAAAAATCATCGCGCGCCACGCCCTGGCCACGGACCTGACCCCTGCCAACCCCGGCCCCGGCGCGGGCGCCTTTGTGCGGGCCGACTGGCGCTTCATCCACGAGTACTACACCGGCATGGCCGCCCACATGCTGCATGCCACCTTCGGCAAGCCGCTGGCGCTCCAGGAGCCGCAATCGATCGTGGTTTTTGAGGACCACACCTCCTACGTCGCTGAAAGCCCCGCCCATGTGCGCGGCGGCATCGTGCCCAATGTGCTGGCCATGTGCCAGGCCCAGCGCGACTTTGCGCAGGACTACGGGCTGCGCTTTCACCGCACGCTCACCGATGAAGAAGCCGCGCTGGACGACGGCTCCAATGTGGCCGGAATCTCGCACGCGATGATGGCCGAGCACTATGCGCTGCCCGGCCAGGTGGTGGCGGGCACCGACTCGCACACGCCGCACAGCGGTGCGCTGGGCTGCGTGGCCTTTGGTGTGGGCACAACCGACATGGCCAATGCCTTCGTCACCGGCGCGGTGCGGCTGACGGTTCCCGAGTCCCTGTGCATCGAGCTGGACGGCCCGCTCGCGCCCGGCATCACAGCCAAGGACATCGTGCTGCACCTGCTGGCCGGGCCGCGCATCCGCGCCGGCCTGGGCCTGGGCAAGGTCTTCGAATTCACCGGCACGGCCATCGCCGCGCTGTCCACCGACGAGCGCGCGACGCTGACCAACATGACAGCCGAGCTGGGCGGCCTTACCGGCATCGTC
Organism: Pseudomonadota bacterium; assembly: GCA_040385105.1. GTDB lineage: Bacteria > Pseudomonadota > Gammaproteobacteria > Burkholderiales > Burkholderiaceae_C > JACMQX01. The sequence continues at coordinate 22,189 of JAZKHY010000005.1, forward strand.
GCGCCTGATGCAGAGACGGCACGCTTCCTGCGCGAAAGGCGCGGCGTGGACTTCACGCCCGAGCCGTGGATGCGCAGCGACCCGGGCGCCGCCTATGCAGCGACCCTCCGCATCGACTGCGCCACGCTCTCGCCCATGGTGGCTTCGCCGGGCGACCCCGGCAACGGCCTGCCGCTGGCTTCGCTGGCGCAGGGTGTCAGGGTGGACATGGCGTATGGCGGCTCCTGCACCGCCGGCAAGCGCGAGGACTTTGACCACTACCATGCGGTGCTGTCCTGGGCGCTGGACCATGGCCTCGCCGTCGCGCCGCATGTGAAGCTCTACCTGCAATACGGCACAACCGCCGTGCGCGACTACTGCATCTCGCGCGGCTACGACAAGGTCTTTTCAAGAACCGGGGCCGTCATCCTGCAGCCGTCCTGCGGCGCCTGTGCCAACTGCGGGCCGGGGTCGTCCAGTGACGCATCACAGGTCACAGTCAGCGCGATCAACCGCAACTTCCCCGGGCGCTCGGGCCCAGGCCAGGTATGGCTGGCCAGCCCGCCTACGGTCATGGCGAGCGCGCTGGCCGGCGAGCTGATTTCTTTCGCGGCGCTGCAGGCACGCGTCCTCGCCCAAGCTGCTCGCTGATCAGGGCGCCCGTCTGGGCAAGCTGGGCCAGCAGCAGCTGCGCGGCGGGCGCGAGCGCCGCCTCGTCGCGGAAGCACAGCGTGAAGCGCCGCTGCGCCCAGGGCTCGTTCAGCGGTATCACCCGCAGGTTCCAGGTCCTCGCATAGGCCTCGGCGACTTCCACCGGCACCACGCTGACCGCAAGGTTGGCACGCACCACCCGCAGCGCCGCCTCGAAGTTGGACACGATCACGCGGTAGATCACGGCCTTGCCCACCAGTGCCGCGGCGCGCTGCAGCATGAGCTGCACCGCGCTGGCCACCGGCAGACTGACATGCGGGTACGCAAGCGTCTGCTCGAAGCGCAGGGCCTCATGCGCTGCCAGCGGATGCGAGGGATGGACGACGATGGCCAGGTGGTCATTGCGGTAGGGCCGCGACTGCAGCTCGCCCAGGTCCGCCGCGTCCCAGCAGATGCCCAGCGAGGCGCTGCCCTCGCGGATGCCGCGCACCACCTCCGAACTGAGCCGCTCCTCGATGTCCACCTGGATGTCCTGGTGGGCCGGGTTCTTGAGGAAGGCGGCCACATCGTCGGCCAGCGACTCGGCCATGACCGATGCCGTGGCCAGCACCCGCACCTGCCCCTTGAGGCCGGAGGCATAGCCCGCCATGTCGCGCTCGATGCGCGAGGCGCTGGCCAGCATCGAACGCGCATGCTCCAGCAGCGTCTCGCCGGCCGCCGTCGGCTCCACACCGCGGCGCCTGCGCACCAGCAGCTGCGCGCCCACCGTGTCCTCCAGCTGGGCCAGCCGCTTGCTGATGGCCGAGCCGACGATGCTGGCCTGCTCGCCCGCGCGCGCGATGTTGCGGGTCTCGCACACCGTCACGAACAGGCGCAGGCTGGTCAGGTCAAGCTCGCGCATGAGGCAACTCCGGTCGTTTCATCGGGCATGGCAATATCAGACATTCCATTTCGGAATCGTACCGCTTCCAAAATGTGTTTTCTGATTCAATCCGGAATATTTAAACTACACCGGCCTGAACGCATTTCCCAAGCGCCCCATGCGCCGTTCCAACGCGGAGACAAAGCTGTGCCCGAACTGAATTCCCCCGCCCTGCCCCGCAGCGCGACCATCCGCGAGGTTGGCCTGCGCGATGGCCTGCAGAGCATCGCCACCATTCTTCCCACGGAGAACAAGAAAGCCTGGATCAGCGCGGCCCATGCCGCCGGCCAGCGCGAGGTCGAAGTCGGCTCGTTTGTGCCGGCCCGCCTGCTGCCGCAACTGGCCGACACGGCGGAGCTGGTCGCCTTTGCCAAGGCCCTGCCCGGCCTGTTCGTCTCGGTGCTCGTGCCCAACCTCAAGGGCGCCCAGGCCGCGATCGCCAGCGGCGCCGACCTGATGGTCGTGCCCCTGTCCGCCAGCCATGCGCACAGCCTGGCCAACCTGCGCAAGACGCCGGACGAGGTGGTGGACATGGTGGCCGCCATCCGCGCCGAGCGCGATGCCTCGGGCTCGAAGATGATTCTTGAGGGCGGCGTGGGTACGGCCTTTGGCTGCACGCTGCAGGGCCGCGTCGAGGTTCCGGAAGTGCTGCGCCTGATGCAGGCCCTGCTGGACGCCGGCTGTGACCGCGTGAGCCTGGCCGACACCGTAGGCTATGCCGACCCGGCCATGGTCGCCACGCTGTTCGAACAGGCCAGGAAGATTGCCGGTCAAAAGCTCTGGTGCGGCCACTTCCACGACACGCGCGGCCTCGGCCTTGCCAATGTGCTGGCCGCCATGCAGACCGGCGTGACACGCTTTGACGCCTGCCTGGCCGGCATCGGCGGCTGCCCGCATGCGCCGGGCGCCAGCGGCAACGTCACCACCGAAGACCTGGCCTTCATGCTCGAGAGCATGGGTGTGCGGACGGGGCTGGACATCGGCGCGCTGCTGGCACTGCGCCGGCAGGTGGCGGGCTGGCTCGCGGGCGAGGAACTGCACGGCACGCTATGGCGCGCGGGTCTTCCCAAAACCTTCTCGCCGGTACTGGAGGCTGCATGATGACCGCCGCGAGCAATATCCCGAAAAACCGCCTGCCCCTGGAAGGGCTGCGCGTCGTCGAGTTCACCCACATGGTCATGGGCCCCACCTGCGGCATGGTGCTGGCCGACATGGGCGCCGAGGTCATCAAGGTCGAGCCCATCGACGGCGACCGCACCCGGCACCTGCTGGGCGCGGGCGCAGGCTTCTTCCCGATGTTCAACCGCAACAAGAAGAGCATTGCGCTGGACCTGCGCAACCCCGAAGGCGCCGAGGTAGCCCGCAAGCTGTGCGCGGGAGCCGACGTGGTGGCCGAGAACTTCCGTCCCGGCACGATGCGCAAGTACGGCCTGGACTATGCCTCGCTCCGCGAGAAGAACGAGCGCCTGATCTACATCAGCCTCAAGGGCTTCCTGCCCGGCCCCTACGAGCACCGCACGGCGCTCGACGAGGTCGTCCAGATGATGGGCGGCCTGGCCTACATGACCGGCCGCCCCGGCGACCCGCTGCGCGCAGGCACCAGCGTCAACGACATCATGGGCGGCATGTTCGGTGCCATTGGTGCCATGGGCGCGCTGATCCAGCGCGGCATCACCGGCAAAGGCCAGGAGGTGCAGAGCGCGCTGTTCGAGAACAATGTGTTCCTTGTCGGCCAGCACATGCTGCAGTACGCCATCACCGGCCAGGCCGCCTCGCCCATGCCCGACCGCATCTCGGCCTGGGCGCTGTACGACGTGTTCACCGTGAAGGACGGCGAGCAGATCTTCCTGGCGGCCGTGAGCGACTCGCAGTGGGTCACCTTCTGCGACGCCTTCGGCTTTGCCGACCTGAAGGCCGACCCGGCGCTGGCCACCAACAACCAGCGGGTGATGGCACGGCCCACGCTGATGCCGGTGCTGCGGGACAGGCTGGCCGGCTTCAGCGCTGCCGAACTCTCCGCCGTGTTCGAGGCCAGGGGCCTGCCCTTTGCGCCCATCGTGCGGCCGGAGGACCTGTTTGACGACCCGCACCTCAAGGCCACCGGCGGCCTGGCGGACATCCGCCTGCCCGATGGCGGGCGCGCCGGCGAGACGGCGCAGACGACCCTGCTTCCCCTGATGCTGGACAACCAGCGCCTGGGCGTGCGCAGCGACCCGCCGGCCATGGGGGAACACACCGAGGCGCTGCTGGAGGGCCTCGGCTACAGTAGCGGTCAGATCAAGGCGTTGCACGCCTGCGCCGCCATCGCCTGAGCGTACCGGCCCGCAGGCATCCGCCCGCAACCGCACACATACCGCAAACATTCCTGTTTACCCAAGACTCACCAAGGAGACACCCATGACCCATTCAACCCGCCTTTCCCGCCGCACGCTCGTTGCGGCCGCTCTGGCCGCAGGCCTCGCCCCCCTGGGCGCGCATGCCCAGTCCGGCACCGTCAAGTTCATCCTGCCCAACGCGACGGGCTCCGGCGTGGATGCCATCACCCGCGCCGCGCAGCCTGCGCTGGCCAAGGCACTCAATGCATCCGTCGTGGTGGACAACCAGGCAGGCGCCGGCGGCGTTGTCGGCCTGCAGGCACTGGCCCGCTCCCCGGCAGACGGCAGCACCCTGTCTGTCGTCTCCAACAATGTGGTGATCTTCCCGAGTGTGCTCAAGTCGCTGCCGTTCGACATGCCCGGCGACTTCACGCCAATCGCCATCGTCGGCTCCACGCCAATGGTGCTGGTGGTCAACCCGGCCAAGGTGCCGGCCACCAACAGCAAGGAGTTCGTCGCCTACCTGAAGTCGAAGCCGGGCGCGCTGAACTTCGCCTCGGGCGGCAACGGCACCATCCTGCACCTGGCCAGCGAGATGTTCCTGGAGGAGTCCGGCACCAAGGCCAAGCACATCCCCTACAAGGGCGTGGGCCCGATGGTCACCGACCTGATCGGCGGGCAGGTGGACTTCGGCACTGCCGCCCTGCCCAGCGTGCAGCAGCACATCAAGAGCGGCGCGCTGCGCGCCATCGGCGTGCTCACCCCGCAACGTGTGGCCGCCGCGCCGGAGATCCCGACCTTTGCCGAACAGGGCCTGCCTACCTACGTCATGGAAGCCTGGTTCGCCGTGATCGGCCCCAAGAACCTGCCGCCGGCCCAGGTGAAGAAGGCGCACGACGCGCTGGTGGCGGCCTTTGCCGACCCGGCGGTCAAGGAGACCATGGCCAAGCAGGGCAACACCATCAACATCACCAGCACCGAGCAGGCGCAAGCCGCGTTCAAGAGCGAACTGGCCAAATACGCGGCGCTGGTCAAAAAGGCCGGTATCGAACCGCAGTAAAGGACGCGGCCCGGCTTAGAGTTTGGGGATGCGAAGGGTTTTGCTGATCATCAGGCTGCCTGAGAGCACGAACAGCAAGGCCAGGGGGTGCAGGGTCCAGGGGCCCAGCGCAAAAGCGCCGCCCCAAAGCGCGTCACCCACGCGGCTGTTCCAGGCTGCGGCTGCGAGCACGGCTGTGAGCAGGACGCTGGTAGGGATCGGCGTGCCTTCAAAGTACTTGACCTTGTCACCGTCGCCGGTGAGCGATTCGGCAGTCACGTTGTAGCGGGCCAGCCGGCTCACGCCGCAGCACACGAAGAAGATCAGCGCGGCCACGTCCCAGCCGCCGCGCATGCCTGCGGCAAAGGCCAGTGTGGCGGGCGCCACGCCAAAGGAAATGACATCGGCCAGCGAGTCAAGCTCGCGGCCCAATGCGGAATGCTCATGCCGGGCCCGCGCGATGCGGCCGTCCAGCACGTCAAAGATGAAGGCGGCGGGCGCCATGGCTGCGGCCCACATGAAGTGCGACAGATCGCCCTCCACCGCAAACAGCATGGCCAGAAATACGCCAGCTACGCCGCAGGCCGCATTGCCCAGCGTGAAAAAGTCTGCGATGTGGAATTCGCGCAGCATCGTGAAATGCCGGCGGCGGGGGATTGTGTGATCCATGGCTGTACCTCGTGAGTGAACCTTGCGGTCACTATAGGCCAGCCCGGCAATTCCCCCTGTAGGAAGGGACCTCGAAGGCGTCTACTTGCCTGCAGCCTCGTCCAGCGCCTTGCAGGACGGGGAGCAGACCGGCTGTGACTTGCCGGCCACCTTGCGCGAGCCCATGAGCGAGCGCAGGCGGTGCTTGCCGCACATGAAGCACGACATGGTGGACGCGCCAAAGGACGCGGCGGCGCCAAACGGTGAGCCCGACGCTTTCGTCTTGTAGCGCAGGCCGTCTGCGAGAACGGCTGTTTTTGCCTCAGCTTTTGCCATCAGATCAGATCTCCTTCAACGCGGCGCATGGCCCTCCCTATCGCTGCCCTTGCCTGCTTTTCAGCGGCAAGCGATGCATCCAGCGACGAGCGGCACAGGCCCGCATGTTGGTAGTTAAGGTTCTCGTACAACTCTGCTGCAGCAGGGTGGGAATCGAGCATGGCGCCCAGTTCCGACCCGGGCTGGACATCGCCGAATTCATGCACCAGATGGAGTACGACCGACCTGTATTGTCCCGCATCCACGGGAACCACACTGTTTTCCAGTCTTTCGAGCAGATCCGAGAGGATTTGCGCAGTGGCAAGATGGGCGCTGGAAGAGGGGGTGCGGGTATCGTTCATGGATACAACTTGGGGGCGCCGCACCGCAAATCAAGCCGCGCTCCCCCCGCACTCTTCCGTTGGCAAACGAATACCTTCGGGTACTCAGGCCTGCCACACCCCGTACCCCGCCTCGCGCAGCGCGATGCCCAGTTCCACCTCCATGTCGCGCGCGCCTTCATACGGCATCGGGTTGTACATCGCATAGAGGCCGGGCAGCAGCCGGATGCCGTAGTCGCGAACAAAACTGTTGGCCTGGATGCCGGCCTTGTGCCTGTCAAAGCGCAGGTCCGGGTCCAGCCCCGTCATGCCCACGTACACGAAGGGCTTGCCCAGCTGGTAGTCGGGGTTGGACTTGCGGAACCGGCCCAGGTTCCAGACCTCGTCGGACAGTTCAACGACGTACACGTGGTAGTGGTGGCTGCGGGGCGTTCGGGCCGGCGCGGGCCTGGCGGCTGCAGCAGCCGCCGTGGCTGACCGGGCTTTCCTTGCTGGCTTGGGGCGGGCTGTGGGCATGCGCGCCCATCATGCAGCGCTCAGGCGGGTTTTTCAAGCATCTGCTCGATGCGCGCAGCCAGCTTGTCGATGGGAAACGGCTTGGTGATCATCTCCATGCCCGGCTCCAGGAAGCCATTGGCCATGGCCGCGTTCTCGGCATAGCCCGTCATGAACAGCACCTTGAGCCCCGGCCGGTCCAGCCGTGCGGCATCGGCCAGCTGGCGCCCGTTCATCTTGGGCAGGCCCACGTCGGTCAGCAGCAGGTCGACCTTCTGGCGCGACTGCAGCAGCTTCAGCGCCACCGCCCCGTCCCCGGCCTCCAGGACACTGTAGCCAAGGCTGCCGAGAACATCCACCACCAGCGCCCGGACAACCGGCTCGTCTTCCACCACCAGCACGATCCGTCCGTCGCCATCGCCATGCGCAGTGGATTCATCCGGCCCGTCGTCGGCCTGCAACTCGGCCCCATGATGGCGCGGCAGGAACAGCTTGACCGTGGTGCCGCGCCCTTCCTCGCTGTACAGCCGCAGGTGCCCCTGCGACTGCCGTGAAAAACCGTACACCATCGACAGCCCCAGGCCGGTTCCCTGCCCGATCGGCTTGGTGGTGAAGAACGGGTCCACCGCCTTGGCTAGCACGCCGGCACTCATGCCCTCGCCCGTATCGGTCACGCTGATGCAGACGTATTGCCCGGCCTGCACCTCCTGCACCTGCGCCACGTAGTCGTGATCCAGGTGCGCATTGGAGGTCTCGATGGTCAGCCTGCCGCCATGCGGCATCGCGTCCCGGGCATTGATGCACAGGTTCAGGATGGCAGCCTCCAGCTGGTTGGGGTCGCACAGGGTGACCCACAATCCGCCGCCCAGCACCATCTCCATCTGGATCTTCTCGCCCAGCGTGCGGCGCAGCAGGTCGTCCATGGAGGACACCAGGTGGTTGGCCTTGACACTGCGCGGGTCCAGCGGCTGCCGCCTGGAAAAGGCCAGCAGGCGGTGCGTCAGGCCGGCCGCGCGCTGGGCCGAGTTCATGGCTCCGCCGATGAGCTTGTCGATGTTGTCCAGCTTGCCCAGCTGCAGCCGCAGCTTGAGCAGGTCCAGCGAGCCGGTGATGCCCTGCAGCAGGTTGTTGAAGTCGTGCGCGATACCGCCCGTGAGCTGGCCCACGGCCTCCATCTTCTGGGCCTGGCGCAGCGCATCCTGCGCCGACTCGCGCTGTTTTGACTCCGCGCGCAGGCGCTCCAGCGCATCGCCTAGCTCGCGGGTGCGCTCGTCAATGCGCGTTTCGAGCGTGTCGTTCAGGGTCTTGAGTTCCTGCTCCGCGCGGAACTGCTCCGTCACGTCGGCGCCCTCGGCAAAAATGCCGGTCACGGCTCCGTCGTCACCCACAATAGGCTGGTACACGAAGTTCAGGTGCCGCTCGTCGAGCGCATCGCCGGGCGTGCGCTGCAGCATCACCTTCAGCCCGCGCCCCACGAACGGCACGCCTGTGCGGTACACCTTGTCGAGCAGATCGATGAAGCCCTGCTCCCGGATCTCGGGCAGCGCCTCGGCCACGGTCTTGCCCACCAGGCCGCGATGCCCGACCAGTTGCATGTAGGACTCATTGAGCAGCTCGAAGCGATGCTCGGGGCCGCTCATCACGCACATGAAGCCGGGCGCCTGGTGGAACAGCCCGCGCAGCCTGTCGCGCTCGGCGGTGCGCGACTCGAAAGCCTGGGCATTGGCCAGGCTGGCAGCGATCTGGCCCGCGATCAGCTGGACGAAGCTCAGGTAGTCGGTACCCAGCGGCCGGTAGGGGTTGATGCCCGCCACCATGAACCCCAGCGGCCTGCTGCTGCCCTGTGCGGCCAGAGGCACGGTCAGCGCCTGCATCGGCGCCTTTTTCCATGCGCCGATGGGCACATCGGCAAACGCTGCCAGGTCTGTGAGCACCGAGTCCCGGCCGGCGGCCACTTCATCCAGCCCCCAGCGCATGGGTGAATCAGCGTTGATGGCGGCAGCGCTGAAGGCATGGCCGTCGGGGACCGCCACCTTGCAGGTCAGCCGCGCACTGGCCGCATCGTCAAAGGTATAGAGCATGGCGAATGGAAGGTCCTGCGAGGCGTGGCCCAGTGACGCAGCCACGGCCTCCCACACCGACTCGCTGGAGTCCGTGCTGGCCAGCATTGCAGCCAGGTCACGCAGCGTAGCCAGGCGGCGCTCGCTGATGACGCGGTCGGTGTCCTCGGATACCGCGCAGAACAGGCCCTCGACCTTGCCGGTGTCGCCCATCAGGGGGCTGTAGGAGAACGTGTGGTAGGTCTCCTCGGGAAAGCCGGCCCGCTCCAGCAGCAGCAGCAGCGCGCGGTCCCAGGTGGATTCGCCCCTGTCATAGACAGTCTGGATGCGGCCTTTGACGTCGTCCCATATCTCGGCCCAAAGGACGCGCGTGGGCTGGCCCAGGGCGGGGTGCTTGATGCCCAGCGTCGGGCGGTAGGCATCGTTGTAGAAAAAGACGACGTCGGGGCCCCAGCCTACCCACATCTCGAACTTTGAAGTCAAAAGGATGCGCAGCGCGACCTTCAGCGACAGGGGCCAGTGCTCGGGCGAACCGAGCGGCGTGGCAGCCCAGTCGTGCGCGCGCATGAGGCCCGCCATCTCGCTGTCACCCGTGAAAATATCCGCGTATCGGAGATCAGGCCGGCCTGGTGTCATGAACTGGAAAAAATGAAGTTGCCGGCTTGCGGTGCAAGGCTCGGCCCATATTACCCAAGGGTCGCCGCGCCCGATGTAGGATGATGCCTACACCCGGCAACTTCAGGAATGCGGCAGGTGCGCTGCAGCTCAGCCGCCGGCCCGCTTGACCTTCATGCCCTGCTTCGTGAGCAGCTGCATCACGGTGTCGCAATGGTCGCCCTGCACCTCGATCACGCCGTCTTTCACCGTGCCGCCGGAGCCGCAGGCTGTCTTGAGCTGCTTCGCGAGCGCAGCCAGCGCCTCGTCACCCAGCGCCAGTCCCTTGACCAATGTGACGCCTTTGCCCTTGCGGCCCTTGGTCTCGCGCGAGACGCGCACGATGCCGTCTGAAGGCGGCCGGGGGGTCGCCGCGCGGCAGCTGCAGGCCGCCATGGGTTTGCGGCAATCCGGGCACATCCGGCCGCTGTCGGTGGAATAAACGAGCCCGCCGTTCATGCTGGTTTTCATGGGCCATGATTGTCGCCGCAAGGAGTATGCTGCGGGTTTTCTTCATCCAGGAGCCCGCCATGCGACGCCTCACCGCCCAGGACTTTGACCAGGAACTGCTGATTCTGTTTGACGCTTACGTGCATGGCACGATCGACAGGCGCGGCTTCCTCGACCGGGCACAGAAGTTCGCCACCGCCTCCATGTCGGCCGGCGCCATCCTGGCGGCGCTCAGCCCCAACTTCGCACTCGGCCAGCAGATCGCCAAGGACGACAAGCGCATCAGAACCGAATGGGCCACCGTGTCCTCACCCGAGGGCAATGGCAGCGTCAAGGGCTACCTGGCGCGCCCGGCCAATGCGCCGGCCACTGCAAAGCTGGCCACCGTGCTGGTCATCCATGAAAACCGCGGCCTGAATCCGCACATCGAGGACATCACCCGGCGCCTTGCGCTCGACGGCTTCATGGCGTTTGCCCCCGACGCGCTCACCCCGCTGGGCGGCTACCCGGGCGACGAAGACACGGCCCGCACCAACTTCGCCAAGCTCGACCAGGCCAAGGCCCTGCAGGACTTCCTGGCCGCCGCCAACTGGGTCAAGGCCCGGCCGGACAGCAGCGGCAAGCTCGGCGCGGTGGGCTTCTGCTACGGCGGCGGCATTGTCCACACCCTGGCCACCCGCATGCCCGACCTGGCTGCCGGCGTGCCCTTCTATGGCAACTCGCCGGCGCCGTCTGAGGCCGCCAAAGTGAAGGCTCCGCTGCAGATCCACTTCGCCTCGGTTGACGAGCGCATCAACGCCGCCTGGCCCGCCTACGAAGCCGCGCTGCGGGCCGCCGGCGCGACCTTCCAGGCACACACCTACCCCGGCACACAACACGGCTTCAACAACGACACCACGCCACGCTATGACGCGGCCTCGGCAAAAATCGCCTGGGAAAAAACCGTCGTGTTCTTCACCCAGCACCTGATCGGCGCCAAGCCCCGTTCGGCCTGACCGCGCCTGCGGGGCTAGCCGAGCAGGAAGATCATCTTCGTGCCGGCGATCTCCAGCACATCGTCATTGGACAGCGGCTTGGCGTCGGCAGAAAGCGGCGTGCCGTTGAGCAGCGACGGATCCTTGCCGTCCAGGTGCGCCACAAAGTAGCCGGTACGCCGGTGCGACACCGCCACCACCGACACGCCCGGCTTGCCGAACGTGGTCACGGCCTTGACCACCGGCACCTCCAGCCCGGCCGAAGACCCGGTCACGACCTTGAAGCTCGCATGCTGCGGCGCGCCGCCGGCAGCACCATAGCCGCTGAGGCCGTCCGCCTTCATCGCCATCGTCTCGCCAAAGCCCGACTCACCGGAGGCACTGAGGTACTGGATGCGGAAGTTGCCGATGGCAAGCAGGTCACCGTCGGCGAGCTTGTGCGGCCGCTTGATCATCATGCCGTTGACGTAGGTGCCGTTGGTGCTGTGCAGGTCCTCCACAAACACATCGGCCAGGCCGTGCAGCTCGAACACGCAGTGCTCGCCGCTGACCACATTGTTCTGCAGCACGATGTCGTTGCCCGGCTTGCGGCCCAGCGTCGTGCGGTCCTTCGTCAGGTACACGTGCTTGATCTCGACGCCTTCGACCGATGCGATGAGTTGCGGCATGAAAGCCTCCGCCGGTAGTGGGACGGCCATCGTAGTCCCCCGCCCCGCCGCAAGCAATGGGAACAACATCAATTGGGGTCAGATTCCAATTCTTTCGAACTACCCGGCATCTCCGGGTAATTGGAATCTGACCCCAATTATTTACTTTGCCGTGGCGGCCTTGCGGTCGGCGACGACCTGCTGGGCTGTGGGGCGCTCGCCGATGAGCTTGATGTAGGGCTTGTAGTCGACGCCCGCTGCGATCAGCAGGTCTTCGCCGAATGCTGCCTTGCTGGCCATGCCGACCAGCGGCAGGTTGGCAAAGGCAGCGCAGTCGGCCTGGGTGAAGCTGTCGCCCGCCACATAGGGCGAGAACTTTGCGAGCCGCTTGAATGCCGCGATGTTCCTGACCAGCTGGCTGCGGATGTCGGCGAGTTGTGCCTCGCCAAGGGCCGCCCCGCCGAAGAACACCGAGCCGTAGAGCTGCCGCGCCACCATTTCCAGGTGCCAGTCGATGAAGGTGGTGAGTTCACGCACCTTGGCGGCGGCCCAGGGGTCGGCGGGTACCAGGGGTGCTGCAGGATGGGCCGCCTCGATGTAGTCGAGGATGGCCTGGCTCTCGCACAGCCCGCCCTGCTCGGTACGGATGAAAGGTATCTTGGCCAGCGGCGAATCGTTGATCACCGCAGGGTCGGTGCTCTTGGTGCCGATCTTCTCCTCGGTGAAGGGCACGCCCTTTTCAAGCAGGGCGAGCTTGACCTTGTTGTAGTAGTTTGAAATCGCTGAGCCGCAGAGGGTGATGGACATGGCGTGGGTCTCCACAAGTTGTTTGTGCCGCAGTTTAGGGCGGCGGCGCACCGCGCGCTGGCACCACTGGGACAGCCAGGCCCCGGTCGCTAGCCGCCGATCTCGAACATCGCATCGCCCATGTAGCGGTGCGTGCCGAATGCCGCGGCGACGGCCGCTGTCTCTGCAGCCTGCCACTGGGTGTAGATCTCACGCTCAGGGTCGGACAGCAAGTCGAGGTCAGGGTTCTCACCGTAAGTAGCCACCAGCCGCAGGTAAGCCCTGTAGACCGGCAACACCAGGCCCTCATCGCCCAGGGAATTTTCCAGCGCGCGCCTGAAGCGCAACTCCGCCTCACGCCGCTGCCCTGGCGACGCATCGTCGGAATCAAGAATCTTCAGGGTGTACGGCATCTGGCAGGCAAGCTTAACCGCCCCTGCCCTTCCCGCCGGGTGCCGGGGTCAAATGCGGCGGCGGCGCGGCACCACGCTGAGCTGCACTGTTGCCTTGGCAGGCGCAGCCGTCAGGTTGACCTGCTGGACCGGCAGGTCAACCAGCTGGTCAGCATGCCAGACGCGTACCCGCGTGGCCCCGGCCGGTACGGCATCGAAGCTGGCGAGGCCGTCCGTCCCGGTCAATGCGGCCCAGGGCGAATCGCTCACATAGACATGCCCGCGCATGGAGCTGTGCAGATGGCAGCCCAGCAACACGGCTCCAGCCTTGTCGAAGGACGCGTCCGCCGTCTTGGCCGGCTTGCCTTCTGCCTTGCCGTCCAGCCGCAACTCAAAACCTTCCCCGGGTGCGGCGCTGAACTGTGCCGCACCGGAGGCCGACGCGCGAACATGGTGCTCCCATGAGTCGTTGTTGACAAACCGGGCCTTGGCGCCCACAGCCACCAGCGCCACTGGCGGCAGGAACCGCATCTTCTCCTGCGTGATCGTGACCTGAGCCGGCAGACCGGTCTTGGGCAGGTCTGCGCCCGTCACCTGCAGCACGACAACAGCATCCGGCACAGGCTTGCCCTCCTTGTCAACAACGCTGACCTGGAAACTGCCAGCCAGCGCAGGCACGGAAAGCGAGCACAGGGCTACCGCAGCCACCCCGGCAGAAAAGCGCGCAAAGAGATTCATATGGATACCCTTGAGGTCAGTGATCGGAGAGTGGATGCGCGACGATACGCCAGCAAAAGCGCGCGCCGCAGGTCAATAACCGTCAGCCTTGCCGGCAGGCGATGCAGCAGCAGACTGTGGCGTCACGATACGCCAGACCTTGTTGTAGTTGTCGCCATATTTGTCGCCGGGCTCCTGGTCTTCCGGCCAGGTGTACAGCGGCTTGCCCTTGTAGGCCCATTGCTTCGCGCCATTGTCGCGGGTGATGATGGTGTAGTCACCGGCAGGCTTGTCGCCAGCCGTCGCCATGACAGGTGGCCAGTTCACCGCGCACTGCGCGTTGCAGACAGACTTCCCGCTCATGGCGACGTCCCGGTCAAAGGTATAGACCGTCAGGCCCTTCGCGTTGACCAACATGCCGTCTTTCATGGCAAGAGGCGGGGCGCTGACCGAGGCACAACCTGCAAGGGTGGCCAAAAGCAGCGCGGCGAGGGACAGGAGGATTTTTTTCATGGTGATTGCTCCAGAAAGACTGTGAAACAGGTAGGCCCTGCGCCTCTTTGACGCCGGAGGTGACAGCTTTGTTCCGCCAGTCTGGAATTATGTACGGCTGTCAAGCATGTGGAAGTTCAAGAGCCGGGTGGCAATGACCGTTTCCGCCAGAAAGCACAGCAGCGCCGCCAGAAAGCACACCACCCCGGCCAGGAAGCCGTAAATCGCCCAGCGGCTGACCTGGAAGGCCGTGGTCTCTCCCAGGAACAGCACAATGATCGTCAGCCCGATCAGGAACGCGCAGGAGGTGAGCAGCGCGATGCAGCCATTGGCCAGGCGCCCGCGCAGCCGCAGCTCGCCCAGCTCGACGAAGGCGCGCGCCAGGAACTGGTCGTCGGTGGAGACGCGGGCCCGGTCCTCCACCGTGCGCGCCCGGTCGATGATGCGCGCCAGGCGGCCGGCCACGGCGCCGATCATGCCGGAGACGGCCGTGAGCAGGAACACGGGCGCCACGGCCAGCTGGATGCCGTGGGTGATGGTGTCGGAATCGATGGGCAGGGCCATGGTACGGGTTGCGATGTAGTTTTCAGGATTATCAGCCGCGCACCCGGGGATGCGAAGCGGGGTGCGGAGCAAAGGGCAAAGGCGTGAAAAGGCCTGCCAACGGGGCATACTCGGTGGATGGACGACTTCCGCCCCGGCTCCACCCACCTGCCGGACCTGAACTCATTGCAGCTTTTCCTGCGCGCCGTGGACAGCGGCAGCCTCTCGAAGGCTGCGCAGCAGTCGCACATCGCGCTGTCGGCGGCCAGCCGGCGCATCGGCATGCTGGAAGACCAGCTCGGCGTCCGGCTGCTCACCCGCACGCCCGCCGGCGTGGAGCCGACGCCGGCAGGCGTTGCCACCGCCGAGCATGCGCGGCAGCTGCTGCGCGGCGTGGACCACCTGCGCGCCGAGGTGGCCGACTACGGCAAGGGCGCCAAGGGCCATGTGCGCCTGCATGCCAACACCTCGGTCATGGGCCAGGAGCTGCCCGACCTGGTCGCCGGCTTCCTGGCGAAGCACCCGGACATCCGCATCGACATCCGCGAGCAGCGCAGCGGCGCGATTGCCCAGGCCCTGCGCGACGGCCTGGCCGATGTGGGCGTGGTGGTGGCCGGCGTGCCGCTGGACGGGCTGGACGCCCACCCCTACCGCTTTGACACCCTGGTGGCCATCGTGCCGCAGCGCCACCCGCTCAAGGGGCGCAGCGCCCGCTTCACGACGCTGCTGGACCACGACCTGGTGGGCCTGGACGACAGCGCCGCCATTACCCGCCTGATGGCCAGCGCGGCGGGCAGCTGCGACAAGCCGCTGCGCATGCGGGTGCAGGCCCAGAGCTTCGAGGCGGTGTGCCGCATGGTGGCAGCGGGCCTTGGCATCGGCATCCTGCCCGAGGGCGCTGTGCGCACCTACAAGCGCGACATGGACCTGCGCTTCATTGCCATTGCCGAGGACTGGGCGGCCCGGCAGATGTTCATCTGCACCCGCGCGGGCAAGGTGGCGCAGCCGGCCCGCACGCTGGTGCGGCACTTGCTGGCCGGCGCGGGCTGACACTCCCCCGGCCCGGTCAACCCCTGGCCAGTCCCCTGTCCAGCGCACGCACCAGCGGCACCAGCCCATCCAGCACCGGGCACGGCGTGCCTGACTCACGCGCGAGCAGTTGTACCTGGCCCAGGATGGCCTCGACCTCGATACGCCTGCCGGCCAGCACATCCTGGAGCATGGACGGCCGCACGCCGGACAGCGGTGCGCCCTCGCGCCCGCCCCCATTGGCAAACCAGGCGCGATTGGCCTCCAGCTCGCCGGAGATATCACTGCCCTGCGCGGCGGCAATTCGCACCACCTCGTCCATCAAGCCCAGCACCATGCCGGCCAGTTCCGCATCAGCCGCCACACCGTCGATGGGCAGCCGCGTCAACGCGCAGATGGGATTGACCGGCACATTGCGCAGCAGCTTGCCCCAGACCTCCCGGCGGATGTCGGCGCAAGCCTCGGCGGCAAAGCCGCAGGCACGCATCAAGGCAACGGTGCCGTCCAGCCGCGCGCTGGTCATGCCTGCAGGCTCGCCCAGCAACCAGCGGTTGTTCCCGCGATGCAGGACCACACCGGGCGCGGTGACCTCGCTGGAGGAGTAAATGACGCAGGCCAGCGCCCGCTGAGGCGCAACCGTATTCCACAGCGCCTCGCCGGTGTCCACCAGAGGCAGCGGCGCTTCACCGGCGCGGCCATGCTTCCACCACCACGGAATTCCATTGTTGGCAAAGACGGCATGGCCGCCCGGCTTGATCAGCGCCGCAATGTCGGCAGCGCAGGCAGGCTGCGACATGGCCTTGAGCGTCACAAACACAATGTCCTGCGGCGGCAGCTCGCGCGGGCGGTCTGTCGCAACGGCGGGGCGGCTCACAGACTCACCCTCCGCAGACACGAGCCTGAGCCCATGCGCAGCTATGGCGCGCAGATGCTCGCCCCGCGCCACGACCGACACTTCCGCCCGCCCCGCCTGCATCAGCCGGCTGGCCACCAGGCTGCCGACTGCGCCTGCCCCATAGACACAGACTTTCATGATGCCAAGCCTTCAACCGGTGCCAACAACACAGTCAACACAGCGTCACGTCACCGCGTCATCGCAGGCGGCGTCGATCTCTTCCACATCCATCGTCGCGTAAACGGCCGCCGCGCCGCTCAGGTCCCAGACGGCCGCGCCGCCGGCCATGGCGGCCGCAGCGTCCTCTTCCTTGCGCATGCGGGCCAGGGCACCTTCAATCGCCTCGGCCGCAAGCGCGCGCGGCACAGACAGCACGCCGTCGCCGTCGGCCATGATCAGGTCGCCGGGCGTCACCGTCACGCCGTCGCAGGCCACCGGTGTGTTGACGAAGCCATGGCCGCGCTTGTCCGGATGCATCGGGTGGATGTGGGTGGCCCACACCGGGAAGCCCAGCTGGCGCACCGTGTCCACATCGCGCGCGCAGCCATGCACCACCACGCCGGCCAGGCCTTTTTTCTGGGCGTAGCGGGTGGCCAGGTCCCCCCACTGGGCGCCCGACAGTTCCGACTGGCACACCACCACCAGCACGTCGCCGGGCTGCGCCAGGTAGAGCGCGCGGTGCATCATCAGGTTGTCGCCGGCGCCGCAGAAGGCGGTCACGGCCGGCCCGGCAATCCGGGCGCCTTCGACGATGGGCCGCATGCGCGCGGACATCAGCCCGGCGCGACCATGCGGGCCCATGGCCTCATGCAGGTCGGCCACCGTCGCTTCAAGCGCGCGCTTGCACAGCGCGGCATCGACGCGGTTGACCTTGAGGAATACCTTTGATCTGTTCAAACTCATCTTGTTCTTTCGTGTGGGCTGTTCATGTGTGCCCGGGTTTGCGTTCCGGGCCTGCGGCGGTTCAGTCCGCCTTCGTTCCGGAGTCCCGGGCGACCTTGCCCCAGCGGGCCGTGTCGTTCTTCACCATCGTGTCGAAGGCCTGGGCGGACACGGGCAGCGGGTCGGCCCCCACACCGGCGAACTTGTCGATGGTGTCCTTTGCCCGCAGGATCTCGTTCACATCGGCGTTGATCTTCTGCACCACGGCGGCGGGCACCGCAGCCGGCGCGAACAGGCCGAACCACGAGTCGAACTCCAGCGCCTTGACGCCGGACTCGGCCATCGTCGGCACATCCTTGATGGCGTCCACCCGTTTGGCACCGGTCACCGCAATCGGCTTGACCATGCCGGCCTTCACCTGCGTCATGACCGACGGCACCGCGATGTGCAGCACCTCGATCTGCCCGCCAATGGTGTCGGTCACCGCCTGCGCGATGCCCTTGTACGGCACGTGCACGATCTTCACGCCCGCCGTGTTGTTGAGCATCTCGCCCATCAGGTGGTTCAGCGAGCCGTTGCCCGAGGTGGCGTAGTTCAGCGAGCGGGTTTTGGCCAGCGCGATGAGTTCCTTCATGTTGCTGACCGGCAGCTTGTTGTTGACCACCGTCATGAACGGGATGGTGGCAATGGCGGCGACGGCGGCAAAGTCTTTCTCGGGGTCATAGCTCAGGCTCTTGTACACGGCCGCATTGACCGACTGCGTGCCCACATAGCCCAGCATCAGCGTGTAGCCGTCCGCCGGCGACTTGGCCACAAAGTCCGCGCCGACGTTGCCGCCCGCCCCGGCCTTGTAGTCCACCACCACCGGCTGGCCCCACTTTTCAGCCAGCCGCGTGGCCACATGGCGCGCCAGCACGTCCGAGGTGCCGCCCGGGTTCTGCGGAACAATGATCTTGACCACGCGCGAGGGGAATGGGCCGGAGGTCTGGGCCAGCGCCGGGACCGCCGCCGCGCCGACGGCCAGCATGGCGGCCGCGATGAATGCTTTCATGGGAATGTCTCCAGGTTGTTATGACAACGACCCGGAGACTTTAAACGCCGCAAGGCGCTTCAGCGCATCAAAGGCATTGCGCCTTCAACAAGCATTACTTCGAAATTCGGCAAGACCGCAGGGCCACCCCGGCGCCCTACTTCTTGCCGCCCAGGTTCAGCCGCGCAGCGCCCTCGGTGTAGAGCTTCGTCTTCTCGGCCATGAACGCTTCCATCTGGTCGGTGCCCACATTGACCAGCTCGAAGCCGCTCTTGGCCGCAAGCTCCTTCATCTCGGGGTCGTTGTTGAGCTGGGCCCACAGGTCGGCCATCTTCTTCCGGGCGTCGGCCGGTGTGGCCTTGGGCATGCCGATGCCGCGGTAGGCGCCGTCCACCCAGTCCACGCCCAGTTCCCTGAAGGTGGGCACATCGGGCATCAGCGGGTGGCGCTTTTCCATGGCAACGGCCAGCGCGCGGACCTTGGTCTTGTTGTTGATCGCGAAGGCGGTGTAGGTCACCGCGCCGTCGATCTGGTTGCCGACGATGGCCAGCGCCATGTCGCCCGTGCCCTTGTACGGCACATAGGTGCTCTTGATGCCGAAGGCCGCATTGAGCCGCTCATGCGAAGCATGGTTGGCCGAGTTCAGGCCCGAGCCGCCAAGGTTCATCTTGCCGGGGTTCTTCTTTGCGGCCGCAATGAACTCGGCAAAGTTCCTGATGGGGCTGGCCTCCGGCACCACCAGGATGTCCGGCGTGTAGTGGAACCAGAACACCGGCGTGATGTCCGTGGTCTTGTACTGCACCTGCCCCTCCAGCGGCTGGAACACGATGTGCGGCAGGTTCACGCCCACCACGTTCAGGCCATCGCCGGGCAGCTGGTTCATCTGGCCCCACATCAGCGCGCCGCCGGCACCGGCCTTGTACTGGATGATGGTGTCGATGGCCGCGCACTTCTTCTTGAGCACCACCTGCTGGTGGCGCGCCGACAGGTCGGACTCGCCGCCCGGCGGGAAGGCCTGCCAGTACATCACGTTCTTGTCGGGGCAGGCCTGGGCCAGCGCGGTGGACGTCATCGCGAAAGGCGCGGCGGCCAGGCAGGCCAGGCCCACCCATTTGCGGATTGCTGCATTCATGTCTTGTCTCCTTTGTGGTTGGGTGATCAGGCGGCCACGGGCTGCGGTTCGCGCGCGGCAGCCGGCGCGGTGCGCCCGCCGACGCTGGCGCAGACGGCGGCAGTAACCTGGGCCGTGGTGGCCGTGCCGCCCAGGTCCCGCGCATGCAGGGCCGGGTCGGCCGTGACTTTTTCAATCGCGGCCATCAGCTGCGCGGCGGCACCGGCCTCGCCCAGGTGCTCCAGCAGCATCACGCAGCTCCAGAAGGTGCCCACCGGGTTGGCCAGGCCCTTGCCCATGATGTCGAAGGCCGAGCCGTGGATGGGCTCGAACATCGACGGGTAGCGCCGCTCGGGGTCGATGTTGCCCGTGGGCGCAATGCCCAGGCTGCCGGCCAGCGCTGCTGCCAGGTCGCTCAGGATGTCGGCATGCAGGTTGGTCGCGACAATGGTGTCCAGCGAGCCGGGCCGGTTGACCATGCGGGCGGTGCAGGCGTCCACCAGCTCCTTGTCCCAGCGCACATCGGGGAACTCGCGGCTGACTTCCAGCGCGATCTCGTCCCACATCACCATGGCATGGCGCTGCGCGTTGGACTTGGTCACCACCGTCAGCAGCTTGCGCGGCCGCGAGCGGGCCAGCGTGAAGGCATAGCGCATGATGCGCTGCACACCGGCGCGCGTCATCATCGACACATCGGTCGCCACCTCGATCGGGTGACCCTGGTGGGCGCGCCCGCCCACGCCGGCGTATTCGCCCTCGGAGTTCTCGCGCACGATGACCCAGTCCAGCTGCTGCGGGGTGCAGCGCTTGAGCGGTGCGTCAATGCCCGGCAGGATGCGGGTCGGCCGCACGTTGGCGTACTGGTCAAAGCCCTGGCAGATCTTCAGTCGCAGGCCCCAGAGGGTGATGTGGTCCGGGATGTCCGGGTCGCCGGCCGAGCCGAACAGGATGGCGTCCTTGCCGCGCAATGCATCCAGGCCATCGGCCGGCATCATCTCGCCATGCGCGCGGTACCAGTCGCCACCCCAGCCGAAGGTGGTGAACTCGAACGCAAAGGCGTCCTGCGTGGCGGCCAGCGCCTGCAGCACCTGCTGCCCCGCAGGGATCACTTCCTTGCCAATGCCGTCTCCGGGAATGCAGGCAATGTTGTAGGTCTTCACGTTCCAGGTCCTTGTCGTAGTGGTGGATGAACGGACTGTACGGATTGCCCGCCTCAATGGAAGCCGCTAAAGTAATCCCATTGTTAACCTTGGCTCAACAATGGCCAGCAAGACCAGCGCACCGTCGGAGATGGCTTTTTTCAGCACACTGGCGCGCTGCGGCAGCTTCTCCGGCGCCGCGCGCGAGCTGGACGTGAGTACCGCCGCCATCAGCAAGCGGCTGGCACAGATGGAAGCGCGCCTTGGCACCCAGCTGCTCAACCGCACCACCCGCCGCGTGAGCCTTACCGCCGAGGGCGAGCTGTATCTCACCCATGCGCGGCAGATCCTCACACAAATAGACGACCTGGAGCAGTTGCTGACCAGCGCCACCGCCGAGCCCAAGGGCCTGCTGCGGGTCAACGCCACGCTGGGCTTCGGCCGCAGCCACATTGCGCCGCTGATCTCGCGCTTTGCAAAAAGCCATGCACAGGTGCAGGTGCAACTGCAGCTGTCAGTCAACCCGCCGGCGCTGACTGAAGACGCGTTTGACGTGTGCGTGCGTTTCGGCGAGCCGCCCGAGGCCCGCATCATCGCGCGCAAGCTCGCGCCCAACCGCCGCCTGCTCTGCGCCACGCCCGCCTACCTGGCAAAGCACGGCACACCGAAAGCCCCGGCCGACCTGGCCCGGCACACCTGCATCTGCATCCGCCAGGGCGACGATGCCTACGGCGTATGGCGCCTGTCGTCCGGCCGGCAGAGCGAGGCGGTCAAGGTGCGCGGCGCGCTCAGCACCAGCGACGGCGAGATCGCCGTCAACTGGGCGCTTGAAGGCCACGGCATCCTGATGCGGGCCGAATGGGACATCGCCCGCTACCTGCGCAGCGGCCGCCTGGTGCGGGTGCTGGAGAACTGGCAGACGCCGCCGGCCGACATCTATGCCGTGTACCCGCAACGCCACCAGACCTCGGCCCGCGTCGGCGCCTTCGTGCAGTTCCTGTGCAAGGAGTTCGAGCGCATGGGCCCGGGCGAGAAGCCGGCGAAGCCCAAGTGGTAGGCGGCACTGCCTCAGGGTAGTCGCGCATTGCCCCGCCCCGGCGGCCTCATGGAAAATGGAACCGTTTCCACAACCTGCACCCGAAGACCATGACACCACCCGCACCCGACGCCGCCGCACCCCGCACAACCCTGCGCACCGGCCTCATCGGCCCCGGCCTGATGGGCCGAGGCATGGGCCTGTCGCTCCTGCGCGCCGGGCATTCGCTGGGCGTGGTTGCGCACCGCCGCCGCGAGACGGTGGACGAGCTCGTGTCGGCCGGCGCCTGGGAGGCGCCCGATGCCGCATCGCTGGCCACCCTGTGCGACGTGCTGGTGCTGTGCCTGCCGTCGGTCGAAGCAGCAGAGTCAGTGCTCTTCGGCAGCGGCGGCATCACGCAGGGCGCGCTGCACCGCAGCCGGCAGGACCTGCTGGTCATTGAGTGCTCCACCCTCACGCCGGCAGCCGCCGTTTCCTTCGACGGGCGGCTGGGCCAGGCCGGCATTGCCTTTGCTGACGCACCCGTCACCCGCGGCCCGCGCGAGGCCGTGGCGGGCACGCTCAACGCCTTGCTCGGCGGCAGGCCCGGGCACGCAGGGCGGGCCAGCCAGGTGCTGGGCGCCTTCTGCGAAAAAATCTTCACCTTCGGCGCGCCGGGCCAGGGCTATGCGGCCAAGCTGGTCAGCAACTTCCTGGCCTTCAGCAACCTGGCGGCCGTGGCGGAAGGCATGGCCACTGCCACCCGGGCAGGCCTGGACATGCCGGTGCTGATGCAGGCCCTGGCACTGGGCGGCGCGCAAAGCCGTGTGCTGGACGGGCTGGCACCGGTGCTCGCCGGCACCGGCGAGTCCCGCTCCATCGTGACCGTCGGCACGGCCCACAAGGACGTGGCGTACTACCTTGCGTTTGCCCGCGCGGCGGGAAGTGCCGGCGCAGTCGCCGAGTGCGTGGAAGGCCAGTATGCCGAGGCGGTTTCAGCCGGCCTGGGCGGGGAGCTGACGCCGCAATACCTGCGCCACCGCTCACGGCCCTGACGCCTGCGCGACATCAGGGAATGACCTGATAGAAACGTTTCCACTCCGTTCTACGATGCGGTCCATGAGCCTGGACACGACCCTTGAAGCTTCCGCGCCGCTGGCGGCCTCCAAACGCCTGCCGCTGCGCCCGCCGCCGTATGAACCCGAGGTCGCAAAGAACATCGGCAACACCGCCTTCACCGGCCTGTCGCCGCTGAACCTGCGCCTTGCGCTGGCCAACCACCCGAAGCTCGCCGGGGCCTTCCAGTCGATGGCGCATGTGGTGCTGTTCCAGTCGGAGGTGGCCGAGCGCGAGCGCGAGATCGCCATCATCCGCACCGGCGCCCTCACCCGCTCGGAGTACGAATGGGGCATGCACGTCAGCATCTATGGCGGCAAGTGCGGCTTCAGCGCCGCGCAGGTCGCCGAGCTCACCCGGGCGAAGTCCTGGAAAGACCTGGACGGCGCGCTGTGGTCGCCCGCCGAGCAGCTCATTGTGCGCATGGTTGACGAGCTGCACCACCACTCCACCGTGAGCGACACCACCTGGGCGCAGATGAGCGCGCAGTGGCCCCGGGAGCAGGTGATGGAGCTGATCTTCGCGTCGAGCTTCTACCACATGGCCGCCTTCTTCCTGAACAGCGCCGCCGTCCCGCTGGAGGTGGGGTCCGAACGCTTCCCGGCCGGCATCGAACAGGCGGCGGCACCGGCATGAAGAAGAAGGAACGCGCCACCATCCGCCACGTTGCCGAGGCCGCAGGCGTGTCGCTGGGCACGGCGTCTCGCGCGCTCAACCGCACCGGCCGCGTCAGCCAGGAAGCCATCGACGCGGTAACCAGCGCGGCTGCGCGGCTGGGCTATGAGCCCGACGCCATCGCCCAGAGCATGCGCACGCGCTCCACCGGCCTGGTGGGCCTGCTGGTGTCCGACTTTGCCAACCCGCTGTACGGCCGCATCATCAAGGCGGTGGAGGCGCGGCTGGAGGCCGGCGGCTATGCGCTGCTGATCGCCAACACCCACAACGATGCGAAGCGCGAGAAGGCGCTGATCGAGCTCTTCCGCCGCCGCCGGGTAGACGGCCTGGTGCTGGGCCCCTGTGACAACGGCAATGCACAGATGGTGGAGCAGATGTCCGAAGGGCACTTCCCCGTCGTGGCGCTGGACCGCGACTTCGGCCCCCAGGGCAGCGGCCTGCATGTGGACCACTACTCCGGCGCGATGCAGGCCACGCGCTACCTGCTCAACCTGGGCCACACCCGCATCGCCCTGCTCACACCCGGCAGCGCCGTGCGCCCGGGCCGCGAGCGCATCGAGGGCTTCAAGGACGCATTCGCCGAGCGCGGCCTCAAGCCCGAACCCAAGCTGATCCGCGCCGAGCGCTCATCGATGGAGTTTGCCTTCAGCGAATCCCTGGCCCTGCTCTCGTCGCCGCAGGTGCCCACCGCCTTTGTCTGCCTGGGCACGCGCATCCTGGCGGGCACACTGCAGGGCCTGCGCCATGCCGGCCGCAGCGTACCCGACGACGTGAGCGTGCTCGCCATCGGCGACACCGACCTGGCACAGCTGTTCACCCCGGGCATCACCTCCGTCGCCTGGGACCTCGAAGCCGTGGGCACCGCACTGGCCGAACTGCTGCTCAGGCGCCTCAGCCCGGCGCAGGATGCCGAGCCGGAGCGCATCGTCATCACCACGCACCTGGTGCTGCGCGAGTCCTGCGGCCCCGCGCCCGCCCCCTCCACCCGCATGCCTGCCAGGGCACGCAACACCAGGACCCAGACATGACCGGCCGCCTCCACGGGAAAGTCGCCATCGTTGTCGGCGCCGGCTCCATCGGCAAGGACATCAGCAACGGCGGCGCCTGCGCCGTCACCTTTGCGCGTGAGGGCGCGAAGGTGCTGTGCGCCGACCGCTCCCTGCCTGCCGCCCAGGACACGGTGCGCCGCATCGAGGCCGAAGGCGGCATCGCCAGCGCCTTCGAGGCCGACGTGCGAAACGCGGGGCAGATCAAGGCCATGGTCGACGACTGCATTGCCCGCTACGGCCGCGTTGACGTGCTGCACCACAACGTCGGCATCGAGGAGTTCGGCGAACTCACCCAGGTGACCGAGGAGTCGTGGGACCGGGTGCACGGCATCAACCTCAAGGGCCCGATGCTCACCTCGCGCGAGGTCATGCCGCACATGATCGCCCAGGGCGGCGGCTCCATCATCAACATCTCGTCCATCGCCAGCCGCAAATGGAGCCCGATGCAGTTCCTGTCGTACAGCACCTCCAAGGCGGCACTCAACCATATGACGCGCGTGGTGGCGCGGCAGTATGCGCCGCACCAGGTCCGCTGCAACGTCATCCTGCCGGGGCTGATCGACTCGCCGCATGCGGCCGCGCTCTACAAGACCGAAGAAGAAGCCGCTGCCGGCCGCGAGGCGCGGCATGCGCGCTGCCCCATGGGCCGCCAGGGCACGCCGTGGGATGTGGCGGGCGCGGCGCTGTTCCTCGCATCGGATGAATCGAAGTACGTCACGGGCATCGAACTGGTGGTGGACGGCGGCCTGTCGCTCTGACAGGCCCTGCCGCCACCCCCCTCAAACAACGAAGGAGACAACAACCATGCGCAAGCTCATCATCACCTCATTGCTGGCCACGGCCGGCCTCGCCATTCACCTGCAGGCCTCGGCGCAGGGCGCGGGCGACTACCCCAGCCGGCCCATCCGGTTCAACCTGATCTCCGCCGCCGGCAGCGGCGGCGACACGCTCGGCCGCATGCTGGCCGACAAGATGGGGCCGCTGCTCAAGGGCACCTTCGTCGTCGAGAACAAGCCCGGCGCGGGCGGCGCCATCGCCACCGACATGACGGCCAAGGCGGCGCCCGACGGCTACACCATCGGCCTGGGCGGCGCGACCACGCATGTGCTGCTGCCGGCCAGCAACCCCAAGCTCTCCTACAACTCGGTGAAGGACTTCGCGCCCATCGGCCAGGTCGGCACTGCGGCCATCCTGATGATTGCCACCAACGACTCACCCTTCAACAACGTCAAGGAGCTGCTCGCACACGCCAGGGCCAACCCTGGCACCGTGCAGTACGCCAGCTGGGGCAACGGCTCGACCGGCCACTTCTGCGGCGAACTGTTCAACCTCAAGACGCAGGCGAAGATGCAGCACATCCCGTACAAGTCGGTCGCGCAGATCCAGACCGACATGCTGGGCGGCCACGTCAAGCTCGCCTATGTGGACATGGCCTCGGGCACGCCGCTGGTCAAGGCCGGCCGCGTCAAGGCCATCACGGCCTGCACCTCCCGCTCGCCGAGCCTGCCCACCGTGAGCAGCTACGAAGACGAAGGCATCGACTCCGGCGGCAAGCGCATGGGCGCCTTCCGCTGGGCCATGTATGCACCCGCCGGCACGCCCAAACCCATTGTGGACAAGCTGGCCGCCGCCCTGCGCCAGACGGTGGAGATGCCCGATGTGAAGGCCCGGCTGCTTGAGCTGGGCATCACCGCCGGCTTCGTCGGCGGGGACGACCTGCAGGTGAACACCGCGCAGGACATCGAAGGCTGGAAGCAGGTGGCCAAAGAGGCGAAGATCAGCAACGAATGAGCCCGCGCCCGATGAGCATCAAGCCTTACGGCCAGGTCCGCCAGCTGGCCTGGATCACCAGTGACATCGGGCGCGCCATGGCGCACTGGAGCCGCGTGCTCGGCGCCGGGCCGTGGTTCTACAAGGAACATGTGGCAGTCACCACATTCCGCTACAAGGGCTTGGCGTCGCCGCCGCCGGTGATGTCGATCGCCTTTGCCAACTCCGGCGAGCTGCAGCTGGAGATCATCCAGCAGCGCAACGACGTTCCGTCGATGTACCGTGACTTCATCCTGAAGAACGGCGACGGCATGCAGCATGTCGCCTTCTGGACGACCGACTTTGACGCCGTCACCGCGCAGATCCAGGCCGACGGCTACACCGAAGGCCACGCCGGGCAGATCGGCCAGCGCGGGCGGTTTGCGTACTTTGAGCACCCGGACCTCCCCGGCACTGTCATTGAAATCTCGGAGCAGACCGGCGGCAAGGCCGAGTTCTTCCGCGAGATCCGTGAAGCCGCCGCAGGCTGGGACGGCAGCGACCCCATCCGGCCAAGAGCCTGACCATGACCCAACTCCTGCAGGGCCGCACGGCCATCATCACCGGCGCGTCCCGCGCCCGAGGCATCGGCCTGGCTACGGCCCGAATGTTTGCGGAGCATGGCGCCCGCGTCGCCATCCTCGACCTCAGCCTTGAGGAAGCGCAGGCTGCCGCAGCCGCACTGGGTGCGCAGCACCTGGGCCTGGCATGCGACGTCACCAGCGCTGCAGCCTGCCAGGCCGCTGTGGCAGAAGCCCTGCGGCAGTTCGGGCAGATCGACATCCTCGTCAACAACGCCGGCCTCACCCAGAAGCGCGGCGTGATGGACGTGACGGCCGAAGACTACGAGCTCGTCACCGGCGTGGTGCTGCGCGGCGCGCTGCACATGTCGCAGGCCGTGGTGCCGCACATGCGCGGGCGCGGCTGCGGCTCCATCATCTGCATCTCGTCCATGTCGGCCGAACAGGGCGGTGGTGTCTTTGGCGGCACGCACTACTGCGCGGCGAAGGCCGGCGTGCTGGGCATGGCCCGCGCGATGGCCAGGGAGCTTGGGCCGGACAACGTGCGCGTCAATTCGGTCTGCCCCGGCCTGGTCATGACCGACTTCTCGCGTGGCGGCACCACGGACGAGCGCAAGAATGAAATGGCGCAGTCGTTCCCTCTCAGGCGCGTCGGGCAGCCGGCGGACATCGCCGGCGCCTGCCTTTACCTGGCCAGCGACCTGGCTGCCTGGGTGACCGGCGCGACGATTGATGTGAACGGCGGCGCGTTCATGCACTGAAGCCTACGGCGACACCCGCCCCAGCACCTCCAGCCGCCCGTTGGCCGCGGGCCGCATCACCACGCCCTCGGCCGACGAGGTGAAGCCTTCGGCCAGCGCCGAGATATTGACCTGGTGCGTCACCACCACCAGCACGCCCGGGCCTTTCCACTTCTGCAGGATGGCGCGGGCCCTGGCCGTCTGCGTGTCGGCCTCGCCACGCCGGCCGAACTGCGAGTTGAAGGCCGGCTCGTCGCGCACCGCCTGCTCGCCAAAGGCCAGGCGCGCGGTCTCGCGGGTGCGGCACCATTGCGACGACAGCACCGCGCCCACCTTGATGCCGCGCGTGCGGAACTGCTCGCCTATCCGGCGCGCTTCCGCCCTGCCCTCGTCGCTCAGGTTGCGCTGCGTGGCGCAGTCGTCGGGCTTGAAATTGGGCGGGTCACCCACGCCGGGCGCTGTGGCGTGGCGGAACAGGACGATGGTGCCGGGCTGCGCGAGCGCGGCCCAGCCATCGGCCCGCGCCTGTGCGAAAGCGGCAAACGGGTTGAGCAGCGCCAGCGCCGCAAGCCATGCGGCAGGATGCCGTGCAATTGAATCAGGGGTCATGGACGCAAAGCTATCAGAACCCTGCAACCCCGCCACGCATCAGGGGCATGGCGCGGGGGCTTGCCGCATACGAAGGTAGGGGGTACGGCTGGTGACGCGGGCAAGACACTGGGCCTTCACCACCAGGAGCCGCAACCATGAGCACCAGACCGACGAGCCACTCCAGCACCACCTCCACACTGACCTCCACCACCACCAGCACAACGACCACCACACCGGACACCACCACCACCACCGGCACTGCGGCCACACTCGCATCCGGCCTGACAGACAGCCTGAGCGCCGCCATGCAGCAGCCCGAGAGCGGCCCGGCAAGAGAGCTTGCAAGCCTGCTGACGCAGCCGGTAACGCCAGGCACACCGGGCACCGTGCAAACCACAGCCACCGAATCGAAAGCCCGCGAAACAAAGGCCCCCGCGCTGCCCGCCCCTGCAACATTGGCACAGGCGCTGAACCTCATCCACAGGGACGTGACCGTGACGGACAGCCTCATTCCGGCGGTGTTGACGCGCGTGAGCGCCGCCGCAACGCCCGAAGGCACCGGCCGCATGGCAACGGTGCGCATTGAAGGCAGCAGTGCCGCGCTGCAGACACTGCAGGGCGGGCCGGCCTTTGACGTCCACGGCGGGTACAGCAGCTACCGGGTGCGCCTTGACGACCTGCGTCTTCGCCCCGCCCCGCCATCAGGGCCGCTGCAACTGCTCTTGCCGGACGAAGTGGCGGCACTGCCCCAGGGCGCGCATGTCCTGGTCGCGGGTGCGGCCGTCGTGGTCATGGGCCACGAGGTGAATGATGAGACCGACGAACTCCTGCTGGTTGTCGCCTCACCCAGATTCGAACCCCGGCTGCACGACCTGGATGACAACGAGGACAAGGAAGAAGCCGTCAAGGGCGGCAAGACGCCACCCGACGGCATATGGACGTACCACATCGCCATTGACGAGGCCGATGTGCGCGCAATGGTCATCCTGCCCGACTCCAAGCAGACACGAGCGCCAGGCAAGTCTCCACTGGACGGCTGACGGCCTGCACCGCACAACAAACCGCAGAACGGAGTGATTCCTGTGAGATTGTGCACAGAGGTAACCAAATGTGTTATTGAGTACGGTAAGCATACTTACTAGACTGCAGAGTCTTAGATACAACTCTGTAGGTTCTAAATGCAAGTGCTTGTAACAAGCTATGAGATTCCCCTCGTAGCCCTGTCCTTTCTCCTGGCCGTCGTTGGCTCCTTCATCTCCCTGTATGCGGCCCGCCGCATCATCCGGCGCGACGGCACTGTGGACGGGATCGACCTGCTCATCGCCAGCATCTCGCTGGGTGGGGTGGGCGTGTGGTCCATGCACTTCGTCGGCATGCTGGCGCTGAACATTCCCGTGGCGCACGGCTACTCGATGCTCGAAACCATCGTCTCCGCCATCGCTGCCGTGGGCGGTACCGCCGCCGCGCTGGTGGTGGTGGCCCGCAAGCCGGGCGACCTGCGGCGCATGGCCGCTGCCGGAACGCTGCTGGGCCTGGGCGTGTGCGTCATGCACTACCTGGGCATGTACGGCATGCGCTTTGGCGGCGTGTTTGACTGGTCCTTCGCGCTGCTGGCTCTGTCGGTGCTGATCGCCATCGTGGCGGCAACCGCTGCGCTGTGGCTGGCCTTCAACATCCGGACGATCAATGGCACTTTCATGGCGGCCGTGGTCATGGGCGTGGCCGTCTGCGCCATGCACTACACCGGCATGGCAGCGGCCGACTTTGTCTGCTACACCAACAAGCCTGCAAGCTCGCTGGGCGGCGGCATCCTGACGCCGGCAGACTTGAGTTCCGCCGTGATCGTGGCCATCATCGGCATCGCCGCCGTGCTCGGGGCCGACCAGGCCTACCACGCGCTGTCACGCAAGACGGCCACGCGTTGATCAATGTCCTGATGGTGCAGCAGGCACACAGCCTGTAACCAGGGCGGGCCGCTGCGGCGCCCGCCCCTGCCATACTCGGGTTTCTCTTCGCCCACAAGGAGACCCGAATGATCAGCAAGAACACGATCTGCCTCTGGTACAACGGCACCGCGCTCGACGCCGCCAGGTTCTATGCGGCAACCTTCCCCGACAGCGCGGTGGGCGCCGTCTACCACGCACCCGGCGACTACCCCTCCGGCAAGGCAGGCGATGTACTGACCGTCCAGTTCACCGTGCTTGGCATTCCGTGCATCGGCCTGAACGGCGGCGATGCTTTCAAGCACAGCGAGGCGTTCTCCTTTCAGGTAGCCACAGACGACCAGGCCGAAACCGACCGCCTGTGGAATGCCATCGTCGGCAACGGCGGCCAGGAAAGCGCTTGCGGCTGGTGCAAGGACAAGTGGGGCCTGAACTGGCAGATCACCCCCCGCGCCCTGACCGAGGCCATCGCCGACCCGGACACTGCGGCAGCCAGACGCTCGTTCGAGGCGATGATGACGATGCGGAAGATTGATATCGCGGCGATTGAGGCGGCGCGGCGGGGTTGAGGAACGACGCCTACCATCTGCCGGTCAACGACTTGCCCTTGTTCAGGATGCAGCGTATCGGCCCAATCTGCCCTTGGGCATTCAGCGGGCGGAACAGCGCGGCGGCCTGGCGCTTGTAGCGGGTGCCCTTGAGAGGACCGCTGGTCATGGACAGGGTGGCCGAGTCGGCGTCGAACTGCCAGGTGCCGGTGCCGCCGTCAAAGTCGCGGTAGCGGCGCTCGTCAACCAGGCCGAACATCGGGCCGGTCATCACGCCGCCGGGGCCGTCACACTCATACACGCCACGCGTCAACGGGCCGGCCATCTGCGCTGCCTGTGCGCCCGGTGTGCCGCCGACAGGCCGCTCGCCCGCACTGGTGGCCTTGGCCCCGCCCTTGGCCGGCGCCAGGGGCGTCACGGTCGCGCCCAGGTTCAGCCAAATCTGCTGCCCGTCTGACACGCGGCGCCACTCGCAGCCGAGCGTCGGGTGCTTTTGCGCCGTGCCCAGTGACGCGATCTCGACCCGCGCCACAAAGTTGTCGCTGATGTAGCGCGCGCCGGCAGGCGGGCAAGACTGGGCGGAAGCGCTGGTTGCGGCGGCCAGCAGCAGGCCGGCCACGAGCAGTGAAGACTTGAGCATGGTCATGATCAGGGCCGGGGAGACCCGGGCGGTAGTTCACCCGCATCGTGCCGGAAGCGGGCGATTTGTCTATCCCGCAAAAGCAGGAGCCTGCCGCTACGTCAGCAGCAGTTCCATGCCCGGATCACCCTTGGCCATGGCCGCCACATAAGCGGGCCGCTGCGCGAGGCGCGCGACGTACGCCAGCACATTGGGGTAGCCGCTGTAGTCCCACGGCTGGAAGTAGCGCATGGTCGTCAGCGTGAACATCATCATGATGTCAGCCGCCGTGAACTCCGCACCGGCAAGGTAAGGCACATCCCCCAGCCGCTGCTCGACCATCGCCAGCGACCTCTCCACCCGCTCCAGAGCGCCCTGGGCGGCCGGGTTGTCCATGGGCACCTTGGCGCGGCCGAGCAGGCTGAGGCGGCTCATCTGCGCCTGCAGGCTGGCGTTGACGAAGTGGAACCAGTACAGGTAAGCGGCAAAGTCCGCATGCCCCGGCGGCGGCGCCAGCCGCCCCGCGCCATGGCGGGCAATGATGTACTGCACGATGGCGCCCGACTCGGCCATCTGCACATCGCCATCGGTCATCACCGGTGCGGTACCCATGGGGTGCAGCGCCCGCAACTCCGGCGGCGAGAGCCGCGTGACCGGGTCGCGGGTGTAGCGCTTGAGTTCATACGGAATGCCCAGCTCTTCGCAGAGCCAGACGACGCGTTCGGATTGGGAGATGCCCAGGTGGTGGATGACAAGCATGAGGGCAGCCTAGCGTGGCGATTGGTCCGTTTGCTGTTCCGGCTGCACACCGTGCGGCGCGACACCCGGGACCACCTCGCCGGACGCTTCGCGGTGCGCAGTCTCCAGCAACCAGTCACGAAACACCGACACGCGCTCCAGCTTGGCCTTCTCGCTTGTGCTCACTACATAGTATGAAGAGAGTATGGGTTTGACCCAGCCAGGAAACGGCGCCACCAGCCGGCCCGACTGCAGGTGGTCGCGCACGAGCATGCTGCGGCCGAGCACCATGCCGCCGCCGGCCATCGCCGTGCGCAGGATGAGCAACGGGTCGGAAAAGCGCGGGCCGGCGGCAACGTCGCTCGCGTCCATGCCCAGTTCCTCAAGCCACAGGTCCCAGGAAATCCAGGGCTCATGGACCATGCGGACGTTCGAATTGAGCAAGGTGAACGAGGCCAGCTCATGCCGCTGGTACTCGCTGGGTCTGCGCTTGAGCAGCGACGGGCTGCAAACCGGCGTCACGGTCTCGGTCGAGAGCAGGTCTGCCCGCAGGTCATCGCCAAAGCCGCCGCGCCCGAAACGGATGGCCACGTCGGCGCCCTCGCCCGAGAGATCCGCCATGCGGTAGTCGGTCTGGATGAGCACATCCACATTGGGCCAGCGCGCGCGGAAATCGACCAGCCGCGGCATGAGCCACTCCTGGGTGAACGACGGCAGTGCGCTGACCACCAGCACCTGGGCCGCAGCCTGCGCAGGCCGGGGCAGCAAGGTCATGGCCGACTCGAAATGTTCAAAGCCGGCGGAAATGGAGGGATAGATCGCCTGGCCCTGCGGTGTCAGCGCGAGTCCGGCAGGCAGGCGTTCAAACAGCAAACAGCCGAGATGCTCCTCGAGCAGCTTGATCTGGTGGCTGATGGCGGTCTGCGTCACAAACAGCTCCTGCGCCGCCCGCGCAAAGCTGCCCAGGCGCGCCGACGCCTCAAAGGCCTTCAGCGCCTTGAGCGGAGGCAGGCGCTTGCGGCGCGAAACACGTGCATTGCTGGCGGCGGATACGGCAGCCGCGGGGTCAGCCCAAGTTTTTTGCTTGTCGAGACTCATTTTTTATCAGCCCAGGAAAACGCTTCTCGCACGATTCGTGCACCTATCATAAATCTGAACAGCGCAGGGCGTGCATGCATTACAGCAGCAATCGCCATGCGCAGTCAGCCAACAAGGAACTTCTGATGAGCATGGTCCGGCGCGAGATGGAGATCACTGTGAATGGAACGGCCTGCCGCGTGCAGGCCGGCGGCAGCGACAGTCTCGCCCAGGTCCTGCGCGAGCAGCTGCACCTCACGGGCACCAAGATCGGATGCAACGCCGGCGAGTGCGGCGCCTGCACCGTTGTTGTGAACGAACGCGCCGTGTGCTCCTGTCTGGTGCCTGCACCCCGTGCCGCTGGTGCAATGGTCCGCACCATCGAAGGCGAAGCCGGCAGTGACGGCGGCCTCTCCGCCATCCAGCAGGCCATGATCGACCATGGTGCATTCCAGTGCGGCTTCTGTACACCCGGCGTCGTGATGTCACTGTCTGCGCTCTTCGCGCAGAACCCTTCGCCGGATGAACACACAATCCGTGTGGCCTTGCAGGGCAACGTATGCCGGTGCACCGGCTACGTGAAGATCATCGAGGCGGCCAGGGCAGTGGCGCGGAGTGCCGCAGCATGAACATGCGGCACATCGGCAAGGCCCTCGCGCCGCAGAAGGAAGCCTCCGTCAAGGTCACGGGCAAGGCCATCTACACGCACGACTTCGAGCTGCCGGGCATGTTGTGGGGCGCCATGCTGCGCAGCCCGCACCCGAGCGCGCGCATCATTGCCATCGACACCTCGCGTGCCTCGGCGATGCCGGGGGTTGCAGCCGTCATCACCGGCGCAGATGCAGACGTCCGCTACCTCCACATGGCCCCGCGCTATGCAGACCGCTACCCGTTCGCCCGGGATGTCGTGCGCTTTGTGGGCGAAGAGGTTGCGGCAGTGGCGGCCGACACGCTAGAGCATGCGCTCGCCGCTGCCGCTGCCATCCACGTGACCTATGAGGTGCTCAAGCCGGTCTTCGAGACAAGCGAGGCCATCGCGCCAGGCGCACCGGTCATTCACCAGCGGGAAGGCCTGCCACCCAACGTCGCCCAGCACACCCTTGCCGAATGGGGTGACACCCGCGCAGGCTTTGCAGCCGCCTTGCATACCGTCGAAGGCACCTACACGCACGGCACCGTCGCGCCGGTGTGCATGGAAACCAACGGGGTTGTCGCCAGCTATGACCATGCCCTCGGGCGGATCGATGTCTGGGCAGGCACGCAGTCCCCCTTCTTCGCACGCAAGGAGCTCGCGCACATCCTGGGGCTCGACCGCAAGCAGGTGCGCGTTCATTCCATCGAGATCGGCGGTGGCTTCGGCGGCAAGTCGCAGGCGCCCGAGCCTGTCGGCATTGCCGCACTGCTGTCGCGCAAGGCGCGCGCGCCGGTCAAGATCCTGCTGTCCCGCCGGGAGGAGTTCATCAGCGGCAAGACCGACCCGGGCAAGACCATGACGGTGAAGACCGCGGTGGATGCCGGCGGCAGGATCATTGCCCGGAGCAACCACTACCTGGTGGACAACGGCGCCTTCACGCACATGGGGCCGGCCTACGTTTCAGCGGTGCGGCAGCGCACGTCCAACCTCTACCAGGTGGGCGCCGTCGAGTTTGACGGCAAGCTGGTTTACACCAACAAGGTGCCCGGGGGCTCCTACCGCGGCATGGGCGTGCCGCAGATCATCTGGGCGCTGGAGACGCAGATTGACGAGCTGGCCGAGCTGCTCGGCAAGGACCCGATCGAATACCGCATAGCGATCGCCAACCAGCCCGGTGATGTAACGCCGCAAGGCTTCGAGATCTCGACCTGTGGCCTGGCCGAGTGCCTGCGCGAGGCCGGGCGGCGCATTGGCTGGACAGAAAAGCGAAGCAACCCCAAGCCATGGCGCGGCGTCGGCGTCGCCGCCATGATCAACCCGAGTGTCGGCATTCTCTATGCCGAGGGCAATTTTGCGAACGTAAGCCTGGATCTCATGGCCGACGGGCGGTTTCTCCTGGCCACCCAGAATGCCGATTGCGGCACCTGGCAGAACACGACGCTCGCGCAGTTCGTGGCGCAGACGCTCGACCTGGACGTCGCGGCCATCGACGTGCTCCACATGGACACCGACGACGCGCCGGACGATCTGGGTAGCGCCGCCTCGCGCGTCACATTCATGGCCGGCGCGGCTGCCATCGATGCATCGAACCAGTTGATGGCGCAGGTCCGCAGACTGCTGGCCGGCAGCCGGGGCATCCCGCCCGAAAGCCTGCGATTCATGGACGATGGCGTGCAGCCGGGTGATGCACAGCACCTGAGCTGGGCTCAGGTAGCCGCCATCACAGGCCCGCTCAAGGTCAATGGCCACCACAAGCTCGACCAGCCACTGGCCGACCCCAAGACCGGCTACGGCAATTACTCCGCTACCTACGCCTTCGGCGCGCAGGCAGTCGAGGTTGAAGTGGACCCGGAGACCGGCCACGTCAAGGTGCTGAAGGTCGTTGTGGTGCAGGACGTGGGGCGGGTCATCAACGAAGCGTCCCTGGACGGTCAGATGCACGGCGGCATCGTGCAAGGCATCGGCATGGCGCTGTCGGAAGACTTGGTGTTTGACCATGGGCGGCCGGTCAACACCTCCATGATCACGTACCGCGTGCCGCGCATCTTCGAATCCACCGAGATCGAAACCGCTTACGTCGAAACCAACGACCCGCGCGGCCCGCTGGGCGCAAAGTCGAGCGGTGAGATGTCCATCAACCCGACGGTGGCTGCCATTGCCAACGCGGTCGCCAACGCCACGGGCATCCGCTTCCGCGCCCTGCCGATCACGCCGCACAAGATGCTGGCCGCGCTCAAGCGCAAGGCGCCGCGCGAACTCGAGCTCAAGCCCTGGCTGCGCCCCTGGAACCTTGAAGTGGCCACGGCGCGCAGCCTCTACCCCAAGGGGCTCTTCCCGGCGATGAAGAAGCTCGGCGAGGCGTTCTCCACGCCGAAGCCGCGCGTCACCAGCTACGACTACGAGAAGGCAGACGACATTGCCCACGCCGTCCGGCTTCTGGGCCAGTCAAACCGCCGGGTCAAGCTCATGGCCGGCGGAACGGACCTGCTCACCGGCATCCGCCAGGGCGTGTATGCGCCCGAACTGGTCGTGGATATTTCGCGGACTGCGGGACTCGGCGGTATTGCGATTGGCCCCGACCGCGTGCGGATCGGCGCGGCCGTCACGCTGGCGGAACTCACAGAACACGACACCCTGCGCGCCGCGCTGCCGGGGCTTTGCGAGGCCGCAGACCTGATCGCGACACAACAGATACGCAACGTCGCCACCGTTGCCGGCGACCTGTCACAGGAAAAGCGCTGCTGGTTCTTCCGCAGCGCCCTGCCCTGCTACAAGAACGGCGGCGCGTCCTGCCCCTGCTACGCCGTCACCGGCGACAACCGCCACCATTCCATCATGGGCGCGGGCCGCTGTGCAGCGCCGTGCGTGGCCGACCTTGCACCTGCGCTCACCTCGCTGGACGCCACTGTTGTCGTGCACGGCCCGGCCGGAACGCGCCGCATCCCCATGGGCGATTTCTACAAATGGTCCGGGGAGACCACCGTGGCGCAGCAGGAGATCATTGTGGCCGTCGAGGTGCCGCTGCTCGCCAATGGCACCCAGGCCTACGAAAAATACGCCCAGTGGCGCGGCGACTTCCCCGAAGCTTCGGCCGGCATTCGCCTGGCCTGGGAAGGCGACCGCCTCACCTCCGCCCGCATATCGCTCGGCGGCGTGTCGCCGCTGCCCATGCGCGCGGTGCATGCCGAGCGCTCCCTGATGAGCGGCAGCGCCCTGACAGACGAGCTGATCGACACCTCGGCGCGCAAGGTGGTGTACGGCGCGCTTCCGCTGCGCGACAACGCCTCCAAGGCCGACATGATCGTCGCCGTCACGGCGCGCGCGCTCCGGCGTGCACGCGACGCGCGCCACACATGAACCCACCCGCCATGCCCTCCACCCCACCCCCCGTCCCAACCAGGAGTTTCACCATGATCCCACGCACGATCGGCCGTCTCGCAGCGCTTGCGCTAGTTTCCACACTGGCCCTGCCGGCCATCGCCAAAGACAAATTCGTCTATGGCGTGCCCTCGGCCATCAGCTCCGCCATCGCGAACTTCGTGTTTGCCAAGGAGCTCGGTTACTTTGACCAGGAGAACCTGGAAGTCGAGCTCGTGCCGCTCGCGGGCTCCAGCGTGATCATCCCTCAACTGCTCTCGGGCCAGATCCACGCGGCAGGCGCCAGCATGGAGCCGCTGGTCATTGCACGCCAGCCCGGCAAGCAGAACTTCCCGCTGAAATTTGTCTACAACTACCTGCGCAACTCGGTGTGGGAGTTTGCAGTCCCGGCCGACAGCCCGGTCAAGACGCTGGCCGACCTCAAGGGCAAGAGCATCGGTGTGGTCTCACTCGGCTCGGGCAACGTTTACACCACCCGTGCCATCCTTGCCGCTTCAGGTGTTGACTGGAAGGGCGTGAACATCCAGCCCGTCGGCTTTGGCGGCCAGGCATTCCAGGCGCTCAAGACGAACCAGATCCAGGCACTCAACCTGTGGGAAAGCGCGCACGCGGCACTGGAAGTCAGTGGCACGCCGATCCGCCGGCTTGACCTGCCCAAGGAGTTCCAGGGCATGTCCAGCCACGGCTTCGAGGTGACCGACAAGCTGCTCAAGGAGAACCCGCAGCTCATCGCCCGCTTCGGGCGCGCCGTCTCCAAAGGCGCCGTGGCCTGCGAGGCCAACATGACGGGCTGCCTGCAGGCCTTCTGGAAGCACTACCCCGAGCAAAAGCCCAAGGTCGGTGCCGAAGCCGAGATCCTGCGCAAGGAAATGACCGTCATGAAGCCGCGCATCGACAACGTCACCTACTTCCGCACCGGCGAGCCGCGCGTCTGGGGCGCCTACGCCGACCGCGACTGGAAGCTGCTCATCGCCGCGCTGAAGGAAGGCGGTGAGGTCACCAATGAAAACATCCCGATGTCATCGCTCTACACCAATGAACTGGTGCCCGAGTACAACAAGTTCGACGCCCAGATCGTGGCCCGCCAGGCGCGCGCCTGGAAGCCGTGAAGCGCGATGCAATGCACGAACCTGACGTGGCAAATGGCAACACCATGACCCAACCGCGCCTGTCGATCGAGAACCTGAGCGTGACCTATGCCTCGGCCCGGGGCAAGCTCACCGCCGTGCGCGACCTGAGCCTTTCGGTGGCGGATGGCGAATTCGTCGCGGTGCTCGGGCCGTCCGGCTGCGGCAAGTCCACGCTGCTGAACATCGCCTCGGGCCTGCTGGCGCCCTCGCGCGGGCAGGTTGCCATCCAGGGCAAACCGGTTGCCGGGCCGCGCCGCGATGTGGGCATCGTCTTCCAGCAGCCGACGCTGCTGCCCTGGAAGACGGTACTTGAGAATGTGCTCGTGCCGGTGCAGGCCATGGGGCTGCCGGTGGGCGAGCACATGGACCGCGCGCGCAACCTCATCCGCATGGTGCGGCTCGAAGGCTTCGAGAACCACTACCCGAACGAGCTCTCTGGCGGCATGCAGCAGCGCGTGGGCATTGCCCGCGGCTTCATGCATGACCCCCAGCTGCTGCTGATGGACGAGCCCTTTGCCGCGCTCGACGCCATGACGCGCGAGCACATGACCGACGAGCTGCAGGCGATGTGGATGCAAAGCGGCAAGTCGGTGCTGTTCATCACGCACTCGATCCCCGAGGCGGTGTACCTGGCCGACCGTGTCGTCGTACTGTCGGAGCGGCCGGGCACCGTCGTCGATGTGATCGACGTCCCCATTCCCCGGCCCCGCACGCTTGAAACGCTGGGCTCGCCGGAGTTCAACACCATCTGCAACCGCCTG
Organism: Pseudomonadota bacterium; assembly: GCA_040385105.1. Taxonomy (GTDB): domain Bacteria; phylum Pseudomonadota; class Gammaproteobacteria; order Burkholderiales; family Burkholderiaceae_C; genus JACMQX01. The sequence goes on from JAZKHY010000005.1 coordinate 61,039, forward strand.
CGCATGTTCTTCCGCGCACAGGCCGGTGAACAGGAGAAAAAGTCATGAAAGACCGCGCACTCTCCGTGCTGCTGCCGCTTGGCGCACTCATCGTGCTGCTGGTCATCTGGGACCGGGCCGTCGTGCTGCTGGAAATACCGACCTACCTGCTGCCACGCCCGAAAGACGTGGGCACGGCACTGTGGGGCGGCTACGTGACCGAACGGACCTACTGGAAGCACCTGGCCACCACCATGTATGAAGTGGTCGTGGGCTACGGCATCGGGTGCACCATCGCACTCACGGCAGGCGCCATCGTGGCCGAGTCGCGCTGGATAGAGCGCACGCTCATGCCCATTGTGGTTGCGATCCAGTCGATACCCAAGGTGGCGCTGGCACCGCTGCTCATCGTGTGGTTCGGCTTTGGCGTGGCTTCCAAGATGGTGCTCGTCGCGCTGATCTGCTTCTTCCCGGTCTTCATCAACAGCTTCTACGGCCTGCGCTCGGCCAACCCGGACCTGCTGCGGCTGTACCGCGCATTCGGCGCGTCGCGGCTGCATGTGTTCCGCCATGTCAAGCTGCCATCGGCGGCAGGCTCCATCTTTGCCGGCCTGCAGATCGGTGTGGTGCTGGCACTCATTGGCGCCATCGTTGGCGAGTTCGTGTCGGCCAAGCAGGGCCTGGGCTACCTCATCCAGTCGTCCACCCTGAGTTTTGACGTGGCGACCATGTTCGCAGCCGTGGTGTCGCTCTCGGCCATCGGCATCACGGCCAGCAGCATCGTGCGGTTTGTGCAGGCCCGCGTGGTGTTCTGGGAACGGCGTGAGTCTGCCGGCTCCACGCTGTCCGAGGCAGGCTGAGGAGCGCCGCATGGAAACCCTCACCAACCACCAGGTGCGTTGCGAGGCCGATGGCTTCGGGTTTGAGGCCACCACCGGCAAGTCGCTGATGCTGGCCCTGAAAGGCACCGGCTTTGACATCGAGGCTTCGTGTGAAGGCTCGATGGTCTGCGGCACCTGCCACGTCAGGCTGCTGGCAGGCTGGGACGCCCGCGTTCCCCCGCCAAAGCAGGACGAGCTCGACATGCTCGGCAGCCTGCCGGGCGTCACGCCGCAGTCGCGCCTGTCATGCCAGATCGTCGTCACGCCCGAGCTCAGCGGCCTTGCCCTTGAAATCGCACGCTGAAACCGCATCCACCCACAAGGAGACCCCACATGGAAGAACAGATCGTCCGCATGCCAGCCAATTCAACGGCAGCACGCACACCGCGGGCACGGCCGCACTCTGTGCCGATGCCTGCCGAAGGAGAAGGCGGCGTATTCACCCAGTCCTGGTTCCCGGTGGCACTGGCCAGCGAACTCGTGCCCGAACAGATTCTCGGCCTGGAGTTCCTGGACGGAAAGATCGTGCTGTTCCGCGCCCCTGACGGATCTGTGCGCGCCATGAGCGCCTACTGCCCCCATGTCGGCGCCGACCTGTCCGTCGGCAAGATCGTGGACGGCCGGGTGCAATGCGCCTTCCACCACTGGGAATACGACACTGAGGGTTTCTGCGTCAAGACCGGCATCGGCGACCCGCCGCCCAAGTCCGCCTGCCTGTTCATGTTCCCGGTGCAGGAGCGCTACGGGATCATCTGGGTTTTCAATGGCGAGGAGCCACTGTTCGACCTGCCGCAGATGCCCTACCCTGACGACCAGCTCGTGATGCAGTCTTACCGCCTTGAGCAGACGCTGCATTGCGACCCGTGGGTGTTTGCCGCCAACACGCCCGACATGCAGCATCTGAAGGTGGTGCACAAGATCAAGTTCGAGACGGAAGAACCGCACGAGCTTGTGCAGTGGCACGATTACGGCCTGGAGTTCAAGTACCGCGGCCTGCACCAGGGCGACGTGCCGGTGGACAACACCTCGGGCATCCGTGGCACCAGCGTGTTCTACCGCTGGGGACTGTACGACGGCTTCTGGCGCTGCAACGTCACCGGCTTCAGCCTGCCGCGCCCGGGCCGGCACAACGTGTTCAGCTGCAGCATCGTGCTGGCCGGCCCCAAGTCTGCCGAGCAGCTGGAATCGGTGCTGGCCATCAGCCGCCGAACTGTGGGCGAAGACAAGGACATCCTCAACACCATCCATTACCGCCAGGGTTTGCTGACCAAGGCAGACAAGTCACTCGGGCGCTTCCTCACCTACCTGCGCAAGTTCCCCCGTGCGCACCCCTCGGCCGGCTTCATCAACTGACGCAGCCCGGCCCCTTTTCCCTCACCCAGACATTCACACCAAAGGAAAACCAATGACAACCACCCGCATCAACCCCGCATCCATGGGCGGCGAGCCCGGCGCCTACTCCAACGGCATCCTGAGCGCTTCACCTGCCGCCACACTCTATGTGGCCGGCCAGATCGGCATCGACGCCAAGGGCGTGGCCAGCCCTGACTTTGAAGCCCAGACGCGCCAGACCTGGAAAAACATCGAAGCCATCCTGGCCGAGGCCGGCATGACGCTGAAGGACATCGTCAAGACCACCATCTTCCTGGTGAACCCGGCCGACTACCCCACCTTTGTGAAGGTACGCACCGAAGTGCTCGACGGCCACAAGCCGGCGTCGACGCTGGTCTATGTATCGGCGCTGGTCAAGCCGGACTGGAAGGTTGAAATCGACGTCATTGCAGCGCGCTGAGCCGCCCTGACCCGGACCCGAGGGAAACAATGGACTACGAGCTCGACACCCAAACGGACGCGGACCAGCGCATGGACCTCGCTGACCGGCCCATCCGCATCCTGCACGCCATGATGCGGGTGATGGACCTGCAGCGGTCGCTGGACTTCTACATCGGCGCGCTTGGCATGCAGCTGGTGCGCCGGCAGGACTACCCGGCCGGCCGCTTCACACTGGCGTTTCTGGGCTACGGCCCGGAAGACGCTTCCACTGTGCTGGAGCTCACCCACAACTGGGACCAGGCCGAGCCCTATGTGCACGGCACAGCCTGGGGGCACATTGCCATTGCGGTAGGCGACATCCATGCCATCTGCGCAGAACTGGCAGAAGCCGGCGTCAACATCGTGCGGCCGCCGGGGCCCATGAAGCACAGCGCGACGCTGATCGCTTTTATTGAGGACCCGGACGGGTACAAGATTGAGTTGATACAGCGGGCGTAGACGGGGCGGCGGCGGGGCCGCCCGGCTGCCCAGGCCGCAATGGAACAGCCGCTACGTCACCGGCACCACAATTTGCAGCGGCGCACAACTCGCGCCCTTGTCTGACACCGCACCAGTGGATGTGTTTTTATGCTCCATGCATGTCACACATCAAAGACCCCATCTCCCTGCCCTCTGACAACCCGCTCACCCGCCTGAAGCAGTGGGATGAAGCCCGCGCCGACTTTCCGGGCGAGCACTGGATCGTGCTGGCCGCCGGGCTGGGCGTCTGGTACCTGTCTGCCAGACACCCGTCGGCCATGGTCAAGTTGGCCGGCATGGCTGCTGCAACCGCATTGGTGGGCCGGGCGGCGAGCGGGCGCAATGGGCTGTCGAAGCTGCTGCGGTACACGCCGGTGGGCGGGGCTTTGCGGGGGCGCTGAACCCTGCGTGCTGGATTGCCCTATGGAGATGAAATAGCGGCATTCGCAATCAGAAATTCCAGCAGCGCCGAGACTGATGGGGCCAACCCTACACGCTTGCGTACGCTTAAAGCCAGGGGAAGCGATGCCCATGACTCGTCCAGCTCGATCACGCGCAGCTTTCCCTGGGCCTGGTGCCGCCGCGCCGTCGAGCCCGGGACGATCCCGATGCCCACGCCGGTTGCAACGAAATCGCAGGCCATGCTGAAACTGCGCAGTTGCACGCTGTTGCGCAGCGGCCGGCCCTCGTCCTGCGCGTGCTGTTGCAGCAGCGTGTGCATCCAGCTGCCACGGCCAGGGCCGACGAGGTCATAGCCAAGGAAGTCGGCAAACCGGGCGCGATCACCAGAGACGCCGCGCCAATCCGGCGGAGCAATGATGACGTAACGGTCCACTGCAAACGGGATCGTTTCGAGGTCCTTCGTGTCGACCGGCTCGGCCAGCACGCCGATGTCCGCCCGGCCGTCAGATATGGCCTGCGGGATCTGGTCGTTGACTACCTCCTCGATCGTCAGCGTAGTGGCGGGGTTGTCAATTAAAAATCTCGCCAGCGGATCCTTCAGGTACTCGTAGAGCGCGACCGTATTGCTGTACAGCTTGACGAAGCTCTTGCCGCGGCTGCTGTATTCGGACAACTCATCATTCATGCGCTGGAATTCACCCAGCAGGCGCCACGCGTGACCGAGCAGCTTCTTGCCCGCCTCTGTGGGCACAACGCCGCCTCGCCCGCGCATCAGCAGGGGCGTGCCCATCTCGGCTTCCATTTCCTTGATGCGCGCACTGATCGAGGCAACAGCCCGGCTGGAACGCTCGGCGCCATGCGTGATGCTGCCCGCCTGGACAACGTTCACAAAGATGCGCAAGTCTGAGATGTCAAAACGGATCATGTTTGCCGATGGGCAGTGCCGGGGTTGGATGCGATGGCGTCGAACGTAGCACGCAACTTCCAGGCCAGTCATCGGGACAAACATGAGGTTCGGCGCGTTTGCGTTCCCTGCGGATTTTCCGAAGGCAGGGTCCAAATTATCAAATTGCCAGCCACAGTGCGTCACACAAGAATCCGGGTCACAGACACACAACCCGCGAGACCATCTTGAACATTCGACCCGACATCGACGCACTCAACCAGATCAATTCCACCCGCAAGCTGGACGCGCTCATTTGCATGAGCCCTGAAAACTTCACCTACGTCGCCGGGGCGTTCATCACCACAATCAAGACGATCAGGCCGCGCCATGCGTACTCGGTGCTGACGCGCGCCGGCCATGCATGCGCCATCATCTGTTCGATCGAAGAGTCACTCGTCCGGGCGGAAAGCTGGGTCCAGGATATCCGCGCCTACACGGAATTCATCGACGACCCCGTCGAAGTGCTGGCGGACACGCTGAAAAAGCTGGGCCTCGCATCGGGCACCGTCGGGTTCGACCTCGGCTACGTCCCGGCCGCATCACTGCGCAAGCTGGCAGAGCTGCTGCCCGCGCTTGTGATGGTCGACACCACGGAAGACGTGGCTGCGGTGCGCGCGATCAAGACGCCGGCAGAGATTGCGCTGATGGAGGCAACCACGCGCCAGACGCACCAGGCCATCGTCGAGGGGCTGTCTGCCAGCAAGCTGGGCGACACCGACCGAATGATCGCCAACCGCATCATCAAAAGAATGTTCGACCTGGGTGCCAACGGTGTGCAGCACCTGCACCTGGCATCCGGCCCGCGCACACCGCAGGTCCACAACCATCCTTCGGATGACGAGACACGCCCAGGAGAGATCCTCAGGCTCGACATCGGCGGCACCTACGGCGCCTTTGCCAGCGACGTGGCGCGCACCTACTCCACCGGCAGCCCGTCGGCCATGCAGGCAGACGTGTACCGCGAGCTGTGCGAGGTTCAGGCCCTCACGATTGGCGCGATGCGTCCTGGCGTGCCGGCCGAAGACCTGTTCTACCTGTGCCGCGATACCTTCCTTGACCGGGGCCTGCCCTGCACGCTGCCGCATATCGGCCATTCGTTCGGCATCGAGGCGCATGAAAGCCCGATGATCCGCCCCGGCGAGAAAACGCTGCTGAAGGCCGGCATGGTCATCAACATCGAACCGATGACGCGCGACGAAGACGGCAACCTGTACCACACCGAGGACCTTGTCCTGGTGACGGAAGACGGCTACAGGCTCCTCACCCACGGACTGGCACCGCGCGAGATCCCGGTGCTCGGAACGCCGCTGGCCCTGAACAGCTGACCCCCTTCCCACACAACCCTACTTCCACAGGAATCCCTCATGAAACTCCCTGCCCTTGTGCTAGCCGCCTCGCTGGCTCTCGCATTTCCCGCCTTTGCCCAGACCAAATGGGACCTGGCGTCTGCCTTCGTGCCGAGCAACTTCCACGTGGAGAACCTGACGCAGTTCGCTGCCGACGTGGACAAGGCCACAGCCGGCCAGCTCAAGATCACCGTGCACGCCAACTCGTCGCTGTTCAAGGCCAACGAGATCAAGCGCGCGGTACAGGGTGGGCAAGTTCATGCGGGTGAAATCCTCATGACCGCCTACGAGAACGAAAGCGGCGTGCTTGGCGTTGATGGCATCCCCTTCCTCGCGACGAGCTATACCGCAGCCCGCAAGCTCTACCAGGCACAGCGCCCCGTGCTGGAGAAATTCCTCGACAAGCAGGGGCTGACGCTGCTGTACTGCGTGCCCTGGCCGGCCTCAGGCATCTACACCAAACGCCCCATCGGCGCCATGGCGGATATGCGCGGCATCAAATGGCGTGCCTATTCGCCGGCAACCACGAAGATGGGCGAATTGATGGGCGCGCAACCTGTCACGGTGCAGGCTGCCGAGTTGAGCCAGGCGCTGGCCACCGGTGTCGTGGAAGCTTTCATGACATCCAGCCAGACCGGCGTGGACAGCCGGGTCTATGAGCAGGTCAAATACTTCTACGACATGCAGGCGGCATTGCCAAAGAATGCCGTGTTCGTTAGCAGCGCGGCTTTCCAGGCGCTGGACAAGGCGCAGCAGGCCGCAGTGCTCAAAGCCTCCGCGGATGCGGAGGAGCGTGGCTGGAAGGCCAGCTCAGACTGGAACGAGAAGTCCAAAAAAACTTTGCTGCAAAAAGGCGTTTACGTCCTGCAGCCCTCCGTCAAGCTGTCGGCTGATGCCAAGCAGATGGGCTTTTCGCTGCTGATGGACTGGCAAAAGCGGGCCGGCGCCGACGGTGAGGCGATCGTCGCCAATTTCCAGAAGACACAGATTGCCGTGCCCCCGGCAAAGCCTGCAGGCGTTGCAGCCCCAGCAGCAGCCAACGGAGCGCGCAAGTGAGGCACCTGCTTGACAGGCTCTATCTCGTCACGGCCTGGATGGCGGCGCTCAGCGTCTTTGCCATCTGCGCGCTGATGCTGTTCCAGAGCCTTGGCCGCGAACTTGGCGTGAAAACGGGCGGAACCAATGACCTGGTGGCATGGCTGTGCGCGGCATCGGCCTTCCTCGCGATGGCTCATTCGTTCAAGCATGGGGACTTCGTGCGCGTCACCCTGTTGTCCGAAAAACTGGGGCCATCCGCACGCCGGGCATTGGAGCTGTTCACCCTGGTAGGCGCGGCATTGGCCGTTGGCTACCTCACCTGGTGGGCCACGCGCTTCACGTACGAGAGCTGGCAGTTCAACGAAATGGCCAGCGGCATGCTCGTCGTACCCCTGTGGATCCCGCAACTGGCATTCGTCGTGGGCACCTGGGTGTTCTTCATCGCGGTGCTGGATGAAGCATGGATTGTTGCGCGAGGCGCCAGGCCTTCTTACGTCGTAGCGGTGGAAGAGCGGCATGCGCGCGGTGACTTCTCGTCCGACATTTAAAGAACAGCACGAAAGCAATTGATGGAAATACTTGGAATCGGCCTCTTGTTGCTGGTGGTGATGATGGTCCTGCTGGCCAGTGGCCTGTGGATCGCCATCACCCTGGCAGTCTGCGGCTGGGTGGGGCAGGCCTTTTTTGTCAACACGCAGCCCGGCAAGAACCTGTTTACCGCCTTCTGGGAGAGCAGTGCCTCATGGGAACTGGCGGCGTTGCCGCTCTTCGTCTGGATGGGTGAGATTCTCTTCCGCACCAAGCTGAGCGAGGAGATGTTCGAAGGCCTGCGGCCGTGGCTCAACCGCATGCCGGGGCGGCTGATGCACACGACGATCCTCGGCTGCGGCATCTTCGGCTCGGTCAGCGGCTCTTCTGCGGCGACCTGCGCGACGATATCCAAGGTAGCGCTGCCCGAACTCAAGAGGCGCGGCTATGACGAGAACCTGGCCCTCGGGGCGCTCGCCACAGGCGGCACATTGGGCATCCTCATCCCGCCATCCATCACCATGGTGGTGTATGCAGTGGCGGCCGACGCGTCGATCATCCGGATCTTCCTGGCGGGGTTCCTGCCCGGCTTGCTGCTGATGGGGCTGTTCATGGGCTACATCGCCTGGTGGTCGTTGCGCAACCCTGGCAAGGTACCCCCGGCCGACCCGCCTTCCAGCTTTCTGCACAAGCTGCGGCAAAGCGGCAATCTCATCCCCTGTGCCGCGCTCATCGTCTTCATCGTCTGGGTGCTGGTAGCGGGCTATGCCACGGCGACGGAATGCGCGGCCTATGGCGTCGCAGGCTCGCTGGCGATCGCCGCATGGGGCCGGTCGCTCACCTGGGCCAATTTCACCGGGGGGCTGATGGGCGCGACCCGCACCAGTTGCATGATCATGTTCATCTTGGCCGGCGCCGCTTTCCTCACCAAGACGATGGCCTTTACCGGCGTGCCGCGTGAACTGGCGGCCTGGGTCAACGGCATGCACCTGTCGCCCTATGCGCTGATCGGCTCACTGGTGCTGGTGTACCTGGTGCTGGGCACGGCTCTGGATGGCATCAGCATGATCGTGCTGACCAGCGCCGTCGTGCTGCCGATGATCCAGAAGGCTGGTTTTGACCTGATCTGGTTCGGCATCTTCATCGTGCTTTTGGTGGAGATCGCGGAGGTCACGCCACCCGTCGGCTTCAACCTCTTCGTGCTGCAGAACATGACAGGCAAGGACAGCAACGTCATCGCCCGGGCCGCCATTCCATTCTTCATCTGCCTTGTCGTGTGCATCGCCCTCATCACGATCTTCCCTTCCATCGTGACCGCCCTGCCCGACCTGGTCATGGGTGTTGAAAAGTAAACCTGAAGAAAGACCATGACTTACACAGTAATCGGGCGATGCGCCCGCACCAACCAGATCGGCATCGGCGTTGCGACGTACTCGCTCGCGGCCGGCTCCTTCACGCAAGGCGCCCATGGCGGCTTTGGCATTGCCATGACCCAGGCCAACGTCCGCAAGGGCAACGCGCCGATTGCACAACAACTGCTGGCGCAAGGCCTGTCAGGCCGCAGCGTCCTGGATGCGCTGGTGCGTGACGACGCGCACCAGGCGCTGCGGCAGATCGCCGTCATGCCCCGGTGCGGAGACCCCGCCGTCCACACCGGCGCGCTGGTGCAGGGCTGGGCCGGGTCGAAGATCGGGCGGGACTACGTTGTCTTTGGCAACGTGCTTGCCGGCGAGCAGGTCGTCGACGCCATGGAAACAGGCTTTTGCACTGACGAGGGGCAGCCCCTGGTGGAACGCCTGATCCGCTCGCTGGAACATGGCCGCGATGCCGGCGGCCAGGGCTGGCAAATGCCCAGGCTGGCAGAGCGCTCGGCCTGTGTCGTTGTCACCGACCGGAAAAACCATGCGGAATGGGACTTGCGGGTGGACCTGCACCGCACCGCCGTGGATGAACTGCGCCGCCTCTATGAGGTATTTGCCAACTACCAGCCGTACTACAACGACCGTGACGAAGACCCCAGCCGCTGCCTTTCACAGGTTGCCTGGGAACGAAAAAACCTGACAGAGTATCAACTAGAGGAGTTCCTGAAATGACCCTGACCAAGAAACTGCTTTCACTGTGCACGGCCAGCGTGCTGGCCGCGATTGCCGCAGCGCCAACATCTGCGCTTGCGCAAGACTGGCCCAAGGCTCCGGTAAAAATCATCTTGCCGTTCACGCCCGGCGGCGGAGACCAGGTGTTCCGCATTATCGCGCCCAGGCTGCAGGACAAATGGAAGCAGCCCGTGGTGATCGAGTACAAACCGGGGGCCAGCAATATCGTGGCCACCGACATCCTCGTCAAGTCAAAGCCCGACGGCTACACCATTGCCGTGACAGGCGCGACGGTGGCCAACAACCCGCTGTTCTACAAGACCATTCCCTACACCTACGACGACTTCAGCGGCATCACACGCCTGGTCAACCTGGAGATGGCGCTGGTGGCGCGCAACGACGCGCCGTTCAACACCCTGCCCGAACTGGTGGCCTATGCCAAAAAGAACCCCGGCAAGCTCAACTGGGGCACGGGTGGGCTGGGTGCGACCTATGCCGGCTTCAGGCAGTTCATGTACGCCGCAGACATCGACATGACGCACGTGAACTTTCCGGGCTGGGCGCAGGCGCTGTCGGAGCTGATGGCGGGCCGGCTTGACCTGGTGATCAACCCCCACGACTCCAGCGTGCCATTCGTCAAGGCACAGAAGATGAAGATGCTTGCATCCTTTGGCCCGAAGCGCATACCCGGCTTTGAGCAGGCGCCGGCCGTCAACGAGTTCTACCCGGGCGTGGACATTACGCCCTACTTCGCCTTCATCGCGCCCAAAGGCACACCACCCGCCATCCTGAAAAAGATCCAGGTAGACACGACGCAAGTCCTGAACGAACCCGCCATCAAGCAGCAGCTGACCGAGCTCGGCCTGAACGTGACAACGGCTACACCGGAGGAAACAGACGCAGCGTTTCGCCGTGAAACGGTCGAGTGGGCAAAAATCGCGCGCCAGATCAAGCTGCCGCCGCCGCAGTGAGAACAAAAGGGCGCCGACGCCTTCACCAGTGCGGCAGCATTGGCGGCCGAGGGGCAAGCGGGCGCAACGGGCTGTCGAAGCTGTTGCGGTACACGCCCGGTGGGCGGTGCCTTGCTCGGGTCTAGGCGGACCTCTGCAACGCCTCAATAAAAGCTGCGGGCTTCATGATTGCAATGCCCTCCCACCCATGGAGCACCAGCAAGTCCGCATCACTGGTAATCAGCACCTGTGCCTGGCACTCCAGCGCAAGGGCGAGAAACATCGTGTCTTTGGCATCCCTGCACACACCATGCGCCCGCGCTTCACTGAGCGGGTCCACAATCCAGATCGTCGCCTGAGCCCGATAAAGCTCGAGAAATTGCAGCCTGTCTGCCAACGGCAGATACGCATTGAATTTCTGTCGTCTTGAAACAAGCTCGAACTCGTTGAAGGTCGCGGCCGATGCGCAGATGTCTGAACCCCGCGCGGCTTCGAGCAAAGCCTGCCGGGGTACGGACGTCGCACCCAACATCGCACTGATCAGCGTACTCGTATCAAAAACAACCCGTGCCGGCCGGCTCATCGGCTTTCACGCACCAGCCGGGCGACGTCAGCTTCGGTCAACTTGCGTGCTGCGGGAGTCAGGTGCTTGTCTGACTCTGCAAAATACGCTTCAAACGCGGAAACAGTCTTGCTCCGCTTGCTACGCACCGCCATCAGCTCATCCATGTCCTGCGGCGACACGATGAATGCGGCTGTGCGGCCATGACGCGTGACAACGACAGGCTCGCGCTGTGCAGAGTCAAGCAATTTCCCGAAACTGTTCTGGGCTTCGACGGATGTGACCGTGATCATGGTAGCAACTCCTGAAAAATAGCTAACCTGTACAGTATAGCCAACCCAGGGGTATTCTGTGGCTGAGGCGCCTCAAAGCTGCGCCACATCCCCATTGCCCGGCATGGCGTGCTCGTGAAACATGTCGGCCAGGAACTCCCGCAGTTCTTCCGCCGCGATGAAGTCAGGCACCACAATCTCCAGCGGCCGGCGCTTGCCGTCCGGGCCGAGCGCGAACGCGTCCCAGCCGGTGACGGTGCGAACCACGGCCACCAGCTTGCCGTAGACGCTGAATCTGTATTCGGGCATGGCGGGATTTTGCCCCTACCGAAACCGCCGCAACCCCAAATCCCCCAACAAAGCCTTGCCCGCCGCCACAAAGGCCAGGCCCAGGATGCTCACCGCCCGCGCAAACCGGCTGCGGGCCGGCACGTTGACCAGGCCGGGCGCGCCGTCACCCGCTGCAACGCCCTGCCCCTCCATCGCGCACAGCGCCCTGTCCAGGCTCCAGCCGTCCGGGACGATCAGCGACAACTCGGTCTCGTCCGCGCCGTGGACGACCATGGCGGGGAGAAAGCCGAACTTGGCGCGGGTGATGGACTGGATGCGGTCGCGCTCCAGCAAGAGCGGGCTGCCGCCGCTGGGGCGGAAGAAGACGCGCTGGTCGGTGACGCAGATGAACCCGCTCCCCACGATGGCCGGGCCATCGACCCTGCAGCCCAAGCCCTGAAACAGCGTGCGCTCGCCCTGGCGCGAAGAAAAAGAAATGCTCATGGAACCTCCTTGGATGGCCCCAGGCATGCGCGGCCGAGGGCTGAAGTTGCGGCAATGCAACGCGCGTGAAATTTGCCGCTGCGGGAGTGTAGCGCAAATGAGTAACGTGTAACTCATTTGCGCTACGTTCCGCGAATTCAGCAATAGAGACTTGGGGGATGCGAACTGCAGCCGAAAAAAAAGAGTTTTCTGAACGCCTCAAGCAAGCACTAGGACGCAGCCGGAAGCGAATCCAGACCCCAACTGAACTAGCAAACGCCTTTAATCTTCGGTTCCACGGCGAATCTGTGACGCCTCAGTCCGCGCACAAGTGGCTTGCCGGGATTACTGTGCCCACGCCCGACAAGATAGAAACTTTGGCAGAAATGCTCAAGGTTCCGAACCAATGGCTGCGCTTTGGAATTGCTGATGCGCCAAAATCCCCAGCCAAAGCAACTGCAAAAAGCCACGGTAAATCTGTCGTACCCACAGCTGATGAACTTCAGTTGATCGCGCGTCTTCGCGAGATGCCGCCACACCGACGGAAATTGCTGTTGGACCTGGTAACAGATCTCTCCTTAGAGTTCGAAGCGTGGAGCGGTTAGCGCTCCACACTTCGAACTCCCAATGCTTTCGAGCCTCCGCTTCTTGCTCTTGATAGGAGATCCACTTTCTCCCAATACACATTGAATCGCCCCGGATTTTGAGGAGGCTCCATTCTCTGAGAGGATTGAGCCATGA
>JAZKHY010000006.1:0-5849 GCA_040385105.1 Pseudomonadota bacterium
GATTTTCATCAACGCCGAGCTTGAAGAGCTGCAACAGGCGCTAGAGGCCAGCCTTCATGTACTTCAACCCGGGGGCCGACTGGTGGTGATCAGTTTCCATTCGCTGGAAGACCGCATCGTCAAGCAGTTCATCGCGAAGCACTCGCGCGATGAGTACGACCGCCGCGCGCCGTTTGCAGCGCCGAAGGTGATGAAGCTCAAGGCGCTGGAGCGCGTCAAGCCCACGGCAGAAGAAGTCAAGGCCAACCCGCGCTCGCGCAGCGCGATCATGCGTGTGGCGGAGAGGACGGCTGCATGACAAGACTGAACCTTGTCCTGCTGATGGCCGTGATGGCCAGCGCGCTGTACCTTGTGCGCACGCAGTACGAGTCGCGCCGGCTGTTTGCCGAGATCGACCGTGCCCATGCCGAGGCGCGCAGGATCGAGCTGGAAAACGAACGCCTGCAGGTTGAAAAGCGGGCGCAGGCCACGCCGCTGCGGGTGGAGAAGCTGGCCAAGGAACAGCTGCAGATGCGTACGGCCACGCCGGCCATCACGCAGTATGTGACCTGGAGCGCGCCTGCGGCGCCAACTTCGTCACCCGCCACCACAGGGGCCGCGCGATGAGCCGCAGCGTCGCCTATACATCGAGTCCGCTGCTGGCCAGCAAGACGCCGGTCTGGCGCAGCAAGTTCATCGTGGCCGCGCTGGGCCTCGGCTTTGTCGCGCTCGGCATGCGCGCAGCCTATGTGCAGGTGGTGGGCAACGACTTCTTCCAGCGCCAGGGCGAAGTGCGCTTTGCGCGCACGCTGGAGTTGCCGGCCAACCGCGGCCGCATCCTGGACCGCAACGGCCTGATCCTCGCGTCCAGCGTTCCCGCGCCCAGCATCTGGGCGATTCCCGAAGACGTGGACAAAGACAAGGACAAGGCCAAGCTGGTCAAGCTGGCCGCATTGCTGGAAATGCCGCTGGCCGACCTGCGCAAAAAGCTGGAGAACGAAGACAAGACCTTCGTCTGGCTCAAGCGCCAGATCGACGATGCGGTGGCCCAGCAGGTCACGGCGCTGGACATCAAGGGCATCTACCAGCGCAAGGAATACCGCCGCAAATACCCTGAAGGCGAGGCGGCCGCGCATGTGGTCGGCTTTACCAATGTGGAAGACATCGGCCAGGAGGGCGTGGAACTGTCCTTCAACAAGGACCTGGCGGGCCGCGCCGGCTCGCGCCGCGTCATCAAGGACCGGCTCGGCCGCATCGTCGAGGACGTGGGCGAGCAGGTGCCCGCGGTGGACGGCAAGGACCTGCAGCTGTCGGTGGACAGCAAGGTGCAGTTCTTTGCCTACCAGAAGCTGCGCGATGCGGTGGTGGCCAACAAGGCGAAGGCAGGCAGCGTGGTCGTGCTCGACACCGTGACGGGCGAGGTGCTGGCCCTGGCCAACTACCCGTCGTATGTGCCCGACCGCCGCCAGAACCTCACCGGCGAGCAGCTGCGCAACCGCGCGATGACCGACGTGTTCGAGCCCGGCTCGACGATGAAGCCCTTCACCATCGGCCTGGCCATGGACACCGGGCGCGTGACGCCGATGACGCCGATCCAGACCGCGCCCGGCTTTGTCACCATCGGCGGCGCGCGCATTTCGGACTCGCACCCGCATGGCGTGCTGACGGTGCAGGAAGTCATTCAGAAATCCAGCAACGTCGGAACCCTCAAGATTGCCCTGCAGATGCAGCCGCGCGAGATGTGGGAGACCTTCTCGGCAGCGGGCTTCGGCCAGAAGCCGCAGATCAGCTTCCCGGGGGCGGTCACGGGCCGGCTGCGGCCGTACAAGACCTGGCGCCCGGTGGAGCAGGCCACCATGTCCTACGGCTACGGGCTGTCGGCCTCGCTGTTCCAGATGGCGCGCTCGTACACCGTGTTTGCGCATGACGGGCAGATCATCCCGGCCACCATGCTCAAGAGCGCGGACCCCGCGGTCGGCGTGCCGGTGTTCTCGCCAAAAACAGTGGATGCGGTCCGCGTCATGCTGCAGATGGCGGCCGCGCCGGGCGGCACGGCACAGAAGGCGCAGACGCTGGGTTACTCGGTGGGCGGCAAGTCGGGCACGGCCCACAAGCAGATCGGCAAGGCCTATGCCACCAACAAGTACCGCTCGTGGTTCGTCGGCATGGCGCCCATCGACAAGCCGCGCATCATCGTGGCGGTGATGGTGGACGAGCCGAGTGCGGGCAAGTACTTCGGCGGCGACGTGGCTGCGCCCGTGTTCAGCGAAGTCGTGCAGCAGACCCTGCGCATGATGGGCGTGCAGCCCGACATGGCGGTGAAGCCGCAGATCCTGGTGAATGCGGTGGAGGAGTCGTTCTGATGGCGCAGCTCCACACCACACCCGGGTCTGCAGTGCAGTGGCTGCGCGCCAACGTCACCGGCACGCTTCAGTGCGACAGCCGCAAGGTCGGCGCGGGTGATGGCTTCATCGCCTGGCCCGGTGCCGCCACTGACGGGCGCAGGTTTGTGGCTGCCGCGCTGGCGCAGGGCGCGGGGGCCTGCCTGGTGGAGCAGGACGGCGTTGCCGGCTATGGCTTCACCGACGAGCGCATTGCCGCCTATGACCGCCTGAAGGCCGCCACCGGCCCGATTGCCGCCGCATGGTTCGGCGAGCCCAGCCATGAGCTGGATGTGCTGGCCGTGACCGGCACCAATGGCAAGACCAGCACCGCCTGGTGGCTGGCGCAGGCACTCGCGCAGGTGGAGCGCCCGGCCGGCATCGTCGGCACGCTGGGCATTGGCGTGCCGCCGCGCAGCACGGCCACTGGCGCCCCTGCCGATGCGCAGATCGTCTACAACGGCCTGACCACGCCCGACCCGGTGCTGCTGCAGCAGCAGTTCCGCCGCTTTGTGGATGAAGGCTTTGTGGCCTGTGCGATTGAAGCCTCGTCAGTCGGCATCGAGGAACGGCGGCTGGACGGCACCCGCATCCGGGTGGCGATCTTCACCAATTTCACCCAGGACCACCTGGACTACCACGGCAGCATGCAGGCCTACTGGGAAGCCAAGGCGGAGCTGTTCCGCTGGCCCGGCCTGGCAGCTGCCGTGCTGAACATCGACGACCCCAAGGGTGGTGAACTGGCCGCGTCGCTGGCCGGCTCTGGCATCGATGTGTGGACGGTGTCGTGCGTGGAGCCTGCGCGGCTGCAGGCACGGGGTATCGGCTACGGCAGCCTCGGCCTGCGCTTTGAGGTTGTTGAAGGCAGCGAGACGCATGCGCTTGATACCGCGCTGATCGGCCAGTACAACGTCTCCAACCTGCTGGGCGTGAT
Organism: Pseudomonadota bacterium; assembly: GCA_040385105.1. Lineage (GTDB taxonomy): Bacteria > Pseudomonadota > Gammaproteobacteria > Burkholderiales > Burkholderiaceae_C > JACMQX01. The sequence continues at coordinate 3,295 of JAZKHY010000006.1, forward strand.
CGGCGCGATGCGGGCCGTTGGCGTGCCGCTGGCCCGGGCAGTTGCGGCCTGCGCGGGGCTCACGCCTGTGCCCGGCCGCATGGACTGCATTGCCGCGCCGGGCCAGCCGCTTGTGGCAGTGGACTATGCCCACACGCCCGATGCGCTGGACAAGGCGCTGCAGGCGCTGCGGCCCCTGGCGCAGCAGCGTGGCGGCAGCCTGTGGTGCGTATTTGGCTGCGGCGGCGACCGCGATGCCACCAAGCGCCCGCTGATGGCGGCCGTGGCCGAGAAGCAGGCCGATGCCGTGGTGGTGACCAGCGACAACCCGCGCAGCGAAAAGCCCGAATCCATCATCAGCCAGATCCTGCTGGGCCTGTCGCGGCGCGATGCCGTGCGGGTGCAGGCCGACCGCGCTCAGGCCATCGCCCAGACCCTGGCGCAGGCGGCGCCTGCAGATGTGGTGCTCATCGCCGGCAAGGGGCATGAGGAGTTCCAGGAAGTCGCCGGGGTGAAGCTGCCGTTCTCCGACAAGGCCCATGCGCGTGCGGCGCTTGGGCAGAGGGGCGTTGCATGAACCTCACCTTGCAGCAAGCCGCAACCTGGCTGCCGGGCGGTACGCTCGTGGGAGACGCCGCTGTTGCCGTGCGCCGCGTGCACACTGACACCCGCACGCTGCAGCCCGCAGACCTGTTCGTCGCGCTCAAGGGCGAGCGCTATGACGCCAATGACTTTCTCGCTGATGCCAAAGCCTCAGGCGCTGTGGCCGCCATCGCCCATGGCGGGCTGGCGCAGGCCGGCCTGCCGGGCATTGAAGTGCCCGACACAAGGCTGGCGCTCGGGCAGCTGGCTGCCGGCTGGCGCGCGCAGTTCGCGCTGCCGCTGATCGCAGTGACGGGCAGCAACGGCAAGACCACCGTCACCCAGATGATCGCGTCCATCCTGCGTGCCTGGAAGCCGCAGGCCACGCTGGCGACGCAGGGCAACCTGAACAACGATATCGGCGTGCCGCTCACCTTGCTGCGCATGAATGCCGGCCATGAGGTGGGCGTGGTCGAGCTTGGCATGAACCACCCGGGCGAGATCGGTTACCTGGCGCAGATCACCCGGCCCACCGTGGCGCTGGTGAACAACGCGCAGCGCGAGCACCAGGAGTTCATGGCCACGGTGGAAGCCGTTGCGCGCGAGAACGGCGCGGTGCTGTCGTCGCTCGGGCCGGAAGGCGTCGCGGTCTTTCCCGCCGGCGAGGAATACAGCGCGCTCTGGCAGGACCTCGCGGGCGGGCGCGCCTGCATGACATTTGCGGACAGCACCTCTGCTGCCGACATCGCTTTGGCCGGGGCTGAATGGCTAACGGGTTACTGGCAGGTGGGCGCATCAACGCCCGCAGGTCCGGTGGAATACCGACTCCATATCGCCGGCCGCCACAACGTGCGCAACTCGCTGGCTGCAGTGGCCTGCGCGCTGGCCGCAGGCGTGCCGCCGGCCGCCATTGCACAGGGGCTGGCTGCCTTCGAGCCGGTCAAGGGCCGCTCCCGCGCGCTGGCCGTGCCGCTGGGCGGCCGCCTGCTCACGCTGGTGGACGACACCTATAACGCCAACCCCGACTCCGTTCGCGCCGCGATCGATGTGCTGGCCGAACTCCCCGGCCCGCGCCTGCTGGTGCTCGGCGACATGGGTGAGGTGGGTGACCAGGGGCCTGCCTTCCACCGCGAAGTCGGCGCCCATGCGCGCGAGCGCGGCATCGAGCAGGTGTTCACGCTCGGCGAGCAGGCTTCGGACGTCTCGTCGAGCTTTGGCAAAGGCCGCCACTTCGGTGCCGACATCGCGGCGCTCAATGCGGCGGTGGCCGCGGCTTTGCCCGCCACCGCCAGCGTGCTGGTCAAGGGCTCCCGCTTCATGAAGATGGAGCGCGTGGTCGAAGCGATTTCCGCCGCCTCGCAACAACAACAAAAAGTAGGGAGCACGCATGCTGCTTAGCCTGGCCCAATGGCTCCAGACCCTGTCGCCGGAATTCGGCTTTTTCCGCGTCTTCCAGTACCTGACCTTCCGCGCGGTGATGGCCGCGCTCACGGCGCTGCTCATCGGGCTGCTGGCCGGGCCCTACGTGATCCGCCGGCTCACCGCGCTCAAGATCGGCCAGCCGGTGCGCGGCTACGGTATGGAAACGCACCTGGTCAAGAGCGGCACACCCACCATGGGCGGCGTGCTGATCCTGCTGTCCATCGGCATCTCGACGCTGCTGTGGTTTGACCTGGCCAACCGCTTTGTCTGGATCGTGCTGCTGGTCACGCTCGGCTTTGGCGCTATCGGCTGGGCCGACGATTGGCGCAAGGTCGTGCACAAGGACCCGGAAGGCATGCGCTCGCGCGAGAAGTACCTGTGGCAGTCGCTGATCGGCCTGCTCGCTGCGCTGTACCTGGTGTTCAGCATCTCGGAGAGCTCCAACCTGCGTGTGCTGGAGCTGTTCTTCAAGTGGGTCCAGTCCGGCTTTGACGTGAACCTGCCGCCCAAGGCCGGCCTGCAGCTGCCGTTCTTCAAGGAGATCAGCTACCCGCTGGGCGTGCTGGGCTTCG
>JAZKHY010000007.1:0-76830 GCA_040385105.1 Pseudomonadota bacterium
CGCTGTTCGAGCTGATCTGGCAATACCGCTTCCTCTACCGCGACCTCAACGACCTGCTGTCCAAGAACCGCCGGCTGGAGACGCACTTCCAGTGGGTGCTCAAGAACAAGACCCGCGCGGTGCGTGCCCTGCTGGACGGCATGAGCCGCTCCGGCGCCATCAGCATCGACTCGCGCGAGGTCGAGGCCACAGCCACCAGCATGGTGGTGGTGCTGACCTACTGGCTGAGCTACGAATATGTGCGCGACCCGCGCCGCGCGCTGGAGCCCGAGAGTGCCCAGCTGGCGCTGCTGCGCGGCGCGCACCATGTGCTGAACCTGCTGGTGCCGTACCTCGAACCCGGGCAGCGCATGCACCTGCTCGGGCTGGTCGGCGCCTACAGCAACCCTGCAGAAAAATAAGAGGAGACAAACCATGGCCAAGTGGACTGCATTCCCGCACGCGGGCGACTATGCGTTTGATGCCGCGGGCGTCAAGAAGAACTGGGCCCGGCTGCATGCGGGGGACGCCGAGCCCCTGCCGTCCGACCCCGCCGTGCTCCAGGCCTGGGCGCTGTTCCACAGCGGCGAGTTCCAGAAGGCCTTTGAGGCCGGTCTCAAGGCCGGCGGCAGCGGCATCACCGTGGCCAACAAGGCCGCCTGCGTGTACGCGACCTACCTTGAGAAGAAGGAAAAGGCCCGGCTCGACCTGTTCATGGAAGCCGCGCAGCGTGCCGAGGCGCAGGCCGCCGAAGACTCCAGGAACCCGAACGCCTGGTACTGGCAGGCCTATGCGCTGGGCCGCTACAGCCAGGGCATCAGCGTGGCCAAGGCACTGGCGCAGGGGCTGGGCAGCAAGGTCAAGGAGTCGCTGGAGAAAGCCATCCAGCTCAACCCCAAGCATGCGGATGCGCATGTCGCGCTCGGCGCCTTTCATGCCGAAGTCATCGACAAGGTCGGCACGCTCATTGGCGGCATGACCTACGGTGCCAGGAAAGACACCGGCCTCAAGCTGTTCCAGGAAGCGATGAAACTCAACCCGGGCTCAGCCATCGGGATGATCGAATACGCCAACGGGCTGGTCATGCTGGAGGGGGACGGCAAGATCAAGGAAGCGACAAAGCTGTACGAGCAGGCCGCCTCCAGCAAGCCGATGGACGCAGCCGAGCGGCTCGATGTGGACCTGGCATTGACGGAGTTGCAAGACTAGGGACCTCCGCGGATCGGGATGTCGGCCTACACGGCAGCGCGCGCGGCACTGCCAATAATCGCCGCATGAACATCTTCGAAGCCCTCCGCGTCAGTCACGTCACGCAGCGCGCCCTCGCGGCCCAGCTGATTGAAACCTCAGGCGACAGCCCCGACCGCACCCGCCTCTTCCGCGAACTCAAGCAGGAATTGCTGGTGCATGAAACGGCCGAAGAGCGCTGCTTCTACGTGCCACTGTTCGAGCACGACTCCACGGTTGACGCCTCGCGCCATGCCATCGCCGAACACCACGAGATGGACGAGATGGTGGAAGACCTGGAGAAAATCGAGCAAAGCTCGCCGGCCTGGCTGCCCGCAGCGAAGAAGCTGGCCGAGAAGGTCAATCACCACCTGCAGGAAGAAGAAACCAAGTTCTTCCAGCTGGCGGGCAAGGTGCTGACGGAAGCGCAGAAGCTGTCGCTGGCCAAGGACTATGAAGCCGAGTTCCTGACGCTCAGGACAAAGAAAGACTGAAGCGCCACAGCCCTGTCACTCTCCCCATGGGAGCATCATGGTGACGATTGAAAGTTTTGCAAACTCCGGCGTGAACTCGTCAATGATGGCCTGCGGGTCAGGGCACAGCGTCGAATCGGTGATGACGCCGAACTGCACGCCGCCGCCATAGCTCAGGATCGACACACCCAGCCCCACATCGCCCGACTGCGGCACCCAGAACAGGTTCTGCTCCACAGTGGAGCCGCAGAACTTGATCTTCTCGCGCGGGCCGGGCACGTTGGTCATGACGGCCGTGGTCTTCTTGCCGAACAGGTTGAGCATCGCGTCCTGCGCCGGCTTGATCAGCAGGCCGGCCACCGCCAGCAGGCTGAATGCCAGCAGCGGCTGGTAGCTGCCTTTCATCGCATTCATCCGGCGGCGGACCTCGTACACACGCTCGATCGGGTTGTCCACGCCGATGGGCAGCACCAGCGGCGCCAGGCCGAAGCGGTTGCCCAGCTTGTGCGCCTGGTCCAGCGGCCGCAGGTTGACCGGCACCATGGCGCGGATCTCCTGGCCCGTGGTGTCGTCGCCATGCGACTTGAGGTATTCGCCAATGGCACCGGCCACGCAGGACAGCAGCACGTCATTGACCGAGCAGTTCAGCGCCTTGCCCACGGCCTTGACTTCATCCAGCGGGATCGGCTGGCACCAGGCCACGCGCTTGGCGGTGCCAGGCTTGCCCTTCAGGCGGGTCTTCGAGTCGTCCGGCATCATGGCCAGCGCAGCCAGGTCGCTCACTAGCTGGTAGGCCACCTTGGCCATGTCCATCGAGCCGGCCATGCCCTTTTGCGGGTCGCTCAAGATCTGCAGCACCTGCGCAGCGCCGTCGCCGGCCTTGCCCAGCGCCTTGACGGTCATGTCGGTGAAGGGCTTGATGAGGGTGTCGGAAATCCAGTCTTCCGGCCCGTTGCGCGCAGCCTTCGGCGAGCGCTCGGGCGGCGGCGCGCCGCCGTCGATCAGCGACATGGTCACCGAGATCAGCGCAATGCCGTCGGCAATGCAGTGGTGGATGCGCACGATCATCGCGCTGCCCATCGTGCCATCGGGCAGCCGGTAGTTCTCGATCAGGCTGAACTGCCACAGCGGATGTTTGCGGTCCAGCGGCTGCATGGCCAGCTCGGCCACGCGGTCCTGCAGCGCGTCCTGGTCCTGGCCGCTGGCTGCCCTGGGCAGCTTCTCGCGCACCACGTGGTTGTTGATGTCAAAGTCAGGGTCGTCCACCCAGGTGGCGCCCGCCGCGTCTTCCACCACGCGCTGGCCGAAGCGGCGGTACTTGAGCAGCCGGCCTTCCACGCGTTCGCACAGCGCGGCATGCGAGATGCCGGGCGCCAGCACCCAGATGCCGGTGATCATCATCAGGTTGGAGTCAGAGTCCATGCGCAACCAGGCGGTGTCCACCTTGGTCATGCGCTCGCCGGACAGGCCCAGCGTGCCGCTGACGGCATTGGTGACGTTCTTGCGGACGACCTTCGCGGCCTTTGTCGCAGTCTTGCGGGCGCGCTTTGCCACGGGCGCCACGTTCGCAGCCACCTGGGAGGCAAGCTTGCGGGTGGCATCGGAGACAACCCGCGGGGTCGTGGGCTTCGCAGCTGCTTTCGCGACGATTCGGGTCACCATGCGTGTCTCTCCACCAGTGTTTTGGTTTGAATTCGGGTCAGGCCCCTATTCTGGGGCGTAGGCTGCACGTAAGATACTTCGCAGTTACCCCAACAGGTAGATACTTCACCCCAATCGCCACCCGGACCATACCAAGAGGAGCATCTCCATGGCCGACCTGAAAGCCGCATTCGAAGCCGCCGTTGCCGGTTCCAAGAACCTGAGCGAGCGCCCCGACAACGCCACGCTGCTGAAAATCTATGCGCTGTACAAGCAGGGCACCGCCGGCGACAACGCCGACAAGAAGCCCGGCTTCGGCGACATGGTGGGCCGCGCCAAGTGGGACGCCTGGAACGGGCTCAAGGGCACGTCGAAGGACGATGCGATGCAGCAGTACATCGACCTGATCGAATCCCTGTCCTGACAACTTCCTCTCAGGCCACGATGCCTTTGGACTTCAAGGCCTCTATCTGCGCCTGAGTCAGGCCGATTTCCTTGAGCACTGTGTCGGTGTCCTGCCCCAGCGCAGGTGCATTGCGGCGATGGCCGCCAGGGGTGGCTGACAGCTTGGGCACAATGCCGGGCAGCGCAAGGCGGGAACCGTCGTCCATGGTCACCTCGTCGATCATTCCGCGCGCCTTGTAGTGCGGGTCGGCCGCAATGTCGGCTATGTTGTAGATACGGCCTGCCGGCACATGGGCGCTGTCCAGCACCGCCAGCACCTCTTCCACCGTTCGCTGCGCCGTCCATTCGCCAATGACGGCGTCAATCTCGGCCACGCGCACCACACGCCCGGCGTTGTCGGCAAGGCCCGGGTCGGCGCCCATGTCAGGCCGGCCCACCGCAGCCATCAGGCGGCGGAAGATGCTGTCGCCATTGCCTGCAATCAGCGCATAGCCGCCGTCCCTGCAGCGGTAGGCATTGCTGGGTGCAATGCCGGGCAAGGCGCTGCCGGCAGCCTCACGTACGGCGCCGAAGGCGCTGTACTCGGGCAGGAGGCTTTCCATGCAGTTGAAAACCGCCTCATACAGTGCGACGTCGATCACCTGCCCCAGTCCCTTTGGCGCGCCGGGGCTGGCAGTCGCATGCCGGTGCTGCAAGGCCAGCAGGATGCCGATCACGCCATGCAGCGCAGCCAGCGTGTCGCCAATGCTCACGCCCACCCGCACCGGCACGCGGCCCGGCTCGGCCGTGAGGTGCCGCAGGCCGCTCATGGCCTCGGCCACCACGCCGAAGCCCGGGCGGTCGCGGTACGGCCCGGTCTGGCCGTAGCCGCTGATGCGCAGCACGATGAGGCGCGGGTTGAGTTTGAGCAAATCGTCCGGCGCCAGGTTGAAGCCCTCCATCGCGCCGGGCCGGAAGTTCTCGATCAGCACGTCCGCATCGGCCGCGAGCTGGCGCACGATGTCCTGCGCCCCGGGCTCCTTCAGGTCCAGCGCGATGGAGCGCTTGTTGCGCGACTGCACCTGCCACCAGACGGATGTGCCGTCCTTGAGCAGGCGCCACTTGCGCAGCGGGTCGCCGCCGGAGCCGGGCCGGGCCTTGTCGTCCGGCGGCTCGACCTTGATGACATCGGCGCCAAAGTCGGCCAGCGTCTTCGCGGCAAACGGGCCGGCGATGAGCTGGCCCAGCTCGATGACTTTCAGGCCGGCGAGCGGTCCGCCAGTTTGGGCGGGTGGCGTCATTTCTTCTTCGCGGCAGGTTTCTTTTTGGCGAGCAGGGTGTCGAGGTTTTTCACGATCTCGCCCTCGATCTTTTCCTTGAACGCACCAAGAAGGAATCCGAGTTTGGCCTCCAGCTCGAACTTCTCCTTCGTGACCTTGAGTTCCCCATTGACGCCGGAGCGGGTGAAGGTCACCAGGTCGGAGGTCTTGCCCTCTTCGTAGGTGCAGGCCATGTCAAACTTTTCCTCGGCCATCTCGGCCCACTTGAAGGCGATCTTGCGGGCTTCGGCCAGGCCCAGGGTATGGTCTCGCGTGATGTGGATGTCAGGCACGGGGTGTCTCCTTCAGGGCTTGGTGTCGTTGGTCCTTGGGCATATCCGCAAGGCGCTTTGCCGCATCATAAAACCGTTGCCAGTCGCGGCCTTCGCGCTCGAACAGCGCCTCGAAGCCCGGCACGAGCTCGTCATAGGCGGCCTGCGCGCCAAACGAGGCATTGTTGGCACCCGCCACCCAGGCGTCATAGCCGGCAAAGCCGCCCCAGCCTGCCTTGAGCTGGGCATAGCGGTCGCGGAAGTCCTGCATGGCCCTGGCCTTCAGCGCGGCGCGTTCGCCGGGCGGTGCGCTGCTGTAGATCGCCGTGAGCGCGCGGCGCGTGTCCAGCGCCAGCGCGCGGAACTCGACCCGGCGGCTGTTGAACTGCGCATACTCGCTGCGCGCCGCTTCCGAGCCCTGTGCCTGCAGCCAGCGCGCGCCGCCCAGGCGCTCGACCGCCGTGGCAAATGATTCGTTGAACATGGTGTCGCCCTTGGCATAGAACACCTGGTGCGCCAGCTCGTGGAAGATCAGCCGGGCCAGCTCGCCTTCGGGGTAGTTGATGAAGGTGTTGAGCAGCGGGTCGGCAAACCAGCCGAGGGTGGAATACGCGGGCACGCCATAGACGCTGGCCTCGAAGCCCTGCGCCTTGAGCGCATCGGCTTCGGCGCGGGCGGCGGCTTCATCGAAGTAGCCGCGGTAGCCGACGCAGCCTGCCACCGGGAAGCACCAGGTGCGCAGCGTCAATGAATATTCCGGCGCGGCCACCACATTCCAGACCACGGCGCGGCGCTTGAGGTCGGCATAGCGGCGGTAGCTGTCGTTGTCCGGCAGCTTGAGTTCGCTCACCGCGAAGCTGCGGATGCGCTGGCTCAGGTCAAGCCGCTCCTTGAGCCGGGCCGGGGTTGAGGCATCCGCCAGCCAGTCGCCGACCGGCCGCGCATCGTTCATCATCTTCATGTGGCCGCTGACCGACTGCCAGTAGTAGCCCAGCGTGCTGCAACCGCCCAGGCACAGCAGCGCGCCACCGGCCACCACCGCCATGACGGCTGCGGCAATGCCCCGTTTCACGCTGCCGCCGTCCCGGCTGGGGCGGCTTGCACTGCGCGGCTGGGCCTTTGATCCGCCGCCACTTCCACCAGGCAGTCATAGAACACCGGGCCGCGACCCAGGTCGGTCAGGTGCTGGCTGGTGAGCTGGTTGACGTTGCTGCCGTCCAGGCCCAGCTTGCGCCACCAGATGCCCAGGCCATGGACCACGCCGGGCCGCGCGCGTGCCGAGACTTCGGCCTTGCAGCGGTATTCGCCCCGGCCGTTGAACACCCGCACGATGCTGCCGGTGGTGATGCCCCGCGCCGCGGCATCGGCTTCGTGGATCTCCAGCAGCGGCTCACCCTCGATGTCGCGCAGGCTCTTGATGTTGACGAAGGTCGAGTTCAGGAAGTTGCGCGCAGGCGGCGAGATCATGGCCAGCGGGTAGTCCGCAGAGGAGCCCGCAGGCTCGTAGTTGGGCACATGGTCGGGCAGGCCGTCCAGGCCCTGGGCGGCAAGGCGCGCGCTGAAGAACTCGCACTTGCCTGACGGCGTGGGAAAGCCGCCTTCGGCAAACGGCGCATCCGGCAGCTTGAGCGTGGCAAAGCCTTTGTCCAGCAGTTCGGCAAAGTCCACCTGGCCGCCGTAGGCGGTGCGGCACAGGGTTTCGTCGCTGTCGGCAAAGCAGGCGTCCGCAAAGCCCATCCGGGCAGCCAGGTCGCGGAACACCTGGGTGTTGGTGTGCGCCTGGCCCACGGGCGCGATGGCCGGGCGGTTGAGCAGCACGTCGGTATGGCCATAGGCGCTGTGCACATCCCAGTGCTCCAGCTGTGTGGTGGCGGGCAGCACATAGTCGGCATGGTCGGCTGTGTCGGTCATGAAGTGCTCCAGCACCACGGTGAACAGGTCTTCACGCGCGAAGCCCTGCACCACCTTGCCCGACTCGGGCGCCACGGCCACCGGGTTGCTGTTGTAGACCACCAGCGCCTCGATCTTCGGGCCGAAACCGGCTGATGAAGGGCGCAGCAGGTCATCGCCGATGGTGCTCATGTTGATGGTGCGCGGCGTGCGGCTCCCAAGGGCCTGGCGCACCAGGTCCGGCCGCTGCAGCGCGGCCTTGTCCACCGGGAACGAGCCGGAGCTCGACAGCAGCACGCCGCCCGCCCGGTGCCGCCAGGCCCCGGTGAGCGCAGGCAGGCAGGCGATGGCCCGGGCGGCGTTGCCGCCGCCGCGCACGCGCTGCATGCCGTAGTTGACGCGGATGGCCGTGGGGCCTGAGGGGCCTGAGGAGCCTGTGGCGCCTGAAGCGCCCCAGTCGCGTGCCAGCGAGCGGACCTGCTCCACCGGTATGCCGCACACGGCTGCGGCGCGCTCGGGCGGCCACTGCAGCGCGCGTTCACGCAGCGCCTCCCAGCCGAGCGTGTAACGGGCGATGTAGTCATGGTCGAGCCAGTCATGCACGATGAGTTCATGCATGACGGCAAGGGCCAGCGCCGCATCGGTGCCGGGCAGCAGGGCGATGTGCTCGTGGCATTTCTCGGCGGTCTCGCTCCTTCGGGGGTCGATGCAGATGAGCTTCGCGCCGTCGCGCTTGGCCGCCTGCACATGGCGCCAGAAATGCAGGTTGCTGGCAATCGAGTTGCTGCCCCAGATGATGATGAGCTTTGACTCGGCAAAGAACTCGACCCTCATGCCGACCTTGCCGCCCAGCGTCTGCGTCATGCCCTCGCCGCCGGCGGTAGCGCAGATGGTGCGATCCAGCAGCGAAGCGCCCAGACGGTTGAAAAACCGCGCCGCCATGCTCTCTCCCTGCACCAGGCCCATGGTGCCGGCATAGCTGTAGGGCAGGATGGCCTGCGGGTCGCGCGCGGCAATGGCCGACAGGCGCGCCGCAATATCGCCTAGCGCCTCGTCCCAGCTGACCTGCTCGAACTGCCCCGAGCCCTTGGGGCCGGTTCGCCGCAGGGGGTGTAACAGCCGCTCTGGGTGGTAGGTGCGCTCGGTGTACTTCGAGACCTTGTTGCACAGCACCCCGGCCGTCTGCGGATGCTCCGCGTTGCCCTGCACCTTGAGGGCGATGCCGTCCTGCACCGTGGTGACCAGCGCGCAGGTGTCCGGGCAGTCATGCGGGCACGCCCCTCTGACCTGCAACCTAGGGGAGATGCCGATAGAACCGCTCATGGAGTAACGCTATAGTTTGCTACAGGAGGTGAAATCATGAAAACAATCCAATCGATCACGCGGGCCATCATGGTAGCCGGGCTGGTCGCAGCCGGCACTGTAGGGACATCGGCCCGGGCCCAGGACGGCGTGAGCAAGACATCCATTGTGCTGGGCCAGTCCGTGGCGCTCAGCGGCGCCTCCGGCTCACTTGGCACACCGTTTGCGCTGGGTGCGAAGCTTCATTTTGACCGGGTCAATGCGGCCGGCGGCGTCAATGGCCGCACCGTAGAACTGGTGGCGCTTGACGACGCCGGCAACCCCGCCAACACCCTGGCCAACACCCAGAAGCTGCTGGCGCAGGGCGTCCTGTCGCTGTTCGGCTACTACGGCTCACCACAGGTCACGGCGGCATATGCGGCCATCAAGGACAGCGAAACCATCATGTTTGCGCCGATGGCCGCCGCCGACGAATTCCGCGGCGCGCTCTACCCGAACCTCTACAGCCTGCGCCCGGGCTACTCCGAGGAAGCAGCCGCCATCACCCGCCATGCCGAGACGCTGGGCGCGCGCAAGCTGGCCATCCTGCATGCGCCCGACGGCGAATCGCTGGCTGCGCTGGATGCGGCCGAGCGCACCATGACCAGCCTGGGCGCCAACCTGCTGGTCAAGGCGCCCATTGATGCCGTCGACAAGGCGCTGGCACCCAAGCCGGAGTCTGTGCTCGTCATCGGCGACCCGCAACGCGCAGCAGTTGCGGTGCGCGCGCTGCGGGCCAAGGGCTTTCGCGGGCCGGTCTACGGCTTTTCCAACACCGGCGAGAGCCTGCTGGCCGAACAGCTCGGGCCGGCAGGTGCGGGCGTGGTGGTGGTGCGGGTGGTGCCCAAGAGCGACAACCAGAAAATGCAGGTCGTGCGCGACCTCGCCGCCGACGCCGCGGCCGCCAAGGCGGGCAAGCCCAATGTTTACATGCTCGAGGGCTATATTGCAGCGCGGGTCTTCACCGAGGCGCTCCGCCGCGCGGGCAAGGACCCGACGAAAGCCAAGCTGCGCAAGGCCATCGACGGGCTGGACGACGTCAGCGTTGGCGGGTTCCGGGTTCACTTTGCCGAGGACCGCGTAGCCTCGCGGCTGGTCGAGCTGAGCCTCATCGACTCCCAGGGGCGCATACGGGAATAAGAATTAGGTTCCAATTTTCTGGTGCGCCCATGCCTGCGGGCAATGGCACTGCGGGATTTGCCCTAAGGAAGCACACTAACCGCGCGAGATAATCGTGTGGATGATCAATCGCAGAAATTTCTCCATTGCCGCGGGTGCCACCATGGTGGGCGGCTTCAACATTGCCCAGGCGCAATCCGAAAGCAAAATCATCCTTGGCCAGTCCGCGCCCTTCACCGGGCCGGCCGCGCAGCTGGGCATCCAGTTCTACCAGGGCGCCAAGCTTTACTTCGATGCGCTCAATGCACAGGGCGGCGTGAACCGCCGCCCCGTCGAGATCCGCAACGTCGATGACGGCTATGAACCCGACCGCTGCGTCGAGAACACGAAGAAGCTGATCGGCGACGACGTATTTGCGCTGTTCGGCTACATCGGCACACCCACCAGCGTGGCAGCCCTGCCGCTGGCCATCAAGGACAAGGTCCCGTTCTTCGCGCCCTTCACCGGCGCCATGGCCCTGCGCCAGCCGATGCACAAGAACGTGTTCCACCTGCGCGCCTCGTACAACGACGAGACCGGCCTCATCGTGCGCCAGCTCACCAGCCTGGGCCTGAAAAAAATCGCCGTGTTCCACCAGAACGACGCCTACGGCAAGGCCGGGCTTGACGGCACGACGCTGGCGCTGGATGCGCTGCAGCTCAAGCCGGTGGCCACCGCCACGGTGGAGCGCAACTCGGTGGATGTGGCGGCGTCGGTCAAGACGCTGCTGGCCGCCAACCCCGATGCCGTGGTGCAGATCAGTGCCTACAAGTCGTGCGCGGCTTTCATCCGCGCGGCGCGCAAGGCAGGCTACGGCGGCACGTTCTACAACGTGTCCTTCGTCGGCACCCAGGCGCTGGCGGACGAGCTGGGCAAGGACGGCGCCGGCGTTGTCGTGTCGCAGGTCATGCCCTCGCCCTACAACGCGGCCCGCGCCATCGCCCGCGAGTTTGTCGATGCCGTGAAAGCCGCCAAGGACGTGCAGGCCAATTTCTCGAGCATGGAGGGCTACCTGGCCGCCAAGGTCTTCACCGAAGGCCTCAAGCGCTCCGGCGGCAAGGCCCTATCGCGTGACTCGCTCATCGCCGGGCTGGAGTCGCTGGGCAACCAGAGCTTCGGCGGCTTTTCCGTCTCGTTCTCCCCAAGCGACCATGTCGCATCCAGCTTCGTCGAGCTGTCGATGCTGACCGGCGACGGGCGCGTTCGCACCTGAGTGTCCAACTCGCTGTGGACACCGCTGCGCCTGCCCGCCTTCCGGGGGCTCTGGGCCGGTAGCGCCGTCTACTTCACCGGCAATGCCATGCAGGTCATGGCGGCGTCGTGGCTCATGGTGGAGCTGACCGGCTCCTCGTTTCTTGCAGCGCTGGTCCAGACCGCCGTGTTCTTCCCGATGTTCCTGCTGGCCCTGCCGGCCGGCGTGCTGGCCGACACCATGGACAGGCGGCGGCTCATCAGCACGGCGCTGGGCGTCCAGGTTGGCGTGGTCTCGCTGCTTGCGCTGCTTGCGATGCTGGGCTGGGCCGGGCCCGCAACCCTGCTGATCTTCACCTTTGCCGCAGGCTGCTGCACGGCCTTGCTGTCGCCGGCCTGGAACACCAGTGTGGCCGATGCCGTCCCGCGCGAGGACATGGCGCAGGCCATCACGGCCATGTCGATCGCCTGGAACAGCGCGCGGGCGCTCGGCCCGTCCATCGCGGGCTTCATCTTCGCGTGGCTGGGCGCCGGCTGGGTATTTGCAGTGACCGTGGCAAGCGCACTGGCCATGATGCAGGCCGTGCGGCGCTGGCCCCCCGCCCCGCATGCCAAGTCGCCCTTGCCCGCCGAACGCCTGTGGAGCGGCACCGTGGCCGGCCTTCGCTATGCACGGCATTCGCCGGTGATCCTGGCCCAGCTGGTGCGTACCGTGGCCTACAGCGGCGCCGGCTCTGCGCTGTGGGCACTGCTGCCGGCCATCGCCGCGCAACAGTTGAAGCTGGGCGCCACCGGCTTCGGCTTCCTGATGGGTTGCCTCGGCACCGGCGCCGTCGCGGCCGGCCTGGTGCTGGGCAGGCTGCGGGCGCGGCTGGGGCTGGAGCGGCTGGTGGCCCTGGGCTGCCTGGTGTTTGCTGCCGTCATGGTGATATCGGCGTTCGTGCGGACACCGGCAGTGGTTTTTGCGGCGCTCGCCATTGGCGGTGCGGCCTGGATGGCCGTGATGGCCACCTTCAACACGGCAACCCAGTCCAGTGCGCCCCCCTGGGTGCGCTCGCGCGCAGTCGCGCTGCACACGGTGAGCGCGCTGGGCTCGTTTGCCATCGGCTCGGCCTTCTGGGGCGCAGTGTCCGGCTTTGCCGGGTTGCCGACGGCCCTGTCCCTGGCAGCGCTGGCCATGGCCGCAGGCATCTTCCTGGCGGGCCAGTTCCCCTTGCGCATGGGCGATGCGCAGGAGGTGACACCCGTCGCGCTGTGGGAGGATATTTTCATCAAGGAACAGCCGCTGCCCGACGACGGCCCGATCTCGGTGGAGGTGAGCTACCGCATCCGCACCGGCGAGGCCGACGAATTCCTTCATGCGGTCAGCCAGCTGCGCGCATCCCGCAGGCGCGACGGCGCGACGCTGTGGCGCGTTTATCGCGACCTGGGCGACCCGACGAGGTATGTGGAGCGATTCATCGTCGCCTCATGGGCCGACTACCTGCACCAGCGGGCACGCGCCACACTGGCCGACCGAGAAGTGGAAGCCCGCGTGCATGAGTTCCTGCGCGAGGGGGAGTCGGTGACGATGCAGCACTATATTGCGGAGCGGTAGGCAAGCGTCGCCAAAATCAGGTTCGTTATATCAAGCGTGCACAACTTACAGGATCTGTTCCTCGGACCCACGCTGAAAGGCGAACTTCGGATTGGCGTAGCTCTTGTAGTTTGGCCTTGAGATAGGGTAGATCACCATAGGCGCAGGCAAAACTCGCTGCGACATTCGTGTGCTTTGGATCCGGATACATTCTTAACAGCACTTCAAGGCTGCTCTTCATTTTGAGCCAATCGAGGCGCGTGTCCTGAGGACTTTCTGCATAACGTACCACGCCAGAATACAGTCTGGCGTACATTGAATCACTCTCTCTTCCTTGCAGTTTTGCAGACCAATCAGAGATAAACGCGTCAACCAGCTCCCAACTTCCGCCCCACCTCGGAACAAGGCGGCTCAACGCAACATCGTAAAAGTCGTAGTACTGTGGCCATTTCAAAACGGAGCTGTAGAAGATGTCAGCGGTCTGATGCTGGCTATCTCCGTCCGCAGCGATTGCAAGTAGGAGATTGTGAAAAATCGCTGTGTCCCTGAGTTGATTGGTCGCTTTCAGTGCTTGCTGGTTTACATCACTTATCGCTTGCTCGAAAGATTGCCACGCCTTTCCAGTAACTTCATTTGCGTATCCGGAACCACGCGCGTTCCATGCCATCGCGTATTGATGCCGAAGCGCGGAAAATTCAGCAAAGATGGAATGTGGAATTTCCTTTTTCCACTGGTCTGCGAGTGCTAAGTCAGTTGCCCTAGCTCCAGGAGCTGGCATCTGCTTGCGAAATACCCAATAAACCGCGCTATCGCCTGACTTTCCAGAAGCGAACCTTTGAGTGCCGAGATGAAGGCATTTGAGCGCCTCTTCTAGTTCAAGGAATCTCTTCGTCACAAACAGCTGGCGAAGTCGCTCAACTGTCAGGTCGTAGTCCGCATAATTTATCAAAGAGTTTCTGTGGCATTCGAGCTGGGGAGTCGGCGCTGCTAAAGCGGCGACGCTTATCGCTTGGAAGAGGACAACGAGAAGGTTTTTCAGTGAGTACATTTTGGAACTAGCGCAAGCCACTCAAACAAATTTTTAACTGCTCGGCAAGTCAGTCCCCGTGGGAATCTTCCTTTCCGACCGCCGCCATGGCGACGTTAGGTGCCGACAAGATCATCTGTTTCGACTGTTGGATCAAAATGCGCCAGCAACAAATAGTCATTCCAGCCTGCCGGACCTTCGATGACCACAATCCATCGATTCTTGACCCAAGCATGAATCGCTGCTTCGTTCAAAATTGCATGAAAGAGCCTCCTCCAAAACACCGTCGACTTGCCAACGCGAATAACTATGTTGCAGTAGCTGGCTTCGCTCCAATCGATTGAAATCTCGAGCGACTTGGAACGGCTGGCGTGAATCACGTGCAGCAGCGTCTCCACGTAATACGGCGCGTCTGGCGAGCGAAGCTTCTGAAGCTGAATGTTGATGTGGCGAGACATTGAACACCTTTATGGACACGTGTTTTTTGGGGGCCAAGAACCCTTCTAACGAGCAGAAGCCTCCGCTTGCAAGAAGATTTGTACATCATCCAACTCCACGTCAGCAGGCACATCTACCGCCAATAGCTTGAATGCCTCCATTCCTTCAGTGCCGCACCCCATCGCTTGCAGCCTGGTCGCTACATGTTCGCACCAAGGTTCGAAGAAGACGATGCGGATCAAGGATCGCCGAGACTTACGCGCAATACCATCAAACCAAAGAACCCCTGTCGAATCAGAAACAGCGCGCACCAGATCCCCTACCATCGCGTTGCGCGTGAAAAAAGAATGCTGTCGATCTGGAAATCGCCCCCAACCGGGTTCGCCCACAGTGATTTAACGGCTACCGGTGGATATCCATCGGGATCGGGCTGAAGCTTGAAGTTGATCTTCATCGGGCCGATCATCAATTGACGCTCATCAAGCGAAACGGGAGGTAGCACAGGTCAGTATTTTTGCAATTCGGTCGTGAGAGCAGACATCAGCACCTCCGCCGAAGGCGTCACTCCCTTGCTTGCGGGCGTAAAGAACACTCCTGGCAGAACACCATCAGTCTTCAACTTAGGCAAGAGGACTTGCATAAGCTCATCAAGACTGATGGAGCGAGGCTCGTACTCCAGCCATTCATTGGCCGCACAAAGCTGCGCGTACTCCTGCGCAGGCCATAGCGGAAAGACAACCGTACCATCATCGCCCCCCGCAAGAGCCCAGCCATCCTGATACAAGCCCCACGCCTCTTGCCAATCAGCGACTACTTTTACGAAGTGCTTGAACCGTTCTATTCCTGGCAACGCAAGTATTGCTTCCATTTGTTTTGGATTCAAATTCATAAATTCATTCCTCATGGAAATGGTCGTTCGCGATTTGCCCGGCCAAAATCGTCGTACCTATGTTGCAAACGATGAAGATCTCGATCTTGCAGGTTCGAATGACTATAGTCATATCCCTTCGCAGCTTCGCGTCCCCGCTCATGAGCCAAGTCCTTGCCAGGTGGATTGCGCACCGCGGATCGCTGCCCCCTCTCAATTGAATTCAGTTCTTGTTGAATCCAACCGCGGTCAGCAGAACCAAGCTTGTCATCAGCGACCAACTCTCGCAAGCGGGTCTGTCTGCCCGCACGGCCTGACTCGACCACCTCACTTCCTGAAGGTGGACACCACCCTTTGCCCCCTCGAGTCCGCCCACCCATCAATGGTATCTGCTGCACCAGGACATCAGCCTTTGAAGTTGCTCGTCCTCCGCCAGTTATGGGCAAAGTAGTTTTGGGTGGTTTGTTCGGTTCTTCCTTCGCCAGCCCATCAGGATCGAAGAAGTTCAACGGGTCTGCATCTACGTAGGCATAGCCATTCAGACTGGGCGCGATGCCGGAGGGATCGAACTGGCGAAAGCGGCCAGTGTTGGGGTCGAAGTCCCTGTTCGTGCTGTAGGCGGTTCCCGTCTCCGCATCGTGATACTGCCCCGGCATCCTGAGGTTGAGTTCCTGCTGCGGGCTCGTGGCCCTGAGCATCACCGGCTGACCCACCATGGCCTGCCTGGGCTTGGTGGTAGCTTTCAGAATGCCCGTGGGCTTGTTGTTGCCGAATGCTGAGTAAGGCCACTGCCATACCGGCGTGTTGCTTTCATTGGTCATCAGCCTGGGCGTGCCCAGATGATCCGGATGAATCGCAAACAGCTTGCCGTTTCTGAACATCCCCACCGGGATGGCCCCGCCCGGCGTCGGCAGCCAGATGTACTCCGTCCTCCCCGCCCCTGCCGCACTGCCGTTGTCGTATTCGCCCAGGATCGCCCAGCTGGGCAGATCCCCGTCTCCATGGACATAGGCCGTGCCGACGCTGGCATGGGCATGGGCTCTGGTGAACAGCCACTTGAAGTTCTTCCTGAGCCAGTCGATGAAGCTGTGGCCCAGTTCCTCTTCGTTCGGGGCCGCCTGCTCAGCCTGTACCTCACTCTTGAACACCCGCTGGCCCAGGGCGTTATGCAGGTAGGTGACCCTGGCCGCTTCGCCGTCCCTGGTCAGGCTGACCTTTGCGAGGCGGCTTGACGCGTCGTAGTCAAAGGTCCTCAGGCCATCGCTGGTCAGGCTGCCGTTCTCGTCCAGGCTGTAGCTGATCGGCGTGGTGACGACGCTTCTGGTGCTTCCCGCTCTTGTCGTGGTCACTGTCTGGCTGATGCCCAGAAGCCGGTTGCTGGTTCCCTCTACATTCAGGCTCTGGCCGGTGGTCAGCACGAAGTCATCGGCCTCCTCGAACTGCCCGTCCAGGTCGATGTCGCTGGTGACCCTGTCCAGCGCCGTCAGGCGGTTGCTGTTGGGGTCGTAGCTGTAACTTGTTTGGGAACCTGCACGGTTGAAGGCCGTGAGACGGTTTCTACTGTCATAGCCGGCTGCCCAGGCCAGCGGCGTGGGGTACAGCGCGCCGCTTCCCTGCGCCCACAGCTGCTGGGTGATGCCGGTGATGCGGCTGGCCGCGTCCCAGGCATATGTTGCAAACTCATTGCCGGTCATGCGGCCGTCAGCGTCATAGGTCCGATTCGCCGTATCCCCGCTGCTCCAGGTCCAGGACTGGGGCTGATTCAGCGCCGTCCAGGTCAAGCGGCTGACGAAAGCCACTTGTGGCTTGGGCTTCTTCGGGTTGCTCCCGGGTTCCTGGGTTGCAATACCGGTGATGCGGCCTGTGGCGTCACGGCTGTAGGTGAGCTTGAAGCCGCTGGGGTAGGTGATGCTTGCCAACTCGACGTTGATGTAGCTGTAGCTGGTGGTGAAGCTGCTGGGCGAATGGGGGTTGTCGTTGACTGATTGGGTCTTCTTCGTGATGCGGCCCAAGCTGTCGCGCTCGTAGCTTGTGCTGCCTGACTTGTCTTCCATCCTGCTGAGATGCCCCGCTGCGCTCCAGTTGTAGTGAACGATGTGGCCTTCGCTGTGCCGAACCTCAATCGGCCGGCCCAGCGCGTCGCGGGCGATGGTGGTGACATTGCCTTTGGCATCCGTCTTCTTCGTCACATCGCCCAGCGCGTCGCGCTCGTAGCTGATGCTGCCAATATCGGGGCTGCTCTCGCGCATGACTTCGCCGAAGGCGTTGCGCTCATACCTTGTCTGCACGCCCTTGGGGTCGGTGACGGATGTGAGCTGGTCCAGCTGGCTCCAGGCCTGGCTGGCAACTGCGCCATCTGCAAAGGAGGTAGACGTCGGCCTGCGCAGGCCGTCCAGGGTTTGCCGGGTGGTCTGGTTCAGCGGGTCGGTCCCGGAGATGACTTCGCCGTTGGCGTCATACCCGATCTGGGTGCTCTGGCCACTGGCGCCCTGCACGGCCGAGAGCTGGTTCAGGCTGTTGATGACGCGGCTGGTGACCAAGGCGATGGCGCCGCTGGCGTCTTTGACTTCTTCGCGGATGCGGTTGCCGGCGGCGTCCAGGGTGTAGCTGACCTGGTTGAGGCGGTTGTCAGAGGCGACGATGAGGCGCTGGGCGGCGTCGTAGCTGTAACTGGCCTGGTAGCCGCCCGCGAAGGAAACACTGGCGATCTGGCCGTTGGGGGTCCAGCTGTAGCGGGTGGCCTCGCCGCCAATGACCTGGGTGAGGATCCGGCCACGGGTGTCGTAGCTGTAGCTGGTGGTGAGGCCGCCGGGGGATGTACGGCTTGTGAGGCGGCCAGCGGCGTCAAAGTCCTGGCGGGTTTCCTGGCCCAGCGGGTTCTTCACGCTGACCCGGTTGCCGGCTGCGTCGTAGGCATAGCGCCAAATGCCGCCTTTGGCATCCGTCATGGTGTCGGCAAGGCCCTGGCCGTTGTACGTCCAGGCTGTGGTTCTGGCCTGGCCTGTGGCGGTGTCAGTGACTGTCTCGCTGAGTTTGTTGCCCGAGGCGTCGTACGTCCAGGCTGTTGACCGGCCAGCCTCCGTCACGAGCACCGGCAGCCTGTACACCGGATGCCACTGGGTACTTGCGGTTTGCGCTTCCGGACGGCCAGCGGCCCTTGTCTCGGCCAATGGCAATCTCCGCCCGGCATCCCACACATAGGTCGTGTTGATACCGAGGAAGTCAGTCTCCGTCGCAATCGTTCCGTCCGGATTCTGGGTGCGCGCCGCCATGTCACCTGCACCTGTGCCGAGCGCCGCGCTGGCATTGCCGACGGTGCGCACACCGCCTGCCGTGTCATAGCGATATTGGTACTGGGCACCCAGTGGCGTGGTGACACTGGCGCTACCGGCGCCATAGCTCATGGCGTAGCGCTGTGCGCCACCCGCGTGCTCCGACAGGGTGCCCCGGCCCTGTGCGTCATAGGCAAAGCCCGCATATCGGATGCCGCGCTCGTCCACGATCCCAGTGAGGGCCTCTGGCCACGCGGCGTTTTCGTACAGGTAGGTTTTGCCGGTGCCATCAGCGTGGTTCACACGGACATGCCGGCCTTGTGCATCAGCGGTGTAGCTGATGACTTGCCCATCGGGCGTGGTGACGCTGGCCAGCTGCCCTGCTGCGGTATAGGCAAACCGCAATGCGCGGCCGAAGGGGTTGGTGACTTGCGTGAGCTGGTTACCACTGTACGCATAGGTGGTGACCCAGCCCTGGCGGCTGGTGATGCTGGCAAGGCGTACGTTTCCAGCTGTGCCGGTGAAGCGCCAGGTGCTGTCGTCATTGCTGCGCCTGTAGGTCCAGGCTCCACCCGCATGGGTCAGGCTGTCGGCGCTGTTGGGCGAATACCAGTAGCCCGCAGGAGCCACCCCGGTGTAGTAGAAGGTGGCTAAGCTGCCATCTTCCATTTCCACCTGAGCAACGCGGCCGCCCAGCCGGATGCTCATCGCATGGTTGTGGCTCCAGGCCTTGCCCAAACCAGTGGCAGCAAGTGCAGCGGCTTTGACGCCGGTGAAGCGCTCGCTGCGGAAATTGCGGATGAAGTGCAGCGCATGCGGGCCGGTACCGGAGTAGTCCACCTCGGCCTGCAGTTTCTCGCCGCTGGCAGGAAGGATGGGGTTGCCGAAGCACGACCCGCCTTCATCCGGCGGTGGGTCCGCCGGTGGTGGTGCGCCCGCCGTGCCCGGTGGGCCGCCTGGACCCGGCCCGCCTGTTCCGTCGGGGCCGCCTGAGCCTTCACCGCCCCCGGCGCCACCACTGCCAGGTCCGCCACCACCATCTCCACCGCCAGAGCCGGAGGCGGTGCATGCAGTCGCCTGCCCGTCCGGTTCATACCCGTCGTCGCAACTGCACCCACCCGAGGCACCAGCGCTTGCGTTCTGTGGACATGACGGGGGCGTCTCCAGCGCGGTTCGGGCGTATCGGTATGTGTTTCCGTTAACACCGATCTGACAGGACGATGAGTCAGCGATGTAGCTGTAGTAGCTTGGCAGCTGCATGAAGCCGAAAAACTGCGCACAGGATGCCTGCCAGGTCGGGCCACGGCCGTCTGGGAAAGGCGGGCCCATGAAAGTGACGTAAACCCCTGGCGTCTCAGACACCGATCCTGCCGCATGCGAGGAAGCGCCCGCCATGGCGCCCGCCGCGATGGCGCAAGCCCACAAGCATTGCACCATCCATCCCCTGACCTTTGCCCTCATATTCTGTCCTCCGAACTTTGATTCGGCGGATTCTATGAGCTATTTAGATGTATTTGTATATCTTTAGTAATATTTTCAGGGATTGAGAAATGCACGCCACGCTGCCACCAACGGGCTCGCCACAACTAGGCAATCTCCCGCACAGCCGCCAGCCCCCGCATGAATGCCTCACAGCGCGCCAGTTGCTCCAGGCTCACATACTCGTCCGGCTGGTGCGCCTGCACGATGCTGCCGGGGCCGCAGACCACGGTGGGAATGCCGGACTTCTTGAACAGGCCGGCTTCGGTGCCGAACGCAACCTGGGTGACGCGCTGCTCACCGCTGAGGCGCTGCGCCAGCCGGGTGATCGCATCGCCCTCGGAGCCGAGGAAGCTCGGCACCTCGCAGATGGTTTCAAAGCTGAAGCCCGCGTCCGGCGCCACCTGCTTCATCGCGGGTTCCATGGCCCGCGCCTGGGCCACGATATCGGCCTGCATCTGCGCCGCATCGGCCGTGGGCAGGTCGCGGAATTCATAGCGGAACTCGGCGTCGCGCGGCACGACGTTGTCGGCAATCCCGCCGTGGAACTGCCCGACGCTCGCGGTGCTGAAGGGCACGTCAAAACCCTCATAGCGCGGCTCGGACTTCTCGAAGCCCTCGGCCATGTCGCGCAGCTTGCCCACCAGGCGCGCCGCCATCTCGATCGCGTTGACCGACTGCGGCGTGAGCGACGAATGCGCCTCCTTGCCGCGCACACAGCACTTGTAGCGGTACACGCCCTTGTGCGCGATGGCCGGGACCATGCTGGTGGGCTCGCCGACGATGCAGGCCAGGGGCTGGATGCCGGCGTCTTTCATGTCGGCAATCAGCTCCCGCACACCGAAGCAGCCGACCTCTTCGTCGTAGCTGAAAGCCAGGTGCATGGCGAACGGCGCATCACTTTCAAGGAATGCCCGGGCATTGGACACGGCGATGGCGATGAAGCTCTTCATGTCGGCGCTGCCGCGCCCGTACAGCCGGCCGTCCCTGACCGTGGCGCTCAGCGGGTCTTCGCTCCAGTCCTGCCCATCCCATGGCACGGTATCGGTGTGGCCCGACAGGATCACGCCGCCGGGCTTGCCCTCGCCCAGCGTGGCAAACAGGTTGGCCTTGGTTTTTTCGGCGTTGTAAGTGAGCCGGCTTTTCACACCCAGCTTGAGCAGCTCGCCCCGGATGAAATCAATGAGCGGCAGGTTGGAGTTGTGGCTGACAGTGTTGAGCCTGACCAGCGTGCGGGCGAATTCGAGGGCATGGGGTGACAGCATGGAACGACTTTAGCCCAATACCGCCATCCGGCGTCGCCACCGGGACGCAACCCCGTGTTGGCATGCGTGCATTGCCTGCCCAAGACAGCTAGGATAGGAGACTCAGGAGCTTTTCATGAAGATCATCGATTCCCTCGTGACGCAGGCGGCCGGCATCGCCGCAGTGCGGCGCGACATCCATGCCCACCCGGAACTGTGCTTTGAAGAAGTCCGCACCGCCGACGTTGTAGCCCAAAAGCTCACAGAGTGGGGCATTCCAATCCACCGCGGCATGGGCACCACCGGCGTCATCGGCATTGTCGAAGGCACCGGCCCGAAGACCGGGCGCGGCATTGGCCTGCGCGCGGACATTGACGCGCTGCCGATGCAGGAGTTCAACACCTTCGAGCATGCCAGCAAGCATGCCGGCAAGATGCACGCCTGCGGCCACGACGGCCACACCGCCATGCTGCTGGCGGCGGCCCAGCATTTCGCGAAGCACCGGGACTTTGCGGGCACCGTGTACCTGATCTTCCAGCCGGCCGAAGAAGGCGGCGGCGGCGCCCGCGAGATGATCAAGGACGGCATGTTCGAGAAATTCCCGATGGAGGCCGTCTTCGGCATGCACAACTGGCCGGGCATGCCGGTCGGCAAGTTCGCCGTGAGCACGGGGCCGGTGATGGCGTCGAGCAACGAGTTCAAGATCACCATCCGCGGCAAGGGCGGGCATGCCGCACTGCCGCACAACGGCATTGACCCGGTGCCGGTGGCCTGCCAGATGGTGCAGGCCTTCCAGACCATCATCAGCCGCAACAAGAAGCCGGTCGATGCGGGCGTGATCTCGGTGACGATGATCCATGCCGGCGAAGCCACCAATGTGATCCCCGACAGCTGCGAGCTGCAGGGCACGGTGCGCACTTTCAGCATCGAGGTGCTGGACCTGATCGAAAAGCGCATGCAGCAGATCGCGGAGCACATCAGCGCCGCGCACGATGCGCAATGCGGATTTGAATTCGTGCGCAACTACCCGCCGACCATCAACCACCCGAAGGAATCGGAGTTCGCGCGCCAGGTCATGGCCGGCATCGTCGGCGAGGAGAACGTGCTGCCGCAGGAGCCCACCATGGGCGCGGAAGACTTCTCCTACATGCTGCAGGCCCGGCCCGGCTGCTATGTGTTCATTGCCAACGGCGACGGCGCGCACCGCGAGATGGGCCACGGCGGCGGCCCCTGCATGCTGCACAACCCGAGCTATGACTTCAACGATGAGCTCATCCCCCTGGGCGCCACCTACTGGATCAACCTGGCCAATGCATGGCTGAAGGCATGACCGGGCCCGGCGAAGGGTTCTCGCAGAGCTACGCCGAGGCCCGCCGCAAGTTCCTGGCGGCCGCAGCCGCTGGGGGCCTTCGCGTCGAGTCGTACATCCACCCCGAGAAGGGCCGGGACGGCGAAGCGCTTGCCATGGACGTGGCGCTTGACGGGCCGGATGATGCCGGCAGGCTGCTCATCATCACCAGCGCCTGCCATGGCGTCGAGGGCTACTGCGGCAGCGGTGTGCAAGTGTTTGCGCTGAATGACGGCGAATGGCGGGCGAAGGCCCGCGAAGCCGGCGTGGCGGTGCTCTACGTCCATGCGCTCAACCCCTACGGCTTCTCGCACATCCGCCGGACCACGCACGAGAACGTGGACCTGAACCGCAATTTCCGCGACTACGCCAGGCCGCTTGAGCCCAACATGGGCTACCGCGAACTGCACGAGCTGCTTCTGCCAGAACAGTGGCCACCGACAGTAGCCAACCAGGCCGCCGTGGGAAGCTACATCGCCACACGCGGCGAGGCCGCCTGGCAAGCCGCCATCAGCGCCGGGCAGCCGGAGTTCCCCGATGGCCTGTTCTTCAGCGGCACCGGGCCGTCCTGGAGCAACCTGACGTTTCGCAAGGTCCTGCGCCAATATTGCGCGCGCGCTGCGCGCCTCTCCTGGATCGACATCCACACGGGCCTTGGACCCAGCGGGCACGGTGAGCGCATCTACGCCGGCAAGGAAGACGCACAAGCCATCGCGCGGGCCCGTGCATGGTGGGGCAGCCAGGTCACTTCCATTTACGATGGCACATCGTCATCGGCGCTGCTGACCGGCCTGGCCTTTGCTGCCGTGGATGAGGAATGCGCCCAGGCCGAGTACACCGGCATCGCCCTCGAATACGGCACCCGGCCCATCCTCGAAGTCCTGCAGGCCCTGCGCGCCGAGCACTGGCTCAACATCCACCGCGACGCACCCGAAGCGCAGGCCCGTCAGATCCGGCAGGACATGATGGATGCGTTCTACACCGACACCGACGAATGGAAGAAACAGGTCATCGACCAGGCGCGGGAAGCGATGTTCCAGGCTGTGGATGGTTTGAAGGGCTAAGCCAATTCGAGGCGGCCGTCAGGCCGCGTCGGGGGGCGTCCATCTCCTTGAAGCAATCTCCAGCAGCCCGTCAAAAATCAGCCCGTCTACAAGCTCGAACTGCACCGACATGCTCGGCGCCATCTTCCAGCCGGCGCCGCCGGTCATGTAGCAGGCGGGCTCAGCCTTGCAGTGGTTGCGCACGTGCTGCACCATCCGCTCGACCGCGCCGGCAATGGCGTAGGTGCCACCGCTGGTGAGCGCGTCGCTGGTGTTGGTGGGGAACTCGCGCACCTCGCCGGTGGGCACATGCAGGCCGGCCGTGCCGGACTCCAGTGCGCGCAGCATGATGCCGTGGCCCGGCAGGATGAGGCCGCCGAGGAACTTCCCGCTCGTGTCAATGGCCTCGACCGTCACCGCCGTGCCGACCATCACCACCACCATCGGCCGCGGAGCGCCTTGCGCGAGCATGCGGTGGCGCGCGCCGATCATGGCAACCCAGCGGTCCGAGCCCAGGCGCGTCGGGTGGTCGTAGCCGTTGACCAGGCCTGCTTCAGCGGCGCTGGAGACGACCCATTGCGCGGGAACGTCCCACAACTCCATCTGCTCCTGCACCCGGCCCTTGACCGCGTCGCCCGCGACGATGCAGCCAAGCATGCGCGAGGGCTCGGGCAACCCGGCCCAGTCGCCATCAGCCAGCTTGTCGATGTTTTCGAGGAATTCCGCGCCATGCGCCAGCGGCTGCGAGCCGGGCCTGGGCGCGTCATAAATCGCCCACTTCAGGCGCGTATTGCCAACATCAATAGCCAGGAACGTCATGACCCATTATTGCGGGTTTCGCAAGGCGCCAGAGCGAGAAGGGGACGCACGGTCCGTGGGAGCCGTGGAGCCGGCTTTGCCGGGCCACTGGTTCCGCCCCCCAGTGGGGGGAGCGGCCGAAGGCCGGACGGGGGGCGTCCTAGATCGCCCCGAACCATATGGCGCGCTGGATCGCGGCCATCTTGTTTTCGACGCGCAGCTTGGCCGTGGCATTGGCAATATGGAAGTTGATCGTCCGGTCGGTGCAGCCGAGCAGCTTTCCGGACTGGCGGGCGGTCTTGCCTTCGAAGGCCAGCATCAGGCACTCGCGCTCGCGCGGGCTCAGCGGGCAGCGGGCATTGGCAATGGCGCGCTTGATCAGCGGCCAGATGTTGAGCGCCGACCACACCAGCGAGGCGGCTTCCGTCCGGTTGTTGAGTTCGCGCGGGCTGAACAGGAAACACTCGAATGCGCGGCCAGCGGGCAGTGTGAACTCGACCCGGATCACGGTCTGGAACCCGTGCGCCAGCGCCAGCACGCGCCAGCGGTTGGAGGCGACATGGTCCGCCTTCGCAATGTGCTGCCAGGCCACGAGCGGCGCGTCCGAGTCGCGCCAGGGCGCACCGAATTCACGGCTTTCGGCAAGGGCGGCGGCCGCGTCAGCGATTTCAGGGGGGTGGACCGCGACGGCCAGTCTCTCCTCGCGCGTACCAAACGGGTCGGGCCCCAGCACCACCACAGCTTCGACTGAATGCTCACGCAGGGCGAGAAGCCAGTCTCCCAACATGGACTCCAGGCTCACACTGTCAAAGTTAACAGGAAGTTGCATCGACGTGTTTCATAAGAAACAGGACAATAGCATGGCCCGTCTTTTTACCCAACGCAGACAGCCCCTTTGCAGTAACGGATTTCACGATGAGTTTTCCCCTGTTCCAGCGCCCCGGCACCGTGGTCTTCCTGGATGACGACCCCGACTACCTGGACATGCTGGCACTGGTGCTGCCCCGCAACTGGCACGTCCTGCTGTTCATGCGGCCGCAGGAATGCATCAACCACCTGCAACAGGAGCCGCCACTGTGGGAGGCCGACGCCTGGACCCAGCAGGAGATGGTGGACCAGTGGCGCGACGGCACGCCGCTGATCCCGCAGATCCTGCGGTACTGGGGCGAGGGCACGCAGCGCTTCTCGCTGGCGCAGGTCTGCGTGGTGGACTACTCCATGCCGGACATGGATGGCCTGCAGGCGCTGGGCGAACTGGTGGACTGGCCCGGCTCGCGCGTGCTGCTGACCGGCCAGGCCGACGAGCAGGTGGCGGTGCGCGCCTTCAACCAGGGGCTGATCGACCAGTTCATCGCCAAGCAGACGGCCGACATCTCGCGCCGGCTGATCGACGCAGTGGAGCACCTGCTGGCCACGCCCAATGCGCGGCATTCGCAGATCTGGCGCAGCACGCTCACGCCGGAGCAGACGGCGCTGCTGCGCGTGCCTTCCGTCAGCCGCGACCTGTCGGAGTTCGCGGCCAAGCGCTGGGTCGAGCACATCACCATCGGCGACCCGTTCGGCGTGCTGGGCATGGACGCCGCAGGCCGCGCAAGCTGGCTGCAGCTGGAGCCGGCCAGCAGCATCGGCGAGCTGGTGCAGCTGGCCGAAACCGAACGCGTGGGGGCGACGGCGCTGGCCGACATCCGCAGCGGCCGCAAGCTGATTGACCTGGAGTTACGCCAGGCCCTGGGCCGAACCACGCCGCCCGAACTCAACCCTGCGTTCCTGATCGGCCGGGAGCAGTCGCTGATGGGCGCGCTCTTCAACATCGACCCTGAATTCGGGCCCGACGCTGCGAACAGTTACAACAGCTGGCTTGCGGGGCGGGGCCGGCGCACGGTGCAGGAATGAGGATCACTCCCTGTCAATATTGACAGGTCGGGTTAGTGCCTATGGAAAGTCAGTTCGCGGTCAGACGCAGGGCCGCCAGCGCCATGATCTTGGCCGAATCCACCAGCTCGCGGATGCCGACATATTCATCGGGCTGGTGCGCCAGGTCCAGGATACCGGGGCCGTAGGCGATGCAATCGGTCAGCTTGCCGGTGCGCACGATGTGCTTCTGGTCGTAGGTGCCGGGGCTGGCAATGTACTTGGGCTCCCGGCCGAGCACGCGTGCGATGGCGCGGGCCGTTGCGTCCACTACCGGCGCGTCGCGCGGGGTCGCCGTCGGCACGAAGCTCATGATCTCGCGGATGCCGAAGTCAAAGCCGGGGCGGGTGCGCTTGAGCTCCTCCAGCATGTCCATCAGCTCCTGCTTGACCGACTCCAGGCTTTCTTCCGCAATGAAGCGGCGGTCCAGCACCATGCGGCAGCTGTGCGCCACCACCGGCGCCGGCAGGTCGCCCGAGGGCCGGCCGCGCCCGTCCATGGCATAGCGCTGCTCGACCTGGCCGCCGTGGATGCTGTTGATGTTGAGCGTGCTCACCCGTGCGCCGGGCGGCTCCACCGGCTCGGCGGTGCGGCGCTGGCTGAGCACAGGCAGCAGCTGCGTTTCCAGCAGGTGCACGAATGCGCTCATGTGGTTGACGGCGCTGTCACCCAGGAAGGGCATGGAGCCGTGCGCAATGCGGCCCCTGGTCTCGACCTCGGCCCAGTACACGCCGCGGTGGCCCAGGCAGATGCGGTCCACGCCCAGCGGCTCGGGAATGATCACGTGGTGTACGCGGGGCTTGCTGAAGTAACCCAGCTCCGCAAGGTATCCCACGCCCGAGAAACCCCCGGACTCCTCGTCCACCGTGCCGCTGATCTCCAGCGCGCCCGGAAAGGGCAGGCCCTCTTCCAGGATGGCCTCGCAGGCAATCACGCTGGCCGCCAGGCCGCCCTTCATGTCGCAGGTGCCGCGCCCGTAGACCTTGCCGTCCTTCACCTCGCCGCCGAATGGCTCGGTGGTCCAGCCGGGGCCGACTTCCACCACGTCGATATGGCTGTTGAAGTGAACGCATTCGCCCGGCGATTGCCCTTCGTAACGCGCGACCACATTGGTACGCGGGTACGCATCGCTGTCGCCCGGCGCGCCCTTTGCGCGGAGGTACTCCACCTTGAAGCCGCGCTTCGCCAAGCGCTCGCCCAGGAAGCGCGCACAGGCCTCATACGCATCGCCCGGCGGGTTGATGGTGGGAATGCGCACCAGGTCCTGCGTCAGCGCGACGACTTCATCGCGCTTGGCCTCGATACGCTTGAGCAGGGAATCGTTGTTCATCGATCCAGTGTATCGGCGCCGGCCAGCGCGTGCAGCGCACCGTCAGGAATCGTCAGGCCCTCAGCCCTGCCGCCACGGCAGGCCGCGAAAACGCCAGCCGCCCTTGCGCCCGCGGTGGGCGTCGGCATCGGCGTCGCCTTCGAAACCTTCAAGGATGTTGTATGCCGCCACGCCAAGCCCGGTCGCACGCTTTGCAGCCGCCACCGAACGGACGCCGCTGCGGCACAGCAGCACCGCCTTCTTGCCCGGCGGCACCGCCGCCTTGATGCCTTCATCGAATGCCGCATTCATCGCCATGCCGGGCCACTGCTTCCAGGCCAGCGGTACGGCGCCGGGCACAAAGCCGACCCATTCGCGCTCGGCGTCGGTGCGCACGTCCACCAGCACGGCCTCGCCCGCCTGCACCCAGTCCCATGCCTGCTGCGGTGTCACATCGCCCGCATAGCCCTGAGCGGCTGCGGCCGCGCCGGATTGTTGTTCGCCCATCTTGTCAGTCCTGCCATTTCTTGAGGGTTGCACATCCACCCCGTGCGAGTACGTTAGTTCATAACGCCCCGGCAGCGGGAAACAGTTTTTCCTTTCATCGTATCAATCCCGGGCCTTCGTTGGTGGAAACCCTCTTTGCTGACCTCCACCTGAACGACAAAGATGGCTTGCTAACAATTTTTCCAACACAGGAGACAGACATGACAGCAAGCAAAGTTCCAGGCCGCCGGGGCCTTCTCAAGGGTGCCGCAGTCGCCGCAGGCACACTGGCCGCCCCCATGGCCTATGCCCAGGCCGCACCTGTGGCGTTCCGCTTCCAGAGCACCTGGCCGGCCAAGGACATCTTCCACGAATATGCCAATGACTTCGCCAAGAAGATCAACGACATGGCCGGTGGCAAGCTGAAGATCGAGGTGCTGCCCTCGGGTGCCGTGGTGCCCGCGTTCCAGCTTCTGGAAGCCGTCAATAAAGGCACGCTGGACGGCGGCCATGGCGTGGTGGCCTACCACTATGGCAAGAACTCGGCGCTGGCGCTGTGGGGCTCCGGCCCGGCCTTCGGCATGAATGCCAACATGGTGCTGTCATGGCATGAGTACGGCGGCGGCAAGGCGCTGCTGGAAGAAATCTACAAGACCATCAACATGGACGTGGTCTCCTACCTCTATGGCCCGATGCAGGTGCAGCCGCTGGGCTGGTTCAAGAAGCCGGTGTCCAGCGCAGCGCAGATCAAGGGCCTGAAGTTCCGTACCGTGGGCCTCGCGGTGGACGTGTTCAACGACATGGGCGCAGCCGTCAACCCGCTGCCCGGCGGCGAGATCGTGCCGGCGCTGGACCGCGGCCTGATCGATGCGGCCGAGTTCAACAACGCATCTTCCGACCGCGTGCTCGGCTTCCCCGACGTGGCCAAGAACTGCATGCTGCAAAGCTTCCACCAGTCGGGCGAGCAGTTCGAAATCCTCTTCAACAAGGCCAAGTACAACGCGCTGCCGGCCGAACTCAAGGCCATCATCACCTATGGCGTGCAGGCGGCCAGCGCCGACATGAGCTGGAAGGCGATTGACCGCAACTCCGCCGACTACATCGAGCTGAAGAAGGCCAAGGTCAACTTCTACAAGACGCCCGATGCCATCCTCAAGGCGCAGCTGGACTCGTGGGACAAGGTGACCGCCAAGAAGGCCGCCGAGAACGCGCTGTTCAAGAAGGTGCTGGACTCGCAGAAGGCATTTGCCGCCCGGGCCGTCGCCTGGGACAACGACTACAACATCAACTTCCGCATGGCCTACGACCGCTATTTCGGCAAGGGCGCCAAGAAGGCCTGAAGCCCGCTGCGGCCGGAAGGCGGCGGGCTGCCGGGCCTGCCGCCTTTTTTTTGTGAAACAAGGAACGACACAACATGCAAAAAATCCTGCTGGCGGTAGACCGGCTCTCCACCTGGCTCGGGCAGCTGTTTGCCTGGGCCATCGTGCTGCTGACCGTCGCCATTTCACTTGAGGTGTTCTCGCGCTACGTGCTGGGCAAGCCGCACGGCTGGATGCTCGATGCCCAGATCATGCTGTACGGCGTGCTGTTCATGATGGCGGGCGGCTACACGCTGTCCAAGAACGGCCATGTGCGCGGCGACGTGCTGTATGGCTTCTTCAGGCCGCGCACCCAGGCAACGCTTGACCTGGCGCTCTACATCATCTTCTTCCTGCCCGGCGTGTTTGCCATGACCTGGGCGGGCTGGTTCTACTTCACCGACTCGCTGGCGATCCGCGAGCAGACTTTCAATGCCGACCCGATCCCGGTCTATCCGTTCAAGTTCTTCATTCCGTTCGCCGGCGCCATCCTGTTGCTGCAGGGGCTGGTGGAGATCGCGCGCTGCATCATCTGCATCCGCCAGGGCCACTGGCCCTCGCGCGAGCAGGACGTGGAAGAAGTTGACGTGGACAAGCTCAAGGCCATGGTCCACGTCAAGGACGAAGACATCGCGGCACTCGACAAATACGTCCAACCGGAAGGCGGCAAGGCATGAAAATCCGCAAGGAACTCTGGTTCGGCTTCTCGCTGATGGCGCTGATCGTCATGGCGGCGATCATCATGCTGGTGAGCGTGCCTGTCATCGAGCGCGGGCACATCGGCCTGCTGATGCTCTCGCTGGTGGTGGTGGCGATCATGCTGGGCTTTCCCACGGCGTTCACGCTGATGGGGATGGGCATGATCTTCACCTGGTTCGCCTACGACGGCAACACGACGCATACGCTGGACCTGATGGTCCAGGCCACCTTCAAGGTCATGAGCAACGATGTGCTCATCTCGATCCCGCTGTTCGTCTTCATGGGCTACCTTGTGGAGCGGGCCAACCTGATCGAGAAGCTCTTTCGCAGCCTGCACCTGGCGCTGGTGCGCCTCCCCGGCGCGCTGGCGGTCGCCACGCTGGTGACCTGCGCGGTGTTCGCGACCGCCACCGGCATCGTCGGCGCCGTGGTCACGCTGATGGGGCTGCTGGCCTTCCCGGCCATGCTGCGGGCCGGCTACAGCGTCCAGCTGTCGGCCGGCGCCATCACGGCCGGCGGCTGCCTGGGCATCCTGATCCCGCCGTCGGTGCTGCTGATCGTGTACGGCGCCACGGCCGGCGTGTCGGTGGTACAGCTGTATGCGGGTGCCTTCTTCCCGGGGCTGATGCTGGCCGGCCTGTACATCCTGTACGTCATCCTCGTGGCCTGGATCAAGCCGTCGATGGCGCCGCCGCTGTCGCTGGCCGAACGCTTTGTTCCGTTGCCGCCGCTCAGCGAGAAGATTGCGCCTTCGCATGCCAGCCGCGCCTTGCCCGCCCTGCTTGCAGCGCTCAAGGGCAAGCACAACCATGGCGTGCCGACAGGCTACATCCTCAGGCAGCTGTTCATTGTGCTGCTGCCGCTGCTGCTGTTCGTGTTCACCGCACTGTGGAGCTACCAGTCGGTGACCACACCCGTGGTTGAGGAAGTCTCGACGATGACCCGCATCGGCGACACGCCTGAAGCACCGGTCACCTCGCCGGGCGGGCTCAGCGAGCCGCCGGCCGCAGAAGGCGTGAAGGAGCCCCCTGCCGATGCCAGCGGGCTCAAGGAGCCGCCCGCTGAAGGGGATGGCGTTAAGGAACCCCCGGCAGAAGGCAGCGACGGGGTCAAGGAACCGCCCCCCGAGAAGGACGCAGCACCCGCAGGCGCAGTGCAGGAGCCTCCGGCTGCGGCAGGCGCCAATGCAGCATCGGGCGCGGCAGCCATTCCGGCATCAACCCCCGCGACCGTTCCTGCTGCGGTATCGGGCGATGGCCCGGCAACCGGCGCCGGCAAGGTGCCTGCGCCAACGGGCTACTGGATCGGCGTGGGCGTGGGCGCCGCGGCGCTTGCACTTTTCTACGGGCTGTTGAGCTTCACCCGGCTGGAAGTGTTCAAGATGCTGCTGACAAGTTTCTTCCCGCTGCTGGTGCTGATCATGGCCGTGCTGGGTTCCATCGTCATGGGCCTCGCGACACCGACCGAAGCAGCTGCCGTGGGTGCGCTCGGCGGCTTCCTGCTGGCGATAGCCTACCGGCAGCTCACGCTCACGGTGGTCAAGGAAAGCGTCTTCCTCACGGCCAAGACCTCGGCCATGGTCTGCTGGCTGTTCGTCGGCTCGGCCATCTTCTCGGCGGCTTTTGCGCTGCTGGGAGGCCAGGAGCTGGTGGAGCGCTGGGTGCTGTCGATGAACCTGTCCAAGACCCAGTTCCTGGTGCTGTCGCAGGTGATCATCTTCGTGCTGGGCTGGCCGCTGGAGTGGACAGAGATCATCGTGATCTTCATGCCGATCTTCATCCCCCTGCTGGACAATTTCGGTGTTGATCCGCTGTTCTTCGGCCTGCTGGTGGCTCTGAATCTGCAAACCGCCTTCCTGAGCCCACCGGTGGCCATGGCCGCGTTCTACCTGAAAGGAGTGAGCCCGCCGCATGTATCGCTCAACCAGATATTCCTGGGCATGCTGCCCTTCATGGGCATACAGATCGTGGCCATCGTGCTGCTGTACATGTTCCCGGCCATCGGCCTGTGGCTGCCGCAGCTGCTGTACGCCCGCTGACGGTTCAAGGCGCAGGTGACTGGCAAAAGGGGCGCTCGCGCCCCTTTTTCGTTTATGGAAACCCGTTAAGATTGACGTTTACGTAAACGTCAATCAGAATCGGGGCTGCCGACCGGCGACCCACTGGAGACAATTTCTTGGCGAAAAAGAGCAGCAGCGCAACCGCACCGGCCCCCTCGCTGGCAGACTGGCAGCCGCCGGCGGGCAAGCGCGCGGCCGGCTTTTCGCTGGCCAAGCTCGATCCTTCCGCCAAACCGTGGTCATCTGGAGACAAGGCCGCCGACCAGGCCGCCGTGGAGCAGCTGGCGCTCGAGCTCGATGGCCTGCAGGACCTGTTCTATGCCGACCGCCGCTTCAAGCTGCTGGTGGTGCTGCAGGGTACCGATACATCGGGCAAGGACGGCACGATGCGCGGCGTGTTCAGCCGTACCAGCCCGCTGGGCGTGCACACGGTGGGCTGGAAAGCACCCAGCGAAGACGAGCGCGCGCACGACTACCTCTGGCGCATCCACCAGGCCGTGCCCGGCGCGGGCGAAATCACCATCTTCAACCGCAGCCACTATGAAGACGTGCTGGTGCCGGTGGTCAACAAATGGATCACGCCTGCACAAACGCAGCAGCGTTTTGCCCACATCAACGACTTCGAGCGCCTGCTCACCGAAACCGGCACCGTCATCCTGAAATTCATGCTGCACATCAGCAAGCAGGAGCAGGGCAAGCGCCTCCAGGAGCGGGTGGACGACCCGGCCAAGCACTGGAAATTCAGCATGGGCGACATCGAGGTGCGCAAGCAATGGGCGGCCTACCAGAAAGCCTATGAGGCACTGCTGCGCGCCACCAGCACGGAGCATGCCCCCTGGACGGTCGTGCCCGCCGACTCAAAAACCCACCGCAACCTGATGATCGCCACCGTGGTGCGCGATACGCTGAAGAAGCTCAAGCTGCGCTACCCGCCTTCCGATCCACGCCTTACCGGGCTGAAGATCAGCTGAAGCCCGCCGAGGCCACAAGCCATCGCCACAAGCCACCGAAAGACCCACCATGACCGACCTCTCCGCCGAATTCAAGGCCCTGGCCAACTACCGCCCCACGCACAAGGTGCGCTTTGTCACCGCCGCCAGCCTGTTTGACGGGCACGACGCGGCCATCAACATCATGCGCCGTATCCTGCAGGGCATGGGCGCCGAAGTCATCCACCTGGGCCACAACCGCAGCGTGGACGAAGTCGTCACCGCCGCACTGCAGGAAGATGCGCAGGGCATTGCCATCAGTTCCTACCAGGGCGGTCATGTGGAGTACTTCAAGTACATGGTGGACCTGCTCAAGGAACGCGGCGGCGCACACATCCAGGTCTTCGGTGGCGGCGGCGGCGTGATCGTGCCGCCGGAAATCCGCGAGCTGCAGGCCTACGGCGTCACCCGCATCTACAGCCCCGAAGACGGCCAGCGCATGGGGCTGCAGGGGATGATCGGCGAGATGGTCATGCGCTGCGACAAGGACCTGACGTCCTATGCACCAACAGCACTGAAAGCCATTCAGGGACATGACGAAGCCAACTGGCGCGCCCTGGCCCAGCTCATCACCGCGCTTGAGAACGAAAAGGCAGACGCGAAGCTTGTCGAAGCTGTGCGCAAGGACGCTGCCGGCAAGAAGATTCCCGTGCTCGGCATCACCGGCACTGGCGGCGCCGGCAAGTCATCCCTCACCGACGAGCTCATCCGCCGCCTGCGGCTGGACCAGGGCGATGCGCTGCGCGTGGCCGTGATCTCCATCGACCCGTCACGCCGCAAGAGCGGCGGCGCGCTGCTGGGCGACCGTATCCGCATGAATGCGATCGGCCCGTGGTCAAAGGGCTCCCGCGTCTTCATGCGTTCGCTGGCCACCCGCGACTTCGGCAGCGAAATCTCCGCAGCATTGCCCGATGTGATCGCCGCCTGCAAGGCCACCGGCTTCGACCTGATCATTGTCGAGACCTCGGGCATCGGCCAGGGCGATGCGGCCATCGTGCCGCATGTGGATGTGCCGATGTACGTCATGACGCCCGAGTTCGGCGCCGCCAGCCAGCTCGAGAAGATCGACATGCTGGACTTTGCCGAGTTCATCGCCATCAACAAGTTCGACCGCAAGGGCTCGCTCGACGCGTTGCGCGACGTCTCCAAGCAGGTGCAGCGCAACAAGGAGGCCTGGACCACGCCGGCCGACAAGATGCCGGTGTTCGGTACCATGGCAGCGCGCTTCAACGACGACGGCGTCACCGCCCTGTACCAGGCGCTCAAGGCAAGGCTCAACGCGCTGGGCCTGAAGCTGTCGGACGGCGCCCTGCCGCTGGTCAGCGTGCGCCACAGCACCAACCAGACGCCGGTAGTACCAGCCGCGCGCACCCGATACCTGGCCGAGATCAGCGACACCGTGCGCGGCTACAAGAAGCGCGCGAAGGACCAGTCGAAGCTGGCCCGCGAGATCCAGCAATTGCAGGCTGCGGCCGCCATGCTCAAGGTTGACAAGCCCGACCGCGCACCCGCTGCCGAGGCCGCACTCGACCTGGCCGGCCACCGCAAGGCCCGCATGGACGCCGACGCACGCCACCTGCTGGCCCAGTGGCCCGACATGCAGAAGGCCTATGCCGGCGACGAATATGTGGTCAAGATCCGCGACAAGGAAATCCGCACCGCGCTGACCACCAAGTCACTCTCCGGCACCACCATCCGCAAGGTCGCCCTGCCCGAGTACGAAGACCACGGTGAAATCCTCAAGTGGCTGATGCTGGACAACGTGCCGGGCAGCTACCCCTATACCGCCGGCACCTTCGCCTTCAAGCGCGAGGGCGAGGACCCGACCCGCATGTTCGCCGGCGAAGGCGACGCCTTCCGCACCAACACCCGCTTCAAGCTGCTGAGCTCCGGCATGGAAGCCAAGCGCCTGTCCACCGCGTTCGACTCGGTCACGCTCTACGGCAACGACCCGGCCGTGCGGCCCGACATCTATGGCAAGGTCGGCAACTCCGGCGTCTCGATTGCCACGCTGGACGACATGAAGGTGCTGTACGGCGGCTTTGACCTGTGCAGCCCGTCCACCTCCGTGTCCATGACGATCAACGGCCCGGCGCCGTCGATCCTGGCGATGTTCATGAACACCGCCATCGACCAGAACCTGGACAAGTTCAAGACCGACAACGGCCGCGAGCCCACCGATACCGAGGCCGCCAAGATCCGCGAATGGGTGCTGGCCAATGTGCGCGGCACGGTGCAGGCCGACATCCTGAAAGAAGACCAGGGCCAGAACACCTGCATCTTCTCCACCGAGTTCTCGCTCAAGGTCATGGGCGACATCGCCCAGTATTTCGTGCACCACAACGTGCGCAACTTCTACTCGGTGTCCATCAGCGGCTACCACATCGCCGAGGCCGGGGCCAACCCGATCAGCCAGCTGGCGTTCACCCTGTCCAACGGCTTCACTTTCGTGGAGGCGTACCTGGCGCGCGGCATGCACATCGACGACTTCGCGCCCAACCTGAGCTTCTTCTTCAGCAACGGCATGGACCCGGAATACACCGTGATGGGCCGCGTCGCGCGCCGCATCTGGGCCGTGGCCATGAAGGAAAAGTACGGCGCCAACGAACGCAGCCAGAAGCTCAAGTACCACATCCAGACATCCGGCCGCAGCCTGCATGCGCAGGAAATCCAGTTCAACGACATCCGCACCACGCTGCAGGCGCTGATCGCCATCTATGACAACTGCAACAGCCTGCACACCAATGCGTTCGACGAGGCCATCACCACGCCGACCGAGGACAGCGTGCGCCGGGCCATGGCCATCCAGCTGATCATCAACCGTGAATGGGGCCTGGCCAAGAACGAGAACCCGAACCAGGGCGCGTTCATCATCGAGCAGCTGACCGAACTGGTGGAAGAAGCCGTGCTGACCGAGTTTGAGCGCATCGCCGAACGCGGCGGCGTGCTCGGCGCCATGGAAACCGGCTACCAGCGCGGCCGCATCCAGGACGAGTCGATGCACTACGAGATGCTCAAGCACACCGGCGAGCTGCCCATCGTCGGCGTCAACACCTTCCGCAACCCGCATGGCGACGCGGTGCAGGACAAGCTGGAACTCGCCCGCAGCACCGACGAGGAAAAACAGAACCAGCTCAAGCGCCTGGACGAGTTCCATGCACTGCATGCCGCCGAATCCCCCGCCATGCTCAAGCGGCTGCAGCAGGCCGTCATCGAGAACAACAATGTCTTCGAGGTGCTGATGGACGCAGTGCGGGTCTGCTCGCTGGGCCAGATCACCACGGCGCTGTTCGAGGTGGGCGGGCAGTACCGGCGCAACATGTAAGCCACGGGAACCGCCGTTCGTCAGCCTTTTGACAGGATGATGGCCGGCCGAACCCGGGCCAACAGGCTTTGGCCCGGGGCTTTTCTCCTCTGTCCGGGGGTAAGGATGCGCCCGTCCGGACGGATGGCACGCAAAACTACGTAAGGTCATACCCCGTATCAAACGTTTGTTTGCGTCCATAGCATTGCGGCTCTTGATGGACGGGCATGGGCCCGCCACCCCCATGCCAACCTGCAGGAGCGCAATTTGCCAGCGGACATCATTCTTGAGACGACAGGGCTGACCAAGGAGTTCAAGGGCTTCGTGGCCGTGAACCAGGTTGACCTCAAAGTCCAGCGCGGTCATATCCACGCGCTGATCGGGCCGAACGGCGCCGGCAAAACGACGTTCTTCAACCTGCTCACCAAATTCCTGCCGCCCACGGCCGGCAGCATCACCTTCAACGGCGTGGACATCACCCATGAAAAGCCGGCGCAGACCGCCCGCCGCGGCATCGTCCGGTCGTTCCAGATCTCCGCGGTGTTCCCGCACATGACGGTCCTGGAGAATGTGCGCGCCGCGCTGCAGCGCAACATGAACAACTCCTTCCACTTCTGGAAGGCTGAATCGACGCTGTTCCCGCTGCACCAGCGCGCCCGTGAACTGCTGGCCCAGGTGGACCTGCAGGACTTTGCCGACGAGATGACCGTCAACCTGCCCTATGGCCGCAAGCGCGCCCTGGAACTGGCCACCACCATGGCGCTGGAGCCCGAGCTGATGCTGCTGGACGAGCCGACCCAGGGCATGGGCCACGAGGACGTGGACCGCGTCACCCAGCTGATCAAGAAGGTTTCGGCCGGCCGCACCATCCTGATGGTGGAACACAACATGAATGTGGTGGCCTCGATTGCCGACCGCATCACCGTGCTGCAGCGCGGTGCCATCATTGCCGACGGACCCTACGCCGAAGTTTCGGCCAATCCCCTGGTCATCGAAGCCTATATGGGCACGGCCGACACTGAACTGCAGGGTGCGCACTGATGGCCTCCGAACTCCTCAAGATCTCCGACCTGCACGCCTGGTACGGCGAGTCGCACATCCTTCACGGCGTGAACCTCACGGTGCACGAGGGCGAAGTCGTCTGCCTGCTGGGCCGCAACGGCGCCGGCCGCACGACCACCATGCGTGCCATCGTGGGCCTGACCGGCTCGCGCAAGGGCTCCATCCGCATCAAGGGCGATGAAGCCATCAAGCTGCCGCCGCACAAGGTCGCGCGCCTGGGCGTGGGCTACTGCCCCGAAGAGCGCGGCATCTTCGCCAGCCTGTCGGCAGAGGAAAACCTGATGCTGCCGCCCACACTGGCCCCCGGCGGCATGAGCGTCGCGGAAATCTACGACATGTTCCCCAACCTCAAGGAACGCGCATCCAGCCCCGGCACCCGCCTGTCGGGCGGCGAGCAGCAGATGCTGGCAGTGGCGCGCATCCTGCGGACCGGCGCGCGGCTGCTGCTGCTCGACGAAATCTCCGAGGGCCTGGCGCCGGTCATCGTGCAGAAGCTCGCCGAAATGATCCGCACCCTCAAGGCCAAGGGCTACACCATCGTGCTGGTGGAGCAGAACTTCAGGTTTGCCGCGCCGCTGGCGGACCGCTTCTACATCATGGAGCATGGCGCCATCGTCAAGGAGTTCGCGCAGTCGGAACTCCAGCAGAACAAGGCCATGCTTCAGGAATTCCTCGGCGTCTAGCACCTCGCCTGGCGCTCCCTTCCCCATTTCCCCACCACTTCCTTTTTACCCAGGAGACAACATGAAACTCAACGCCCTCGTCGCCGCAATGGCCCTCGGTATCGGCAGCTTCGCAGCCGTCGCACAGACCAACACCGGCCCGGTCAGGATCGGCTTCATCACCGACATGTCCAGCCTGTATGCCGACATCGACGGCCCCGCCGGCGGTGAAATGATCAAGTGGGCCGTGCAGGACTTCGGCGGCTCGGTGCTGGGCCGCCCGGTCGAAGTGCTGACCGCCGACCACCAGAACAAGGCCGACGTCGCCAGCTCCAAGGCCCGCGAATGGATCGACAAGGACAACCTGTCGATGCTCATCGGCGGCACCAGCTCCGGCACGGCTCTGGCCATGTCCAAGGTGGCCTCCGAAAAGAAGCGCCCGTTCATGGTGGTTGGCGCCGGCTCGGCCCGCCTGACCAATGAAGACTGCTCGCCCTACACCGTTCACTATGCCTACGACACCGTGGCCCTGGCCAAGGTGGCCGGCAATGCGCTGGTCAAGGCCGGCAACAAGAACTGGTACTTCCTGACGGCCGACTACGCATTCGGCTACTCGCTGGAAGGCGACGCCTCCACCGTGGTCAAGGCCAACGGCGGCACCGTGGCCGGCGCCGTGCGCCACCCGCTCAATGCGTCCGACTTCTCTTCCTTCCTGCTGCAGGCGCAGTCCAGCAAGGCACAGATCCTGGGCCTTGCCAACGCCGGCGGCGACTTCACCAACGCGATGAAGGCTGCCAAGGAATTCGGCATCAACAAGACCATGAAGATCGCCGGCCTGCTGGTGTTCATCAACGACGTGCACAGCCTGGGCCTGGCCAACACTGAAGGCCTGCAGCTTGCCGACAGCTGGTACTGGAACCAGGACGATGCGTCGCGCAAGTTCGCCAAGCGCTTCTTTGACAAGTACAAGCGCATGCCCTCCAGCCTGCAGGCTGCCGACTATTCCGCCGCCACGACCTACCTGAAGGCCGTGAAGGCTGCGGGCACAACCGACGCCGACAAGGTGATGGCCGAGATGAAGAAGACCGGCGCAAACGACTTCTACAGCAAGGGCAAGATCCGCGCCGACGGCCGCATGATCCATGACATGTACCTGTTCGAAGTCAAGAGCTCCAAGGACTCGATCACGCCGTGGGACTACTACAAGACCATCGCCAAGGTTCCGGGCGAGCAGGCCTTCACCACGGTGGCCGAGTCGAAGTGCTCGTTGCTGAAGAAATAATTTAAAAGTCCAGGGAGCCGTGCCGTCAGGCCGGCTTCTCTACTCCGCGCAGCGTACATATGGAAATCTTCGGCATCCCTCACCAGGCATTTCTCGGCCAGCTCATGCTGGGGCTGGTCAATGGCGCGTTCTACGCCATGCTCAGCCTCGGCCTGGCTGTGATCTTCGGCCTGCTCGACGTCGTGAACTTTGCGCATGGCGCGCTGTACATGCTCGGCGCATTTGCCGCCTGGATCATGCTCGACAAATGGCAGGTCAATTACTGGTTTGCACTGGTCCTGGCGCCACTGGCGGTGGGCGTGCTCGGGGTTGTCATTGAACGCGTTTTCCTCAAGCGGCTGTACGGGCTTGACCCGCTCTACGGCCTGCTGCTGACCTTCGGCCTGTCGCTCATCTTTGAAGGCGTACTGCGCGAGCAGTACGGCGTGTCAGGCCAGTCGTATCCGGTGCCCGAGCTGCTGTCGGGCGCCACCAATCTCGGCTTCATGGTGCTGCCCAACTACCGCGCCTTCGTGGTGCTGGCCTCGCTGGTCGTCTGCCTGGGCACCTGGTTCCTGATCGAGCGCACCCGGCTGGGCGCCTACCTGCGTGCCGGCACCGAGAATGCCAAACTGGTCCAGGCGTTCGGCGTCAATGTGCCGCTGATGGTCATGCTGACCTATGGCGCCGGCGCCGCCCTTGCCGCATTCGCCGGCGTGCTGGCCGCGCCCATCATCCAGGTCACGCCGCTCATGGGCTCCAACCTCATCATCGTGGTG
This sequence comes from Pseudomonadota bacterium, assembly GCA_040385105.1. Classification (GTDB taxonomy): domain Bacteria; phylum Pseudomonadota; class Gammaproteobacteria; order Burkholderiales; family Burkholderiaceae_C; genus JACMQX01. The sequence goes on from JAZKHY010000007.1 coordinate 39,848, forward strand.
TTTGCCGTAGTGGTGATCGGCGGCATGGGCTCGATCCTTGGCTCCATCATCACCGGTCTCGGCCTGGGTGTGGTCGAGGGCCTGACCCGCGTGTTCTACCCTGAGGCTTCGAGTGTTGTGGTGTTTGTCGTCATGGTGATCGTTCTCATGATCCGCCCGGCAGGCCTGTTCGGCAAGGAGGCATGACATGAACAACTCCAACAAGATCACCCGCATTACCTATGTTGGCATCCTGGCGCTGCTGCTGATCGCGCCACTGATCGGGCTGTACCCGGTCTTTGTGATGAAGCTTCTGTGCTTCGCGCTGTTCGCCTGCGCGTTCAACCTGCTGCTCGGGTTTACGGGGCTGCTGTCGTTTGGCCATGCGGCGTTCTTCGGTTTTGCAGCCTATGTCACGGGCTGGGCCATCAAGAGTGCAGGCCTGACGCCCGAACTGGGCATCCTGGCAGGTGTCGTGGTTGCCGCCTTGATCGGCCTGGTCTTCGGGCTCGTCGCCATCAGGCGCCAGGGCATCTACTTCGCGATGATCACGCTGGCGCTGGCCCAGATGGTCTATTTCATCTGCCTGCAGGCGTCATTTACCGGCGGCGAAGACGGCCTGCAGGGCGTGCCGCGCGGCAACCTGTTCGGCATGCTCTCCCTGATGTCGGACACCACCATGTACTACGTCGTGCTGGCTGTATTCGTAGCCAGCTTCCTGGCCATCTCGCGCATCGTGACCTCGCCGTTCGGCCAGGTGCTGAAGATGATCCGCGAGAACGAGCCCCGCGCCATCTCCCTGGGCTACCAGGTGGACCGCTACAAGCTGCTGGCCTTCGTGCTGTCGGCTGGGCTCGCCGGCCTGGCCGGCTCGCTCAAGACCCTGGTCATGGGCTTTGCCACACTGTCCGACGTGCACTGGTCCATGTCCGGCGAGGTCATCTTGATGAGCCTGCTGGGCGGCGTCGGCACCTTCTTCGGCCCGGTGTTCGGCGCCGGCATCGTGATCTCGCTGCAGAACCTGCTGGCCGACAAGGTCGGCGCCTGGGTCACGGTGATCATCGGCGCCATCTTCGTGGTCTGCGTGCTGGCCTTCCGCAAGGGCGTGGTCGGCGAGCTGCAAGCCTGGCGCGAGCGCCGCCGCCTTGCGTCCAAGGCAGCTTAAGCCCTGGAAAGCGTCAATCCGAGGAAGCCGTGGAACCGGTTTTGCCGGGCCACTGGCTTCGCCCCCCAGTGGGGGGAGCGGCCGCAGGCCGGACGGGGGGCGTCCTACCTACCGGCCAATCATCTGGTTGAGCTCGGTCATGGAAGTCATTCGCCCGTGCAGCGGCAGGATGCGCTGAACATCCAGGCGCAGCCGCCCGATATTTCCGGCCAGGTTCACATGGTTGTCGTTGCGCACGGCGGGCGGCGGTGCGTTGGGCGGGCCGGGGGTGTAGGCATCAGCCTCGACCAGGATCTTCTCCGCTGGCAGGTACACCATGTTGAAGCCCTGGGCATGCACGCTGTCGGCGATGGCATGGACTTCCACCGTGCGAACGCCGTCGGTGAACACGCGCTTGCCATCCACTCCCATCACCTGTGCCTTGCGGCCGGACTTTTCCAGCGCATCGGGGTTGATCCGGTTCGGGTTGGCCATCACCCGCTCGAAGAACGGCCTGGCCATTTCGCTGGTCACCAGCGTCACGCCTTGCGAGGCCGCCGCGCGCAGGCCGCCGGAATGGTCGAAATGGTGGTGCGAATTGATGACGTAGCGGATCTCCTTGCCCGGAACAATCCTGCGCACCTCTGCCAGCACCGGCAGCGCGCGGCCATCGTACAGCGGGCTCTCCACCAGGATGACGTGGTCGCGCATCTCGATGGCCACGCTGTTGTGCGAACCACCCGCAATGAACCACACACCGGGCGCGGCCTGCTCGGACGTCACCCGCTCCGCAGCAGTCCGGACGGCCGCCGGCACCTCGATGCCTGAAGGTGCGTTGGCCTGCACCTCCCTGACCTCGAGGTCCAGCACCGGAAAGCCGCCCTGGCTTTGGCGAATGCGGGTGGGAAACTTGACGCCGGCAAAGTCCCTGTAGTCCGAGAATGTCGTCATCACGTCTATGTCGCCCATCACCGCATTGGGCTGGCGCGAGTCAACGCGCTCGACCAGGTTGTCGGCATTGATCCAGGCCGTCGCGCTGAAGCGGCCGGGCTCGGCAAACGAGACTGCCGTGATGCGCCGGCCCCCTTCGTCACGGTAAGTGGCCGTGGCCTTGTTGCGCAACGCGGCCTTGATCACGCCATGGGGTGTGGTCCACAGGTCGTGGATGCGCGCATCCAGCGCCAGCGGCGCGGCCGCCGTTGCGGTGCCCACCATGTTCCATGAATCGGTGCCGCGCAGCCAGCCGCTGGTGCGCTGCTCGCCCTGACCCATCAGCGGCACGGCGCCGCCGCCGGTGACCTCGGCGCGGCTGCGCGCCGCGTCTTCGCGCAGCGCGGCGTTTTCATAGTCGGCCACGCGCGAGTAGCTGGAGTAGGTGATGCGCGGCCACATCATGCCGGGCTGGAACGCCTGGCCGAACGTGGCGCCGGTGCCGGTGCCGGCATAGCGCAGGGTCTTGAGCGTGGCACCGCCCATGGCCTGGTCGGCGCGCTGCAGCACGGTGGCTGCATCTTCAGGGGCCATGGAAGCGCATCCGGCCAGGCCCAGCAGGGCTGCAGATGCAAACAGGTGGGCCAGCGCATTGCGTCGTTTCATGCTTGTCTCCTTGTGGTCCTGCGGGCCGGACATGCGGCCTGTTGTGTCATGCAGGTGATTGGAAGCTTACTGCGTTGCGGCTACTCTGGGTGGCAACCTGGCCGCGTGGCCGGGAAAACCCTTGGACACAGCAACAGGACATACAAGCCATGAACACCCCCGCCAACACAGCCATGACCGACCTTTTCTCCCTCAAGGGCCGCAGCGCCCTCATCACCGGCGGCTCCCGCGGCATCGGCCGGATGATCGCCGCCGGCTTCCTGGCCCAGGGCGCGCGCGTCTACATTTCGGCGCGCAAGGCCTCCGCCTGCGACCAGACCGCCGCCGAACTCTCGGCCTTCGGCACCTGCGTGTCGCTGCCGGCGGATGTGTCCACCGTGGAGGGCGCGAAAGCCCTGGCCGCAGCCTATGAAAAGCATGAGGGCGAGCTGGACATCCTGGTCAACAACGCCGGGGCAGCCTGGGGCGAGCCCTACGACAGCTTTCCGGAAAGCGGCTGGGACAAGGTGGTGGACCTGAACCTCAAGGCGCCCTTCTTCCTGACGCAGGCACTCACACCCCTGCTGCGCAAGGCAGCGGCGAGGCAAGTGGCCAAGGTCATCAACATTGCGTCGATCGACGGCATCTCGGTCAATCCGCAGGAAACGTATTCGTACGCCGCCAGCAAGGCCGGGCTGATCCACCTGACCCACCGCATGTCGCTGCGCCTCGCGCAGGACAACATCGCCGTCACGGCGATCGCGCCCGGGGCCTTCGCCTCCAGCATGAACCGGGATGCCCGCGACCATGCGGACGAAGTGGCCAAACGCATCCCGGCAGGCCGCGTGGGCACCGACGAAGACATGGCCGGCGCGGCCATTTACCTTGCATCCCGCGCCGGCGACTATGTGGTGGGTGCCACGCTGGTGGTGGACGGCGGCGTCACGCTGGCGCGCGGCTGAGCCTGTTTCAAAACCCGGCAAACTTTGCCTGACGCTTACGTCTGGCAGACATTGCCTTTGCGCAACCCGGTTCTCATGTAGTTGTACCAAAGCGGCCTTCCGGGCCGCAGGAGAAATGCATGACATTGACCACTTTCGCCAACCGTTGCGCTGCAGGCCCCCTGGCCCGCACCTTCGCCGCCCTGCTGCTGGCGTGCGCAGCCACAGCCGGATTCGCCCAGGCCGCGCCCGAAGAGGCTGACCCGCCGGGCCGAGTCGGCCGCGTCACCCACACCGAAGGCGCGGTGAGCTTTGCCGAAGCCGGCCGCAATGACTGGACCAACGCCCTGCACAACCGGCCGCTCACCGGCGGCGACCGCCTGTGGGTGGACCGCAATGCGCGCAGCGAGCTTCATGTCGGCTCCAGCGCGGTGCGCCTGGGCGCGCTCACCAACCTGGAAATCACGGCGCTGGACGACCAGGCCACGCAGTTCAACCTGACGCAGGGCTCGCTGAGCGTGCGCATCCGCGAGATGGCGGCCGGCGAGCGCTTTGAGGTCGGCACGCCCAACCTGGCGCTGGCACTGACCCAGCCGGGCGAATACCGCATTGACGTGAATCCGGCGGGCGACACCACCCGCGTAGCCGTGCATTCGGGCAGCGCCGTGGTGTACGGCGAGAACCGCGAAAGCGCAAGCTTCAGCGCCGGGCAGCAAATGAGCTTCTCGGGCCGCAACCTCGCGCCGGCGGCGCCCAACGCCTGGCTGCAACGCGACGCCTTCGACCAGTGGGCCGCAACGCGCGACCGGATGGAAGACGAATCGGTGACGGCGCGCTATGTATCGCGCGACGTCATCGGCTACCAGCAGCTGGACCAGCATGGCGAGTGGCGCAATGACGCGGCCCTCGGCCCGGTGTGGATTCCCCGCGTCACGGTGGCCGACTGGGCGCCTTACCGCTACGGCCAGTGGAGCTGGATCGCACCCTGGGGCTGGACCTGGATCGACGATGCGCCCTGGGGCTTTGCGCCGTCGCACTACGGCCGCTGGGCCCAGGTGGGCGCACGCTGGGCCTGGGTGCCGGGGCCGCGTACGCACCGCCCGGTGTATGCGCCGGCGCTGGTCGCCTTTGTGGGCGGCAACAGCGGTGGCGATGTCAACTGGAGCATCTCGCTCGGCTCGGGCGGCCCCGGCGTGGCCTGGTTCCCGCTCGGCCCCGGCGACGCATGGCGCCCGGGCTATCGCACGAGCCGCCGCTACATCGACAATGCCAACCGGTTTGTGGACAACCGCCCCGGCCGCGGCGGCTACTTCGAGCACCAGCGCCGGCCCGGCGCGGTCACTGCGGTGAATGCCGACGACTTCGGCCGCGGCAGGCCCGGACGCGGCTTCCAGCGCGTGCCCGATGGCGAACTGTCCCGTGCCCGCGTGGTGGACCCGCCGCCCACGCCCGGCCGCAACTTCGGCAACCGCGACCGCCCCGCGCCGCCGCGCGCCCTGCCCCCCACCGCCGTGCTGAACCAGCCCGCGCCACCGGCCGCCGCACAACCGCCACAGCGCCCTGAGCAAGCCCGGCAGGAGCAGCGCCAGCGGGACCAGGAACAACGCATGCGCGCATGGCAGGAACGAGGCCTGGGCGACCAGGGGCTGCGGCAGCAACAGATACAGCAACAGCAGCAGCGGCAGGCCATGGAACAGCAACAGCAGCGGCAAGCTATGGAACAGCAGGAGCGCACCCGGCGCGAACAGCGGGAGCAGCGTGAACAGCAGGAACGGCTCCAGCGGCAGCAGGCCCAGCCGCCGCGCGCCATGCCCGAGCGCGTGCAGCCGCCAGCGCCCCAGGTGCGCCAGGAACAGCAGGCGCGGCCGGAGCCGCCTGTACGCCGCGAACCCCAGGCACGGCCGCAGGTCCAGGACCGCCCGCAGCCGGAGCAGCGGCAGCCGCGCGCCGAAGGCCCGCGCCGTGACCGCCCGGAGGGTCGCCAGGACCGGGCCGACCGGCCGGATCGGCCAGAGCGTGCGGGGCGTTTCGAGCGCGGCCCCAACCGCGACTGACGCCTTCAGCGTCAGACAGCACGCCGTCCTGCCACCTTGCGTGCGTTCGCGCACACACAGATGCCGAGCCCTCACCGTAAGCTGGCAGACAACCGAAATCAGGAGCAACCCATGGCCGTGCGCACACCGTTCAACCGTCGCCGTTCCGGCAGCAAGCCGGCCGGCAATCCGCAAGGCGAAACCCGCGCCAGCGTCGATCAACAGGTCCTGCCACGCCTGCCACATGAGCATGACGAGTCGGCCGACAGCCAGGGCGGGCCGCCTCGCGCCGACATGCAACAGGCTGCAAAAGACATCCGGCGCGGCCTGGTGGACACAGACCGCGGACCGGTGGCCGACAGCACTTACCGCAAGCTCAAGTAGGCAGGCACACGGCCCCGCTTAGGGCAGGCCGGCGACACCGGCGGGACAGGCCGCGCGCGGCATGGGCGCTACCATCGCGGCCATGACACCGCTGATCGAGCAAGACTTCGGGCTGATTGCCGACCTGATCCACCAGCATGCCGTGGACACCCCCTCGCATGTTGCGCTGGCTGAAGGCGCGCAGCAGCTGGACTACGCCGCGCTTGATGCCCTGATGGACCGTGTCGCCGCCGCATTGCAGCAGGGCGGCCTGGCCACAGGCGACGCCATCGCCATCTGTGCAGCCTCATCCATCGGCTATGCGGCGGTGTTCCTCGGCGCGCTCCGTGCAGGCATTGTGGTCGCGCCGCTGGCCCCGGGCTCCACGGCCGAAGGCCTGGCGCAGATGGTGCGCGACTGCGGCGCGAAGCTGCTGTTCCTGGATGAAGCTGCGGCAGGCGTCCTGGGCGCACCGGGCAGCGTGCCGCGCATCGCCCTGGACGGCTCCGCCGCCGGCGTGCCGCTGGACGCCTGGCTGGCCGCGACCGGCACCCGCCCTGCCGCCGTGAGCATCGGCCCTGCGGACGCCTTCAACATCATCTACTCCTCGGGCACGACCGGCGAGCCCAAAGGCATCGTGCAGCCGCACGGCATGCGCTGGGCCCATGTGCAGCGCGGCAAGCGCTATGGCTATGACGGCAGCTCGGTGGCGCTGCTGTCCACACCGCTGTATTCCAACACCACGCTGGTGGTGTTCTTCCCGGCCCTCGCCTGCGGTGGCACCGTGGTGCTGATGCCCAAATTCGACGCCGCTGGCTACCTCCGGCTCGCGCAGCAGCACCGCGTGACCCATACCATGCTGGTGCCGGTACAGTACCAGCGCCTGATGGCCCGGCCCGACTTCGGCAGCTTCGACCTGTCATCCTTCCGCACCAAGTTCTCCACCAGCGCGCCTTTCTCCGCCGCGCTCAAGGCCGACGTGCTGGCGCGCTGGCCGGGCGGCCTGGTGGAGTTCTATGGCATGACCGAGGGCGGAGGCACCTGCATCCTGGAGGCGCACCTGCACCCGGCCAGGCTGCACACGGTGGGGCGGCCTTCCGAAGGCCACGACATCCGGCTCATCGACGACGCAGGCCGCGAGGTGCCACCGGGCGAGGCAGGCGAGGTCGTGGGCCATTCGCCCGGCATGATGACCGGCTACTTCGGCAAGCCGGAGAAAACGCGCGAAGCCGAGTGGTTCGCGCCCGATGGCAAGCGCTTCATCCGCACCGGCGATGTCGGGCGCTTTGACGAAGACGGCTTCCTCACGCTGTTTGACCGCAAGAAGGACATGATCATCTCCGGCGGCTTCAACATCTACCCGAGCGACCTGGAAGCCGTACTGCGCGAGCACCCTGCAGTGGCCGATGCCGCTGTCGTGGGCGTGCCGTCGGAGCAATGGGGCGAGACGCCGGTGGCCTTTGTGGTGCCCGCGCCCGGCGCCGCCGCACCGGCTGACGCGCTGATGCAGTGGGCCAATGCGCGCGTCGGCAAGACCCAGCGGCTGTCGGCGCTGCGGTACATTGGCGAGCTGCCGCGCAGCGCCATCGGCAAGGTGCTCAAGCGTGAGCTGCGCGATCAGTACGCCACGCCGGCCAGCCCGCTCAGCGCAGCGCCGCCCACAGCATCGTGAGGCCGGCCACCAGCAGCAGGCCATCCATCAGCAGCCTGAACTTCTCTGCATCGAGCTGGCGCACGTAGCGTTTGGCAATGAAAGCGCCGCCGATCAGCGAGCAGCCGACGATGAGCCCCTTGCCAATGAGTTCCAGCGGCAGCGCACCCATGCTGCGGAAGGTGACGGCCTTGGCAAGGTAGACCGAGATGGACGCCAGCGCCTCGGTGGCAAGGTAGGCGCCCTTGACCAGGCCGTACATCAGGAAGAATGGCGCATTGATGGGCCCGGTGCTCACCACCAGCCCGGTGAGAAAGCCGATGAAGGCACCGACGGTGGCGAGGTGCCAGGCCTTCAGCGTCCAGTGCTGCCGCGCCATCCAGCGCCGCACCGGGATCATGGCGATGAAGAACACGCCCATCACGCCTTCGGCCGCGCCCACAGGCAGGGTCAGCAGCGTGCTGGCACCCAGCACCGCTGCGGGAATGGCCGTGACGCTGTAGGCAGCCGTTGCGCGCCAGTCCACCTCGCGCCACCAGGCCGCCACGCGCGAGGCATTGCCCATGATCGACGCGATCGCCATGATCGGCACCGCCTCGCGCGGGCCGAACACCAGCACGAGGGCCGGCATCAGCATGATCGATGTGCCAAACCCGACCAGCCCGCCCACGGTGCCGGCCACAAGGCCCAGGGCCAGGACTGCAAGGAACTCCATGCGCAGATTGTCGTCTGCGGGGGAGGGTCAATACTGCCCGTCGGTCGAGAGCGCCTTTTGCGAATGGAACGGTTCGACGCGTTGCCCTTCCGCATTCGGCACGGCTTCGATATGGATGATCGGCGAGTCCGCCTGCACACCGCCGAAGATCGTCGCAAAGGCGGCATCGGCCGCGTCGCGCCCGGTCGCAAAGCGCACAAAGCCCATCGGGATGGCGGTGCCCGACGGGTCGAACAGGTACCAGCGGTCACCGAGGAACACCTCCACATAGGCATGGAAGTCCGTCGGCCCCAGGGCCGGGTCGGCGCCGAAGTCGATGCCGGTGGCAAAGCGCGCCGGTATGTTCACCGCGCGGCAAAGCGCGATCATCAGGTGGGCAAAGTCGCGGCACACACCGACCTGCTCCACGATGGTGTCCACCGCCGAGGTGTTGCCATTGGTGGTGTTGGACTGGAAGGACACGTGCGAGCCCACCCAGTCGCGGATGGCCTGCACACGGCTGTAGCCTTGCCACTGGTGCCCGAACTCGCGCACGGCAAACTTGTGCAGCCTGTCCGACTGGCAGTAGCGGCTGGGGTAAAGGTAAGGCAGCACCGACAGCGGCATCTGCGCCACACTGACCTCACTGAGCTGCTCCTGGTCCATGATGTAGTGATCGATGTCCACCGTGGCGCCATAGCTCACCTTGAGCGCGCCCGTGAAAGCCTTCAGCCGCAGGTAGCGGTTGCGCGTCACGGGGTCGATGTACATGTCGGGTACCAGCGCCTGGCTGATGTCGAGCTTCTCGGTCACCACTGTCTGGTGGCGCGTATGCGCCGCCTGCATCTGGAAAATGAAGTCGCTGCCCTGCGGGCCTACGTCGTAGTTGAGTTCGATCGAGAACTTGAGCCGGACCATGTCGGATGACTTTCGGGGCGACGCCCGGCCGGGCTCGCGGCGGCGCGTCTGGGATTAAGGGGGGTTCCAATCAGCAGCGTGCAATCTTCATGCCGCACTCTTTGCACCCGATTGTGCGCCCGGCGCCAATTCCATCCCGTCAGCAAGCCGGCGCACACCCTGTAGGACAGCGGAGCCTTCAGTCCAGCAGCCGCACCTTCACACCCTTGCCCTTGATCCGGCCGGCCGACAGCTTGCGCACCGCCTCATGCGCGACGGAGCGCTCCATGGCGACATAGGTGGAGAACTCGTTGACGTTGATCTTGCCGACCTGCTCCTTCGTGAAACCGGCCTCTCCGGTGAGCGCGCCCAGCACGTCGCCGGGGCGGATCTTTTCCTTGCGGCCGCCGGTGATGTGCAGCGTGAGCATCGGCGCGCGCAATTGCTCTTTGGCGGCAGGCGCAAGCTCATCCAGCTTGTGCCATTCGGACTCGCGCCCCTGCATCTGCTCGATCTTGCCGACATGGCCCATTTCATCCAGGCTCGCCAGGTTCAGCGCCCAGCCCTCCTGGTCCACCCTGCCGGTGCGGCCGATGCGGTGGATATGCACCTCCGGGTCGGGCGTCACGTCCACATTGATCACCGCCTCCAGGTTGGCAATGTCCAGCCCGCGTGCCGCCACGTCGGTAGCCACCAGCACCGAGCAGCTGCGGTTGGCAAACTGCACCAGCACCTGGTCGCGCTCGCGCTGCTCCAGCTCGCCGAAAAGCGCCAGCGCGCTGAAGCCCTGGCCCTGCAGCAGCGCCGCCAGCTCGCGGCACTGTGCCTTGGTGTTGCAGAAAGCCAGCGTGCTGGCGGGCCGGAAGTGGTTGAGCAGCAGGCTCACGGCCGGCAGCCGCTCGCTGCGCTTGACCTCATACCAGCGCTGGCGGATCTTGCCCGTCTGGTGCTGCGCCTGGACCTTGACGGTGACGGGCGCGCGCATGAACTGCTGGCTGATCTTTGCAATGCCCTCGGGGTAGGTGGCGGAGAACAGCAGCGTCTGGCGCTCCTTCGGGCATTGCCTCGCCACGGTGACCATGTCGTCGAAGAAGCCCATGTCGAGCATGCGGTCGGCCTCGTCCAGCACCAGCGTGTTCAGCGCCTCGAGGTTCAGGTTGCCCCGCTCCAGGTGGTCCATGATGCGGCCCGGCGTGCCGACCACGACATGCGCGCCATGCTCCAGGCTCGCCACCTGGCCGCGCATGGCGACGCCGCCGCACAACGTGACGACCTTGATGTTCTCTTCGGCCCTTGCCAGGCGGCGGATCTCCGTCGTCACCTGGTCGGCCAGCTCGCGGGTGGGGCACAGCACCATGGCCTGCACCGCAAAGCGGCGCGGGTTCAGGTTGGCCAGCAGCGCCAGCGCAAAGGCGGCCGTCTTGCCGCTGCCGGTGGCGGCCTGTGCGATCAGGTCCTTGCCCAGCAGCGCCGTGGGCAGGGCAGCCGCCTGGATGGGCGTCATGGCCGTATAGCCAAGGGTTTGCAGGTTGGCCAGGGTGGCCGGATTCAGCGCAAGGCTGCTGAACGGAGCGCCGGCCAGCGGCGAAGCATGCGAAGCGCCGGCCAGCGGCGAAGCATGCGAAGCGCCGGCCAGCGGCGCGTGGGGAGAAGTAGACATGCCCGATTATCCGTGGTGCGTGCAGAAATGGCATGCGGCATTCCCACAGCCGGCCAATGTGGTCTATCCTCATGGCATGCTTTCCGCTTGCGCCCACCGGTGAACCAGTGCCCGGCTGGCAGGGAAGCCAGAGGTTTTCAGGAGGAACCGCCCATGACGACGTCCGAATCCATGCTCAGGGCAGCGCTGTCCATGTCCCGTGACGCGCTGTTCGTGATCGATGTGGAAACCATGGACTACATCGAGTTCAACGACGCGACCTGCCGCCTCGCCGGGCACAGCCGCGAGGAGCTCGCCCGCATCGGGCCGCTGGGCATCTGGACGCAGACTGGCGGCTCCCAGCAGTCGCTGCGCCAGCACTATGACGCCCTGGTGGCGCAGTCGCCAAAGCCCATGGAGGTGGTGACGCCGGTGCACCACGCCGACGGCAGCTTCATCCAGGTCCGCATGGAGCGCCTGGCCCGCCGCATCGAGGGCCGCTGGGTCATCCTGGCCTGCGCCAGCGAGCTGAAGGACGACACCGGGTCGAAAGCTGCGAAGGTGCAGCAGGAGCTTGAGCCGCTGCGCGCGCAGATGCACGCCAGCAGCAACCCGGCCTCGCTCATCGACTACCAGGCCCTGCGCTATATCGACGTCAACGCAGCCGCCTGCGAGCTGCTGGGCTATTCGCGCGAAGAACTGCTGGAAGGCGACCTGCCGCTGACCGGCGAGCGTACGCTGGAGGACCTGCGCGAGATGTATGCGACCCTCGTGATGCAGGCCCCGCTGCCCGCCGTCGAGGAAACCTCATTCCAGCGGGGCGACGGCACGGCCGCCCGCTCGCGCGTGACCCGCCATGCGGTGCTGGCCGACGGCATGTGGGTCATTTATGTGGATGCAAAGGTATTGCCACCCCAGGGTGGCTGAAGGACAAGGATGCAAGGTTTTGATTTCGACCTGTTCGTCATTGGCGCGGGCAGCGGCGGCGTGCGCGCCGCACGCATGGCGGCCCAGCGCGGCGTGCGGGTGGCGGTGGCAGAGGCTGCGGCGCTGGGTGGCACCTGCGTCAACGTGGGCTGCATCCCCAAGAAGCTCTACAGCTACGCAGCCCACTATGCCGAGGCTTTCGAAGAGGCCGCCGGCTTTGGCTGGAAGGCGGGCGAGCCGCGCTTTGACTGGGCCGTGCTCAAGGCCAACCGCGCGCGCGAGATCACGCGGCTGAACGGCGTGTACGGGCAGCTGCTTGCAGGGGCCGGGGCGACGCTCATCACCGGCTGGGCCAGCCTGGTGGATGCGCACACGGTGGAAGTGCAGGAAGCCGCTGGCCCGAAGCGCTACCGCGCGAAGAATATCCTGGTGGCCACCGGCGGCACGCCGCTGGTGCCGGCGGTGACGGGCCGCGAACATGTCGTCACGTCCGACAACATGTTTGACCTCGACCCCTTCCCCAAACGCCTGGTGGTGGTGGGCGGCGGCTACATCGCCTGCGAGTTCGCCTCCATCTTCAACGGCCTGGGCGCCGAGGTGACACAGGTGCACCGCGGCCACATGCTGCTCAATGGCTTTGATGCCGACATCCAGACCTTCATTGCCCGCGAGATGGCGCGCGCCGGCGTCAAAGCCAGCTTCAACTGCACCGTGGCCAACATCGCGAAGACGGCCGGCGGGCTGCAGGTCACGCTGGCCGGCGGTGCCCAGGTCATGGCTGACACGGTGCTCTATGCCACCGGCCGCACACCCAATGTGACGGGGCTGGGCCTGGAGGCGGTGAAGGTGGCCCAGGAGGCCAACGGCGCCATCAAGGTCAACGCACACTACCAGACCTCGGTGCCGTCCATCTACGCGCTGGGCGATGTATCCACCAAAAAGCAGCTCACACCGGTGGCCCTGGGCGAAGCCATGGCCCTGGTGGACCACCTGTTCGGCCCGGCGCCGGGCAAGGCCAGGCGCGGCATGGCCTATGACTACATTCCCACCGCCGTGTTCACCCACCCGAACATCGGCACGGTGGGCTTCACAGAGGCCGAGGCCCGCAAGGAGTTCGGCAGGGTCACGGTCTACCGCAGCGAGTTCAAGGCGCTGAAGCACACCTTGAGCGGCAGCGGCGAGCGCACGCTGCTCAAGCTGCTGGTGGACACGGAAAGCGACCGCGTCGTCGGCCTGCACATGGTGGGGCCCGACGCCGGCGAGGTGGTGCAGGGTTTTGCGGTGGCCATGAAGGCCGGCGCCACCAAGGCCCTCTTCGACAGCACCATCGGCATCCACCCGACGGTGGCGGAGGAGTTCGTGACCATGCGTGAGCCCGTTCCGGAATAGCGGCTACTCGTCCTCTGCGGCCGTATTGTCCTCATCCCGCTTGTCCTGCAGCCGCTTTTCCAGCCGCTTGCGGATGGACTGTGCCTCGTCCAGGAACTGCGGCACCGGCACGGCGGGCGCGAGGCGCCATGCGGGCGGGAACAGCGTGGCCATGTAGAGCTGGCCCGACAGGCGGCGGGTCTGCAGCCAGCTGGTGCTCAGCAGCACCGCCACGCCCAGCAGCGCCACGCCGGCCACGATGCCCGCCAGGCCCCGGCGCCGCTGCGGCGCGATGACCCTCAGGTGCAGGTACACACCCACGGCGGCCGCCAGCACATTGATCAGCAGGTCAAAGCGCGCGAAGCTCTCCCATGAGAACACGAAGGCCAGCAGGTGCGCCGCCGTCTCCGCCACCTGGGACGCCAGCAGCGTGGCGCAGGCAATGCGCACATGCCGCCAGAACCACAGCCGCCCGGTGAACAGCCGCGTGACCAGCGCCCAGAGCCCCGCCCACACGGCGAATGATCCGGCCGTGGTGGCCAGCAATGCCGGCAGCCGCTGGCCCAGCACATTCGACTCAGGCGTTGCCAGCCAGGTCATGCCGCCCATCAGGGCCAGCACGGCCGCCGCCAGCAGCAGCGTCCAGCCGGTGGTGCGCCACGGGAAGTGCGGCAGCGGCTGCTCGGCGGGCAGCGGTTCGTCGGCCAGGCGCAGGCTGAGCTTCAGCCGGCCCAGCACCAGCTCCTCGCCGCGCGCCCAGCCAAAGTCCTCGCCGCGGCGGCGCAGGCGCTGGTGCTGCAGCACGCCATTGGAGGTGTCCATCACCCTGACGCCCACGCTGCCGTCCGGGCCGCGGTTGATCAGAAGGTGGTCGGGCGCCACATGCAGGTCGTCCAGCACCAGGGAGGATGCCAGCGAACGCCCCACCGTCACCGGCCAGTGCGTCACCTCCACCCGGGCCACCAGCGCGCCATTGCGGTCATGGGCCTGCAGCAGGCCAAGCACCTGTGCGCTGCCTGTCACGGGTGCGCTGCCTGTCACCGGTGTACTGCTTGTCGCGGGTACAGCGTTCATCGCGGCGCCTCCCATTTGAAACCGGCGAGGTAGTGGCCCACCAGCTTCATGCCGTTGTCAAAGCTCACGCCCTGCGCATCCAGCCGCCCCTGCACGCCCTGGCTGGGGCGGTTCAGCGAGGTCACCAGCACCGACACGTCATGCAGGCCCGGCAGCTTGCGGTAGGCGCTCACGCAGATGACGGCGCGCATGTCCATGCCGCCGGTGTTGACGTAACGCTCGGAGCATTCCGCGGCCGTGGCCTTGCGCGAGCCGCGCTGCTGGAACTGCTCGTTCTGGAAACTCTGCGAGAACAGCGCCGCAAAACGCAGCGCGCCGAGGTTGGGCGCGTCATAGGCTTCGTAGCGCACCCGCAGGAAGCCGGTGTTGAACTCGCCGGCGAACACATGGCTGTCGATCTGGCAGTCGGTGCGCTCCAGGTCAAAGGCCTTGAAGTCCGGGTCGCGGCCGCGGCCCCAGCAGCGGGCCATGGAGTCCTCGGGAACCGGCACGCTGTAGCCGCCGTGCTTCTGCGGCCTGAGCGGCGCGGAAGTGAAGTTGCGGGTGAGCAGCTCCTGGTGCTCCATCAGCTGGCGCGCCACTTCCGGGTGCGCCGGTTTCGTGATGACGGGCGCCTTCGCGCCGCGCTCCAGCAGGGCCTGCGCGAACTCGGCCGGGATCAAAAAGCTCACCAGGTCGCCGTCGAGCCGCTTGGACACATTGACGCCCACCACACGCCCGGCTTCGTCCAGCGCCGGCCCGCCGCTCATGCCCGGGTTGAGCGCGCCGCCAAAGAAGATGCGCGGGTAGAAGCTGCGCTGCACCAGCCCGTTGAACGTGCCCTCGGTCACCGCAAAACCGATGTCCAGCGGGTTGCCCAGCGAATAGATGCGCTCGCCGCGCGACAGCGGCTCGTCCTTCGGCCGGAAACCGAGCACCTGCTGCCCGGGCGCGGGGTTCTTCACGCGCAGCAGCGCCAGGTCGTTGCGCACATCAAAGGCCAGCAGCTCGACGTCTGCCTCCTTGCCGTCCACCGGTACATACACGCCCCGGTAGCGCTCGGGCTCCAGCGCCAGCTGGCTGGCGACATGGAAGTTGGTGATGAGCAGCCCGCCTGCCGCCACAAAGAAGCCCGAGCCCACGCTGGCCTGGGTGTTGCTGTTCTTCAGCAGGATGCGGATCTGCACCAGCTTGTCGCGGGTGGTTTCGTAGGCGCGCTGGGCGTTGCGCGATATCTGCGCCGCCGGCTGGCCACGCGCGGCAGAAGCCGGCGCCTGGGCCATGACGGCTGTGGTGAACAACCCTGCCGCCAGGAGCAGCCACGTTTGCAATCGTTTCATCAAGTCATTCTATTGAGTGTGGCATCACACGCTGTCATTGCGGGCTTGACCCGCAATCCACGGTGGCGCTGAAGCAGCACAGCGCCCGGCGCAGAGATGGCGGCACAATGGAGCCATGCCCTACATGCCGACCTTCGTTGCCCCCGCCCGCTTCACCGACCCTGCTGCCGCCCTGGCCCAGGTTCGCATGATCTATGCCCGCCAGATCGGCCATCTGCGGGAAGCCATGCAACGTTTTGTTGCAGGCGAATCATTGCCCGGCCATGTGCGGGCCTGCTACCCCTTTGTGCGGGTCCACACCATGACGGTGGCGCGGGTCAATGCGAAGGAAAGCCACCTGAGCTACGGCTTCGTGGCCGGCCCCGGCCGCTTTGAAACCACGCTGACCCGGCCCGACCTGTATGGCGAGTACTACCTGGAGCAGTTCCGCCTGCTGCTGCAGAACCACAAGGTCGAGCTGGAAGTCGGCACCAGCACACAGCCCATTCCGGTGCATTTCTCGTTTTCCGAGCATGACCATGTGGAAGGCAGCATGAGCCAGGAACGCCGCATGCTGATGCGCGACGTGTTCGACCTGCCGGACCTCGGCGCCATGGACGACGGCATTGCCAACGGCACCTACACGCCGCAACCCGGCGAGCCGCAGCCCCTCGCCCTCTTCACCGCGCCGCGGGTGGACTACTCGCTGCACCGCATGCGCCACTACACCGGCACTGCGCCCGACTGGTTCCAGAACTTCATCCTGTTCACCAACTACCAGTTCTACATCGACGAGTTCGTTCGCCTGGGCCACGAGGCCATGGCCGACCCTGACGGCGAGTACACCGCCTTCGTGGAACCCGGCAATGTGGTGACGCGCCGCATCGGCCTGCCCGCCGTGGAAGGCGATGACCTGGGCGTCCCGCCACCCCGCCTGCCGCAGATGCCCGCCTACCACCTGATGCGCGCCAACCGCACCGGCATCACCATGGTGAACATCGGCGTGGGGCCGGCCAATGCCAAGAACATCACGGACCACATCGCCGTGCTGCGGCCGCACGCCTGGATCATGCTCGGCCACTGCGCCGGCCTGCGCAACAGCCAGCAGCTGGGCGACTATGTGCTGGCGCACGGCTATGTGCGCGAGGACCATGTGCTGGACGAAGAGCTGCCGCTGTGGGTGCCGATCCCGGCGCTGGCCGAGATCCAGCTCGCGCTGGAAAAGGCCGTCGCCGACATCACGCAGATGGAAGGCCATGATTTGAAGCGCATCATGCGCACCGGCACCGTCGCCAGCACAGACAACCGCAACTGGGAACTGCTGCCCGATAACCAGCCCCAGCGCCGCTTCAGCCAGAGCCGCGCCGTGGCGCTGGACATGGAAAGCGCCACCATCGCCGCCAACGGCTTCCGCTTCCGCGTGCCCTACGGCACCCTGCTGTGCGTCAGCGACAAGCCGCTGCACGGCGAGATCAAGCTGCCCGGCATGGCCAACCACTTCTACCGGGAACGGGTGGACCAGCATTTGCGGATTGGCATGCGGGCGGTGGAGCTGTTGCGCGAGCAGGGGATTGAGTCGCTGCACAGCCGGAAGCTAAGGAGCTTTGCGGAAGTGGCGTTTCAATAAGCGTCGCATGGATACCGGATCAAGTCCGGGATGACAAGCTCCGCATTCGATTGGCGGCGCGCCAAAAGCAAAGTGGGGTCAGACCCCAATTCAGGACAGTGATCTCACCGGAGCGCGCGGTGCTGGACGAAATTGGGCTCTGACCCCAATTTGCGCTCCAGGCCGAGACAGCTCAAGCCACCCGCGGCTTCACCCTGGACGCCGCCAACTTCGCATTCACCCGCGCCACTTCCACATCGGCATCAAACGCCAGCGCGACCCCCATGCGGCGTTTCACAAAGCTCTCGGGCTTGCCGAACAGGCGAACGTCGCTGTTCGGCACGCGCAGCGCATCGGCTACGCCGTCAAACACAATCCCCCTGGCTTCCACGCCACCGTAAATCACCGCACTGGCGCCGGGGCTCTTCAGGGCGGTGTTCACAGGCAAGCCAAGAATCGCCCGCGCATGCAGTTCAAACTCGCTTTGCCACTGCGTGCACATCGTCACCATGCCGGTGTCGTGCGGGCGCGGGCTGATCTCGCTGAACCAGACGTCATTCCCCTTCACGAACAGCTCCACGCCATAGAGGCCCAGGCCCGAAGGTTTGCCGTCATGGCCCTGGCCGAGGTTGTCGGTTACGGCCTTCGCAATCTCCCGGCTGCGCTGCAGGGCGGCCGGCGCCATCGGAATCGGCTGCCAGCTTTCCACATAGTCGCCGCTCACCTGGATGTGGCCGATGGGCTCGCAGAAATGCGTTTCGATGTTGCCGCCTTCACCCATCGCACGCACGGTGAGCTGGGTGATCTCGTAGTCGAAGTCGATGAAGCCTTCAACGATCACGCGGCCATGGCTCACCCGGCCGCCGGCCATGGCGTAGTCCCAGGCTGTCTTCACATCATCAGGCCCGCTGATCTTGCTCTGGCCCTTGCCCGAGGAGCTCATCACCGGCTTGACGATGCAGGGGTAGCCGATCTTGCCGTCAATCGCCGCCTGCAGCTCGGCCAGCGAGTCGCAGAACACATAAGGGCTGGTCGGCAAGCCCAGCGTCTCGGCCGCCAGCCGGCGGATGCCTTCACGGTCCATGGTCAGGCGCGCCGCGCGCGCGGTGGGAATGACGCGCACCGTGCCGGCCTTCTCCAGCTCTTCGAGCATCGGCGTGGCAATTGCCTCGATCTCGGGCACCACCAGGTGGGGCCGTTCCTTTTCAATCAGGGCCTTGAGCTGCGCCGGGTCGCTCATGGTGATGGTGCGCGCATGGTGCGCCACCTGCTGGCCCGGCGCATTCTCATAGCGGTCCACCGCAATGGTCTCCACGCCCAGGCGCTGCAGCGCGATCAGCACCTCCTTGCCGAGCTCGCCGGAGCCCAGCAGCATGACTTTGGTGGCGTGGGGGGACAGGGGGGTACCGATGGGGGTCATGGTCAGGGGAGCGCCAGGGGCGTTGCAGGTTGAAGTGGCGTCAAATTTACCCCATGTGGCGGCTTGCGTCTGCCCACCGACGCACAAGGGACGCGCCATGGGTAACATCCTCCCCATGCAACCGCCTCTCTTTTCCGTCCAGGGCCTGACCAAGCGCTATGGCGACGCCACCGTCGTCAGCGATGTGTCCTTTGACATCGCCGCAGGCGAATGCCTGGGCGTGATAGGCCCCAACGGGGCGGGCAAGACCACCACCATCCGCATGTGCCTGGGCCTGAGCGCGCCCGGCAGCGGCAGCATCACCTACCAGCCGGATGCAGGCGCCGCGCCCCTGGCGATGCCGGCCGATGCGCTGGCCATCAAGGCGCAGCTGGGCGTGGTGAGCCAGTTCGACACGCTGGACCCGGACTTCACCTGCGCCGAGAACATCATGGTGTACGGCCGCTACTTCCGCATGCAGGACGCCGACATCCGCGCTCGCATCCCGCAGCTGCTGGAGTTTGCCGCGCTCTCGCACAAGGCAGCCAGCAAGCCCGGCGAACTGTCCGGCGGCATGAAGCGGCGCCTCTCGCTGGCGCGCGCCCTGGTCAACGACCCGCGCCTGCTGATGCTGGACGAACCCACAACCGGCCTCGACCCGCAGGCCCGCCACCTGATGTGGGAGCGGCTGCAGGTGCTGCTGCAGCAGGGCAAGTCGATCCTGCTGACCACCCACTTCATGGACGAGGCCGAGCGCCTGTGCACCCGCCTGCTGGTGCTCGACCATGGCCGCAAGATTGCCGAAGGCAAGCCGCGCGAGCTGATTGCGCAGCACCTGGAGCCGGATGTGGTGGAGGTGTACGGCGTGGGCGCCCTTGCGCTGGTGGATTCGCCGCTCAAGCAGTTTGCGGCGCGCGTCGAGGTCAGCGGCGAGACGGTGTTCTTCTATACGCAGGATGCGCAGCCCCTGCTCGCCGCCCTTGCCGCGTACCCCGCGCTGCGCACGCTGCACCGGCCGGCCAACCTTGAAGACCTGTTCCTCAAACTGACTGGCCGCCAGATCCGGGAGGATGGCTGATGAACACCCTCACACCTTCCGCCACACCTTCCATCTGGCGAGCCCCTTCCCTGTCCATGCGTTGGTGGCCGGTCTTCCTGCGCAACCTGCTGGTGTGGCGCAAGCTGGCCATTCCGAGCCTCATCGGCAACATCGCCGAGCCGCTGATGTGGCTGCTGGCCTTTGGCTACGGCCTGGGCGCGCTCGTCGGGCAAATACAGCTTGGCGACACCAAGGTGCCGTACATCCTGTTCCTGGCCAGTGGCTCCATCTGCCTGAGCGCGATGAACGCGGCCTCGTTCGAGGCGCTGTACTCCGCCTTCTCCCGCATGCATGTCCAGAAAACCTGGGACGGCATCATGAACGCCCCGGTGCTGCTGGACGACGTGGTGCTGGCCGAGATGCTGTGGGCCGGCTTCAAGGCCATCTTCGGCGTGGTCGCCATCCTGCTGGTGATGCTGGCGCTGGGCATCAGCAGCAGCCCCAAGCTCATCGTGGCGCTGGCCGTGCTGATGCTGGCCGGTGTGATGTTCTCGTGCATTGCCCTCATCTTCAATGCGCTGGCCAAAGGCTACGACTTTTTTACTTACTACTTCACCCTGTTCCTCACGCCGATGATGTTCCTGTCGGGCGTGTTCTTCCCGCGCGAGCAGCTGCCGGCGGTGGTGCGGGTGGTGTCGGACTGGCTGCCGCTGACCAATGTGGTCGAGCTGGTGCGGCCGATGTTCATGGACCGCTGGCCCGAGCACCCGGTGCGCGGCCTGGCGGTGATGCTGGTTTATGCGGTGGTGTCGTTCTGGATTGCGCTGGCCCTCACCAGGAAGCGGTTTAGAAGTTAGAGTAGCGCCATGAGCAGCGCCGCGCCCGCCACCAGCCCCACAGTCTTGCTCCCGCCGGACTTGCTGGCGATGATGGAGCGCGGCATCTCGGTGATTGCCGGCTCCTGCGACGCGCTGGGCCGGCCCAGCATCATGCGCGCCGTCGGCAGCGCGCTGGGCAACGGCGGGCAGACAGTCACCATCTTCCTGTCGCGCCGCCAGTCACGGCAACTGCTGCTGGATGTCCAGGCGTCGGGGCATATTGCCGTCGTGTTCAGCGAGCCGTCCACCCACCGCACCGTGCAGCTCAAGGCCGCCAGGCCTGTGATCCGGCAGGCGACGCAGGCCGATGTGCCGGGGCTGGCGCGCTACCTCAAATCGATGGAGCATGAGATCGCGCAGGTGGGCCACCCGCCCCGGGTCACCCGCGCCATGCTGGCCTGGAGCCTGGACGACCTGGTCGCCCTCAGCTTCGAGCCCTCGCAGGCCTTTGACCAGACGCCCGGGCCCAGGGCCGGGGCGGCTCTTACGACAGGCGCCATGCCCGCCGGCACGGGTTCGCCGCGCGGGGCGCCGATTGCGCCTCCCGCGCCTGTTGCGTCCGACCCGACCCTGCCGCTGGGCGCCATCCGCGCCTGCCTGGAGGGCGCCGTTCCCGCCATGATGGCCACCAGCGACGAGGACAGCGTGCCGAACGTGGCCTATATCTCGCAGGTGTACTACGTGGACGAGCGCCATGTCGCGCTCTCGTTCCAGTTCTTCAACAAGACACGGCAGAACATCCTGGTGCGGCCCTGGGCCACCGTGCTGGTCATCGACCCGCACTCCGCCACCTTCTACCGCCTGCAACTGCGCTATCTGCGCACCGAGACGGAGGGCGCGCTGTTTGAGGGCATGAAGGCCCAGCTGGCCGGCATTGCCTCCCACAGCGGCATGGCCGGCGTGTTCCAGCTGCGGGGCTCGGATGTATACGAGGTGCGCGAGATCGAACGCGTGCCCGGCGACCCGCTGCCGCTGCCGCCCGCGCGTGCCGGCCTGCTGGGCGCGGTGCGCCGCGCCAGCGAGCGGCTGGCCCGCGCAACGGCGCTGGACGATGCGCTCAACGCGGTGCTGTCCACCCTGGCCGACCACCTGGGCATGCGCCATGCCATGGTGCTGATGCTCGATGCCGCCACCGGGCGCCTGTACACCGTGGCCAGTTGCGGCTATGCCACCTCCGGCGTCGGATCTGAAATCGAAATGGGCGATGGCGTCATCGGCGTGGCCGCGCGCGAGCAGACGCCGGTGCGCATCATGCACATGACCAATGCCTACCTGTACAGCCACGCCATCCGCCGCAGCCTGCGTGCCGACGAGCCGGAGCTGGCCCTTGCGACCGACATTCCCTACCCCGGCCTGCCCGAGCCGCACAGCCAGTTGGCCGTGCCGGTGCTGTCGGCCGGGCGCCTGCTGGGCGTGCTGTTTGCCGAAAGCCCGCAGGACATGCAGTTCAGCTACGAGGACGAGGATGCGCTGGTGGCCATAGCCGGGCACCTGGGCGCAGCCATGGACCTGATGCAGGCCGGCGCCGAGACAGCCGAGCCCGCAGCCCCGGCAACGGCCCTGCCCACCGAAGCGGCCGGCGTACCGCTGGTGGTGCGCCGCTACCCGGCGAACGACAGCGTGTTCATCGACGGCACCTACCTCATCAAGGGCGTGGCAGGGGCCATCTTCTGGAAGCTGCTGGGCGACCATGCGGCGCAGGGGCGGACGGAATTCACCAACCGCGAACTGCGGCTGGACCCCGCCATCCGCCTGCCCGATGTGGCCGACAACCTGGAGGCGCGGCTGGTGCTGCTGCAGCGCCGGCTGGCCGAGCACGGCCCGCATATCCGCATCGAGAAAACCGGCCGCGGGCGCTTCCGGCTGGCCGTCATGCGGCCGGTGGAGCTGGCCGAAGTCGCCGGCTGACCAAACTCACCAGAGCTCGACGAGGCCGGCCGCCACCGGCAGCTGCAGTGCGCGCGCGAGCTTGACCCACTCGTTGTCGCTCAGGTGCGGGCGCACCGTGTCGATGATCGCGTCGAAGACCTGCGCCGGCGCCTTGGACCGGATGTCGCCCAGCATGGCCGCGCGCTCCGCGGGGTTGGCAAAAGGCACCAGCCAGCGCAGCGTGGTCATCATCTCCTGCGGCGGGATGGACGCCACCAGCGCATCATGGATGGCAATGAGCTCGGCGTCGGTGTAGCGGGCCTGGAGCACGGCGTTGTGCGCCGTCTCTTCCACATGCATGTGCTGGTAGTTCTCGGCGATGAACAGCGAGAGGCTGCGGTACAGGTCCGTGGCTGCGGCGGCACGGCCGGCTTCGGCGCTGTCCATCAGCGCGGCCACTTTGGCGCCCAGGGCGTTGATGTGCTGCACATGCTCTTCATGCTCGTGGGCAATGCGCTCGCTGGCGCCGGGGGCGCGCGCTTCCATGGCGGTGTGGATGAACTCGTTCTCGTGCTTGAGGTGCGAGGCGCAGGCGTCCAGCAGCTGCAACACGCGCTGGCAGGTCTGCGCACGCTCCAGCGCGTCGTCCGCATCCATGCGGCCCACGGCCAGCAGCGTGTCGGCCATCAGCGCGCGCAGCGCCTTGTGGATGCCGCCATACATGTCAAAGCGCGGGGCGGCGCCGGTGGTTGCAGCTGCTGCGCCTGCGGTGGCGGATACAGCGCTGATTTCTTTCGAATCGTTCTTCATGATCTCTTTCCTCTGGTTGGTTGGGGTGGAAAGGAGTCTAGGAAAACGCGCCTCCCTGCGTTCCTAAAAAGAACTTATGCAAACACTAAAGAAACCTTAACCCTCGCCGCACGCCGTGCGAAAACACGCAGTGCGTGAAGTTGTTCACGCAGCCCCCGTCATGCCGACTTGATCATGCCGCCTTGACCATGTCTGCCGCCTTCTCCGCAATCATGATCACCGGCGCATTGGTGTTGCCGCTGACCACGCGCGGCATGATGGACGCGTCCACCACCCGCAGGCCCTCAATGCCGTGCACACGCAGCTGCGCATCCACCACGTCGAGCGGCCCGTTGCCCATGCGGCAGGTGCCCACCGGGTGGTAGATGGTGTCGCCGTAGTTGCGGATGAACTGCTCGATCTCTGCGTCGGTCTGCGCGCCGGCAGACGCAGGCAGCTCCTGGCCGCGCAGGCCCGCCAGCGCGGGCTGCGCAAGGATGCGGCGCATGATCTTGAAGCCGCGCACCAGGCGGTCCATGTCGTCGCGCTCGGCGAGGAAGTTCGGGTCGATCAGTGGGGCGGCCAGCGGGTCGGCGCTGGCCAGCTTCAGGCTGCCGCGGCTCTTGGGCTGCAGCAGGCAGACGTGGCAGGAGTAGCCGTGGCCAAACACCGTCTTGCGGCCATGGTCGATGAGTTTGCCCACGACAAAGTGGAACTGCAGGTCCGGCGCAGCCTCTTCCTCATGGCTTTTCACGAAGCCGCCCGCTTCCGCAAAGTTGGTGGTCAGCATGCCGCTGCGGCGGCCGCGCCACTCGAACACCGCCTTGACGATGCGCCAGGCCCCGGCCAGTGACAGGCCAAACAGGTCCTTGAGCGCCGGCGCATTCACCACCTGCACGACATCCACATGGTCATGCAGGTGCTGGCCCACGCCGGGCAGGTCGTGCACCACCGCAATACCATGCTCCTGCAGGTGCGCCGCCGGGCCGATGCCCGATAGCATCAGCACCTGGGGCGACTGCAGCGCGCCGGCGCACAGCAGCACCTCGCGCGCGGCTTTCAACTGCTTGAGTTCGCCGCCCTGGCTGTATTCCACGCCCACGGCGCGCTTGCCTTCCATCAGGATGCGGGTGGTCTGCGCCCCGGTGATCACCTGCAGGTTGGGCCGCGCGAGGCTGGGCGTGAGGTAGGCCTTGGCGGCGCTGTAGCGCTCGCCGTTCTTGTGGGTGACCTGGTACAGGCCCACGCCTTCCTGGCTGGCCGCATTGAAGTCGGTATTGGCCGGGTAGCCGGCCTGCCTTGCCGCTTCCACGAACACCGGGCCGAAGCGGTTGGGGCTGCGCAGGTCCATCACATTCAGCGGGCCGCCGGTACCGTGGAAGGCATCGGCGCCACGCTCGTTGTGCTCGGAGCGCTTGAAGTACGGCAGGACGTCGTTCCAGGCCCAGCCGGCATTGCCCTCTGCGGCCCAGCCGTCATAGTCGGCCTGCTGGCCGCGGATGTAGACCATGGCATTGACCGAGCTGGAGCCGCCCAGCACCTTGCCGCGCGGCTGGTAGCCCCGGCGCCCGTTCAGTCCGGGCTGGGGCACGGTGGCAAAGCCCCAGTTGGCCTGGCCGTTCTGCGCCAGCAGGGCCAGGCCGGCCGGGCAGTGGATGAGGATGCTGCTGTCCACAGGGCCTGCTTCCAGCAGGGTGACCCGCACGGCGGGGTCTTCACTCAGGCGGGCGGCCAGCACGCAGCCGGCCGAACCGCCGCCGATGATGATGTAGTCTGGTTGTTGCATTCTGTCTCCGGCCCCCTGAAATCGGTATGGATGCGGGGCGACTGGCGCACCTTACAACGAATATCGGGCTGGCCCGTAAGGTGCTTGTACTATTCCGGTTGTTTCCAGGAGACCAAAAGATGGGTATTG
Source organism: Pseudomonadota bacterium (assembly GCA_040385105.1). GTDB lineage: Bacteria > Pseudomonadota > Gammaproteobacteria > Burkholderiales > Burkholderiaceae_C > JACMQX01. The sequence goes on from JAZKHY010000007.1 coordinate 64,926, forward strand.
CAACAGTCGGGATTATTGGCGCAGGCACCATGGGCAACGGGATTGCCCAGGCCTGTGCGGTGGCAGGCATCAAGGTGGTGATGGTGGACGTTTCCGAGGCGGCCGTCGCCAAGGGCGTGGCCACGGTGGGCGGCAGCCTGGACAGGCTGATCCGCAAGGAAAAGATCACCGAGGCCGACAAGGCCGGCATCCTCGCCCGCATCCAGGGCAGCACGAGCTACGACGACCTGAAGGCGGCGGACATCGTCATCGAGGCCGCCACCGAGAACTACGAGCTCAAGCTCAAGATCTTGAAGCAGGTGGATGCGCTGGTGGCGCCGGAGGTCATCCTGGCGTCCAACACCTCGTCGATTTCCATCACCAAGCTGGCGGCGGCCACCGGGCGTGCCGACCGTTTCATCGGCATGCACTTCTTCAACCCGGTGCCGCTGATGGCGCTGGTGGAGATCATCCGCGGGCTGCAGACCAGCGACGAGACGCACGACGCCGTCAAGGCGCTGGCCCAGGCGCTGGGCAAGTCGCCCATTACCGTGAAGAACGCACCGGGCTTTGTGGTCAACCGCATCCTGGTGCCGATGATCAACGAGGCCTTCTTTGTGCTGGCCGAGGGCATTGCGACGCCCGACGATATTGACGCCGGCATGAAGCTCGGCTGCAACCAGCCCATCGGCCCGCTGGCGCTGGCCGACATGATCGGCCTGGATGTCTGCCTGGCCGTGATGGATGTGTACCTGGCCGAATTTGGCGACTCCAAATACCGCGCCTGCCCGCTGCTGCGCGAGATGGTGGCCGCCGGGCGCCTGGGCCGCAAGACGGGTCAAGGCGTTTACAGTTACTGAGCGCTAACTTCCGGCATAGCGCAGCCAGAGCATGCAGCCCGCCCTGACCCCGCCCGCAGGCCCGCCCGGCGAAGACGCCGCGCGGCTGAAGCTCAGCTTTTCGCTGGACAAGGTGCCGGCCGAGAGGCCCCCCGCACCGGCGCCTGGCGCCGTCGGCTCCGCCCAGGCAGGCACCCTGCCACCGCAGCCGGGCATGGCAGGCGAGCCACCCGGCAGCGGGCCGCTCGCCACACTGCGGCAGATGACCGACGCCAGCAGCACCGGCCTGGTGTCGCTGACCGTGGGCCTGGGCGGCATCGCCCTGCTCACCAGCATGGGCTGGCTGATGGAGCGGCGGCGCCGCCGGCAGGAAGAAGACTCGGTGCTCTGGGCCGACGTGCAGCCTGCGGCCGCGCCCTCGTCCATCGTCACCCGGGTCAACAGCCTGGACGACATCCTGCCCGACGACCCCAACCCGGCCGAATCGGCCCGCGCCATTTACGTCACCGCCATCGGCGAGACCACTTCGCGGCGCGAGGCCACGCTGATCGACCTGCACCAGCTCGACCAGAAGCTGGAGCGCCGCCGCAAGCGCGGCGACCGCAATGCGGCCGTGCTGCTGTTGCAGCAGCACCTGGTGGACTTCCGCTACACCAGCCCCTGGGTCTTCCTGGAGCTGCGCGAGCTGTACCTGGAGCTGGACCTGCATGCCGAATGGGAGGTGGCGCGAGACGCCTTCAAGACCCGCTTCGGCCAGAACGCGCCCACCTGGGGCGCGCAGTCCACCGCCAATGCCGCGCTGCTGGACGACTTCCAGCTGTGCTCCGGCCTCTCGGCGCAGTGGCCGCACCGCCCTGCCCGCATGTGGGTGCTGCGCTGGATGCTCGGCGAGCACGACATGCGCATCAAGGCCATGGGCCCGCCGCTGCTGCCGCTGGGCGTGTACCGCGACCTGATGATGCTGGACACACTGCTGGACGACGTGATGCCGGCGTCCACGGCGTATCAGGACACGATCTGACGGGCGCGCACATCCGCCCGCATCTCCCGCAAGCTCCCCCGGTACAGCCACACCAGCCCGCACATCGCATACAGCGACAGCGAGGCCAGGAAATTGGCCTCGCGCATCAGCTCCAGCGCCACCGGATTTTTGAAGTGCCAGTAGATCCAGTAGCTGCCGTCCACCGTGAACCAGGTGGCCAGCAGCATGGCGGGCCAGAGCTTCCAGCGGCGCTCCATGACGACGCGCAGGCTCCAGGGTGCCGTCACGTAGGACAGCAGCGCCATGATGAGGCTGATGGGGATGTCCCAGTCCACGGCGTCGTAGTAGAACGAGCCCACCACCAGCAGCGCGATGCCGATGCCCAGTGTGAACAGCTTCCAGGGCCGCACATACTCGGCGCGCGGGTAAACAGGTGCAAGCGGGTCCATGCTCAGCGCAGGTTCTTCCACCACAGCTTGTTGGTGCGCGGCTTGCCCAGCGTCAGCACCTCGCCGATCTCGGGCGTGGCCACGGGCAGGCCCTCTTTGGCGGCCAGGTCGGTCACGCGGTCCAGTGGGTCGCGCCAGGTGTGGAAGGCCAGGTCAAAGGTGCTGTTGTGCACCACGTACAGCAGCTTGCCGCGCACGTCCTTGAAGGCCTTCACGGTTTCTTCGGGCGACATGTGGACGGCGGGCCAGTAGTCGTCGTAGGCGCCGTTTTCCATCAGGGCAATGTCAAAGCCGCCCAGGCGCTCGCCGATGAGCTTGAAGCCGGGGAAGTAGCCCGAGTCGCCGCTGTAGAAGATCTTCTCGCTGCCGCTCTGGATGACCCACGAGGCCCACAGCGTCTCGTTGCGGTCCCACAGCGTGCGGCCCGAGAAATGCTGTGCCGGCGCGGCCGTGAGCTGCACCTCGCCGTGGCGGCCCGACTGCCACCAGTCGAACTCCTCGATCAGCGGCGCCTTCACACCCATCTCCTGCAGCCGCTTGCCCACACCCAGCGGCACAAAGTAGCGCTGCACCTTGCCGTTGAGGTATTCAATGGTCGGCACATCCAGGTGGTCGTAGTGGTCGTGCGACAGGATCAGGCCGTCGATCGGTGGCAGCTCCGTGAGCGGCAGCGGCGTGGGGTGGAAGCGCTTCGGCCCGGCAAACGACACCGGCGACACCCGCTCGCCGAACACCGGGTCGATCAGCCAGTAGCGCCCGCGCAGCTTGAGCAGGTGCGACGAGTGGCCCAGCCGGATGATGTGGTTGGCCGCAGGGTCCAGCGCGTCGAGCGAGGCACGGGTGAGCCGCTGCACCGGGATCGGGTCCACCGGCACCGTCCCTTCCTTGGTTGAGGTGAAGAAGCGGCTCCAGATCTTCCAGCTGCTCTGGTTGGGCTTGGCGTCCGGGTTGGGCAGGTTCCTGAAGTGGCAGTCGCCCGAGGCCTGGGGCGATGCCGCAGAGCGTGCGTCGCAGGTGGTCTGGCTGACGGCACAGCCGGAAGCCACCAGCGAAAGAGCAACCAGCAAGGCTGGAGCGAAGCAGCGGGGCAGGAGTTTCATGGCGGTATTGTGGGGGAGATGGCGCGAATCCGCTCGGCAATGTTTGCCGCCTCTAATCACCGCCTGCAAGGGCGTGAAGAGTCAAGTTCTCATGGAGGCCAAGTCCGCAGGATTGCCCTCCGCCAGATTCAGCGCTACCGCTTTCCTGGCCAGCTGGACGACCACAGCCCGCTCCAGCGGCGTGCCTTCCACGATCTGCAGCGTCGCCATCTCATACTTGCCGCCGGGCTTCAGCCGGGGCTCGATGCCGCGCAGCCGCTGGCCGCGCCAGAAGCCGAAGAGGACGCGCTGCGCCTCGGCGCGGATGAGCAATACCGGGCCATTGGAGAAATACACGAGGTGGCCCCACTTGACTGCTTCCTCAAGCGGGGCGGCTTCCATGACGGCTGTGCGCAGCGCATGCGCATAGCGCTGTTGCCAGCCGGAGAGTGATGCGATGTACACGTCAGGGCTTGCTGCCGGAATTGATTTGTTCATCATGTGCTCTGCTGCCTCGCTTGCGGTTTCTCTTCACGGTATTGCAACCTCCAGCACAGCCTCCCACGCCGACTTCGGTTGGGTGTACTTGTGGGTGACCACTTCTTCCAGGCCGAGCGTGCGCCAGCCTTGCCCGAACAGCCGCTGCATGCTGTCACGGTCAAAAAAGCGTTTGGGCGCGCCGTCCACCAGGTAGTAGTTTTCCTCGATCAGCGGATGGCCGGAGGCGCCGAAGTGATGGTCGTTGGTGGAGTTCATGCGGCACAGCAGCACACCGCCCGGGCGAAGGGTTTCATGGATGCGGGCCACCAGGGCCTCCGTCTCCACCCACGGAAAGTAATGCAGCGACAGGCTGGCCAGCACCACGCCGGTGCTGGCGGGGCCGAGTGGGAAAGGGTCGCGCAGGTCACGCGCCAGAAACTGCGCTGACGGCACACGCGCCTGCGCCGTGGCCACTGCTTGCGCAGACAGGTCAATGCCAAGGACCTGCAGGCCGTTTGCGGCGAGTACCGCGCTGTCTTCCCCGGCGCCGCAGCCGAGTTCAAGAACCGGCGAGCCTGCAGCCCGCCCAACAATGAGCGGGAGCCAGCGCTGGAGCCAGGGGTCAGGCTGCATCGGCAAGAAATTTCTGGATGGCCGCGTTCACCGTATCGGGATGCGTGATCGGCCCCATGTGGCCGAGCTCCTCGAAGCGCAGGGCCTGCGCGCGCGGCAATGCGGGCAGCAGGACGCGGGCCACGCCGTGCGCGGAAGCCGTCGAGCGGTCGCCCACCATGTAGAGCACCGGGATGTCCAGCGCCCGGAACGCGGCCAGAGGCGCCGGCTCGGTGACGAGCGCATGCGCCCACCGGCGCACATTCGCCACAGACGTGGCAATCGGCGGCTTGCGCGCAGGTGGCGTCGCGGCCCAGCTGCCCGGGCCCATCCAGTAGTCGATGAACGCCTGCGCAGCAGCGTCCGGGTCGGCCCTGTCCAGCGCGGCTGCGGCGGCATGCACGGCGCCCTTGATGCCGTCGGCCTCGTTGGGCGGCGGCCCCTGCGCGTCGATCAGCGAGAACAGCGTCGGCTCGTACAGCGCGAGTGCGCGAACGCGCCCGGGGTGCATCAAGGCCGCCTTCAGCGCGATCGCCGCGCCATAGGAATGCCCCACCAGCACCACCGGCCCGCCGGGGCCAGCAAGCAGCGGCGCGACCAGCGCCACCTCGTCGGCCAGCGAAATCTCGCGGCTGGAATGCCAGTCCGGGCTTTTGCCGGACCCGTAAGAGTCGGGCGCCATCACATGCCAGTGCGGCGACAGCAAGTCCATCAGGCCCCGCCACTGGCTGGAGCTGCTTGCATTGGAATGAATGCAGACGACGCCAGGGCCGGAGCCGGCTTCGCGCACAAAGGGTTGGGGGGTCATGGGCTATGGGCTCCGCTCGAAGCCGGCGCAGCCACGGCAACAAGTTCCACCAGAAGACCCGGCGCGAGGGTTGACTGGAAGCAAGCCCGCTGGGGCCAGTGCTCCGGGTTCGGACCGATCCATGGCTGCCACCGCGCATCGAAGGCCGCGCGGTCTGCAATGTCGGCCAGCATGACCTGTACCGACAGCAGCTGCGTGCGCGCCGAGCCAGCTTCAACCAGATGCCGCTCCAGCATCTGGAGGCTTTGCGCCACCTGTTCTTCAAATGGCGCGGCACTGTCCGTGGCATTTGCCACCGTCCACACCATGCCGTTGTATGCGACAGTGCGGCTACGCCCCTTGCCACTGCTGGGCCAACGCTCGATTTGCATGGACATCTTTGAATGCTTCAGGGGCTGGATGGGATGTCAGGATTATCGGCACTTCGGCAGCACGTAGGAAACGCCCTACGGCGGGACAGCCCGTCATCCGAGCATCGTGCAGCCCGTCAAGGCGCAGGATGGAAGTTTCGACAGAAGGAGCAACCCATGCCAACCCCCAACAAGACACTCATCGACCTGGAGACGAAGTTCTGGCAATCCATGGTCGACAACGATTCAGATACTGCGGTGGACATGCTGACCGAGCCCGCACTCATGGTCAGCCCGCACGGCGCCATGAAGTTTGACCATGCAACTTACCGCAAGATGGCCGACCAGGGCCCGGTGGTGGTGAAGTCGTTTGAATTGAGCGACATGGAAGTCGTGTTCCCCAATGACACCACGGCCATCCTGACGTATCGCGTCCGACAGGGCGTGGGGCCGCGCGGCAAGGACGAGTCGGCCATCCAGGAAATGAACGACACGTCCACCTGGGTCCAGACCGGCAGCAAATGGCAGTGCGCCATTCACACCGAGACGCCGGCAGCGGCCAGGCCTGCGCATTGACCCCGGCCGGCTGCGCAGTACGGGCGCCGTGTCCCCGGCTGTGACGGCGGCTTGTCCTACCCGTGCCGCAATGTTTCCCGGCGACCATGAGGGCCAACTACCCGAAAGATGACTCCATGACCGACCCACGCAACATTGCGCACGACAAAAAAGTGCACCAGGAGAAGAAGCACCGCAACGAAGAGGTCTCCCCCGGCGCTGACAAGACGCCCCAACCCGGCAAGAAGACGCATCAGGAACACCACGCCTCTGACGTTGCCAAAGTGCCCGACGAGGCTGCGCCTGAGCCGACAGCGGAAAAGCCGCTGGATTGACGGATGCCATCGGGCGATGTGCGGCGCCGCAACGGCCCGCGCCAGCCCATCACGATGGCCGTGCAGCCACCAGCCCGAGCCCGCGAAGCTGCGCCTCAAGCTCCGCCGCAGTGCCCCAGGGCAGGATGGGCGAATTCTGCCTTTCGTCCGGAGGGTTCGCCAAAAGCCCATCTGACCAGCCGCCGCAACCGGTAAGCGGCAACAACGGCCGCTTGTGCAGCCACGCCATGCAGACCTCCGAGATCGTGCCGGCACGCCCACCAATGACGATGCAGGCATCGCCGGCCAGCGCCATCAGCAGGTTGCGTGCATCGCCCATGCCGCACGGGATGACGACGGTGGCGGGCCAATCCGGCGCGGGCATCTGGTCCGGCGGAATGATGCTGACCACAAGGCCTCCCGCGCTCACCGCCCGCTCCGCCGCGACCCTGGTAGCCGGGCTGCCACACCCGCTGACCACGGTAATGCCAAGCCTGGCAAGAAGTCCCCCGGCCTCACCGGCCAGTTCCCAAGCAGCAGACCCAGGGTCTGCGCTGCCGAGGACACATACCTGGGGGCGGCGGATTGATTTGGACATGTGCAATCGCTTTCTATGCGACAGGAGGCACGCGCTTGTATTCCAGCCGCGGCCAATGCGGCCCTTCAATACCTATCTGGTCCGGCCCGAGAAAGCGCACGGTGTAGTGACTGTCAGCACCAGGGCCGGGTTGGCTTCCCGTGTCTGCTGCTGTCACGCGAATCTGCAGCCGGCCCGCAGCGTACTGCCAGCGCCCGGACTCCCTGGTGCCGACCCCGGCCGTTTCAGCGACCCGGGTATAGGTGCCCTCCGCAGGGCCGCCTTCGAGCGTCAACGTAACCTGGCCACCCTCCACCTCGCTGCGCCATGCCCCGGCCGGCGTCTGCCTGGCCACCCAGTTCCTGTGGCTGCGCACCATGAGGAAAACTGCGACGGCAACGAGGCCGAGCAAGGCTGCAAAGATTGTCAATGCGGTCTGCACACTCTCTCCTGTGGTTCATTCCCAGCGCGAGTTTAGCCGGAGCAACCGTGGCGGCATAAACTCTGCGCAGCATGTTGCACAAGGCGGATCTGCATGACCCTTCCCATCATTGAAACCGCGCGCCTGGTCCTGCGGGCGCACACCCTGGACGATTTCGAGCCGCTGGCGGCGATGTGGGGTGACGCTGCAGTCGCGCGCTACATTGGCGGCAAGCCCGCGACGCGGGAAGAGAGCTGGGTGCGCCTGCTGCGGTACTGCGGGCACTGGCAGCTCATGGGGTTTGGCTACTGGGCGGTCGCGCTCAAGGGCGGCGCCGGCTATATAGGCGACGTCGGCTTTGCAGACTGGAAGCGGGACATCAGCCCCTCCCTGGACGGCATGCCGGAAGTAGGCTGGGCTTTCTCGCCGCCGGCGCATGGGCGCGGCATCGCCACCGAGGCCGTGCAGGCCGTGCTTGCCTGGGGCGACGGGCACTTTGGCAGCAAGACCACCTGCTGCATCATCAAGCCGGAGAACGTGGCGTCCATCCGGGTTGCGCAGAAGTGCGGGTACAGCGAGTTCACGCGCACGGAATTCAAGGGCTTGCCCACCATCCAGTACCGCAGGCCGGCGCCGGGCCCGTAGCAGGCGGGCACCGGCTCAGGCAGCGCCCTTGCCACGCTGCACTTCAGCAGCAAGCCGTTCAAGGTTCTGCTCGTTGGCGCCAGCCACGAATTCGGCGATGCGTGCGTAGTGCTCCGCCGTATCAAAGGTCTGCTGCCACTTCACCTCGGTGCCGCCATCCACCGGCACCAGTTCGAGGGTCAGAAAGAAATGGTGCCCGTTGAGATGCTCGATCTCGAACAGCCGGTCGGCCACAATGCGGGTGAACCGGCTCTCGTTCGGGTAGTCCTTGCCATCAGGGCCGTGCATCGTCAGCAGCCACTGGCCGCCGGGCCGGAACTCGAACCGGTCGATGGTGTTGGTGAACCCTGCCGGCCCCCACCACCTGGCAACGCGCAGCGGGTCGCTCATGGCGGCAAACACCTCGGCAGGGCTGGCGGCAAGGCGCTTGCTCCTTGCGTCTGAACGGGATTCCATCGGTTCCATCATGCGCGCCTTTCTTTCTGTGTGCCTGGCCTGGCAAGTCTAGTCCCGCCTGGCCGCGGACTCCGGAAGACCGAACACCTTGTCAAAGGCCCAGGTGAATGCAATGGCGTAGAAGAAAAAGAACGCCAGGAGGCCCAGGTTCGCAAGGAAGGCTTCAAATGCGGAGATCTCCAGCCAGAACGCCATGACGGGAACGAGTATGACGACGAGGCCGCCTTCAAAGCCGGTGCCATGGGCCAGGCGCCTGGCGAACGAGCGGCCCCGGACGGCCTGGCGCGACTCCCAGCGCTCGAACATGGCGTTAAAAATGTAGTTCCATGCCAGCGCAATGCTGGACAGCACGAAAGCCAGGGCAAGCGTCGAGCCGTGAGGCTTGTCAAACGCGAAGCTCAGCACCGGCCCGACAAAGGCGATGGCGAAAACTTCATACAGGACGGCCTGGAGAACACGCCGGGTGGTGGGAGTCATGGGGTGGTCGGAACAACGCGGTTACCTCGGGGCCAGAGCGAAGATCGCATCCAAAGAAAAGTCCCAAAGCGTTCCCGCTGAATTCTGGCACAGGGGCGGCAACTCCACCGGGCGTCGCTTCGCAGAAGTGCTAAAGTCATTACGCCCACACAAAAAGTGGGCTCGGGCTTAGAGGGCCCGACCGCATCTCCAGTGGCGAAGGCCACTGACGCCATCTATGGCAGGTGGCCTTCCGTTCGTTCGCATCAGGCGGCTCGGACGGGAGGACTCGAAAGAGCCTGCCGGTTTTTCCACTGGAGATGCCCGGTCCCTCTAACCCGTTCGAGCTGCCGCCTTCATTCCTATAAATCAATCATCGTTGGGACACCACAAGCAGTACAGGCGGCGGCATCTCTTGACTTCCAATTCGGGATTAAGACATGACCAGTACCTGCGACCCAACGAGCCATGAGCTTGCCGACCATGACGATGGCGAGCTGCGCTCCATTACCAACCCAAGCCTTCCCCATGATTTTGTGGAAGACATGAGCGACCAGCTCAACGGCCTGGACGATGTCCAGCGTTCGCTGGATTTGCTGGAGATCTTGATCGACCCGGTCATGATCTCGGGCGCCGTGCTGCACCAGATGGACCACAAGCAGCTCGGCGCCATGCTGCGCAACCTGAACAGCCTGTTCCACAGCCGGCTGAAGAGTGCGCGAAATGTGCTGGGCACGCCCTACGGGAGGGAGCCGCGCGAGTAGGCGCACCGTTAAAGTTCAAGCGAGGGGGCAGGCGGCGCCCCCTCGCAGCTACAGGCTTGCGGACCAGCCGCCCGGGCGGCCCTTGTTCGGTCTTTCTGCACTCAAAACACAGGAAGTGCGCGTTGTTGCCTCACGCCGAGATTCACCTGGCCGATGCCCGGCCAGGGGATGAAGTCACCCTTCTTTCTGGCGTCAGCAACACCCTCCGCGTTCAAGACAACCACGGCGCCCTTGTGCCGCCATGCGCGAACGAGGGGAGGTGCCAGCGCCAGGAGCATGGGCAAGCCGAACAGAAGCGCCAGCAGCCCTGCGACAAAAGAGGCGCGCACTTGCATGTCAGTTACCGAGCGACTTCAGGACACCGTCGAAGAACTTGTCGTGGACGGCTGCGACGGCGTTGCTGCTCATGCGGTAAACGCCGGTGTGGACCACGACGGTGCGCGTTGCCGGGTGGACCGACACCGACTGCCCGCTGTTGCCGCGCAGGGAAAAGCGGTCTTCCTGCATCGAAACCCAGGTCTGGTAACCGTAACCGGGATACGGTGCCTGCGAGCTGGTGGCCGCCTTCACCCAGTCTGCGGGGATGACCTGCCGCCCGTCGCGCGCGCCACCATCGGCGAGCAGCAGCCCCAGGCGCGCCCAGTCGCGCAGCGTCGCGCTGAGGCAGCAATAGCCGAGTTCGTTGCCGGCCGGATCGATGTTCCAGGCGGCGTCGGACTCGGCACCCATGGGCTGCCAGAGCTTGCGCGTCGTGTAGTCCGAAAGGCTCTCGCCCGTCGCGCCGCGCAGCACCAGCGCGAGGACGAAGGTCTCGGACGAGGCATAGGACCAGCGCTGCCCCGGCGGCGCGACGCGCTCGCGGTACGGCAGCACGGCCGCCGCACCGCCCGGGCCGGCCTGGTACAGGATCGCCGTGGCGAGCTTCGTCACGTCGTCGTAGCCGTTGTAAGCCTCCCAGAACTTCACGCCCGAGGTCATCGTGAGCAGGTGCCGGATCGGCGTCTCGCCGTACGGATGGCCTTTCAGCTCGGGAACGTATTTCTCGGCCGGGTCATCGATCGAGGTGATTTTCTTCTCGGCCAGCGCGATCCCCACCAGCATGCCGACCACGGTCTTGGCCATCGACATGGAAGCAAAGCGGTGCCCGGCGTTGCGCTGGTACTGGTAGCGCTCGGCGAGGATCGTGTCGCCGCGCATGACGAGGAGCCCCGTGTTGCGGTTTTCGGCAAGGAACTTGTCCATGCCAAGCGCGGGCTCCTGAGCGGCCCTGCTCAGCAGGCGTGGACTGTCGGACTTCTTCACCACGCGCGACGGATAGACGTCGGCGTAGTGACTGAACAGGCCCACGCGGCACCACTCGGGCGAGTAGATACCCTTCGCGTCGGGGCAGACGGGATAGCCCCTGGACTTGCCCAGAACTTCTTCGTCAGGCGCCGCGAGGGCCACCGAGGAGAGAAACGCCAGCAGCAAGGCCATCACTCCACGCCCAAGCTTTTCTTGGCCACTGTCGCGTGTGATGTGTTGAATCAATCGCATCTGATGCGACTCGAGCCGCTCAACCCAAAAAAGCGCTTTCATGGAGTACCTCCTGTCTAGCTCGCGACGGAATTGGCGTTAATGTGCGTGACGCCTAACGTTCGACGTAAGGGGCGGCCCGCTTTCGGGACGTCCCCTTGACGGAGGGGTTAGGGTTCGCGGCCGAACACGCGCTCATAGACCTTGCCTTGGTATGTGTCATGAAGGTATTCGCCGTCTTCAGTGTTGAGCAACTTGCTCTCACCTTCGCGCGAGGCAAGCAGTTGAAGTTTGACCTTTTCATCGGAATTGTCGATAGGCCGAACACCATCAACAACGCAGAGAACCCCGAACAGGGCGGAATGAACGGCCTGCTCGACTACTTGGTGAAGGCGCTCACGATCGGCTTTGGGTAGCTCATTGAACCAAGCGCTCAACTCGACAAGAAGTGCGGGTGGCTTACGACCAGCGGGGCCTTCGGCAAGAACGGAGATCGTGTCGTTTACGGCAGCCGCGTGAACGCATTTCACGATGGCCGAAATAAAGTCGTCGGGATTCATGTGGAGCCCTAACGAGGCTGTAAAAAAACCGCTCCTCCACGCCGTGCCGCGTAGAGAAACTTCC